>NZ_JBVHLX010000005.1:0-625252 GCF_055558775.1 Streptomyces sp. NPDC025638 | reverse complement strand
CCGGTAATCCGGTTGAACACCACGAGAGCGGTGCGAGAGGAGGAATAGTCCCCTCGCACACAGCGTCCTCGCTGTGTTATTTCAAAGGAACCTCGTCCCAGTCGTGATGACCGGAGACGGGGTATCAACATATCTGGCGTTGACTTTTGGCACGCTGTTGAGTTCTCAAGGAACGGACGCTTCCTTTGTACTCACCCTCTCGGGCTTTCCTCCGGGCGCTTCCCTTCGGTCTTGCGTTTCCGACTCTATCAGATCCTTTCGGCGTCCGATTCCCGGTCGGCGGGATTTGTCTGGGGCTTCCGGCTTTCGCCTGTCGGCCTTTCGACATTCACTACGTTAGCCGATCCTCTCGGCAACTCATAATCGAGTTCCACGGGCCTGAATTCGGGCATGCGGGCACGCCGAAATTCGCCCCGGTCGAGGGGAAGTAGCAGGTAGTGGGTTGGCCGCTCCGGCTGCTGGCGATTGCCGTACCCGGTTCAGCGGCTCGGGCCACATTACGCACCTTCCAGGGACGCGTCAACTTGAGCGGCGCCTGGGCACATGGGCCCGATAGGGGCTCACCGTCGGGTCGTTGGCGACCCAGAAACGCCAGGGGTGGACGCCTCCGTCGCCGGCCACACCCGTGCGGGGGCCGTTGCGTACCTGGTCGGAGGGCACCGCGGTGCCGGTGAGCAGCCTCAGTGGGGTCTCGCCGGAGGCGCACGCGTCCGTGCCGCTGAGTGCGCGGTCCACGTCCAGGGCTGTGGCCAGGCGTGCCGGTCCTTTGGCCAGTTCCTTGTCATTTCGGGCCGAGAGTCGACGTTTACGCGCGAGCTCGGCGCCCTCGACGACCTCCCCCGCGCGGAGCAGGACGGCGCTCGCCGAGCCTTCCGGACCGCAGACGAGGTTCATGCAGTGCCACATGCCATAGGTGAAGTAGACGTACACGTGTCCGGGCGGACCGAACATCACGTCGTTGCGGGGTGTGCGGCCGCGATACGCGTGTGAGCCGGGGTCGTTCGGGCCGTCGTATGCCTCGACCTCCGTGAGGCGCACCGCGATCGGGCCGTCCGGGGTGCTTCGTACGAGGATCCGGCCGAGAAGGTCGGGGGCGACTTCCAGCACAGGGCGGTCGAAGAACGACCTGGGCAGTGGCGTACGGTCCGGGGGCGCGATCATGTCGTACGAGCGTAGTCCAGACGTGTCTGTGCCAAGGGGTGGTCAAAGGATCCCCCGCTTGCCAGGGTGTGGCGCGGAACCGGTCGCGTCCGGATCGCGTTTGTAGGGATCAGGGATCCATACGTAAAGGGAGAGTCATGGGGTTCAAGAAGCTGCTCGCGAGTCTGGGCGCCGGCGGGGCTTCGGTCGAGACGGTGCTGACCGAGGTCAACGTCGTTCCGGGTGGTGTCGTCCAGGGTGAGGTGCGGATCCAGGGCGGGTCCGTGAACCAGGACATCGAGGGACTGTCCGTGGGCCTGCAGGCGCGGGTCGAGGTGGAGAGCGGCGACGAGGAGTACAAGCAGAACATCGAGTTCACCAAGGTGCGGCTCGGTGGTGCCTTCCAGCTGCAGGCCGGTGCCGTGCACGCCGTTCCGTTCGGGCTGGAGATCCCCTGGGAGACGCCGGTCACGATGATCGACGGGCAGGCGCTGCGCGGTATGCACATCGGTGTGACCACGGAGCTGGAGATCGCCCGTGCGGTGGACTCCGGTGACCTGGACCCCATCAACGTGCACCCGCTGCCGGCGCAGAAGGCGATCCTGGACGCGTTCATCCAGCTGGGCTTCCGCTTCAAGAACGCGGACATGGAGCGCGGTCACATCCGGGGCACGCGGCAGCGGCTGCCGTTCTACCAGGAGATCGAGTTCTACCCGCCGTCGCAGTACCGGGGCCTCAACCAGGTGGAGCTGAGCTTCGTGGCGGACGAGCAGGCCATGGACGTCATCCTGGAAATGGACAAGAAGCCGGGTCTGTTCAGCGAGGGCTCGGACACCTTCCGGTCCTTCCAGGTGGGTCTGCACGACTTCCACGGGACCGACTGGGCGGCATACCTCAACCAGTGGCTGTCCGAGGTCGGCAGCAAGCGCAACTGGTTCTAGGCTCGGTTCCTACTGAAGGAACCGATCAGGAGGTACCGAGGTGACCGAGCTCAAGCGGCGGCCGCTCCCCCATGACTTCCACCCGCCCGTGCCGTCGTTCACGGTGACGAGCGAGGACGTCGAGCCGAACGCGAGGCTCAAGGACGCTCAGGTCCACGCGGCCGGCAACACCTCCCCGCAGCTGCGGTGGGAGGGGTTCCCGGCCGAGGCCAAGAGCTTCGCCGTGACCTGCTACGACCCGGACGCCCCGACCGGCAGCGGTTTCTGGCACTGGGTCCTGTTCGACATCCCGGCCTCCGTGACCGAGCTGCCGGTGGGTGCGGGCAGCGGCAAGTTCGAGGGTCTGCCCGAGGGTGCGGTGCACGCGCGCAACGACTACGGGTCGAAGGATTTCGGCGGTGCCGCTCCGCCGCCCGGGGACGGGCCGCACCGGTACGTCTTCACGGTGTACGCGGTGGACCAGGAGAAGCTCGGTCCGGATTCCGACGCTTCTCCGGCCGTCGTCGGTTTCAATCTGCGGTTCCACGCGATCGCGCGTGCCCAGCTCATCGGTGAGTACGAGAACCCCGCCGAGGGCTGACGCGGCGCCGATTCGGCCCAGCGTTCATTGAACGTTTGCCCGCCTCCGGTCTTGGAAGTGATCAGAGGCGGGCATTTTTTATTGCGTTGTCCATCTCGGCGCGCCCGTACAGAGTTGATCCAAGCCCGCCGGGGGTGGGCAGGTGCACACGGGAGGTGGGCTGGATGCGGGACACGCTGGTGCTGAACGCGAGCTTCGAGCCGCTGTCGACGGTGACGCTGAACCGAGCTGTCGTTCTGGTGCTGCAGGACAAGGCCGTCGTCGAGCAGGCCCACCCCGAACTGCGTATGCGGGGTGCCGCCGTGGACATACCCGCGCCCCGGGTGATCAGGCTGTGCAGGTATGTACGGGTGCCGTTCCGAAGACAAGCGCCGTGGTCGAGGCGGGGTGTGCTGGTGCGGGACCGGCACCGGTGCGCGTACTGCGGGCGGCGGGCGACGACCGTGGACCATGTGGTGCCGCGGGCGCAAGGTGGCGCGGACTCGTGGCTGAACACGGTCGCCTCGTGCGCGGAGGACAACCACCGCAAGGCCGACCGGACTCCGGAGCAGGCGGGCATGCCGCTGCTGCGGCAGCCGTTCGAGCCGACGCCGCAGGACGCGATGCTGCTGGCGCTGGGGCAGGAGGACTTCGAGGCGCTGCCGGAGTGGCTGTCCCAGTCGGCCGCGTAGCCGGTATGTGAGAGGGGCTCGCCTTCCTGGGAAGGCGAGCCCCTCGTCGTATCACGGGTGCGTCAGTCGATCGACGGCTTCTCACGGCGGTCGTTGCCGTTGTTCTGCTGCGGGACAGAGGTTCCGCCGCCCGAACCGCCCGCCAGGGGGCCGAAGTTGCCCATGGCGCCGGACAGGCCCTTGAGGGCGTCGCCGATCTCGCTGGGGACGATCCAGAGCTTGTTGGCGTCGCCCTCGGCGATCTTCGGGAGCATCTGCAGGTATTGGTAGCTGAGCAGCTTCTGGTCGGGGTCGCCGGCGTGGATCGCCTCGAAGACCGTGCGGACGGCCTGGGCCTCGCCCTCGGCGCGCAGGGCGGCGGCCTTGGCCTCACCCTCGGCGCGCAGGATCTGGGACTGCTTCTCACCTTCGGCGGTGAGGATGGCCGCCTGGCGCGTACCTTCCGCGGTGAGGATCGCGGCGCGCTTGTCACGGTCGGCGCGCATCTGCTTCTCCATCGAGTCCTGGATGGAGGTCGGCGGCTCGATGGCCTTGAGCTCGACGCGGTTGACGCGGATGCCCCACTTGCCGGTGGCCTCGTCGAGCACGCCGCGCAGGGCCGCGTTGATCTCCTCGCGGGAGGTCAGGGTGCGCTCCAGGTCCATGCCGCCGATGATGTTGCGGAGCGTGGTGACGGTGAGCTGCTCGATCGCCTGGATGTAGCTGGCGACCTCGTAGGTGGCCGCGCGGGCGTCGGTGACCTGGTAGTAGATGACCGTGTCGATGTTCACGACCAGGTTGTCCTGGGTGATCACCGGCTGCGGCGGGAACGGCACGACCTGTTCGCGCAGGTCGATGCGGTTGCGGATGGTGTCGATGAACGGGACCACGATGTTGAGGCCCGCGTTGAGTGTCCGTGTGTAGCGACCGAAGCGCTCGACGATGGCGGCGCTGGCCTGTGGGATGACCTGGATCGTCTTGATCAGGGCGATGAAGACCAACACCACCAGAATGATCAATACGATGATGACCGGTTCCATCGTGGCTCCCCGTACCCTTCTCCGCCTCGGCGCCTTCGGCAGATCTTATGGCTGTTGAAGATCTTGCTGGACGAGTCTGACAGACCGTCGCACAACTCGTGGGGTGTTCGGTTCAGTTGAGTCCTGCGAGGTCAGATGACGATCGCCGTTGCCCCCTCGATGTCCACGACGTCGACTTCCTGCCCCACTTCGTAGGCGCGGTCGGTGTCGAGGGAACGGGCCGACCAGATTTCCCCGGCGAGCTTGATGCGGCCGCCGGAGCCGTCGACGCGTTCCAGTACGACGGCCTGCTTGCCCTTCAACGCATCCACGCCTGTGGCGAGTTGGGGGCGTTGGGCGCTGTGCCGGGCCGCGATGGGCCGTACGACGGCGATGAGCGCGACCGAGACGACCACGAAAGCGAGTACCTGGACCACGATGTCGAAGCCGAGGCCCGCGACGGCCGCGGCCGCGACGGCACCCACGGCGAACATGCCGAACTCCGGCATCGCCGTGATCACGAGCGGGATTCCGAGCGCCGCAGCGCCGACGAGCCACCACACCCACGCGTCGATGTCGTTCACATGGTCATGTTAGAGCCGCGGACGGTGCCGCGGACAGGGCGCAATGGGGGTCAGGACAGCGGCAGGCCCTGAGCGGTCCAGCGGTCGCCGACCTGCTCCACGACGAGCGGGAGGCCGAAGCACAGGGAGAGGTTGCGCGAGGTCAGTTCGAGCTCCAGAGGGCCCGCGGCGAGGACCTTGCCCTGACGGAGCATGAGGACGTGCGTGAAGCCGGGGGCGATCTCCTCGACATGGTGGGTGACCATGATCATGGAGGGGGCGATCGGGTCGCGGGCGAGGCGGCCGAGGCGGCGGACCAGGTCCTCGCGGCCGCCGAGGTCGAGGCCGGCGGCCGGCTCGTCGAGCAGGAGCAGCTCGGGGTCGGTCATCAGGGCGCGGGCGATGAGGGTGCGCTTGCGCTCGCCCTCGGAGAGCGTGCCGAACTTGCGCTCCAGGTAGTCGCTCATGCCGAGGCGGTCGAGGAAGGCGCGGGCACGCTGCTCGTCGACCTCCTCGTAGTCCTCGTGCCAGTGCGCGGTCATGCCGTACGCGGCGGTCAGCACGGTCTCCAGGACGGTCTGGCGCTTGGGGAGCTTGTCGGCCATGGCGATGCCGGCCACGCCGATGCGGGGGCGCAGCTCGAAGACGTCGGTGCCGGGCGTGCCGAGGGTCTCGCCGAGGATGGTGGCGGTGCCCTTGCTGGGGTAGAGGTAGCTGGAGGCGACGTTCAGGAGGGTGGTCTTGCCGGCGCCGTTGGGGCCGAGGATGACCCAGCGCTCGCCCTCCTTCACCGACCAGGAGACCTGGTCCACCAGAGCCCGGCCCTCGCGGACCACGGATACGTCCTGAAGCTCCAGAACATCGCTCATGAGCGCGTTGTCTCCCCTTGCAGTGTGGCCGGTCTCGGCTGTCGCGTACGCCTGTGGCTCGGTCCGCCGCGCCGGTGGGCGCAGCCCCTACGAAATCTACGCCACCGGTGGCGCGGTCCATTCCATCGGTCCGGTCCTTAGGGTGGGGGCATGCTCTCGGAACCGCGTTCAGGACGCCTCGCCGCTTGGGGAAATTCCCTATTGGCCGGACTTGTCTCGCCGGATGACGCCGTACTCGCCATCGTCGGCGACGACGCGGTGCACCGGGTGGAGGGACTGCCGGGTGAGTCGGCGCCGGTCGGGCTCACGCTCGCGCTGGGGCGGCTGCGGACGCTCGGGGCGACCGGGCTGCGGGTTGCGCTGCCCGCGCCGGGGCATCCGCTGGGGCTGAGCGGGCCGCCGGAGTTCAACGCGCGGGCGCTGGAGGCCGAGGAGGCGGTGATCTGTCACGGCGCCGCGTTCGGGCTGGTGCCCGAGTTGTACGAGGCCGGGCCCGCCGGTGATGTGCATGCCGAGGTGGTCTGGCACTGTCTGCCGGTGCGGGAGGCGCCGCCCGCGGATGTGCCGTCGCTGGGCGAGGCCGAGCGGGAGCTGGCGGAGGCCCTGCGGGACGCGACGGCGGTGCTCTCGCGGCTGGACGTCGCGGGGGCGGGTCCGGTGGCGGAGGCGGCGATCGATGCGTACCGCGCGCGGGCCGAGCGGGGGAACGAGGTGCTGGCGCCGGGGTATCCGCCACGGGCGGTGCGGGTGTTGGAGCTGGCTCAGCGGGTGGGGCTGCTGATTTCCCTGGCCCATGAGAACGGCCACGGGGGTGCGGTGAGCGCGTCGGAGATGGCGGCGCGGGGGGCCGCGCTGCGGCCGGTGGAGCGGACGGCACGGCGGGCGCAGGTCGCGGCGTACAACTCCGTTGTGGAGGAGCGGGGGCGGTGAGCGTCGGCCGGTGGTGACCTGCGCCGATGAGTGACCGGCCTCCCGGTGAGGTGTCGGGAGGCCGGGGGTCCGCGGGGGTGGGCTCAGTGGTTGAGGCCCACGTTGCCGAAGGCCGGGTTCAGGGCGCCGATGACGTTCACGCTGTTGCCCACCACGTTCACCGGGACGTGCACCGGGGCCTGGACGACGTTGCCCGAGACGACGCCCGGGGAGCCCTTGGCCTCGCCGCCGGCCCAGGAGCCGTTCGTGGCGGAGGCCATTCCGGCACCGGCCGCCAGCAGGCCCCCGGCCACCATCGTCACGGCCGCGGCCTTCTTCAGGTTCTTCACTTTCAACCCCTCCTTGGCGATCACCGCGGCAGTCGCCGCGGCACGCACTGGAGAACGGCGGAGATCGCCGGAGGGTGCGCCGTCCGGGTGACATTCCCCCGACGGTATGAATCTCACCCTGTCACACCGTGACGAACGGCCCACAGCGCCGCCTGGGTCCGGTCCGCGAGGTCGAGTTTCATCAGGATGTTCGAGACGTGCGTCTTGACGGTCTTCTCGGACAGGACGAGGGCGCGGGCGATCTCGCGGTTGGAGCGGCCGTCCGCTATCAGGCCCAGCACCTCGCGCTCCCGCTCGGTGAGTGAACCTCCCCTGCTCTGGCCCGAGTTGGCGTCCTCCGGGGAGAGCAGCGCGCCGGCCACCTCCGGCTGGAGGAGGATGTGCCCGGCGTGCACCGAGCGGATGGCGCCGGCCAGCGCGTCGGGGTCCACGTCCTTGTAGACGTATCCGGCGGCGCCCGCGCGCAGGGCCGGGACCACCGTGCGCTGCTCGGTGAAGCTGGTGACGATGAGCACGCGCGCGGGGTTGTCGAGTTCGCGGAGTCTGCGCAGCGCGTCGATGCCGTCCATGCCCGGCATCTTGACGTCCATGAGGACCACGTCGGGCTTCAGTTCCTCGGCGCGGGCGACCCCTTCGGTGCCGTCGGCCGCCTCGCCGACGACCTCGATGTCGTCCTGCACCTCCAGGAAGGTGCGCAGACCGCGGCGGACGACCTGGTGGTCGTCGACGAGCAGCACCCTGATTGCGTCAGCCACCGGGGACCTCCATCTCGATCGTGGTGCCCTTGCCGGGCGCGGACTCCACCGTGAGCGAGCCGCCCACCCCGCCGGCCCGGTCCCGCATGGAGACCAGTCCCAGATGACGTCCCGCGCGGCGGATCGACTTCGGCTCGAAGCCGCTGCCGTCGTCGGTGACGCGCAGGACGGCTCCGCAGGCGCGGCGGCCGAGGGTGACGTCCACATGCTGTGCCCCGGAGTGCCGCAGGGCGTTGTGCAGTGCCTCCTGGGCGACGCGCAGCAGCGCATCCTCCTGTGCGGCGGGCAGGGCGCGGAAGCCGCTGGAGGCGAAGGACACGCGCGCGCTGTGGGCGCGGTCGAGGACCTGGATCTGGGTCCGCAGGGTGGCGACCAGGCCGTCCTCTTCGAGGGCGGCGGGGCGCAACTCCACCACGGCGGCGCGCAGTTCGTCGGCGGCCTCGGCGGCGAGCCGGGCCACTTGATGCAGTTCGCCCTTGGCGCGGGACGGGTCGCGGTCGACCAGGGCCGCGGCCGCCTGTGCCGTCAGGCGCAGGGAGAACAGCTTCTGGCTCACCGCGTCGTGCAGTTCGTGGGCGAGCCGCGAGCGCTCCTCGGAGATCGTCAGCTCGCGGCTGCGCTCGTACAGACGGGCGTTGGTGAGGGCGATCGCGGCGTGCTGGGCGAGGATGGCCAGCAGCTCCTCGTCCTCCTGTGTGAAGCCGCAGCTTCCCTCGGGCTTGGGACAGCGCTTGTTCGCCAGGAACAGCGCGCCGATGATCTCGTCGCCGTCGCGGATCGGCAGGCCGATGAAGTCGGACATCTCGGGGTGGGCGGCCGGCCAGCCCTCGAAGCGGGGGTCCTTGCGCACATCGGCGAGGCGCTCCGGGCGGGCCTCCTGGAGCATCGCGGCGAGGATGCCGTGCTGACGCGGGAGCGGGCCGATGGCCTTCCACTGTTCGTCGCTGACCCCGTCGACGACGAACTGGGCGAAGCCGCCGTGGTCGTCCGGGACCCCGAGGGCGGCGTACTGCGCGTCGAGCAGCTCGCGGGCCGAGGCGACGATCGTCTTGAGGACGTCGCGCACCTCCAGGTGCCTGCTCATGGCCAGCAGCGCGGAACTCACCGCGGCGAGGCCGGACCGGGGGCCTTGACTCATGACCTCACGGTACCGGCGGGGTGTGACAGTGCGGATCGGACCTGTGGCGGCCGGACCTGGGCCGGTGGTCCTGGTCCGCAGGACGTAGGTCTCCGGCCCCGGACGTGCGGCTTAGGGCGAAGGACCGCACCCATGTGCGGCCCGCGTCCGAGGCGGCCGGGTCGGTGCCGTTCCTAGGTTGAAGCCACCGCCGATCGGAGGTCGGCGCGGCAGAGGGGACGGTTGTCATGCCGGTAGCGATCATCACGGGGGCCTCGAAGGGGCTGGGACGGGCGCTCGCCGAGGCGCTGGCCACGCGCGGCTGGGATCTGGTGCTCGACGCCCGGGGCGCCGACGCGCTCACGGCGGCGGCCGCGGCCGTGGCCGGGCACGGCACGCGGGTCGAGGCGCTGCCCGGGGACGTCACGGACGCCGGGCACCGGGCGGAGCTGGTGGCGGCGGCGTGGCAGCTGGGCGGTGTCGATCTGCTGGTGAACAACGCGAGCGCGCTGGGCGCCGAACCGCTGGTGCGGCTGGCGGAGCTGCCCCTGCAGGGGCTGCGGCGGGCGTTGGAGGTGAATGTGGTGGCGGCGCTGGGCCTGGTCCAGGAGGCGCTGCCGCTGCTGCGGGAGTCGCCGGCGGGCGCGGTGGTCGCGGTCAGCTCGGACGCGGCCGCCGAGGCGTACGAGACCTGGGGCGGCTACGGGGCGTCCAAGGCGGCCCTGGACCAGCTCGCAGGGGTGCTCGCCGAGGAGGAGCCGCGGCTACGGGTGTGGGCGGTCGACCCCGGGGACATGGCCACGGAGCTGTATGCGGCGGCCGTACCGGACGACAACGGTCCGCGGCCGGAGCCGGCGAGTGTGGTGCCCGCCTTCCTGCGGCTGCTGGACGAGCGTCCGGCGAGCGGCCGCTATGGGGCGCCCTCCCTGCTGGAGGGGCGATGACGCCGGCGCTGAGGGTGCCCGAGGAGCTGTCGGCGCGGGTGCCCGCCGAGCAGCGCGGGCCGGGTCTGGGTCGGGATGCCGTACGGCTGCTGGTGTCGCGCGGGTCCGAGGTGTCGCACCACGTGTTCGCGGAGCTGCCGCGGTTGCTGCGGGCCGGGGACCTGCTGGTGGTGAACACCTCGCCCACGCTGGCCGCCGCGGTGGACGGGAGGATCGGGCACACGCGCGTGGTGGTGCACTTCTCCACGCTCGGCGACGACGGGCGGTGGGCCGTCGAGCTGCGGGATCCGGACAGCAGGGGGACTACGCGCGCGCGTGCGGGCGGGCCCGCGGGTACAGAGGTGCGGCTTCCCGGGGGTGCGGGGCTGGTGCTGGAGGAACCGCTGAGCCCACGGGGTGAGCGGCTGTGGTGGGCGCGGGTGGCCGGGGCTGACGTCCTCGGACTGCTGCGGGAGCACGGGCGGCCCATTCGCTACTCCTATACGGAGCGGGACCAGCCGTTGTCGGTGTACCAGACGGTGTTCGCGCTGCCGTCGGCCGACGGGGCGGGCAGTGCGGAGATGCCGAGTGCCGCCCGGCCCTTCACACCGCGGCTGGTGACGGAGCTGGTGAGCCGGGGTGTGCGGTTCGCGCCGGTCACGTTGCACACCGGGGTGGCGTCGGCGGAGGCGCACGAGCCGCCGTATCCGGAGCGGTACGCCGTGTCCGAGGCGTCCGCGCGGCTGATCAATGACGTGCGGGCCGGGGACGGCCGGGTGGTCGCGGTCGGTACGACGGCGGTACGGGCCGTGGAGTCGGCGGCCGGGGCGGACGGGACAGTGCGGGCGATCGAGGGATGGACCGATCTCGTGGTGACGCCCGAGCGCGGGGTGCGGGTGGTCGACGGGCTGCTGACCGGGCTGCACGAGCCGGAGGCCTCGCATCTGCTGATGCTGGAGGCGATCGCGGGGCGGGCGGTGGTCGACCGCGCGTACGAGGAGGCGCGGCGCCGGCTCTATCTGTGGCACGAGTTCGGCGACGTGCATCTCATCCTGCCGGAGGAGAGCCCTGACACAGAGCGTTGCTTTGGCAACTTTCGGTGAGGATTCATCGCCCGCGGTGTGAGCCCGCGCATAGGGCGCGGATCACGTACGAACGGACATAGGAGATATACCGACACGTCCCGAACGGGGCAGACGCTCCAGTCTGTCCCGTTTTGCCCTTCCCCGATCCACTATCCAGGGTCGTACGTCACACCTTTGCCAGGCGATTTTGCGGCCGCTAAGAATTGCTCCTGTCGCCGGACGCCGTGGGTTTCGCCCCGCGGCGTTCGTACGGGCCGGACCCGGTTCCCCCGTCGGACAGAAGGCGACTCCGCGCTATTCGAAGAGGTCGATCTGCCATGCTCAAGAACACCAACACTCGTCTCAGTCATCGCCTGACCAAGCACCACAAGATCGCGATCGCCGGCGTCGCCGCCCTCGGTACCGCCGCCATCGCCTTCTCGGCGGTTCCCAGCAGCGCCGAGACGATCATGACCGGGGCTCCCTCCACCGAGGCCCGGGTGGCGTACAGCACCGAGCAGATCAAGGGCGTCAAGGGCACGGTCACCGACCAGCTCGCCACCGAGACGGTCAAGATCCAGGAGATCGCGGCGCAGAAGAAGGCCGCCGCCGACGCGCTCGTCAAGAAGCAGGCCGAGACCGCCGCCAAGGCGAAGGCTGTCGCCGAGGCCGCCAAGAAGGCCGCCCAGGAGCGCGCCGCCAAGCAGACCGCGAGCCGGTCCGTCGAGCGTGCCGCGGCCAAGCCCGCGAAGTCCTACCCCAACAACCTGGACGGCTGGATCCGGGAGTCCCTGGACATCATGAAGGCCAAGGGCATCCCGGGCTCGTACAGCGGCCTGCACCGCAACATCATGCGGGAGTCCTCCGGCAACCCGATGGCCATCAACGGCTGGGACATCAACGCCATCAACGGCATCCCGTCGAAGGGCCTGCTCCAGGTCATCCCGCCGACCTTCAAGGCGTACCACGTGCCCGGCACCTCGTGGAACATCTACGACCCGGTCGCCAACATCACTGCCGCCTGCAACTACGCCGCCGACAAGTACGGTTCGATGGACAACGTCAACAGCGCGTACTGAGGCCGCGCGGACCTCTTCTCGCGTACGCCGAAGGGCGGCACCCCCAGCCGGGGTGCCGCCCTTCGGCGTCGTACGCGCGCGGTTACTTGCGCATGACCTCGGGCTCGTGGCGGCGCAGGAAGCGGGCCACGAAGAAGCCGCAGATCACGCCGAGGGCGATCAGGGCGGCCATGTCCACGCTCCAGGCGCCGACGGTGTGGTCCCACAGCGGGTCGGTGCCCCCGCCGTCCTTGGGCGGGCTGATCTTGTTGAAGTCCAGCGTGGCGCCGGCCGCGGCGACCGCCCAGCGGGACGGCATCAGATACGAGAACTCGTTGACGCCGATCGAGCCGTGCAGGGTGAACAGACAGCCCGTGAACACGACCTGGATGATCGCGAACATGACCAGCAGCGGCATGGTCTTCTCGGCCGTCTTCACCAGCGAGGAGATGATCAGGCCGAACATCATCGAGGTGAAGCCGAGCGCCATGATCGGCACGGACAGCTCGACGATCGTCGCGCTGCCGAGGACCAGGCCCTCCTTCGGGATCTCACGGCTGGTGAAGCCGATCACACCGACCAGCAGGCCCTGGAACACGGTGATCATGCCGAGCACGAACACCTTGGACATCAGGTATGCCGAACGGGACAGGCCGGTCGCGCGCTCCCGCTCGTAGATCACCCGTTCCTTGATCAGCTCACGGACCGAGTTCGCGGCACCCGCGAAGCAGGCGCCGACCGCGAGGATCAGCAGGACCGTGGTGGCCGTGCCGTTCGGGATGATCCGGCCGGTCTGCGGATTCGCCGGGTTGGGCAGCAGGCCCTTGTCGGCATCGATGAGCAGGCTCACCGCGCCGAGCACGGCCGGCAGGATCACCATCAGGGCGAGGAAGCCCTTGTCGGACGCGATCACCGACACATAGCGGCGCACCAGCGTGACGAACTGCGACATCCAGCCCTGCGGCTTAGGCGGCTTCATCGCCTGCATCGGAGGCATCTGTACGGCCTGCGGCGCAACGGCGTCGATGTCCGCGGCGTACATCTGGTAGTGCTGCGAGCCCTTCCAGCGGCCCGCCCAGTCGTAGTCGCGGTAGTTCTCGAAGGCGGAGAAGACATCGGCCCAGGTGTCGTAGCCGAAGAAGTTCAGCGCCTCCTCCGGCGGGCCGAAGTAGGCCACCGAGCCACCCGGCGCCATCACGAGCAGCTTGTCGCAGATCGCCAGCTCGGCCACGGAGTGGGTGACGACGAGAACCGTACGGCCGTCGTCGGCCAGGCCGCGCAGCAGCTGCATGACATCGCGGTCCATGCCCGGGTCGAGGCCCGAGGTGGGCTCGTCGAGGAAGATCAGCGACGGCTTGGTGAGCAGCTCCAGGGCCACCGAGACACGCTTGCGCTGGCCGCCGGAGAGGGAGGTGACCTTCTTCTCCTTGTGGATGTCGAGCTTCAGCTCGCGCAGCACCTCGTCTATGCGGGACTCGCGCTCGGCGGCCGTGGTGTCGGCCGGGAAGCGCAGCTTGGCCGCGTACTTGAGGGCCTTCTTGACGGTCAGTTCCTTGTGCAGGATGTCGTCCTGCGGGACCAGACCGATGCGCTGGCGCAGTTCGGCGAACTGCTTGTACAGGTTCCGGTTGTCGTAGAGGACCTCGCCCTGGTTGGCGGGCCGGTAACCGGTCAGCGCCTTCAGCAGCGTCGACTTGCCGGAACCGGACGGGCCGATGACCGCGATCAGCGACTTCTCCGGAACGCCGAAGGAGACGTCCTTCAGGATCTGCTTGCCGCCGTCGACCGTGACGGTCAGATGGCGCGCGGAGAAGGAGACCTCACCGGTGTCGACGAACTCTTCCAGCCGGTCGCCGACGATACGGAACGTGGAGTGGCCGACGCCGACGATGTCGGTCGGGCCCAACAGCTGCGAGCCGCCCTTGGCGATCGGCTGGCCGTTGACGTACGTGCCGTTGTGCGAGCCCAGGTCACGGATCTCGAAGCGGCCGTCGGGCGTCGCGTGGAACTCGGCGTGGTGCCGGGAGACCTGGAGGTCGGAGACGACCAGCTCGTTCTCCAGCGCACGGCCGATACGCATCACACGGCCCAGCGAGAACTGGTGGAACGTGGTCGGGCTGCGGTCGCCGTAGACCGGCGGCGCCCCCGCGCCACCACCGGGCACCTGCTGCGCGCCCTGCTGCTGCGGGATCGACGCGGCCTGCTGCGGCTGCTGCCAACCGGCCTGCGGGGCCTGCTGCGGCGGCGGGGCCTGCTGGGCCCAGCCGGCGCTCGCGCCCTGCGCGGCGTACGGCGCGGCCTGCGGCTGCTGCGGCTGAGCGGCGGCAGCGGCACCGGACAGGTTCAGCCGCGGTCCGTCGGTCGCGTTGCCGAGGTGCACGGCGGTTCCTGGGCCGATATCCAGCTGACCGATCCGCTGCCCCTGCACGAACGTGCCGTTGGTGCTGCCGTGGTCCTCGATGACCCAACTGCGTCCGTTGAAGCTGACCGTGGCGTGACGCCAGGAGACCCTGGCGTCGTCGAACACGATGTCTCCCTGCGGATCGCGTCCGAGTGTGTAGGACCTGGACGAATCGAGCGTCCAGGTCCGTCCGTTTGATTCCAGTACGAGTTCCGGCACTCCATGCCCCACTGAGTTGTCCCCCGAGTTACCCCCATCACAGGGAGTCTAGGGATGTCGAACATCGTGGGGAACTATTTCAGGCTCGGCCCTCTGACCGAAAGTCGGGCCTTGTGATGAACGGCGTCGAGCGCTTCACCTACTCCCGTTGACGGGGTTGAAACCGACCCGGAGAGTGGTAATCCCACGCGAGGGGGACACGCGCGGCCGCCGGCCGCGCCGCGGATCGGGGGGTCTGCCATGAGCTCTGCCACGGGAGTCGAGACCGCTGGACACGGCGCGAGGCTGCCGTGGGCGGACGTCCTGCTGTCCGCGATCGCCGCGGTGAGCTGGGCGTTGCTGGGAATGGCGGGCACGGCCGCACTCGGCCTGCATCTTCTGCAGGCGGACGCGGCGGGCTCACTGGGCCCGATGACGGCGGCTGTTGTGGCGCTCGGGGCGGGTGGTTCGGTCACGCCGTCCGGCGATGTGTCCGCTTTCGGCCTGAAAGGCGCGGAGGCGCACACGGCCATCGAGATCACGCCACTCGGGGTGAGCCTGGTGGGCGCCCTGCTGCTGTCGTGGGTGTTCCTACGGTCCTTGCGCACGGCCGGAGTTGTGATCGCACCGGCCGAACTCCTCGCGCGCGCGGGCGCGGTGATCGCGCTGTTCGTGGCGACGCTGGGCGGGCTGGCCTGGGCGGGACACGACGTCATCACGATCGACGGCGGTTCACTCGGCCTCGACAAGCTGCCCGGGCTGGGCGGCGGCGGGGGCAAGGGCGGCGGGCTGAGCATCCCCGGGCTCGGGGACATCGGTGGACTGCTGCCCGACCGCATCGGCGACCTCGTCGACGCGAAGGCGGCGGTGGGCTTCACGGTGGACACCGCGCCCACCCTCCTGGGCGGACTCGGCTGGTCCGCCGGCATCCTTCTGATCGCCCTGCTGACCTCGCGCCGTACTCCCCTGCCGCGCGGCTGGGAGGCCGTGCACCGGGTCGTACGGCCCGCGGCCTCGGCGCTCGTCACCGTGCTGGTCGTGGCCGTGGCCGCCGGGCTCGCGGCGGCGGCGTACGCGGCGATCGGCGACGACCACCCGGGGCGCATCGCGGGCGCGGCACTCCTGGGCGCGCCCAACGGGGTGTGGCTCGGGATCCCCATCGGCCTGTTCGTGCCGTGGGACGGCAGGGCGACCGGCGCACTGGTCACGGTGCTGCCCCACCCCCTCGACGAGTTGCTGGGCGGGAAGTCCGACCAGCCGGTGACGCTGGGCCGGCTGGCGGACCTGGACGGGCGGGTGTGGCTGCTGGGGGTGGCGGCGGCCCTGATGATGCTGCTCGCGGGCGTGCTGACGGCGGTTCGCACGCCGGTGGAGGCGGGGGCCGGTACGACCGCGGCGACTGCGGGATCGGGTGTACGCGGTTCCGGTGCCCTCGGTTTCGCGGGGCGGTGCGCGCTGCGGCTGGGGATCGCGACCGCGCTGGCGCTGCCCCTGCTCGCCTGGCTGACGGAGGTGTCCGTGGACGCCTCGCTGTCCGTGCTCGGCTTCGACGCGTTCGGCGCCGGCATCGAACTCCACGGCCGGCTCGGCATGGCACTGCTCCTCGGGGCCGTCTGGGGCGCGGGCGTCGGGGCGGCCGGAGCGCTGCTGGCCCGGGCCACCGGCGCCGCGGGACGACGGGCGGCGCCGCTGGCACTGGGTGACGCGGGGGACGGCACCGGGTATCCGAAGCACGCCGGACACGCCGGGAGCGGCGATGCGGTGGGCGCAGGGCAGTCCGGCCCGTACGTGCCCGGTACGCCGTACCGCCCGCCCAACCCCGACACGAACCCGTATCTCCAGGTGCCTGACGAGCTGCGGGAACCCGGGCGGAACATTCCGCGCACCCCACCCGCTCCTGGCGGCGGCCGAGTCCCCGACGGTGCTCCGCCGCCGTCCGCCGACGTGTACGGCGCGCCCACCATGGCGCGGCCGTTCGACCCGCCGCCGCGCTCACCCCGGCACCGCCCCGGGCCTCGCCCCGGGGACCGGCCCCCGCATGGGTCCGCCTCCGACGACGGTCCACCGCCCCCACCTCCGCCTCCGCCCCCAGCTCCGCCTTCGCCTTCGCCGAGGGGGCCGAAGGGGCGTGGCTGAGGTGCGGGGCCGGGCCGACGAGCGGCGGGGGATCCACTCGTGCCCGTGAAGTAAGGCGCTCGACACTGCTCCGTCACCCACTGTTCCCTGTCCGCTAGGCGGACCACATGGGCAGAAGGCACTGGGTGCCGGATACGGTGGATACACCATGAGCGCTTCGCAGACCTCCGAGGTCCCCACCCTCCTCGTCAAGATTTTCGGCAAGGACAGGCCGGGCATCACGGCCGGCCTCTTCGACACACTTGCCGCCTACTCGGTCGACGTGGTCGACATCGAGCAGGTCGTCACGCGCGGCCGGCTGGTGCTCTGCGCGCTCGTGACCCAGCCGCCGGCCGGGCTGGAGGGCGACCTCCGGGCCACCGTGCACAGCTGGGCCGAGTCGGTGAAGATGCAGGCGGAGATCATCTCCGGTCACGGCGACAACCGCCCGCGCGGCCACGGCCGCTCCCTGGTGACCGTCCTCGGCCACCCCCTCACCGCCGAGTCGACCGCCGCCATCGCCGCCAGGATCGCCAAGGCCGGCGGCAACATCGACCGTATCTTCCGGCTCGCCAAGTACCCGGTGACCGCGGTCGAGTTCGCGGTGTCCGGCGTGGAGACCGAGCCGCTGCGCACCACCCTGGTGTCCGACGCGAGCGCGCTCGGCGTCGACATCGCGGTCGTGTCGGCGGGGCTGCACCGGCGGGCCCAGCGCCTGGTGGTCATGGACGTGGACTCCACCCTCATCCAGGACGAGGTGATCGAACTCTTCGCCGCGCACGCGGGCTGCGAGGACAAGGTCGCCGAGGTCACGGCGGCCGCGATGCGCGGAGAGCTGGACTTCGAGCAGTCGCTGCACGCGCGCGTGGCCCTGCTGGAGGGGCTGGACGCCTCCGTGGTGCAGAAGGTGCGCGGCGAGGTGCGGCTGACGCCGGGTGCGCGCACCCTGATCCGTACGCTCAAGCGGCTCGGCTACCAAGTGGGCGTGGTCTCCGGCGGATTCACCCAGGTGACCGACGATCTGAAGGAGCGCCTCGGGCTGGACTTCGCCCAGGCCAACACCCTGGAGATCGTCGACGGGAAGCTGACCGGCAGGGTCACCGGCGAGATCGTGGACCGGGCGGGCAAGGCGCGGCTGCTGCGCCGGTTCGCCGCCGAGGCCGGTGTGCCGCTGTCCCAGACGGTGGCGATCGGCGACGGCGCCAACGACCTGGACATGCTGAACGCGGCCGGACTGGGCGTGGCCTTCAACGCCAAGCCCGTCGTCCGCGAGGCCGCGCACACCGCGGTGAACTTCCCCTTCCTGGACACGGTGCTCTATCTGCTGGGCGTCACCCGGGAAGAGGTCGAGGCGGCGGACACGCACGACGAGGCCTGAGCCACCGGACCGGACACGGACGAGGGGCCCTGCACCAGCGCGGTGCGGGGCCCCTCGACGCCTACCGTCACACCGGCGGGGTCACTCGGACGGCGCCCAGTAGTCGGTCAGCTCGCCGGCGCCCGGCTCCAGGCTCTTCCAGGAGCCGCTGTAGGACACGACGGCGAAGGCGGCGGCGGGGAAGCCGCGGCGGTTCATCCGTTCGCGGGCGCTGTCGTCGGACGAGCCGGACAGGATCTCGGCCAGGCCGTGCACCCCTGGGTTGTGACCGATCAGGATCACGTTCTGGGCGTCGTCCGGGACCTCGTTGAGCACGGCGATCAGCTCGCCGGGCGAGGCCTCGTAGAGCCGCTCCTCGTAGACGGTTTTCGGCCGGTGCGGGAACTCGTGGACGGCGAGCTTCCAGGTTTCGCGGGTACGGACCGCGGTGGAGCACAGGGCCAGATCGAACGGGATTCCGGTGTCGGTCAGCTTGCGTCCGGCGACTGCGGCGTCCGTGCGGCCCCGCTCAGCGAGGGGCCGCTCATGGTCGGTCACCTGTGGCCAGTCGGCTTTCGCATGCCGGAAGAGGACAATCCTGCGGGGTTCTGCGACGCTCATGGGCCCAGCTTCGCATGAAACAGGCCATGCGGCGCAGGGAGTTGACATGCGGATTTGCGGTGCGGGACGGCCTGGAACTAGCGCGCGATCAGCTGCTGCACACGCTCGACGAGATGGGTGACCGCGGGGTCGCCGGTGGCCGCGTGGGCGTCCGACGGGTTCAGTATCAGCAGGAGCAGGGAGACGAAGGCGAGCGCGGGCAGGACAAGGGCCCACCAGGGCAGCCGGATGTCGACGCCGCCCGTGGTCGCCGGGTGGGGCGGGGTCCGCGTACAGGCCGACATGATCGCCTCCGCTGGTCTGCGAGTGGTCCGTGACCGCGTCCCGCGGGCACAACTCGAAACTACGGAATCCGCCGCCGCCAACCCATCCGGTGATCCACCCACTTGACCCTGACACTCACCCCCTAGGGGATGGTGGTGCCAGCACCACCATCGGCCGCGGGGGCTGTGGTCAGGGGGACGCGATGGTCGCGACGATGGCGATGAGCACGAAGATGACGAGGAACGAGCCGAAGATGATCAGCATCTTCTTCTGGCCGTTCGGGGGGTTCGGGTCGAGCACAGGCATGCGGCCAGTCTCGCACCCTCCTCCCCCTGCGGGACTGCCGGGGTGAGCTCGGCGGGTGAACTCAAGCGGGTGAACTCAGCGCCCCGCTTCCTGCTCCACGGTCCGGTCCCGGCCCGCCAGGACGCCGACCACCATCTGCGGGAGCATCAGACCGGCCATGAGGGCGATCGGCAGGCCCCAGCCGCCGCTGTGCTGGTAGAGCACGCCGACCAGCAGCGGCCCGGGGATGGAGATCAGATAGCCGGTGCTCTGCGCGAAGGCGGAGAGCTGGGCGACGCCCGCGCCGGTCCTGGCCCGCATGCCGACCATCGTGAGGGCCAGCGGGAAGGCGCAGTTGGACACGCCGAGCAGCAGGGCCCAGGCCCAGGCACCGGCGGCCGGGGCGAAGTACAGGCCCGCGTAGCCGGCCAGACCGCACCCGCCGAGGGCCAGCACGATCGGCCCCTGGTGGGGCAGCCGGGTGGCGAGCCGGGGGATGACGAAGGCCAGCGGCACGCCCATCACCATGGTGATGGCGAGGAGCACCCCTGCCGTGCTCGCCGAGACGCCCGCGTCACGGAAGATCTGCGGCATCCAGCCCATCGTGATGTAGGCGGCGGTGGCCTGGAGCCCGAAGAAGACGGCGAGCGCCCAGGCCGTACGGCTCCGGGTGATCCGCAGCGCGGGCGGCTGCTCCGCACGCGCGCGTGCCTCCCGTACCGGTTCCTCGGGTACGGGCGCCGCCTCCCGGTGCCGTACCAGCGCGACCCACGGCAGGGCCGCCGCCGCGGCGAGCACCGCCCACACGGCGAGCCCCGGCTGCCAGCCGCCGCCGAGCGCGTCGGTCATCGGCACGGTCACCGCGGCGGCGGCCGAGGTGCCGAGGGCGAGGGCCATCGAGTACAGGCCCGTCATGGAGCCCACCCGGTCCGGGAACCAGCGCTTGACGATGACCGGCATCAGGACGTTGCTGACCGCGATGCCCATGAGGGTGAGCGCGCTGGCGGCCAGGAATCCGGCCGTCGACCCGGCGTAGGGCCGTATGAGCAGGCCCGTCGTGATGGCGACCATGCCGGCGCACACCACGGCGGCCGGTCCGAAGCGGCGCGCGAGACGGGGTGCCATGACGCCGAAGACGGCGAAGCAGAGCGGGGGCACCGAGGTGAGGAGCCCGGCCACGCTGCCGCTCATGCCCAGCCCGTCGCGGACCTCTTCGAGGAGCGCGCCGAGGCTGGTGATGGCGGGGCGGAGGTTGAGCGCCGCGAGCACGATGCCGACGACGAGCAGCCGTGTCGCCCACGCGCGCGTGGCGGGGGCCGGGGTGCCGTTGGCGTCCGGGGCCGCGGCGCGTTCGGCGCCCGGGGCGATGGTGCATTCGGTTGTCGACGTCCTCGTCCTGGTTTCCTCGCTCACCATGAAGTCCATCATAGAATCATAGGATGATTGGTTGTCCATCCCCGGGCCGTCTCCTCCCGGCCCTCTCGTGCGAAGGTGTGCCATGCCCCTGAGCCACCCCCGCCGCTCGGCGCTCTCCGAGCAGGTCATCGCCGAACTGCGGAACCAGATCACCTCGGGCGAATGGCCGGTCGGCTCGCGCATCCCGACCGAGCCGGAGCTGGTCGAGCAGCTCGGTGTCGCCCGCAACACGGTCCGCGAGGCCGTCCGGGCGCTGGCGCACAACGGCCTCCTGGACATCCGCCAGGGCTCCGGCACCTATGTGGTCGCCACCAGCGAACTGGCGGGCGTCATGCAGCGCCGCTTCTCCGGCGCCGACCCGCGGCACATCGCCGAGCTGCGCTCCACGCTGGAGTCGGCGGCGGCGAAGCAGGCCGCCGAGCGGCGCACCGAGAAGGACCTCAAGCAGCTCGACGCGCTCCTCGTGCGGCGCGAGGAGGTCTGGGCGTCGGGTGACGCGGAGGCCTTCGTGGCGGCGGACGCGACCTTCCATCTGGCGGTGGTGGCCGCCTCCCACAACGAGGTCATGACCGCGATGTACGCCGACCTGGGCGAGGTGCTGCGGGACTGGCTGCGCGCGGACGTCGGCGAGGTGCTGACGCCCGAGACGCACATGGACCACGCCCGGCTCGTCGACGCGATCCGGACGGGCGACGCGGAGGCGGCCGCGGCGGAGGCCGCGAGCTATCCGTTCCTGTGCCGTCCGGGGCGGTTCAGCCCGCCTTCTGGTGGCTGATCCACACCGAGCCGACTTCCTTCCAGCACCGGCCGGAGAGCCGTACGGTCAGCGCGGGCCCGGTGTCGACCAGGTCGCCGTCGGTGTCGAGGTCCCACCAGCGGGCGCACTCGATGTGCAGGCTCACGCGATCGGTGTCGACATAGGGGTTGTGGCAGTAGGCCACGACATGGGAGCCGCGGACGGTCGTACGGCACTCCGACCCGAACAGCGACGGGGCCGGGGGTCTCTTGTCCTTCACGCGTGCGTGCGGCATCGCCTCGTACGGCAGGGACAGCACGAGAGCGACGGCGACGGTCAGTGAGGCCAGGCTGTGGGACAGGCGCACAAGGGGACCTCCTCGGCCGTGCTGGGGAGGGACTCAGCGAGGTGGACTCGCACTCCAGAGTGCGCCGTTGCCGCACGTCCGCGCCCGGCCGGTGAGCCGAACGGGTGACGCGCGCACGGACCGGGGCCCGCACCCCCGAAAGGATGCGGGCCCCGGTCCCGGCTCGGGCCTCGGCGGTGCCGGTCAGGCACCGACGGCGTGCAGACCGCCGTCCACGTGGATGATCTCGCCGGTGGTCTTCGGGAACCAGTCGCTCAGCAGGGCGACCACACCGCGGCCGGCCGGCTCCGGGTCCTTGAGATCCCACTCCAGGGGCGCGCGGTTGTCCCACACGGCCGCGAGCTCCGCGAAGCCGGGGATGGACTTGGCGGCCATGGAGCCGATCGGGCCCGCGGAGATGAGGTTGCAGCGGATGTTCTGCTTGCCCAGGTCGCGCGCCATGTAGCGGCTGGTGGCCTCCAGGGCGGCCTTGGCCGGGCCCATCCAGTCGTACTGCGGCCAGGCGTACTGGGCGTCGAAGGTGAGGCCGACGACCGAGCCGCCGTTCTGCATCAGCGGCAGGCAGGCCATGGTCAGCGACTTCAGGGAGAACGCCGAGACGTGCATGGCCGTGGCGACCGACTCGAACGGCGTGTTGAGGAAGTTGCCGCCGAGCGCGTCCTGCGGGGCGAAGCCGATGGAGTGCACGACGCCGTCGAGGCCGCCGAGCTCCTCGCCGACCACGTCGGCCAGGCGCGCGAGGTGCTCGTCGTTGGTGACATCGAGCTCGATGACCTTGGTGGGCTTGGGGAGCTTCTTGGCGATGCGCTCGGTGAGCGTGGGCCGCGGGAACGCGGTCAGGATGATCTCGGCACCCTGCTCCTGGGCCAGCTTGGCGGTGTGGAAGGCGATGGAGGACTCCATCAGCACACCGGTGATCAGGACGCGCTTGCCCTCGAGAATTCCGCTCATGGTGATCAGTGACCCATTCCCAGTCCGCCGTCAACAGGGATGACGGCTCCAGTGATGTACGAGGCGTCGTCCGAGGCGAGGAACCGCACCGTTGCGGCGATCTCCTCCGGCTGGGCGTACCGGCCGAGCGGCACCTGCCCCATGATCGTGGCGCGCTGCTCGTCGGTGAGCGCCTTGGTCATGTCGGTGTCGACGAAGCCGGGCGTGACGACGTTGAACGTGATGTTGCGCGAGCCCAGCTCGCGGGCGAGGGAGCGCGCGAAGCCGACGAGTCCGGCCTTGGACGCGGCGTAGTTCGCCTGGCCGGGGCCGCCGTAGAGCGCGACGACCGACGAGATGAGGACCACACGGCCCTTCTTGGCGCGCAGCATGCCGCGGTTGGCACGCTTCACCACGCGGAAGGTGCCGGTGAGGTTGGTGTCTATGACCGAGGTGAAGTCCTCCTCGCTCATACGCATCAGGAGCTGGTCCTTGGTGATGCCGGCGTTGGCGATGAGGACCTCGACGGGGCCGTGCTGCGCCTCGATCTCCTTGTAGGCCTGCTCCACCTGCTCGGCGTCGGTGATGTCGCACCTGACGGCGAGGCAGCCCAGGTCCGTCAGGGCGGCCGGCGGCTCACCCGAGCGGTACGTGATCGCGACCTTGTCGCCGGCGTCGGCGAATGCGCGGGCGATGGCGAGGCCGATGCCCCGGTTGCCTCCGGTGACGAGAACCGAGCGGCTCAACGGATCACCCTTTCGATAGCGGTCTGGCACACCGCCCGAACAGCTGGATGACAGGCGGCTTCATCGAAAACCTATCGGTACGGGGCCTCCGGAGGTGAAGCGGGCACCGACAGTGGCATGGGGGCGTCGCTGTCGGATCCCTACAGTTTCGACCGGGCGGCGGCCCGCCCGGGCGTGGCCGGTGGATCGATGGACGGGGCGCATCGCGCGTGCCCGGCCCGCCGGGCGTCCGCAGTCAGGCGCGAATATCACTCCCCCGCCCGCGCGCGGGCGTCATAATGCCACCTCGTGATCACTCTGAGGTAAGAGCGCGCGGCGGTTGCGGGGCGGCTCGGCGCAGCGCCGCGCGAATATCCACTACGGCCCCGTCACGGCCGCGCGACATACTTCACTGCGGCGCGTCCACCTCGTAAGACATCCGCTTGAGCAGAAGAGAACTCATCGACTTGGGGGAGCCTCCTGTGGCCCACGGAATCGATCCGACATTTCTGGCGCTACCCCTACGCGCCCTGGCCGACGCCGCGCTCGCACGCGCGCGTGCGCTCGGGGCCGAGCACGCGGACTTCCGGTTCGAGCGGGTGCGCAGCGCGTCCTGGCGGTTCAGGGACGCCAAGCCCGCCGGCTCGTCGGACACCACCGACCTCGGGTACGCCGTGCGGGTGGTGCACGGCGGCACCTGGGGCTTCGCGTCGGGCGTGGATCTGACCCTCGACGCCGCCGCCAAGGTCGCCTCGCAGGCCGTCGCGATGGCGAAGCTCTCCGCCCAGGTGATCCGGGCGGCCGGCTCCGACGAGCTTGTCGAGCTCGCCGACGAGCCGGTGCACGCCGACAGGACGTGGGTCTCCTCGTACGAGATCGACCCGTTCTCGGTGCCCGACGAGGAGAAGTCGGCGCTGCTGACGGACTGGAGCTCGCGTCTGCTCGCGGCGAACGGCGTCGATCACGTCGACGCGTCGCTGCTCACCGTGCACGAGAACAAGTTCTACGCCGACACCGCGGGGACCGTCACCACACAGCAGCGGGTGCGGCTGCATCCGCAGCTGACGGCGGTCTCGGTCGACGAGTCGAGCGGCGAGTTCGACTCGATGCGGACCATCGCGCCGCCGGTCGGACGCGGCTGGGAGTACCTCACCGGGACCGGCTGGGACTGGGAGAGCGAACTGGAGCAGATCCCGGAACTGCTCGCGGAGAAGATGCGCGCGCCGAGCGTGCAGGCGGGCCTGTACGACCTGGTCGTCGACCCGTCCAATCTGTGGCTGACCATCCACGAGTCCATCGGCCACGCGACCGAGCTGGACCGGGCGCTCGGCTACGAGGCCGCGTACGCCGGCACCTCCTTCGCCACCTTCGACCAGCTCGGCAAGCTCCGGTACGGCTCCGACCTGATGAACGTCACCGGTGACCGCACCGCCGAGCACGGCCTCGCGACGGTCGGGTACGACGACGAGGGCGTCGAGGGGCAGTCCTGGGACCTGGTGAAGGACGGCACGCTCGTCGGCTACCAGCTGGACCGCAGGATCGCGAAGCTGACCGGGTTCGACCGGTCCAACGGGTGCGCGTTCGCCGACTCCCCCGGGCATGTGCCCGTGCAGCGCATGGCCAATGTGTCGCTCCAGCCGGATCCGGCGGGGATGTCCACGGAGGACCTCATCGGGGGTGTCGACCGGGGCATCTATGTCGTAGGGGACCGGTCCTGGTCCATCGACATGCAGCGCTACAACTTCCAGTTCACCGGGCAGCGCTTCTTCAGGATCGAGAACGGGCGGATCACCGGTCAGCTGCGGGACGTCGCCTACCAGGCGACGACCACCGACTTCTGGGGCTCCATGGCGGCCGTCGGCGGCCCGCAGACCTATGTCCTGGGCGGTGCCTTCAACTGCGGCAAGGCACAGCCGGGCCAGGTGGCCGCCGTGTCGCACGGGTGCCCCTCCGCCCTCTTCAAGGGCGTCAACATCCTCAACACCACCCAGGAGGCCGGTCGATGAGCGCGGGCAGCAGCAAGGCGTACAAGCCGCACGAGATCGTCGAGCGCGCTCTGGAGCTGTCCCGGGCGGACGGCTGCGTCGTCATCGCCGACGAGCACTCGACCGCGAATCTGCGCTGGGCCGGCAACGCGCTGACCACCAACGGCGTCACGCGCGGGCGCACCCTCACCGTCGTGGCGACCGTGGACGGCAAGGAGGGCACGGCCTCCGGTGTCGTCTCCCGCTCGGCCGTGACCGCGGAGGACCTGGAGCCGCTGGTCCGGGCCGCGGAGGCCGCCGCACGTGGCGCCGGGCCCGCCGAGGACGCGCAGCCGCTGGTCACGGACGTACCCGAGTCGCCGGACTTCACGGACGGGCCGGCCGAGACCTCGTCGACGGTGTTCGCGGACTTCGCCCCGGCGCTCGGCGAGGCCTTCGCACGCGCGCGTGCGGGCGACCGTGAGCTGTACGGCTTCGCCAACCACGAGCTCGTCTCGACCTACCTCGGCACGTCCACGGGCCTGCGGCTGCGGCACGACCAGCCCAACGGCACGCTGGAGCTCAACGCCAAGTCCCCGGACCGTACGCGCTCGGCGTGGGCGGGGCGCTCCACGCGGGACTTCAAGGACGTCGACCCGGGCGCGCTCGACGCCGAGCTGGCCGTACGCCTCGGCTGGGCCGAGCGGCGCGTGGAACTGCCCGCGGGCCGCTACGAGACGCTGCTCCCGCCGACCGCCGTGGCCGACCTGCTGATCTACCAGCTGTGGTCGGCGTCGGGCCGGGACGCGGCCGAGGGGCGCACGGTGTTCTCCAAGCCGGGCGGCGGCACCCGCCTGGGCGAGAAGCTGACCGAGCTGCCGCTGACCCTGCGCAGCGACCCGAACGAGCCGGGTCTGGAGTCCGCGCCGTTCGTCGTCGCGCACTCCTCCGGCGGCGATCAGTCGGTGTTCGACAACGGGCTGCCGACGGGCGCTGTCGACTGGGTCGGGAACGGGGAGCTGAAGCATCTGACGACCACCCGGCACAGTGCGGGTCTGACCGGGCTGCCGGTGGCCCCGGCGGGCGGCAACCTGATCCTGGACGGGGGCGAGGACCGCTCCTTGGAGGAGATGGTCGCGGCGACCGAGCGCGGGCTGCTGCTGACCTGCCTGTGGTACATCCGCGAGGTCGATCCGGCGACGCTGCTGCTGACGGGCCTGACCCGGGACGGCGTCTATCTCGTCGAGAACGGCGAGGTGACCGGCGCGGCGAACAACTTCCGGTTCAACGAGTCCCCGGTGGACCTGCTGGGGCGGGCGACCGAGGCCGGGCGCACGGAAAAGACGCTGCCCCGGGAGTGGAGCGACTGGTTCACCAGGGCCGCGATGCCCGCGCTGCGGGTGCCGGACTTCAATATGAGCTCTGTCAGTCAGGGCGTATAACCTCGTAGGCATTCGCAGTCGGCTGTCACCCGGCTGCCCGAGGACCACCAAGGAGACACGAGAACCGTGACGGACATCGTCGACGAGCTGAAGTGGCGGGGGCTGATCGCCCTCTCCACGGACGAGGACGCATTGCGCAAGGCGTTCGCGGACGGTCCCGTCACGTTCTATTGCGGCTTCGACCCGACCGCGCCCAGCCTGCACCTCGGCAACCTCGTGCAGATCCTGACGATGCGCCGGATCCAGCGGGCGGGCAACCGCCCGCTGGGCCTGGTCGGCGGTGCCACGGGGCTGATCGGCGACCCGAAGCCGACGGCGGAGCGGACGCTGAACGACCCCGAGGTGGTGGCCGGCTGGGTGGCACGGCTGCGCGGCCAGATCGAGAAGTTCCTGGACTTCGACGGACCGAACGCCGCGACGATGGTCAACAACCTGGACTGGACCCAGGGGCTGTCGGCCATCGACTTCCTGCGCGACATCGGCAAGCACTTCCGGGTCAACAAGATGATCTCGAAGGAGGCCGTCTCCCGGCGGCTGCACTCCGACGCGGGCATCAGCTACACCGAGTTCAGCTACCAGATCCTGCAGGGCATGGACTTCCTGGAGCTGTACCGGAGGTACGGCTGCACGCTGCAGACCGGTGGCAGCGACCAGTGGGGCAACCTCACGGCGGGCGCCGACCTGATCCACAAGGTCGAGCCGCACGTCCCGGTGCACGCGCTGGCCACGCCGCTGATCACCAAGGCGGACGGCACCAAGTTCGGCAAGACGGAGTCCGGCACGGTCTGGCTCGACCCGGAGCTCACCACGCCGTACGCCTTCTACCAGTTCTGGCTGAACACGGACGACCGGGACGTGTCGAAGTTCCTGCGCATCTTCAGCTTCAAGTCCCGTACGGAGATCGAGGAGCTGGAGCAGCTGACCGAGGAGCGTCCGCAGGCGCGGGCCGCGCAGCGTGCGCTGGCCGAGGAGCTGACGACGCTGGTGCACGGTGCCGACCAGACGGCCGCCGTGGTCGCCGCGTCCAAGGCCCTGTTCGGTCAGGGCGAGCTGGCGGACCTCGACGCCAAGACGCTGGCCGCGGCCCTGTCCGAGCTGCCGAACATCCAGGTCACCGAGCTGGGCCCGGTCGTGGACCTGTTCGCCGAGGTCGGCCTGGTGGCCAGCAAGTCGGCCGCGCGCCGCACGGTCAAGGAGGGCGGTGCCTACGTGAACAACGCCAAGGTCACCGCCGAGGACGCGGTCCCGGCCAAGGAGGATCTGCTGCACGGCCGGTGGCTGGTGCTGCGCCGCGGCAAGAAGAACCTGGCCGCGGTCGAGGTCACGGGCGTCTGAGACACGGAGAAGGGCGGCTCCCCGAGTGGGGAGCCGCCCTTTCGTGTGCCGTGGCCGGGTCCGCGGTCAGACCCGCTGCTGTTTCTTGTTGCCCCACAGCGCCATGTACGCCATGTCGCCGAGGGCGACGATGATGATCGCGGCGATGAGCTGGAAGAGGTGCCGGGTCCAGTCGATACCCCGGGTCTGCGCGACGCCGAACGCCGCGGCGATCGCGTTGCCGGCGACGGCGCCCAGGATGCCGAAGATCGTGACCAGCCAGAGGGGGCTGTGCTGCTTGCCGGGGATGATCGCCTTGGCGATCAGGCCCAGCACGAATCCGACGATGATCGCCCACAACCAGCCCATGGCTGCCTCCTCGTACGGATCGACGTGAGCACTACGGTCAGTCTCGGCCCGTCGGCCGTACGGCGCATGTCGGGTACGGCCGGACGGATTACGGCCGTACGCCGCACTGCGCAGGACGTTCACCCAGGCAGGAGGCGACCCGGTCTCGAAGGCTGCGCAGGCGCGGCGTAACGTTGATGACGGCCCGGCCCGGTTCCCCGACCGTGCGGGGAATGGCTGTGGGCCGGGGAGGGTCCGATGCGGGCGGATGGTGGAATGTGATGCGGAAGCAGCACGGCGGAGGCAACGCCCAGGTGTTCCGGATCACCGGAGCCCGGACGGGCCTGGCCGAGGACGTGCGCGGCCGGCAGCGCCGATACATCATCTCGATGACGGTCCGCACCATCTCGGTGATCCTCGCGGCGACGCTCTGGAACGTCGAACGGCACGTCGCGATCGTGGCGTTGGTTCTGGGGGCGCTCCTCCCCTATGTCGCCGTGGTGATCGCCAACGCGGGCCGGGAACGGCCGCAGTCCCTCCCGTCGACGTTTGTGGCCGGGCCGACGCGGCCGATGATCGCCCCTGCCCGGGCCGAGGACACGCAGGCGGAACCCGTCCCGGAGGATGTGCTGACCGATCCGGCACCGGGGGTCCACGAGCAGCGGGCCGATCCGGCGTGACGGCTGCTCGGCGCGGGGTAAACGGAATGCGACCCCGCACCAAGCTCAAGAAAAGCTCAGATCAATCATGCAGTTCCAGTGCCGGGCGACGGGTGACCCATGACATACTGCGTACGCGCTCCGCATCCCCCGTCGGAGCGACGGACCGACGCCGGGCAGCTCCCCCCGTGGCTGCTCGGCGTCGCCTTTTTCACAGCGCTTTTCCTACAGCGCTTTTCCGCCATTCCCTGTGAGACGAAGCCGTGAGTGACGAGACCCCGATCTGCTCCGCCAAGGGCTGCCGCACCGACGCCGTGTGGGTGCTGGCGTGGAACAACCCGAAGATCCACACCCCGGACCGCCGCAAGACATGGCTGGCTTGCGAGGAGCACCGGGAGCATCTGTCGCAGTTCCTCGGGATGCGGGGGTTCCTGAAGGACGTCGTCCTGCTGACCGAATGGGAATCGTCGGTCTAGCCCGGTCTAGCCCCCGATCGCCGACATCGGACGGTCCGGCTGGAGGAACGTCGGGTCGTCCAGGCCGGATCCGGCCTTCTTGCCCCACATCGCCAGGCGCCAGATGCGGGCGATCTCCTCGTCGGGGGCGTCGGAGCGCAGGGCCGCGCGCAGGTCCGTCTCCTCCGTGGCGAACAGGCACGTCCGTATCTGGCCGTCGGCCGTCAGTCGGGTGCGGTCGCACGCGGCGCAGAACGGGCGGGTGACGGAGGCGATGACGCCGACGCGGTACGGGCCGCCGTCGACCAGCCAGCGTTCGGCCGGGGCCGAGCCCCGCTCCCCCTGGCTCTCGGGCGTCAGCTCGAAGCGGGTGCGCAGGGAGGCCAGGATGTCCGAGGCCGTCACCATGCCCTCGCGCTTCCAGCCGTGCTGGGCGTCCAGGGGCATCTGCTCGATGAAGCGCAGCTCGTAGGCGTGCTCCATCGCCCAGGCCAGGAGGTCCGGGGCCTCGTCGTCGTTCAGGCCCGGCATCAGGACCGTGTTGATCTTCACCGGGGTGAGGTCCGCCTCGCGGGCGGCCTCCAGGCCCTCGATGACGTCCTTGTGGCGGTCGCGGCGGGAGAGCGCCTTGAAGACGTCCGGGCGGAGGGTGTCGAGGGAGACGTTGACCCGGTCCAGGCCCGCCGTCTTCAGGGCGCCGGCGGTGCGCTTCAGGCCGATGCCGTTGGTGGTGAGGGACGTCTTGGGGCGCGGTTCCAGCGCGGCGACGCGCTCGACGATGCCGACCAGTCCGGGGCGCAGCAGGGGTTCGCCGCCGGTGAAGCGGACCTCCTTGATGCCCAGCGTCCGGACCGCGATGTCGATCAGGCGGACGATCTCGTCATCCGTGAGCAGGTCGGGCTTGGCCAGCCACTGCAGGCCCTCCTCGGGCATGCAGTAGGTGCAGCGCAGATTGCACCGGTCGGTCAGCGAGACCCTCAGGTCGGTGGCCACTCGGCCGTAGGTGTCGATGAGCACGTGGGCCCCCTCCCGGATCCGCATCGGTCGTCTTCCATCACCTGCGAGCCTACGTGACACCACTGACACCGGCCGAGGCGCGATACCCCCAGGCACGACACGGCCGCGTCGTAGGACCCTACGATGCCCTCGACGCGGCCGTGCGTGCGGTGCGCTCAGTGTGCCCCGGTGCCCGTCAGGGACCGCACCTCCAGCTCCGCGTACTTCTCGGGGTCCGGCGCCTCCTTCGACAGGAAGGTGCCGACGACGCCGAGCAGGAAGCCGACCGGGATCGAGATGATGCCCGGGTTCTCCAGCGGGAACCAGTGGAAGTCCACGTCCGGGAACATCGACGTGGGCTTGCCGGAGACGACCGGCGAGAACAGGACGAGTCCGACGGCGGTGACCAGGCCGCCGTAGATCGACCACAGGGCGCCGGACGTGGTGAACCTCTTCCAGAAGAGGCTGTAGAGGATCGTCGGCAGGTTGGCGGAGGCGGCGACCGCGAAGGCCAGGGCGACCAGGCCGGCCACGTTCAGGTCGCGGGCCATGGCGCCGAGCAGGATCGAGACGGCGCCGATGCCGACGGTGGCGTACCGGGCCGCGTTGACCTCCTGCTTCTCGCTGGCCTGCCCCTTCTTGATGACATTGGCGTAGATGTCGTGGGCGAACGAGGAGGACGAGGCCAGGGTCAGGCCCGCGACGACCGCGAGGATCGTGGCGAAGGCGACCGCCGAGATGGAGGCGAGCAGGATGGCGCCCCAGTTGGAGTCCACCCCGCCCAGATGCAGGGCCAGCAGCGGCGCCGCCGTGTTGCCCGCCTTGTTGGAGGCGATGATCTCGTCCGGTTTGATCAGCGCCGCCGCGCCGAAGCCGAGGGCGAGGGTCATCAGATAGAAGGCGCCGATGAGGCCGATCGCCCAGATGACCGACTTACGGGCGGCCTTGGCGGTGGGCACGGTGTAGAAGCGAATCAGGATGTGCGGCAGACCCGCGGTGCCCAGGACCAGGGCGATGCCGAGCGAGAGGAAGTCCAGCTTGGTGGTGCCGGTCGCGCCGTACTTCAGGCCGGGCTCCAGGAACGCGGCGCTCTTGCCGCTGTTGTCGGCCGCCTTGCCGAGCAGATCGGAGACGTTGAAGTGAAACTTCAGCAGGACCAGGAAGGTCAGCAGGATGGCGCCGACGATCAGCAGCACGGCCTTGACCATCTGGACCCAGGTGGTGCCCTTCATGCCGCCGATGGTCACGTACACGATCATCAGCACGCCGACCAGGGCGACGATGCCGATCTTGCCGCCGTCGCTGGTGATGCCCAGCAGCAGGGAGACCAGGACGCCCGCGCCCGCCATCTGGGCCAGCAGATAGAAGATGGACACGACGATGGTGGACGTGCCGGCCGCCGTACGGACGGGGCGCTGGCGCATCCGGTAGGCGAGGACGTCGCCCATGGTGTAGCGGCCCGAGTTCCGCAGCGGCTCGGCGACCAGGAGCAGGGCGACGAGCCAGGCGACGAGGAAGCCGATGGAGTACAGGAAGCCGTCGTAGCCGAAGAGGGCGATCGCGCCCGCGATGCCGAGGAAGGACGCGGCGGACATGTAGTCGCCGGAGACGGCGAGGCCGTTCTGGAAGCCGGTGAACTGCCGTCCGCCCGCGTAGAAGTCGGCGGCGTCCTTGGTCTGCCGGCCCGCCCAGACGGTGATGACCAGGGTCGCGGCGACGAACACCGCGAACAGGGTGATGATCAGCGGCCGGTGCTCAGTGGCCTCGCCGGCCGCCAGCACGCTCTGCTGCGCGATGCTCATGCGCCGCCCTCCATCCGGGACTTGATGGCCGCTGCCTTGGGGTCGAGCTTGGCGGCGGCGTGGCGCGCGTACCACCAGGCGATGAGGAACGTGGTGAGGAACTGGGCGAGGCCCAGGACCAGGGCCACGTTGATGTTGCCGGCCACCTTGGTGCCCATGAAGCCGTCCGCGTAGTTGGAGAGCAGGACGTACAGCAGGTACCAGGCGATGAAGGCGACGGTCAGCGGGAAGGCGAAGGAGCGGTGGGAGCGGCGCAGATCACCGAACTCCGCGCTCTGCTGCACCTCGGCGAACTCCTCGCTGGAGGGGAGTTGGGCTTGCGCTTTCGAGGGGGGCGGTGTCTCGGTGGCCACGGATTCTCCTCGTGCTGCGGGTGAGTGCGACGGGGGAGTCCGATCGTGCTCGTGCTCCCTGTCGAAGGTCCACGGCGCCACGCGAGGACCGGTTCAAGTCCTATGAGTTCTTTCAGAACTCATCTTGACCAAGTCATTGCTGGCCGATGAGACAGGGAGATAGCTTCGCCCTGCACCACCCGTCATGTACCCGCCCGAGCACCACCTGTGCCCGGGCGGTTTTCGTTTCAGGATGATGTGGAGATCCCATGGCTCATCTGCGCTCCAGACGCCGGCTCGCTCTCGCCGTGCCGGTCGTGCTGTCGCTGACCGCCTCGCTGGGCTTTCTGCCGTCGGCGGCCTCGGCGGCCCCGTTGACGGCCGGGGCGTCCCAGGCGGCGGACGGCCCCCGTCTCGCGTACGTGGTCAACACCCGGACGGACCACCGGACGATCGGGGCGGTGCAGAAGGCGATAGCCGCGAACGGCGGCACCGTCGTCGCGACGTACGACAGGATCGGCGTGATCGTCGTCCACTCCGCGAACCCGGACTTCGGCAGGCAGATGCGCGCCGTGCGCGGGGTGCAGTCGGCCGGCGCCACCCGTACCGCGCCACTGAGCGCCGCGGCGACGACCGACGAAGGCGCGGTGCAGGTCCTGTCGAAGGCGGAGGCCGCAAAGGTCGCGCAGACCTCGACGGCCGGCGAGGAGCCCCTTGAGGCCGACCAGTGGGACCTGCGGGCGATAGGCGCCGACAAGGCGGCCACGATCAACCCCGGCAGCAGGAACGTCACTGTCGGCATCATCGACACCGGTGTCGACGACACGCACCCGGACATCGCCCCGAACTTCTCGCCGTCCCAGTCGGCAAACTGTGTGAGCGGCAAGGCCGACACGACGTACGGCGCCTGGCGGCCAGTGGACGCCGACCACTACCACGGCACGCATGTGGCGGGCGAGATAGCCGCGGCCCGCAACGGCATCGGCGTCGCGGGTGTCGCCCCCGGGGTGAAGGTCGCGAGCATCACCGTCGCCCAGCCCGACTCGACGCAGCTGTTCTACCCGGAGAGCGTCGTCTGCGCCTTCGTGTTCGCCGCCGACCACGGCGTGGAGATCACCAACAACAGCTACTACGTTGACCCGTGGCTGTACAACTGCATGGACGACCCCGATCAACGTGCCATCGTCGACGCGGTCAACAGGGCCCAGATGTACGCCCAGCACAAGGGCACGCTCAATGTCGCCTCGGCGGGCAACTCCAACGACGACCTCGACTCGGACGCCCTCGTCGACGACTCCAGCCCCGACGACTCGACCGCCGCGACCCGGACGGTCGACCCGCACAAGTGCTTCGACGTGCCGACCCAGCTGCCCGGTGTGGTCACCGTGAGCGCGGTGGGCGTCAAGGGCACCAAGTCGTACTACTCCAGCTACGGCAAGGGAGTCGTCGACGTCGCGGGACCGGGCGGCGACAAGTACCAGATCCCGGACACGCCGTCGAAGAACGGCCGGATCCTGTCCACGCTGCCCAACAACCAGTACGGCTTCCTCCAGGGCACCTCGATGGCCTCCCCGCACGTGGCCGCCGTGGCCGCGCTGCTGAAGTCCACCCACCCGCACGCCTCCCCGGCCCAGTTGCAGGCCCTCCTCAAGGCGGAGGCGGACAACCCGGGCTGCCCGACCGACCCGTACGACGGTGACGGCGACGGGGTCGTGGACGCCACCTGCGTCGGCGGCGAGCGCGTCAACGGCTTCTACGGGTTCGGCGTGGTCAACGCGCTGCGCGCGGTCAAGTAGGGCCCGGCTCGAAGGACTTCCCGCACGGCACCACTCGTACCGCGAACGAACTGGAGACACAGACACATGACAGCGCCCCAGTCGCGCTACCGCCGTGCCATGGCGATCCCGGTCGGGATGGCCATGGCGACGGCCCTTGCGTTCCTGCCGAACGTCACGGCGTCCGCGGCCGACGCCACGACGGCGGTGGCCGATGACGCGCCCTCGCTCAGCTATGTCGTCAACGTCAGTCCCGGGCACGGCGCTTCCGCGCATGTGAAGAAGGCCATCGCCGAGGCCGGCGGCACGGTCGTGATCTCGTACGACCGGATCGGCGTGATCGTCGTCCACTCGGCGAACCCGGACTTCGCCAAGACCGTCCGCACGGTGCGCGGGGTCGACTCGGCCGGTGCCACACGCAACGCGCCGCTGCCCGCGCAGTCGACCACCGACGTCGGCACCCCGAAGGTGCTGAGCGCCGAGGAGGTCGCGCACGCGCAGGCGGCCGACGGGCAGGACCCGTTGGAGCCGCTGCAGTGGGACCTGCCCGCCATCAAGGCTGACAAGGCACACGAGAAGACCCTCGGCAGCCGGGACGTCACCGTCGCCGTCATCGACACCGGCGTCGACGACACGCACCCCGACATCGCGCCCAACTTCGACCGGGACGCCTCCGCCAACTGCGTGTCGGGCAAGCCGGACACGACCGACGGCTCCTGGCGGCCCAGCGCGGCGGAGAGCCCGCACGGCACGCATGTGGCGGGCGAGATCGCGGGTGCCAAGAACGGCGTCGGTATCACCGGTGTCGCGCCCGGCGTCAAGGTCGCCGGCATCAAGGTGTCCACGACCGCCGGCTACTTCTACACGGAGGCCGTGGTCTGCGGCTTCATGTGGGCGGCCGACCACGGCGTGGACGTGACCAACAACAGCTATTACACCGACCCGTGGTACTTCAACTGCAAGGACGACCCGGACCAGAAGGCGCTCGTCGACGCCATCACCCGGGCCTCCCGCTATGCGGAGAAGAAGGGCACGGTCAACGTCGCGGCGGCGGGCAACGAGAGCTACGACCTCGCGTCCGACTCGATCACCGACCCGGTCTCGCCGAACGACGGCACCCCGTCGGACCGGGTGATCGACCCGCACAAGTGCTACGACATACCGACCCAGCTGCCGGGTGTCGTCACGGTCGCGGCGACCGGCGCCAAGGGCATCAAGTCGTCGTTCTCCAACTACGGCCTCGGGGTCATCGACATCGCCGCGCCCGGCGGTGACTCGACGGCCTACCAGAAGCCGGAACCCCCGGCGACCAGCGGTCTGATCCTGGGCCCGCTGCCGGGCGGCAGGTGGGGCTACATGGCGGGTACGTCGATGGCGACCCCGCATGTCGTGGGTGTGGCCGCATTGATCAAGTCAACCCATCCGCATGCCCCGGCGGCGCTGGTGAAGGCGCTGCTGTACGCCGAGGCGGACGCCACGCCCTGCACGGACCCGTACGACATCAACGGCGACGGCAAGGTCGACGCGGTGTGCGAGGGCGTGAAGAACTACAACGGCTTCTACGGCTGGGGCACGGCGGACGCGCTCGCCGCGGTGACCAAGTAGAGCCTGTGCGGGTGACCAGGTAGAGCCTGTGTGCGGATGACCCGGGCCGGGCGGCACGACCGCCCGGCCCGGGCGTCTTGTGCGGCAGGATCTTTGTCATGCTCGAGTATGAAGATCCCGCGACCTGGAGACCCGAACCGGTCCGGCCCCGGGGACAGTTGGTGCTCCGCTTCCTGGCCACGGTCGCGTACCTGCCCGTGCCGTGTCTGCTTGCCCCCGCGTCGTGGGCCTTCCTCTTCGCCGTGGGGCTGGTGGCCGAGGTGATCGCCGCGTTCAGCGACTCCGAGCGGTGGTTCGACAGGTTCACGGACCGGGTGCTGGACCGGACGACGAGACTGCCCTCCTGGTGCGTGACCTGGCCGGAGCTGCGGCATGAGGGCGACACCGGCCACTACCGGGCGCGGGTCGACAAGAGGGTCGCCGACTGGACCCGGCGGGCGTCGAGGCCGGTCGTGCCGAAGAAGCCCCGACCGCCGGTCGAGTGTGCGATACCGCTGCGCGACTACCGCGGTGCGGGCGGCCGCTACGTCGCCGAAGTCGCCCTTGCCCAAGGCTGGGAGCTGCGCCCCACCGATGTCGGCAAGGAGGTGCGCCTGTGGTGGACCGCCGCCACCAAGGTTGATTGAATCAATACTGCATAGTGCAGTCATGACAGAAATCAAGTTCTCTTGGGACGCGGTGGGAGGCGATCCCGCTCTGCTCTCGCGTGTGTCGACCGTCGTACGCCGGGGCGCGCTCGAAGCGAGGCTGCCCGTCAGGGAGTTGGCGCGTTCCTGTGTGGGCGCCTGCGCGCTGGCCGCCGCCGAGCTGGGCGCGCGGCGGGCCGGGCACGCCGAAATACCGGAGGTCCGGGTCGACGACGCGGCAGTCGCGGCCGCCTTCCACAGTGAGCGGCTGCTGCAGGTGGACGGGCGGGCGCCGGTCGTCTTCGCGCCGCTGTCGCGGTTCTGGCGGACCGCGGACGGCTGGGTGCGCACCCACGCCAACTATCCGCACCACCGGGCACGGCTGCTGGGCGCGCTGGGATTGCCGCAGGACGCCCCGGCCCCGGTGGAGGACGTCGCCGCACGGCTCGCTGAGCGGTCCGCCCTGGAGGTGGAGGAGACGGTGTACCGCGCGGGCGGCCTCGCCGTCGCCCTGCGCACGCCCGAGGAGTGGGCCGCACACGAGCAGTCCGCCGCGCTCGTGCGGCGGCCTCTGGTGGAACGCGAGCGGCTGGACCCAGCACCCGCGCGCGTGCTCGCGCCGGTCGAGGGCACTCCCCTGCTGCCGGCCGCCGGACTGCGGGTGCTGGACCTGACCCGGGTCCTCGCGGGCCCGGTCGCCACCCGCACACTCGCCCTGCTCGGCGCGGACGTGCTGCGCGTGGACGCCCCACGGCTGCCCGAACTCCCCGACCTGCACGCGGACACGGACATCGGGAAGCGTTCGGCGACGCTGGACCTCGCCACCGAGCGCGCGGTCTTCGAGGATCTGCTGGCCGAGGCGGACGTCGTGGTCACCGGTTACCGGCCGGGCTCCCTGGACCGCTTCGGGCTGTCCCCGGAGGCGCTCGCCGAGCGGCGGCCCGGGCTGGTCGTGGCGCAGGTGTCGGCGTGGGGCGCGTACGGGCCGTGGGGCGGGCGGCGGGGCTTCGACAGCCTGGTGCAGGTCGCGACCGGCATCGCCGCGATCGAGGGGGCGGCCGGAGAGCCCGGCGCCCTGCCCGCGCAGGCCCTGGACCACGGCACGGGCTATCTGCTGGCGGCCGCGGTGCTGCGGGCGCTGACGGAGCAGTCGTACGACGGCGGCAGCCGGTTCGTGCGGCTGGCGCTGGCCCGGACCGGGGCCTGGCTGACGCACGGGATCGAGCACGGCCCGGCGGGCGACACCGCCCACGACGCGACACACCCCCGCCTCGCCGAACGGGACAGCGCGCTGGGACGGCTGCGGTACGCCCCGCCACCGGTGTCCTTCGCCGGCGGACCGGCCGACTGGGCGCGTCCGCCGGGAGCCTGGGGGTCGGACGCGCCCCGGTGGTTCTGAGCGCAGGGGTTGGTCCTGAGCGCAGGGGTGGCCGGAAACGTATCAGTGGGCGGAACGCCCATCCCCCGGTTGCTTTCCTTTGCTTGCCCCGTTTTGTGACCACTGGCGAGGATCCAGGGGTGACGTTGATACGACCGACCGCGAAGGCGGGCGGCGAGAGCCCGGCCGGCCGCCGGACCGGAGTGCTCCGGGCCGCCGCCGTCCTGGCCCTCGTGACGCTCGCCGCGCTGATATCCCTGTTGGGGCCGTCCGCCGCGCTGCACGGCACCGGTGAGGCGTCCGCGCCCGGCGTGGGCGGCATAGCCCTGCTGCGCACGACGCTGTTCACCGCCCTGTGCATACCGGTGGGCGAGCTGTTCGTGAACCGGCTGGCCCACCGGCTGCCCGGCGCTCCCCCGGACACACCGCGCAGCTGGTCCCCGTACGCGGCCGCGACGGGTTTCGTCGCCGCGCTCGGCCTCGCCTCGGTCGTGGCGACCGGAAACCTGGTGCCGCACAGCCTGTCCCAGATCGACCTCGGGGGGCTGTACTCCACGCGCGACGGCGCGCTCGCGCTGATCGAGGTCAACGCGTTCTTCGTCGCCGGTCTGTGCGCCCTCTCGCGCCGTCCCGCCAGCCAGGTCTGGCCCCTGGCCGCGGTCGTCCTCGCGGAGGCCCTGCGCGCGCACCCCACGACGGAGCACGGCCCGCTGGTGGGCTCGGGCCTGACGCTCGTGCATCTGACGTGTGCGGCCCTGTGGGCGGGCGCCCTGCTGCACGTGCTGCGGACGCTGCGGCTCTGGCCCGGTCGCGGTGGCGAGGCGGGCGCCGCGCTGCTGGGGCTCTACGCGCGCGTGGCCGCCGTACTGCTCGCGGCGATCACCGCCACCGGCCTGTGGAGCACCCTGCGCCGGATGCCGGCGGACACGGTGCTGCACCAGCTGACGGCGACCGCCTACGGTCGCGCCCTGCTCGCCAAGGTGATCCTCGTGACGGTCGTCGCCCTGCTCGCCCTGTGGGCGCGCATCCGGCTGCGCCGGGCGCCCGACCCGCTGACCGCGTGCGTGCCCGCAGGGGCCGAGGTCGTCGCGCTCGGCGTGGTCGTCACGGTGTCGGGGCTGCTGACGGCGCTGCCGCTGCCGATCCGCTGGTGACCGGCCGCCGGCTCAGTTGGTGACGAGGACCTTGAGCGCGGTGCGCTCGTCCATCGCCTTGTAGCCGTCCGGTACGCCCTCCAGGCCGACCGTCAGGTCGAAGACCGGCGACGGGTCGACGGTGCCGTCCAGGACGTCGGGCAGCAGCTCGGGGATGTATGCGCGGACCGGTGCGACACCGCCGCGCAGGGCGATGTTGCGGTCGAACATGACGCCGAGGTCGAGGCCGGTGCCGCTGCCGTGCGGCACGCCGACGAAGCCGATCGCGCCTCCGTCACGGGTGATGTTGACCGCCGTGCGCATCGACTGCTCGGTGCCGACGGCCTCGACGACGGCGTGCGCGCCCTGGCCGCGGGTGAGTTCACGGACCGCCTCGACGGCCGCGTCACCGCGCTCGGCGACGACGTCCGTGGCGCCGAAACGGCGGGCGATGTCGGTACGGACCTGGTGGCGGCCGAGCGCGATGATCCGCTCGGCGCCGAGGCGCTTGGCGGCCAGCACGGCGCACAGGCCGACGGCGCCGTCCCCGACGACGGCGACGGTGGCGCCGGGCCGGGCGCCCGCGCCGACGGCGGCGTGGTGGCCGGTGCCGAGCACGTCGGACAGGGTCAGCAGGGCGGACAGCAGGTGGTCGTCGGAGGCCGCGTCCTTGGGCAGCTGGACGAGGGTGCCGTCGGCGAACGGGACGCGCACGGCCTCGCCCTGGCCGCCGTCGTAGCCGACGGAGCCCCAGAAGCCGCCGTGCTCGCAGGACGTCGTCAGACCCTCGCGGCAGTAGTCGCAGACCCCGTCGGACCACATGAACGGGGCGACCACGAGGTCACCGCGCCGCACGGTGCCCACCGCGGAGCCGGTCTCCTCGACGACGCCGAGGAACTCGTGGCCGATCCGCTGGCCCGGCTGCCGGGCCGCCTCGCCGCGGTACGCCCACAGGTCGCTGCCGCAGATGCAGGCACGGAGCACGCGCACCACGGCGTCGGTGGGCAGCTGCACCACGGGCTCGGGAACGTCCTCCACGCGCATGTCGTAAGGGGCGTGGATGGTGGTGGCGCGCATGGCGAGGGTCCTTCTCTGATCCGCGGTTCCGGGTGCGCTCAGGGGGTGGTCGAGCGCACTTCACGGTACGCCGCCGCCGGTGCGCGCCGCTCGCCGAGGGTGCCCCGGACCAGCAGGAACTGTGCCAGGGCATAGGTGAGCATGATCCAGAGGTCGGGCCGGGGCGGCTGCGGCCAGTCGGCGATGCCCGTCGCGATGAGCGTGTCGGAGAGCATGAAGAGCGCACCGCCGAGGCCGGCGACGAGGCCGAGCCGGGCGGCCGCGCCGTACGCCATGGCGGTCAGCAGGGCGCTGTAGCAGGCGACGGGGACACGGAGGCCGGCGGGCAGGTCCGGCCACAGGAGGGCGGCCGTGACGACGAGGACGACGGCGTAGGCGGGGGCCAGAAGTCCGCCACGCGCGCGTGAGGGGCCGTAACCGCGAAAGAGGGCCAGGTAGCAGACGTGTCCCGCCGCGAAGCAGGCCATGCCGGCCATGAAGGCGGGCTGCGCGTCTGACAGGAGCAGGACGTCACCGCCCCAGCCGCACAGCAGGGCGGCGACCAGGAGGCGAGGGGCGGCGCAGCGGGCCGCGTGGGCGGCGAGCAGGAGCATCAGGAGAGGCTTGGCCACCGTGTGCCCGATGTCGTACCCCACGGCGAGGGATACGAGGTCGACGACGGTGGTGAGGGCGAAGGCGGCCGGCAGGACACGGGGCTGTCTCACGCGGTCACGGTCTCCTCGGCCGCGTCCGCCACCGGCGCCGGCGCCGGCTGCCAACCCGGCCCGCCGAACACCCGTCCCGCGCGCTCCCGCCAACTGCCTGCGGCCTTGAGGTCCTTGGCGATGGCGACGTACTCGTGCGTGGCGACCTTGATCGGGTTGAACGTGTTGATGTTCTTGGTCAACCCGTACACGGGGCGCTCGACCTCGGGCACGAACGACCCGAAGAGCCGGTCCCAGACGATGAGGATCCCGCCGAAGTTGCGGTCCAGATAGCCGCCCTGGGAGGCGTGGTGCACCCGGTGGTGCGAGGGCGTGTTGAACACGAATTCGTAGCTGCGGGGCAGTTTGTCGATCCGCTCCGTATGGATCCAGAACTGGTAGACGAGGCTCACCGAGGAGCAGAAGGCGACGGCGGCCGGGTGCACGCCGGCGGCGACCAGCGGGACGTAGAACGGCCAGGAGGTGAGGCTCGTCCAGGGCTGGCGCAGCGCGGTGCTGAGGTTGAACTTCCTGCTGGAGTGGTGCACGACGTGACAGGCCCACAGGATGCGGATGACGTGGTGGCCGCGGTGGGACCAGTAGTAGAAGAAGTCCTGCGCGAGCAGCATCAGCGGCACCGTCCACCACAGGACGGGCACGCGCAGCGGGGTGAGCGCGTAGACGGCCGAGTAGATCGCGACGACCGGGATCTTCCACATGGCGTCGAAGAACAGGCTGCCGAGTCCCATGGAGAGGCTGGTCGCGGTGTCCTTCGGCGCGTATCCGGCCGTCTCCTCGTCGGGATGGAGGCGGAGGCTGATCATCTCGACGACGGTGAGCAGCACGAAGGCCGGTATGGACCACAGCACTACATCGGGGAGGTTCGGCATGCGTGCACCGTAGGGCCGCCCGTGGGCCGCGCCTAGAGGTTGCTACCCACAAGTATTACCGGGGGTACGCGCTTGCTTGTTATCGATCTCCGCCAAAGGGATCCGCAGGACGGTCCATCCGCGGCAGTCCATCCGCGGGGCGGTCTAGACGCCGGCCGCCCCCAGCAGGCTTCCGGCGGCATAGGTGACCCCCATGGCCAGCGCCCCACCGACCACGTTCCGCAGCACCGCACGCCTCGGGTCGGCCGCGCCGAGCCGGGCGCTGCTCCACCCGGTGATGACGAGCGCGGCCAGCACGGACACCACGGTGACCACGAGCCGCACCTGGGCCGGCGGCAGGACGATCGCGAGCAGCGGCAGCAGGGCGCCGACGGTGAAGGCCAAAAAGCTCGCCCAGGCCGCGTGCCAGGGATTGGTCAGCTCGTCCGGGTCGATACCGAGCTCCACGCGCGCGTGGGCCCTCAGCGCGTCCCGTTCCGTCAGCTGGACCGCCGCCTCCCGCGCCACGTCCCGGGTGAGCCCGCGCTCCTCCAGCAGCCCGGTCAGCTCCTCCAGTTCGGCGTCCGGCTGCTCCCTCAGCTCCCGCTTCTCCATGGCCAGCGCCGCCAGTTCCGAGTCGCGCTGGGTGGACACGGACACATACTCGCCCGCCGCCATCGACATCGACCCGGCGAGCAGCCCGGCCAGGCCCGCCGTGAGCAGGGCGGCCCGGTCGTCCGTCGCCCCGGCCACACCGACGACGAGCCCCGCGGTGGACACGATGCCGTCGTTCGCGCCCAGTACCCCGGCCCGCAGCCAGTTCAGCCGGGAGCCGAGTGCCCCGCTGTGCGCCTCGTCATGGGTTGGTTCGGTCATATGACCGAGGATCGCACCTTCGGTGTCACCAGACCCGTACCGACGCTCCCCGCGCGAACACCGGGCTCGTCGCGTCCGCCGGCGGCTCTGCCAGGGGCTCCGCCAGCTCCTCGACCGTGGGGCCCGCCTTCGCCGCGATCGGGTCGAGGAAGTCCAGGTCGAAGCCGTACACCCGGGCCGCGTTGCCACCGAGCATCGCGGCGACCTCGTCCCGTGGCACGCCCGCGAACGCGAAGCGCAGTCCTTCCCGGGAGTAGGGGTAGGTGCCCTCGTCGTGCGGGTAGTCGCTGCCCCACATGATCTTGTCGAGGCCGATGCGGTCGCGCAGCGGCACCTCGTGCGGGCGCATGAAGCTCGCGCCGACGAAGCAGTTGTCGCGCCACACCCGGGACGGCGCCGCGCCCATGCCGGCCGCGAGGCCCGCACCGAACTTGGCCTCGGCCGTGGACGCCCGCGCCGCCGCCGCGACCATGCGGCCGTGGTAGTAGTCCAGCATGTCGAGCACACCGGGGATCCAGCCCGAACCCTGCTCGGTCAGGACCAGCTTCAGCCCCGGGTGACGGCGGAAGGCGCCGCCGAAGACGAGGTGCCACAGCGCGCGGTGGGAGAACCAGGTCGTCTCGACCATGAAGACCGCGCGGGCGGCCGGTTCGTCGCCGAGCGGCGGGGAGGCCGAGCCCGCGTGGTGGTTGACGGGGACGCCGAGTTCCGCGCAGACGGCCCAGATCGGGTCGTACGCCTTCGAGTACAGCTCGGGCAGGCCGGAGCCGGGCGGTGTGCCGGGCAGCATCGGGCCGCCCCTGAGGCCCGCCGCCACCGCCCACCGGATCTCCTTCACGGCCTCCTCGACATCGCCCAGGAGGATCTGGAAGACACCCGCCCGGCGGCCCGGCGCGGCCGCGCAGAAGTCCGCGAGCCAGCGGTTGTGGGCGCGCAGTCCCGCCCAGCGCATCTCGAACTCCGCCGCGGTCGGTGCCGGGGCCATCAGCGAGCCGGAGGGGAAGAACGGCGGGATGGTGTTCGGGAAGACGACCTCGGCGACGATGCCGTCCCGCTCCAGCTCCGCGAGGCGGCGCTCGGAGTTCCAGTTCCTGTCGGCCGTGTCGGCGAGCAGGTCCTCGTAGGGGTTGACGTAGGTGGCCGCCCACGCGTCGAACGCGTCGTGGTGGCGCTTGTCCAAGTAGGGCCGGTAGTCGAGCAGATCGGCGCCCGCGTGGCAGTCGGCCGAGATCACCGTGTAGCGGTCGTCGCTCATGGCGTCACCCCCAGGACCGGGAAGTCGTTGTCGGTCAGCCAGTGGCGGCCCGCCTCGCGCGAGCGCGCCCAGGACGCCTCGACGGCCGCCTGGTCGTCCGGCTGGCCGAGGTCGGCGGGCGTGGGGCCAATGCGGCGGGCCAGCGGGGTGAGCCGCTCGACGTCGAAGCCGAAGACGTCGGCCGCCGCCAGGCCCAGCATGCGGCGCGTCTCGGTGACCGGGATGTCGTGGAAGGTGCGCCGCAGCCACGCGCGCGTGTCGGGCCAGGTGCCCTCGGGGTGCGGGAAGTCGCTGCCCCACAGGATGTTGTCGACGCCGATCTCGTAGCGCTGGGCGAGTTCGCGGCGCTTGGTGTTGGTCGCGCAGACGAAGACCTGGCGGTCGAGGTACTCGTGCGGCGGGCGTTTCAGCTCCTCGAAGGGGGAGAGCTTCTTGCCGCCGTGCGCGCCGAGGTAGAGCCGGTCCATGAACCACAGCAGGTTGGGCAGCCACCAGCAGCCCGACTCGGCGACCCCGAACCGCAGGCCGGGGTGCCGCTCGAACACGCCCGACCACAGCAGGAACCAGAGCGGCCGCGCGGGCCACCAGGTGACCTCGGCGACATAGATGCCCAGGTGGTCGCCGTACTCGTGGCGCGGGGCCGCGCCGGAGTGGGTGAGCACGGGCATCCCGCACTCGGCCGCCGCCGCCCACACGGGGTCGTAACGGCGGTCGTGGTAGGGCTTCTTGTCGACCCACATGGAGGGGATCATCAGGGCGCCGAGGCCTGACTCCCTGGCCCGGTGGACCTCGGCGACGACGTCGTGGACCTCGCCGGTGATCGGCAACAGGGCGACCCCGCAGTGCCGTTCGGGGTGCTGCGACACGAAGTCCGCCAGCCAGCGGTTGTGCGCCCGCGCGCCCGCCATGCCCAGCTCCGGGTCTTGGTCGCCGGACAGCCCCAGGCCGACTCCGAAGGGCGCGGCCGTGCCGCTGTCCACGGCGTCGGCGTCCGGGAAGACCACCTCGGCGGCCACCCCGTCCCCGTCGAGCTCCTTCAGGCGCTGCGCGGTGTCCCAACCGCCGCGCAGCCCCTCCTCGTTGTCCTGGAACCACTTGCTCGCGAACGCCTCGTTGCGGATGCCGAGCCGGGTCATCTCCTCGCGGCGCCGCTCGCGGCCCGCGAGGAACTCGTCGAAGTCCCGGTGGAAGCGGGAGTCCAGATAGGGCCGGTACTCCTCGGTGGGCAGCCCGGCGTGGCAGTCGGAGGAGATGATCAGGTACGGGTCCTGGCCGGTCACGTCGGCCTCCTCAGTCTCGGTCCAGGATGAAGCTCTCCAAGTACGACGGGTTCGCGCGGTCGAGCATCGACCGCGCCCGGGCCCGGATCTGCGCGTCGCTGTGCTCGCTCGCGGGCAGCAGCCAGAAGCGGTCCGCGCGGATGCCGTCCACGACGAGGTCCGCGACCTCCTCGACCGGTGTGAAGCGCACCTCCCGGCCCGCCTCGCGCATCGCGGCCTCCCACTGGCCGAGGCTGCGGTACGGGGTCCTGCGGGGCCGCTGCTTGGCGTACCGGGCGGGCCGGTTGCGGTGCGACTCCCACAGCCCGGTGCGCAGCATGTGCGGCCCGGGGAACAGCACCGAGGCGCCCACGCGCGCGTGCTCCGCCCTCAGATGGGCGTACAGGGACTCGGTCATGGTGACGACGGCCGCCTTGGTGACGGCGTACACGGAGGCGGTGGGCAGCGGGGCGATGCCGCCGTCGCCGGAGGACGTGTTGACGACATGACCGGGCTCGCCCGAGGCGAGCATCCGCGGCAGGAACGCCTGGATGCCGTGGAAGACGCCCCACACGTTGACCGCGAACGCCCACTGCCAGTCGTTCGGTTCGTGCTCCCACATGCGTCCCTCGGCGCCCGAGCCGACCCCCGCGTTGTTGCACAGGACGTGGACGGCCCCGTAGGCGTCGTACGCCGACTCCGCGAGGTCCAGGACCTGTTCGCGCTCGCCGACGTCGACCACGCGCGCGTGCACGTCGGCGCCGTCGGCGCGCAGGTCCGCCGCGGCCTTCTCCAGTGCGCTCTCCTCGACGTCGGCGAGGACCACTTTGAGACCCTCCGCGGCGAACCGCCGGGCCATCGCAAGGCCGATCCCGCTCGCCGCTCCGGTGATGACGGCGACCTGTCCCGCCCTCAGTTCCATCAGGCGCTCCCCTCGGGAGGCGCGTCGAGAACCTGCCGCGGGTCGTCGTAGCGCTGGTGGATGTACGGCAACAGGGCCCGCGCGTCGACCCGTTCGGCGACCCGGCCGCTCTGGTCGCTGGTCTTCTCGCCGAGGGTGATCTCCAGGAGGCGGCGGACGGGCAGGTCCGCGACCGGGTCGTACATGGACTCCCGCAGGACGACCTCCCCGGTGATCCCCTCCAGCCTGCGGACCTTCTCGTGGCGCACGCAGTGCACGAGCACCGGGTCGGCGTCGAAGCCCGAACCGTCCACGGCGGGAAGGAACTTGAAGTAGAAGTCGGTCCTGCGGGAGGGCTCCGGCAGGGGCAGGGGGCCGGTCACCGCCCCGCGCACCTCCACGAAGGCGATGCCGTGCCGGGCGAGCGCGGCGCGGACGACGAGACCGTCGCGCTGCACGGTCACCTCGCCGAGTTTCTTGGGCTCCCCGAAGACCTCGCGGCCGCCGGTGAGGGCGCGTTCATGGGTCATCGGCATGACGAGCGGGTACCAGCCCTCGACCGAGTCATGGGCGGCGGCGACCGCGAACGAACCGGCGCCCAGCGGGTGTCCGGGCAGATCGACCTTGCTGATGTTCACCCGGACGAGTGGCCGTGCCGTCGGTTTGAGCGGGGGCGGCAGGACCGCGGCGACCGCGTCCGGGTCGGTCTCCCAGACGGCCACCACACCGGTGGACCAGATGTCGGGGAGCATTGCGCTCGCGGTGCGCGCGGCGGTGATCTCCGCCTCGGTCCGTGCGCCGTACCGTACGCGTGCCATACGCCGTACCGCCCTTCCGTCGACCGTCATCCGCCCGGGCGCCAGCACGCTTGCACCGGGCGGTGAAAAGGTCCATAGCGGCGGGCCAGACATTCGCGCCATTCACGGCACGCGCGCGGCGTGCGAACGCGCTCCCATGGCGAGGCGTCAGGAGAGCGGCCGGGGACGGGACTGTCAGTCGCGGCCCGTATCCTCAGTGACCATGCTCGATGACCGTACGACCGCAGCGTCCTCCCCCACCCGGTGGCCGGCCGCGTATCCGAAGGGATACGCGGTCGTTGACGTGGAGACCACCGGCCTGGCCCGGGACGACCGGATAATCTCCGCGGCCGTCTACCGGCTGGACGCGCGCGGCGAGGTCGAGGACCACTGGTACACGCTGGTCAATCCGGAGCGCGATCCGGGCCCGGTGTGGATTCACGGTCTGACGAGTGATGTGCTGGAGGGTGCGCCGCTCTTCGACGACATCGCCGAGGAGTTCGGCGCCCGTCTCGACGGCCGGGTGCTCGTCGCGCACAACGCGGTCTTCGACTGGCAGATGATCGCGCGCGAGTACGCGCGCGCGAAGCGTGAGGCGCCGGTGCGGCAGCGGCTGTGCACCATCGCGCTCTCCAAGGAACTGGGTCTGCCGCTGCCCAACCACAAGCTGGAGTCCCTCGCCGCGCACTTCGGTGTCGTGCAGCAGCGGGCGCACCACGCGCTGGACGACGCGCGCGTGCTCGCGGAGGCGTTCCGGCCCAGTCTGCGGGCCGCGGCGCAGGGCGGTGTGCGGCTGCCGCTGCTGGAGTGCCGGCCGCTGACCGAGTGGAACGACCGGCCGACGGCTCTGATCGGCCGTCAGGCGGGCGGGGGCTACGGCGGCTACCGGCCGACGAGTTGGCGTCCGTCCCGCAAGCGGTCCGCGTGCCCCCACCCCAACCCCGGGCGGTACGAAGACGGCAAACGCCTCAAGCAGGGTATGCGGGTCGCGTTCTCCGGGGACACCTCCGTCGACCGCGAACTGCTGGAGGACCGGGCGGTCGAGGCCGGGCTGCATGTCGCGACGAGCATCTCCCGGCTGACCAGCCTGCTCGTCACCAACGACCCCGACTCGGGCACGTCGAAGGTGGTCAAGGCGCGCCAGTTCGGGACACCAGTGGTGGACGAGGCGGCGTTCGGGCAGCTCCTCAGGGACGTCGAGCCCGCGTCGGAGCAGTGACCGTGAAGTGACCGTACGGATGGGTGATTGCCGTGCGACTCACCCGGAGCCCGCTCGCCCGGGCGACGGCGACCGCTCACCCTGTGACTCATGGCGAAATGCGAAGTTTGCGGCAATGACTACGGAATGACCTTCGAGGTCCACGCCCAGGGCGCGGTGCACGTCTTCGACTGCTTCTCCTGCGCGATCCACCGCATGGCCCCGGTCTGCGAGCACTGCAAGGTCTCGATCATCGGCCAGGGCGCCGAGGCCGAAGGCAACTTCTACTGCGGCGCCCACTGCGCCCGCGAGGCCGGGAAGGTGGGGATCGTCGACCGCGTGTGAGCCGGTACCCGCCCGATTGCACCCCGCGACCGAGTTGTACCGTCGTGGGGTGCACCGCTACCGCTTCCTGCTCACCCGCCAGTGGGTGATCCTCACCCTCGTCGCAATCGCACTGATCCCGGCGATGATCAAGCTCGGCTTCTGGCAGGAGCACCGGTACCAGGAGCGCAGCGCGCGCAACCAGCTGGTCTCCGACGCGCTGAACGCCGATCCGGTACCCGTGGAGCAGCTGACCTCGCCCGGGCACACCGTGACCAGCGGCGAGCGGTACCACTCCGTGACCGCCAAGGGCCGCTTCGACACCGCCCACGAGGTCGTCGTGCGCCGGCGCACCAACTCCGACGACGCGATCGGCTACCACGTCCTGACCCCGTTCGTCCTGACGGACGGCAAGGTACTGCTGGTCAACCGGGGGTGGATCCCCGCCAACGGCACGAGCCAGACGGCGTTCCCCGAGATCCCCGCCCCGCCCCGCGGCGAGCTCACCGTCACCGGCCGGCTGATGCCCGACGAGACGACCGCGGCGAGCGGCATCAAGGATCTCAAGGGGCTGCCGGACCGGCAGATCATGCTGATCAGCAGCGCGCAGGAGGCCCGGCGCCTCGACGCCCAGGTGCTCGGCGGCTACATCGCGCAGACGGCCCCCGAGCCGAAGGGCGACACCCCGGAGCTGATCGGCCGGCCCGGCAAGGAGGACGCCCCGCTGAACTACGCGTACATGATCCAGTGGTGGCTGTTCGCCGCGGGCGTCCCGGTGGGCTGGTGGGTCCTGGTACGACGTGAGCTGCGCGACCGGATCGAGGCGGCGCAGCGGCCGAGCGAGGACCCGGAGCCGGCCGCGGCGTGAGCCGTCCCGCACGACGCCTTCCTACGGGGCGGGCGTGCCGTCGGGGCCGAGAGGGCACGCCCGCCGTCGGTGAGGTGTGCGGGGCTCAGCAGCAGCGGCCGGGTGACTCGTACTCGCGCCGCGTGGTGCGCATCCGCTCGTACTCCCGGCGGGTCGGCACCGGTGCGTGCGGGTGGTGGCGGCGGTGCCGCTCGCAGTAGCGGTCGTACTCCGCCTCGCCGGTCAGTTCCCGTGCGTACCGGAGCGCGGTGTCCAGTGCCTTCCGCACGGTCCTCATGAGCCCGCCCCCACCAGCGCGTCGTCACTGCGATGTGCCGGCACGTCGATGCGCGACTCCACGTACGGTGCCTCCGTCGTCGGCAGTGGCTCGCCGGCCCGAAGGGCGCGGGCGCACACCACCGCGCAGTTGACGAGGACGATCAGGACCAGCAGCAGGAAGATCGCCATGAGTACGCCGTCGACCGTGTTGTTGAGGACGATGGTGTGCATGTCGTCCACGTCCGTGGCACCCGGCAGGAGCTTGCCGGCGTCGATGGCGTCCGCGTAGAGGTCGCGCTGGGCGAAGAAGCCGATCTTCGGGTCGGCGGAGAAGATCTTCTGCCAGCCTGCGGTGAAGGTGACGGCCACGTCCCAGACCAGCGGGATGCCGGTCACCCAGGCCCAGCGCGACTTGCCCGACTTGATGAGCATGGTCGTGGTGACGGCCAGGGCGACCGCGGCCAGCAGCTGGTTGGCGATGCCGAACAGCGGGAAGAGCTGCTTGATGCCACCGAGCGGGTCGGTGACACCGGCATAGAGGAAGTAGCCCCAGGCGCCCACGACCAGGGCGCTGGTGATCCAGATGCCCGGCTTCCAGGTGACCCGGCCGATCGGCTTCCAGACGTTGCCCAGCATGTCCTGCAGCATGAAGCGGCCCACCCGGGTGCCCGCGTCCACCGTGGTGAGGATGAACAACGCCTCGAACATGATGGCGAAGTGGTACCAGAAGGCCTTCATCCCGCCGCCGAACACCCCGGAGAAGATCTCCGACATGCCCACGGCGAGGGTGGGGGCGCCGCCGGAGCGCCCGACCAGCGTCTGCTCCTCGACCGCCTTGGCCGCGGCCGTCAACTGGTCCGGGGTGATGGTGAATCCGAGGCCCTTCACCGCCTGCGACGCGCTCTCCACGGTCGGGCCGAGCAGCGCGGCCGGGGAGTTCATCGCGTAGTACAGGCCCGGTTCGAGCACACAGGCGGCGATCAGGGCCATGACGGCGACGAAGGACTCCGTGAGCATGGAGCCGTAGCCGATCAGCCGGACCTGGGACTCCTTCTGGATCAGCTTGGGCGTGGTGCCGGAGGAGACCAGCGCGTGGAAGCCGGACAGGGCGCCGCAGGCGATGGTGATGAACAGGAAGGGGAACAGCGCCCCGGCGAACACCGGCCCGGCTCCGGTGTGCGCGAACTTCGTCACGTCGGCGGCCTTGAGGGTGGGCGCGGCGATGACGACGCCGACGGCCATCAGGGCGATCGTGCCGACCTTCATGAAGGTCGACAGATAGTCGCGCGGGGCCAGGAGCATCCACACGGGGAGCACGGAGGCGACGAAGCCGTAGCCGACCAGGCAGAAGACCAGGGTGGTGGGGCTCCAGACGAAGTGGTCGGCGAGCGAGGAGTTCTGGATCCAGCCGCCGCCGAGGATGGCGAGCAGCAGCAGCCCGACACCGATGACGCTGGTCTCCACGACCCTGCCCGGTCTCAGGTAGCGCAGGTAGAAGCCCATGAAGAGGGCGATGGGGATGGTCATGGCGACCGAGAAGGTGCCCCAGGCGGATTCGGCCAGCGCGTTGACGACGACCATCGCCAGCACCGCAAGCAGGATGATCATGATGGCGAAGACGCCGATCAGCGCGGCGGCACCGCCCACCCTGCCGATCTCGTCCCGGGCCATCTGGCCGAGGCTCTTGCCGTCCCGGCGCATGGAGAGGAACAGGACGATCATGTCCTGGACCGCGCCGCCGAAGATCACGCCCGCGATGATCCAGACGGTGCCCGGCAGATAGCCCATCTGCGCGGCCAGTACCGGGCCCACCAGCGGCCCGGCGCCGGCGATGGCCGCGAAGTGGTGGCCGAACAGCACCCGCCGGTCGGTGGGGTGGTAGTCGATCCCGTCCTCCAGCCGCTCGGCCGGAGTGGCGCGGGTGTCGTCGACCTGGAGGACCCGGCGGGCGATGAACCGTGAATAGAAGCGGTAGGCGATGGCGTACGAGCCGAGCGCGGCGACGACCAGCCAGACGGCGGAGATCCTCTCCCCGCGGGCCAGCGCGATGACTCCCCACGCGACCGCGCCGATCAGGGAGACGGCAGTCCACAACGCGAAGGATTGCATTCGTGACTTTTCCGGCGCTTCGCGGCCGGATTCAGGCAGGGCGGACGGGGGCATGGCGGCTCCTCACCGGGAACGGTGTGACGAGGTGTGACAAGAAGTGCCCGCCGACCAGCGCGGATCAGCGCGGGTCAGCGGCGTTGTCGGTCCGTCAGCGCATACGCGGCAAGCAGGCAGAGGCCGCACCCCGGCACCCAGGCGAGCTGGTACCAGTAGAAGAACGGCGTCCCCGCCAGCCGCGGCTCCGCGCCGGCGTACCAGGGGACCCACAGCAGGCCTGCGGCGGGCGCGAGGAGCAGTACGGCGATCGCGACGCGCCGTAGCCGGTGACGACCGGTCCGTGCCATGACCCGCGCTCCTCTCCCGCTCGCTGTCGGTCTGTGCAAGAGTTGCCCACCCGCCGGAACCGGTTGACAGCGAATTTCCAGAAGATTTCGCGCCGGTCGTGTGTCATCCGAACCGGCCTCTCGCGCAACTCTCGCCCGAGGGCACAGGCACACCAAGGACGGTGACCCATGGCCGACGGCGCCATGACCGCGACGTTCCTCGCCGTGATCGGCGGAGCGTCGCTGCTCGCCGTGACCGCGCGCCGGCTGCGCCCCAGCGACCGGCTGCCGTCCCTGGAGGGCTGGGCACTGGCCGACCGCAGCCTCGGCCCCGTGTGGACCTGGCTGCTGCTGGGCGGCACGATCTTCACCGCGTACACCTTCACCGCCGTGCCGGGACTGGCGTACGGCAACGGCGCGCCCGCCTTCTTCGCGGTGCCGTACACCGTGATCGTCTGCCCGCTCGCCTTCGTCCTGCTGAGCCGGCTGTGGACGGTCGCCCACCGGCACGGCTATGTCACCGCCGCCGACTTCGTGCGCGGCCGGTACGGCTCGCCGCCGCTGGCCCTGGTGGTCGCGCTGACCGGGATCCTCGCGACCATGCCGTATCTGGCGCTGCAACTGCTCGGCATACGGGCGGTGCTGGCGGCCGGCGGTGTGTATCCGCGGGGCGCGATGGGCGATCTGGTGATGGTGGCGCTGTTCGCCGGGCTCGCGGTGGCGACATATCGACACGGGCTGCGCGCGCCCACCGTGATCTCGGCGCTCAAGGCGGTCGCCGTCTTCGTCTCGCTCACCGCCGTGTGCTGGCTCGTCCTGGAGCGGCTCGGCGGGCCGGGTGCGGTCTTCGACGGCGCGGCGCAGCGGCTTGGCAGCCCGGCGCTGCTCCTCTCCCCCGAGCAGCAGCCGGCCTACGCCACCCTCGCCCTCGGCTCCGCGCTGGCCCTGCTGATGTACCCGCACGTGCTCACCGCCGGTTTCGCCGCCGACGGCCCACACACCCTGCGCAAGACCGCTGTGGCACTGCCCGCCTGGACCGGGCTGCTCGCCCTGTTCGGGTTCCTCGGCATCGCGGCGCTGGCGACGGGCGTACGGGCGCCGAGCGGCGGTGCCGAGGCGGCCGTACCGATGCTGGTGGACCGGCTGATGCCGGGACCGCTGGCCGGGCTGGTCTTCGGCGCGATCACCGTGGGTGCGCTGGTGCCCGCCGCCGTGATGTCCATAGCGGCCGCCACCAGCTTCGTACGCAACGTGTACGTCGAATACGTCCATCCGACCGCCACGCCCAAGCGGCAGGTGCGCATCGCCAAGGCGGTGTCGCTGACCGCGAAGGTGGGCGCGGTGGCGTTCGTGTTCGGGCTGCGCGACCAGGACGCCGTCAATCTCCAGCTCCTCGGCGGGGTCTGGATCCTGCAGATCTTCCCGGCGGTGGCCGTGGGGCTGTTCACCGGGCGGCTGCATCCACGGGCCCTGCTCGCCGGGTGGGGCGTGGGCATGGCGGCCGGGACCTTCATGGTCGTGCGCGAGGGGTTCTCGTCCATCGTGGCGCTGGGCTTCGGACCGCTGGAGATCTACGCCGGGCTCGCCGCGCTCGTGCTCAACCTGATCGTCGCCGTGGCCGCGACCGCGGTCCTCGAACGCCTCGGTGTCCCGCGCGGCATCGATCTGACCGACCTGCCGCCGCGCCTGACCGTGAGGTGGCGCCCGGAGACGGGAGCGAACAACCCGTGAGACGCACATCCGGCGCACCTGTACCGCTGCCCCGGCCCACCGCCCTCACCCCCGCGGTGAGCGACCCGGCCGACCTGGAGCGGGAGGCGGCTCTTGCCCGTCTGTTCGAGCTGCAGTACGCCTCGATGCTGCGCCTCGCCGTGCTGCTCGGCGCCGACGACCCGGAGAACGTGGTCGCCGAGGCCTTCTACCAGATCTACCGGAAGTGGCGGCGGCTGAGGGACACCCAGGCGGCGGAGGCGTATCTGCGGTCCACCGTCTGCAATCTGACGCGGATGCGCATACGTCACCTCCAAGTGGCCCGCAAGCACGAGGAGAAGCCGAGGGACGAACTCGTCGCCTCCGCCGAGAGCACCGCGCTGCTGCACGACGACCAGCGCGTGCTCATCGACGCCCTCCAGCAGCTGCCGGCCCGGCAGCGCGAGGCGCTGGTGCTGCGGCACTGGCTCGGACTGAAGGAGAGTGAGATCGCCGCGGCGATGGGGATCTCCTGCGGATCCGTCAAGACCCACACGGCGCGCGGCATCGCCGCACTGACCCAGGCGATGGAGGCCCGGCGATGACGCATCGAGATGCGACTCCGTCGCGTGGCACCAGTCCGAACCGCACCGAACGCGAGCTGCAGGAAGCCCTGGCCGCGCTGGCGGGCGGGGTGCGGGCCGCCCCCGACGCCTATCGCACGGCACGCGGCGAGTGGCTGCGCCGGGAACGCCGGCGGCGGCTCGTGCTCGCCGTGCTGATCGCGGTCGTCTTCGCCCTGGCCACGCTGATCGGCCTGTGGGTCCTCAACCAGGCCCCGGCGGATCCGGGGGTGATCTTCTCGGGACCGGGCTCCGCCGTCGCCGGTGCCTCACTCCCCCGGCCGATGCCCTGATTGCCCCCTCGGCCCGCCGGGAACCCGCAACTGCGTGCACCCGCGCATCGAGGACTACGCACTCATCGGCGACGAACAGACGGCGGCCCTGGTCGGCAGGGACGGCTCCATCGACTGGCTGTGTCTGCCGCGCTTCGACTCCGCCGCGTGCTTCGCCAGGCTCCTCGGGGACGAGGAGAACGGCCACTGGAGGATCGCCCCCAAGGACGCGGGCACGTGCACGCGCCGCGCCTACCGCCCCGACACGCTGGTGCTGGACACCGAATGGGAGACCGCCGAGGGCACGGTCCGGGTCACCGACCTGATGCCGCAGCGCGAGCGCGCCCCCGACGTCGTACGCATCGTGGAGGGCGTCAGCGGCCGCGTCACCGTGCGCAGCGTGCTCCGCCTGCGCTTCGACTACGGCGCGATCATCCCCTGGATGCGCAGATCCGGCGGCCACCGGGTCGCCGTCGCCGGGCCGGACTCGGTGTGGCTGCGCAGCGAGCCCGCCGTGCGGACGTGGGGCAAGGACTTCGGCACGTACGCGGAGTTCACCGTCGCGGAGGGCGAGCGGGTCGCGTTCGTCCTCACCTGGCACCCCTCCCACGAGCCCCGTCCCCGGCTCGTCGACCCGTACGAAGCGCTGCGCTCCAGCATCACGGACTGGCGGCGCTGGACGGTCCGCTGCGCGTACGACGGCCCGTACCGGGACGCGGTCGTACGGTCCCTGATCACCCTCAAGGCCCTCACCTACGCCCCGACCGGCGGCATCGTCGCCGCGGCCACCACCTCGCTGCCCGAGGAGCTGGGCGGCATCCGCAACTGGGACTACCGGTACTGCTGGCTGCGCGACTCCACCCTCACCCTCGGCGCCCTGCTGTCGGCCGGCTACCACAAGGAGGCCGAGGCCTGGCGCGACTGGCTGCTGCGGGCGGTGGCGGGCGACCCGGGGCATCTGCAGATCATGTACGGCGTGGCGGGCGAACGCAGGCTGCCCGAGTTCGAGGTGCCATGGCTGCCCGGCTTCGCCGACTCGGCACCCGTACGGATCGGCAACGGCGCCGTGAACCAGCTCCAGCTGGACGTGTACGGCGAGGTCCTCGACTCGCTGTGGCTGACCCGGCGGGCGGGCCTGTCGCCCAAGCCGCACATGTGGTCGCTCCAGGGCGTGCTGCTGGAGTGGCTGCGCGAGCACTGGCGGCAGCCGGACGAGGGCCTGTGGGAGATGCGCGGCGGCCGCCGTCACTTCGTGCACTCGAAGGTCATGGTGTGGGTGGCCGCCGACCGGGCCGTGCGCACGCTGGAGGAGCATCCGCAGCTGCCCGGGGACATGGCGGGCTGGCGCGCGCTGCGGGACGAGGTGCACCGCGAGGTGTGCGAGAAGGGCTACGACCCGGAACGGAACACCTTCACGCAGTACTACGGGTCGCGCGAACTGGACGCCGCCCTGCTGCTCATCCCGCGCGTCGGCTTCCTGCGGCCCGACGATCCGCGCGTCGTCGGCACGGTGGACGCGGTCCGCGAGGCGCTCGGGCACGGCGGCTTCCTACGCCGCTACGACAGCTCGGGCGCAACGGTCGACGGACTTCCCGGCACGGAAGGCGCGTTCCTGGCGTGCTCGTTCTGGCTCGCGGACGCCCTGCACATGACGGGCCGTACGGACGAGGCACGGGAGTTGTTCGAGGGGCTGGTCGGCCTCGCCAACGACGTGGGGCTGCTGGCCGAGGAGTACGACCCGGTGGCCGGCCGCCTGCTCGGCAACTTCCCGCAGGCGTTCAGCCACATCGGCCTGGTGAACACCGCTCTCGCCCTGTTCGGGGGCGACGGGGCAGGATAGGGGCCATGGATCTTGGACTGAAGGACCGGGTGTACGTCGTCACCGGGGCCACGCGCGGACTGGGCAATGCCGCGGCGCGCGAGCTCGTCGCCGACGGCGCGAAGGTGGTCGTCACGGGGCGGGACGAGAAGCGCGTCGCGGACACGGCGGCCGAACTGGGCCCGAACGCGGCCGGGGTGGCCGTCGACAACGCCGACCCGCAGGCTCCGGCGCGGCTGATCGCGGCCGCCCGCGAGCACTTCGGCGGCTTCGACGGCATCCTCGTCAGCGTCGGCGGCCCGCCGCCCGGCTTCGTCGCCGACAACACGGACGAGCAGTGGCATACGGCGTTCGACTCCGTGTTCCTCGGCGCGGTGCGGTTGGCTCGCGCCGCGTCGGCCGAGTTGGAGGCGGGCGGTGTCATCGGCTTCGTGCTGTCGGCTTCCGTGCACGAGCCGATTCCGGCGCTGACGATCTCCAACGGGCTGCGGCCCGGCCTGGCCGGGTTCGCCAAGTCGATCGCGGACGAGCTCGGGCCGCGGGGGATCCGTGTCGTGGGGCTGTTGCCCTCTCGTATCGACACGGATCGCGTGCGCGAGCTGGACGGGTTGTCCGCGGATCCCGAGGCCACTCGGGCGGCCAACGAGTCCCGGATTCCGTTGCGTCGGTACGGGACGCCGGAGGAGTTCGGGCGGGTGGCCGCGTTTCTGATGTCTCCGGCCGCGTCCTATCTGACCGGGATCATGGTGCCTGTCGATGGGGGGATGCGGCACGGGTTCTGAGCGGCGTCGCTGTCAAGTGACCCTCTCTGCACGGTGTTTGACCGCCCGCAGGCGTACCTCCGCCGGTAGCTTCGCCAGGCCCGCTGATTCGCGGGCGTGGGTCAGGGATTCGGTGGTGAGGTCGTGCAGGGCTGTCCCGGGGTCGACGTCCGGCTCCAGTTGGAGCCAGACGTGGGCCTCGGGGGCGGTGCGCCTGCCGGTCAGTGTGGCGTGTGCGTGCGCCACGCCGTCCAGGCGTGCCGCGTCGGCGGCGAGTACGCCCTCCAGGGCCCGCCCGCGCAGCAGCGCGCCCTCGCCGTCGCCGGTGTCGACGAGCAGTTCGGCGAGCCGGCGCCTGCGCAGCACCGCGGCGAGCCACCACAGGGCGAGCAGGACGAGGACGGCGAGCACGGCGAACACGGTCGGCCACCACCAGTCGGCGTCCCGCCAGCGCGTCCGCCGGGCCGCGCCGAGCAGGACGTCGTGCCGCCCGTCGTGGATCCACCACGACGGGGGCCGCACGCCCAGGCCCACGGCGAGCACCGGGCCGCCGAGGACGACCAGCAGCAGCCCGACGACTCCGATCAGCACGCGGTTGACCGCTCTGAGCACCGCCCTCACCCCTTCCGTCCGGGTCGCGCGACATGCAGGTTCAGCGCGGGCGGCCGGGTCAGGCCGAGGCCCCTGATCGCGTCCTTGAGGGTGCCGTCCAGGTCTGCGCGTACATCGTCGAGGTCGCGGAAGTGCGAGACCGCGCGGACGTCGGCCTTCCGCCGCCGCAGCCGCACCCGCACCGCCCGGACGCCCGCGATCTCCATGGCCCGGTCGCGCAGCACCATGGCGGCGGCGTCGCGCCGCAGTCCGGCCCGGACGTCGGTGTGCGGGCGCCGCATCGGCAGCAGGGCGCGCAGACCGGGCGTGACGGCGAGCACGATCAGCCACAGGCCGAGGGCCGTGGCGACTCCGGCGCCGACCAGCACCCAGGTGTCGTCGAGGGGCCGCGTGGAGAGCTGGCCGGCCAGCTCGCGGCGCCAGCGCATCGCGGGCCGGTGGGCTCGTACGGCGGCGACGTCGTAGAGGAAGGCGGCCGCGCCGACCAGGAGCAGCAGCGCGACCATGCCCGCGGGGAGGCGGCGCACCGACCAGAAGCGGTCGCTGCGGCCGTCGGTTCCTTCCTCCGCCGCCGGTGGGGGCGGTTCGGGCGCCTTCTCGATGACGGTCAGCGGCGTGGTCTCGGATCCCCGGGGCTCGCTCATCGCGTCCTCCCCTGTGCCGTGCCCTGTGGGTGTGCCGGGTGCAGCCGCTCCACCTGGACGACGACGACCGGCACCTCCATTCCCACCAACGCGCCTACCCGCTCGACGACATGGCGACGCACGGCCGCGCATCGGGCGCCGATGTCGCTCGGGTAGTCGAGTTCGAGGTGGACGCGGACCCGGACCGTGTCGTGGTGAACGACGACCGTGGCCTGCGGGGCGGCGGCTTCCTTCACCAACGGTTCGACCGCCTCGCGTGCCGCCTGGCCCGCGATCTTGGCGACGACCCGGTCGGCGATCCGCAGCGCACCGCGCTCCCCCGGTGCCACCACGGCCGGGAGTCTGCGCAGGTCAACGGCTCCCTCGCGCACGGACGTCACCGCCGCCGGTCGCGCCGGTGGTCACGCGTGCGGAAGAAGTCGCCCAGTTCCAGGTCCCCCTCCAGGAACCGGCCGGCGACGAACCCGACGGCGCCCAGCGCCGCCACCAGCAGGAAGGCACCGAACCCGCCGAAATATCCGGCGAAGCCGAGCGCCATCCCGGCGATCATGCCGACCATGGCCATGTTCATCCTGCGCTCCTCAGCCGTGCGTTGTCTGGTCGCCGGGCGTCACTGGATCCGGGGCTCCGGCTCCTCTTCTTCTTCCTCCGGCAGCTTGACATCACTCACCGCGATGTTGACCTCGACGACCTCGAGTCCGGTCATCCGTTCCACCGCGGCGACCACGTTCTCGCGTACGTCCCGGGCGACATCGCCGATCGACACGCCGTAGTCCACGACGATCTCCAGGTCGAGTGCGGTCTGCACCTCGCCGACCTCGGCCTTCACGCCGCGGGTCACCGACTTCGAGCCGCCCGGCACCCGGTCCCGTACGGCCCCGAAGGTCCGCGACAGTCCGCTGCCCATGGCATGCACGCCGAGCACGTCCCGCGCGGCCATCCCGGCGATCTTCTCCACGACACCGTCGGCGATGGTCGTGCGCCCTCGGCCCGCCGGATCGCCGCCACCGCGTCGGGTGGGCTTGCGCGTGGACACCGGCTGATCGCCCTCGGGGGTCGTCGTCCGGTTCTGCTCCGTCATGTCGGTCATGGCCGTACGTCCCTTTCGGTCGTCGTCCCCTCCGACCACGGTAAGCGCGGTTGCTCGATCGTGCGCCGGGGATGCGGCAGGCTGGAGCAATGACGGCGGATGGATGGACACAGGCCGTACGGCATCAACTCGGTCTCGGCAGACTGCTTCCGCTCGGCGGCCCGCGCGACAGCGTGTGGATCGCGGAGGCGGCGGCCCGCGCGGTGCTGCTGCGCGCGGCGGCGGAGGTGCCGGGCGTCGTGCCGGGCTCGCTGCGGATCACGCTCGCCGATCCGGAGGACGCGCACGAGCCCGCCGTACCGGCGCCGCCGGCGGCGTTTCCCCCGGGACCGCTCCGGGTGACGGCGGACTTCGCGGCGACGGCGGCCGAACCCCTGCCGTCGACGGCGTCCCGGCTGCGTCTGGCGCTGGCGAGCACGGCGGCGGACGGTCTCGGCCTCACGGTCGTGGAGGTGGACCTACGCGTGACGGACCTGCTGGAGGAGCCGACGGAGCCCGCTGAGGTGAGCCCGCCGCAGCCGGCGCGGGCCCGCGAGGCGACGGATCCGGACGAGGTCCGCGCGGCAGCGGCGGCGCTCTCCGTCCCGGGCGTGACCCATCTGACCGGCTTCCTGGGCGGGCTGGGCCGGGCGGTGCACATCGAGGAACGGCAGGAGGAGGCCACGCTGCCGCACCGCCACGTCCGGGTGGAGGTGGCGGTGGCCGGACACCGCCGGGCCCTGGACGTGGCCCAGCAGGTGCGCACGGCGGTGCGGGAGTCGCTGGACGATCACCCGACGGTGGCGGTGCTGGTCACCACGGTGAGCTGAGTGGGCGTCGGCTCATTCGCCCACGCCGGCCAGGTCCCGCAGTCGGCGGGCCTGGGCCTGCCGCTCGGCGGCACGCTGTTCCTCGTATGTACGGCCGCCGGCGGCGCGCAGCAGGGCCTTGGTCTCCACGACCGCGTCCCGGGGCGCGGCGAGCAGCGCGGACGCCAGGTCCCGCACCGCGCCGTCGAGTTCACCGGCGGGCACGGCGAGGTTCGCCAGCCCGGAACCGACGGCCTCCTCGGCATGGACGAACCGCCCGGTCGCGCAGATCTCCAGCGCGCGGGCGTATCCGACCAGCTCGACCAGCGGGTGCGTGCCCGTGAGGTCGGGCACGATCCCGAGGCTCGTCTCGCGCATGGCGAACTGCACGTCGTCGGCGACAACGCGCAGGTCACAGGCGAGGGCGAGCTGGAAGCCGGCACCGATGGCATGCCCCTGCACGGCGGCGATGGACACGATGTCGTTCCGCCGCCACCAGGTGAAGCCCTCCTGGTACTCGGCGATGGTCGCGTCCAGCGCGGCGTCGTCGCGGCGCGCGATGTCGGTGAACGTCGGCTCGCCCGGGATCCCCTCCGGCGTGAACATCTGACGGTCCAGGCCGGCGGAGAAGGACTTGCCCTCGCCGCGCAGCACGACGACCCGGACGGAGCCCGGCAGCAACCGGCCGGCCTCGGCCAACGCCCGCCACAGTGCGGGGCTTTGGGCGTTGCGCTTGGCCGGGTTGGTCAGCGTCACCGTGGCGAGCGCGTCGTCGACGGTGAGCCTTACGCCATCCTTGTCGAGTACAGGAGCGAGGTCCTGGTCGGGCGAAGCCATGGGGCGCCTCCGATGGGTGCGGTCGTCCTGCGCACCGTACGACATCGGGTCGTACGACGGCACAGCTAAGTGACTGCACAGTAACCACCCGGCCGATCACCCGACCGACCGGGTGGCCACCATCGAAGCCGATGGCCGCCCGAGGTCAGGACGTTGCGGCCTTCTTGCCCCGGGTCGCTCCGCCACGCCCACGCAGCGTGACGCCCGACTCGCTGAGCATCCGGTGTACGAAGCCATACGAGCGGCCGGTCTCCTCGGCCAGCGCCCGGATGCTCGCACCGGAGTCGTACTTCTTCTTCAGGTCTGCCGCGAGCTTGTCGCGCGCGGCGCCGGTCACCCGGCTGCCCTTCTTCAGAGTCTCGGCCACCCGTGCCTCCTCATGGGAAGTGCGCTCTGGTCCCCTCATGATCACCCCTCCGGGGCGTGATGGCCACCCATTCGGCAAGGTCCGTGAGACATGGTTTTGACGACAGGAGCACATCCCCACAAGCGGAATCCATCATTCCGAACGCTAGTGCCCATACGGCCGAACGGGTTCTTTCGCGAAGTACCAGGTCAGAGACGCGGCGCGGCCGACCCCTTGTCGACAAAGGGATCGGCCGCGAAATCGATGTAGGACACACCTCGATACGAGGAGATCTCACACAGATGATGGATCACGGCTAGGCCGAATGATCCATAACCCGTGGATCACCGATTCGATCAAGCGAGCGCGACGAGATCCGCGTAGTCCGCGCCCCACAGGTCCTCGACGCCGTCCGGCAGCAGGATGATCCGCTCCGGCTGGAGCGCCTCGACGGCACCCTCGTCGTGGGTGACGAGGACGACCGCGCCCTTGTAGGTGCGCAGCGCGCCGAGGATCTCCTCGCGGCTGGCCGGGTCGAGGTTGTTGGTCGGCTCGTCGAGCAGCAGGACGTTCGCCGACGAGACCACGAGCGTGGCCAGGGCGAGCCGGGTCTTCTCGCCGCCGGACAGGACACCGGCCGGCTTGTCCACGTCGTCGCCGGAGAAGAGGAACGAGCCCAGCACCTTGCGGACCTCCACGAGGTCCAGGTCAGGGGCGGCCGAGCGCATGTTCTCCAGGACCGTGCGCTCGGGGTCCAGGGTCTCGTGCTCCTGGGCGTAGTAGCCGAGCTTGAGGCCGTGACCGGGGACGACCTCGCCGGTGTCGGGCTGCTCCACCCCGCCGAGCAGCCGCAGCAGGGTGGTCTTTCCGGCACCGTTGAGACCGAGGATGACGACCCTCGACCCCTTGTCGATGGCCAGGTCGACGTCGGTGAAGATCTCCAGCGAGCCGTACGACTTGGACAGCCCCTCGGCCATCAGCGGGGTCTTGCCGCAGGGCGAGGGCTCGGGGAAGCGGAGCTTGGCGACCTTGTCGGACTGGCGGACCGCTTCGAGGCCGGACAGCAGCTTCTCGGCGCGGCGGGCCATGTTCTGCGCGGCCACCGTCTTGGTGGCCTTGGCGCGCATCTTGTCCGCCTGGGCGTTGAGCGCGGCGGCCTTCTTCTCGGCGTTCTGCCGCTCCCGCTTGCGGCGCTTCTCGTCGGCCTCGCGCTGCTGCTGGTAGAGCTTCCAGCCCATGTTGTAGACGTCGATCTGGGAGCGGTTGGCGTCCAGGTAGAACACCTTGTTCACGACCGTCTCGACCAGGTCGACGTCGTGGGAGATCACGATGAAGCCGCCGCGGTAGGTCTTCAGGTAGTCGCGCAGCCAGATGATCGAGTCCGCGTCGAGGTGGTTCGTCGGCTCGTCGAGCAGCAGCGTGTCCGCGTCGGAGAACAGGATCCGGGCCAGCTCGATACGGCGGCGCTGACCACCGGAGAGCGTGTGCAGGGGCTGGCCGAGCACACGGTCGGGCAGGTTGAGCGCGGCGGCGATGGTGGCGGCCTCGGCCTCGGCGGCGTACCCGCCCTTGGTGAGGAACTCGGTCTCCTGGCGCTCGTACTGCTTGAGGGCCTTCTCGCGGGTGGTGCCCTTGCCGGTGGCGATGCGCTCCTCGTTCTCGCGCATCTTGCGGATCAGTACGTCGAGGCCGCGCGCGGAGAGGATGCGGTCACGGGCGAGCACGTCGAGGTCGCCGGTGCGGGGGTCCTGGGGGAGGTAGCCGACCTCGCCGGAGCGGGTGACGGTGCCCCCGGCGGGGATGCCGTCGCCGGCCAGGACCTTGGTCAGGGTCGTCTTGCCTGCGCCGTTGCGGCCGACGAGACCGATGCGGTCGCCCTTGGCGACACGGAAGGAGGCGTTCTCGATGAGGATGCGGGCACCGGCGCGCAGCTCGATACCGGAGGCGGAGATCACGGACAGACTCCAGGGCGGAGGGGGTTGGCGGGTGGGCGGCTGAGGACGTTCCCGCCGTCTAATGCGCGAGGAGAATGGCCATGGGCCAAGTCTAACGGGGCGATGCAAGCGTTTTTTCTGCGCGCAGACGCACGGATGCGGCTGCCCGAGCTCCCGCACCAGGCGCACACCGACCACTCCACCCCAGCTCGCGAACGGCACCACCACGCACGGCCCGGCCGCCCGCACACACGGAGCGAGCGCCCGGCCAATGCCCCGACCGTGACGAACCGCACGCCGACGGCAGACACCGCGCGGCGAACGAGCCCAGCCAGCGGACAGCGCGACCGCGCGCGCTCCGGGGCCCACGGGCACCGAGCCGGGCGACCGGGTGCGGACGCGGCCCGGCCGCGATGAACCGCAGGCCCGCACCGCACCGGGGGCGAACCGGCCCAGGTCGCGGACAGCGACGCCGCGCACGCTCCCGGGCCTACAGGCACCGGGCCGGGCGACCGGGTGCGGGTGCGGCCCCGACCGTGACGAACCGCACGCCGACGACGAGCGTCGCGGGCGAACCAGCGCACAGTGCAACACCTTCTTCTGAGGCCCTGGTTCCCGGTCCCAGGGCGTTGTCAGTGGGGGGTGCCAGACTGGGCAGCAGGCTCACGACACCGGTGCAGGACCGACGCACGAGGAGTGATCGGCATGGCAGGTACGGGCGGTGGGCGGCCGAGTATTTTTCCGACGTTGCTCTACGTGGACGCGAAAGCCGCGATCAAGCAGCTCACGGAGGCCTTCGGGTTCACCGAGCTCTCGGTGTACGAGGGCGAGGACGGCTCGGTGCTGCACGCCGAGCTGGTGCAGGGCAACGGCGCCGTGATGATCGGCTCCAAGGGCCGCGGCGGTGTCTTCGACGCGGCGATGAAGGACGCGGGCCCCGCGGGTGTGTATGTCGTCGTGGACGACGTGGACACACACCACCAGCGCGCCGTGGACCACGGCGCGGACATCCTGATGCCCCCGACGGACCAGGACTACGGCTCGCGGGACTACATGGCCCGGGACGCCGAGGGCAACATCTGGAGCTTCGGCACGTACGCCCCCGAGATAGCGGCCTGAGCGGCCCCTCTCGCCCGCCCGGCTATCCCCCGGTGTGCACCTGGAAGGCCGCCCGGCGGACGGCCTTGGCCAGGGCGGGGTCGGGGTGGGCCGCGGCGAGGGCGACCAGGACCTGCACGGTGCGGGGATGACCGACGGCGCGCACCTCGTCCAGCAGTTGCGGGACGGTGGGCTGCACCGCGGACTCCAGGTGCCGGACGAGCAGCGGCGCCTCGCCGTGGTCGGCGACCGCGGCGGCGGTGTCCACCCACAGCCAGGTGGCCTCTTCCCGGGTGAGGACCTCGTGGGCGTCCTCCGGGTCGGCACCGTCGTGCTCGGCGAGCCACAGCAGGGCGTACGGCCGCAGGGTCGGATCGTCGGCCACCGCGCGGACGTCGGGTTCGGCGGGGGCGCCGACGACACGCAGCGCCTCGAAGGCGAGGCCGCGCAGCAGGGCGTCCTCGCCGCGGGCGGCACCGATGAGTTCGGTGACGGCGCTGCCGACGGTGCGCGCCGCGAGCCAGGCGCGGTACTCGGCGCGGGCCGCGTTGGGGCGGAGCTGGGCGCAGCCGCGCAGCATGGCCTCGGCGGCCTGCTCGATGTTCCCGGCGGGGCTCTGTGCGGCCACGCAGATCTGCTCCAGCTTGACCCAGACCGCCCAGCTGCCCAGCGGGGTGAGCGTGGCCTGGCCGTCGCCGCAGGTGAGGGCGCCGACGGAGGCGAGGGCGTGCAGGGACCAGTCGAGCAGGGGGGCGAGCGGGGTGTCCCCGACGGGTGCGGGTTCCGCCGCGTCGACGCCGACGGGCGGCGCGGCGGTGGCGAGGCTCGCGGGCCCTGGCTCGTAGGGGACTTCGCAGCGCTCGGTGCGCAGTTCGGTGACCCGCTGCTGGAGCAGGTCGAGAAGCTGCTCGACCGGGACGGGACCGGCGGACAGCTGGAGGAAGGAGAGCACCTGGGGCATGGCCGAGACGACCTCGGCGACCGCGGCGGGCTCGTGGTCCGGGGGTTCCGGGTGGGCGAGCGACCAGGCGTCGAAGAGGGCGACCCAGCCGCGCAGTACGGCGCTGTCGTCCCGGTCCCAGGCGCGCAGCCGCCAGCCGGGGCGCGCGCTGTCGCCGTGCACCTCGACGAGGCCCGCGAGGCGGGCGATGTCCCAGTCGGCGCGCACCTGAGCCGAGGTCAGGCCCAGGTCGGCGGCCGCCCGTTCGGCGGTCGCGTCGGAGAGGGTGGCCTTGCCGTCGTCGGTCCCACCGGCGCGGCCGGGGCCGAGGGCGGCGTCGGCCCAGTGGGCGACGCGGGCCGCGTCGGCCAGACCGGAGCGCGCCATTCTGGCCAGTTCCACAGGGGCCGGTGTGCCCTCCGGAGGGCGCGGTGCGGGGCGGCGCGAGGGCCGCTGGTTCATCGCTCTGGGGGCGGCGGCCAGGGGTCGCGGTCGGACAAGTCGAAGCCTGGAGTCGCGCGGGATACGGGACGTCACAGGTGCAGTCTTCCGGTTGACGGTCCGAAAACCCAAACGGAATGTCACGGCGGGCGACGGGGCTGGCCAACGCACGCGCTCCGGCGGGGGCCGGGGAGGCGGGTTCAGGCCAGTAGTACGGCCTTAAACGGAACGGCCGGGACCGGGCTTGCGGCCCGGGAGCCCGGCAGGCGGGAGAGTGCGGGAAACCTCACATCAGCGGGGTCAGGAAACGGCGCAGCCGCTCCTCGTACTCCTTCGGGTCGGCGTTCCACATCGCCGCGTGCGGGGCGTGCGGCACCGTATGGAGGGCGACGCGGTCGGGGCGGCGGGCGGCGAGCCGGCGGGAGTGGGCCCAGGGGGCCACCTCGTCGTCCGGGCCATGGATGATCAGGGTGGGCACCCTGAGCTGGTCGGGGTCCGCGGTCTCGGCGACATGGTCGGCGTGCAGACCGGCGCGGCCCTGGGCGGCGCGCACCGCGAGCGGCAACAGGGCCTCCGGGGTGTGCCGGGCCGTGGCCAGGGCGCGCAGCGTGGCCTCCCAGCTGAGGACCGGCGAGTCGAGGACCAGACCGGCGACGTGGTCGCGCACCGGGGAGTGCAGGGCGGCGCGCAGCGCCATGGTGGCGCCGGTGGACCAGCCGTACAGGACGACGCGGCGCGCGCCGTACCGGACGGCGTAGCGGATCGCCGCGTCCAGGTCGCGCCATTCGGTCTCGCCGAGGTGGTTGAGTCCGTCCGGCGGGCGGGGTGCGCCGAGGTCGCCGCGGTAGGCGAGGTCGAGCACCGGGAGGCGCCGGTGGTGCAGGAACCCCATGACGTTCATGGGGTGCTCGCGGGTGGTGCCCAGGCCGTGCACGGTGATCACCCAGGTGTCCCGGTACCCGGGCACGAACCAGGCGGGCAGGGCGCCGAGTTCGCCGGGCACGTCGATGTCGGCGTGGTCGAGGCCGAGGGCGGTGCTCGGGTTGCCGACGTGCACGTTCGGGGTGAGCCAGACCCTGTCGCCGGAGTCGAGGGTGCCGTGCGTGACCCGTTCCAGGCGGCGTACGACGGTGTCGGCCTTGTGCTCGGCGGACTCCAGGACGGGTCCGACGACAGCGTGCGAGCCGTCGCCGGACAGGCCGTAGAGGCCGGGGCGCAGGGAGGCCAGGTCGCGGGTGAGCGTGATCCGGCCCGCGGCGGTGCCGTGCACGGTGAGCCGGGGCTCGGTGGGCAGTGGCCGGCCGGGCGGCGCCTTGAGTGCGGCGTCGCTGGCTATCCGCCCGGCGGCGACGCCGGCCGCGCCGGCCGCCAGGACCGCGGTGACGGCTGCGGCCGTCGCTGTGACAGTGCGCACCCCTCCAGTGTCCCGGCGGACGCGGTCACCGGCCAGTGGGCGCAGGCCCGTCCGGTGACACCTGCGGTTTTCGGCCGGTGGCACCGGGTGTTCCCGGAGGGCGCCGGACCGTCCCGACGGCCGTCAGCGGCGCTGGCCGTATGCCCGCAGCCGCTCCCCGGCCTCGGCCAGCTGCCGCTCCGACAGCAGCGACGGTGTCAGGCCGGGTACCGATGACGCCGTCAGCCACAGCCGGCACATCCACTCCAGCTGGGCGGTGCGGTCGTAGGCCTGGTCGAGGGAGGTGCCGTAGGTGAGGGTGCCGTGGTTCTGGAGGAGACAGCCCGAGCGGTCGGCGAGGGCCTGGAGCATGTTCTCGGCCAACTCGTCGGTGCCGTACGTCGCATAGGGGGCAACCCTGACGGGGCCGCCGAGGGCGCCGGTCATGTAGTGGATCGACGGGAGTTCGGTGACGAGCGTCGAGACGGCGGTCGCGTGGACGGCGTGGGTGTGCACGACGGCGCGGGCGTCGGTGGTGCGGTAGACGGCGAGATGCATGGGCAGCTCGCTGGTCGGGACGAGGGTGCCGAGCACCTGCCGCCTGGCGAGGTCCACCCCGGTCACGTCGTCCGGCGTCAGCCGGTCGTAGGGCACGCCCGACGGCGTGACCAGCACGGTGTCGCCGACGCGCACGGACACATTGCCGGAGGTGCCGACGACCAGGCCGTCGGACACGGTCCGGCGGGCTGTCGCGACGAGCGCCTCCCAGGCGTGCGCCTCCCCGTCGGACACAGACCTCCTCCGTACCTCCGGCACAAGCGGTGTGCCCTCCCGGTCATCCCGTTCGTCCCGCTGGTCCCGCCGCTGCTCAGCCATGCGGCGATCCTGCCAGCCGGCGCCCCGGCGTCCACGGCGGGCCTGCCGAAGGGACACGACGTCCCGTCCCACCAGGCCGTCTGCCGGGTGACCAAAGTCTCTTCGACGGGCCGTTGAACCGGCTGAGGTCGTCCGCCCGGGGCAACTGGTCAAGGGGCGTCTGGGCCGCCGGGCCGGAGCGGGCCGCACTGGAGCGGCGACCCCTCGTTTGCGACACCCCGAGTCCTGCCTCAGTTCACCTTCCGTTCACCCAGGTTGCCTACGGTCAACCAGCCAATGACGTCCTCTGAACGATTGCCTGGGTAAATGGAAAACTTCTCGCTGATCCTCGCGATTGTGGTGGTAACCGCACTCGCGTTTGATTTCACGAACGGTTTCCACGACACCGCCAACGCGATGGCCACGACCATCTCGACCGGTGCGCTCAAGCCCAAGGTCGCGGTGGCCATGTCCGCCGCGCTCAACCTTGTAGGCGCCTTCCTCTCCGTGGAGGTCGCCAACACGATCTCCAAGGGTCTCGTCGACGAGACCGGCATCCGTCCCGAGGTCATCTTCGCCGCCCTGGTCGGCGCGATCCTCTGGAACCTGCTGACCTGGCTGGTCGGGCTCCCGTCCAGCTCCTCGCATGCCCTGATGGGTGGTCTGATCGGCGCGACGATCGCGTCGGCCGGCACCGGCGCCGTCCACGGCGACGTGCTCGTCACCAAGGTCCTGATCCCGGCCGTCGCGGCCCCGATCGTCGCCGGCGTGGCCGCCATGCTCGCCACGAGGTTCTCCTACGGGCTGAGCAAGGACGCCGACAGCGCGGCCACCCGCAAGGGCTACCGCGCCGGCCAGATCGCCTCCGCCGGTCTCGTCTCCCTCGCCCACGGCACCAACGACGCGCAGAAGACGATGGGCATCATCACCCTCGCGCTGATCGCCGGCGGCGCCATCGCCCCCGACTCCAACCCTCCCGTCTGGGTGATCCTCTCCGCCGGCCTCGCCATCGCGCTCGGCACCTACATCGGCGGCTGGCGCATCATCCGCACCATGGGCAAGGGCCTGACCGACCTTCAGCCGCAGCAGGGCTTCTCCGCCCAGACCAGCGCCGCGACGGTCATCCTGGCCTCCTCCCACCTGGGCTTCTCCCTCTCCACCACGCACGCCGTCTCCGGCTCCGTGATGGGCGCGGGCATGGGCCGCAAGGGCGGCGTGGTCCGCTGGTCCACCGCGACCCGCATGGTCGTGGCCTGGGCGCTGACCCTGCCGGCGGCCGCCCTGGTCGCTGCGCTCGCGGAGTCCGTGACCGACCTGGGCAACTGGGGCACCGCGGTCGTCGCCGTCTTCCTGATCGCCTCCAGCGCCGCGATCTGGAAGCTCTCGCGTCGCCTGGTGGTCGACCACAGCAACGTCAACGACACCGAGGAGCCGGCCGGTGTGGTGACCACGGCGATGGCCGCCGTGACGCCGCCCCCGGCGGGCACCGTGACCGAGGACCTGACGGCCACCATCCCGTCCCCCGCGACCGCCCCCGCCACCGACCCGGCCGCCCCTCCGGCCGCCACCGTCTGACCCCGAGACCCGGTTACTAAGGAAGCATCACCATGAAGATCGACTGGGCAGCCCTCGGCTCCGTCTTCGGCGTCAGCCTCGTGGTCACCGTGGGCCTCGTGGCCCTGTTCACCCTGGGCGTCAAGGGCCTCGCGCACCGCGAGCGCGCCACGGCCCAGGGCGGCTCCGCCCCCCTCGCGGTCACCGGAGCGTACGTCTGCTTCGCGGCCTGCGCGGCGGCGGTGGCGTACGGCATCTACCTGATCATGGCCAAGGCCTGACCCCGGCCCAGCTCATGGCCAAGGCCTGACCGAGCTTTACCGGGCTCCTCCCCGATACTTCGGGGAGGAGCCTTTTCGCGTGCCCCCACACCCGCCCGCGCAGCGCCGGTGTGGGTCTCAGCACACTCTCCCCTTGCAGGTCAACGGCAAGTTGACGGCCCTTCCGGGGGCGTGGTGGACTGCCGGAGCCATGTACGGCGGCAAGGGAGGAAGCCGGTGTGAATCCGGCGCGGTCCCGCCACTGTCACCGGGGAAGAACTCTCCGGAAGCCAGGAACTCCCACCGCCGGTCTCGTCGAACCAGGGCGCGGACACCCTGAGTGAGGACATATCGCCATGCTCGGCTGCCGATTGAGGTACAGCACCAGGTCGCTGCTCGACCCCACGGCCGGCTGAGCCGATGCGTGCCGATCGCGTCTTCGCGTACGGCGCCTCCGCCGGCCTCCTCGGTGACCTTCTCCTGGGCGATCCACGCCGCGGGCATCCGGTCGCCGCGTTCGGGCGTGCGGCGAGTGCCGTGGAGCGGGTGCTGTGGCGGGACCACCGCGGCTGGGGCGCCCTGCACACCGCCGCGTGCGTCGGTGGGGCCGTGGCCCTCGGCGCCCTCGCCCGCCGAGCCGTACGTCCCTCCCCCACCGCCTCCGTCGCGCTCACCGCTGCCGCCACCTGGGCCGTGGTCGGGGGGACTTCGCTCGCCCGGGAGGCCCGGGCCGTCGGGCGTGCCCTGGAGGCGGGCGACGTGGCAGGGGCCCGTGCCCGGCTGCCTCACCTCTGCGGACGCGATCCGCAGGCGCTCGACACCGACGGGATCGCCCGGGCCGTGGTCGAGTCCGTCGCGGAGAACACGTCCGACGCCGTCGTAGGGGCGCTGGTGTGGGGCGCCGTGGGCGGCGTGCCCGGACTGCTCGGGTTCCGCGCGGTCAACACCCTTGACGCCATGGTCGGGCACAAGTCCGCCCGGTACCGGCGCTACGGGTGGGCCTCCGCCCGGCTCGACGACGTCGCCGGATGGCCGGGGGCCCGCCTCACCGCCGTACTGGCCGCCGCCGCGGGCCCGGATCCGGGCGGCGCCCTGCGTGCCTGGCGGGCCGACGCACGCCGGCATCCCAGCCCCAACGCCGGTCCCGTCGAGGCCTCCTTCGCGGGGGCCCTGGGCGTGCGGCTCGGCGGAACCCTCTCCTACGGAGGGCGGGTCGAGCACCGGCCCGTGCTCAACGGTGGCGGCCGCGCCGTGGCCACCGAGGACATCGACCGGGCCGTACGGCTCTCCCGTCGGGTCGGTCTGCTCGCGCTCGGCGTCGGGGTCGCCGCGCGCGCCGTCGTAAGCAAGGCAAAGGGGGGCACGTCATGAACGGTGGTCTGCTCGTCGCCGGCACCACCTCCGACGCGGGCAAGAGCGTCGTGACGGCGGGGATCTGCCGGTGGCTGGTGCGACAGGGCGTCAAGGTCGCGCCCTTCAAGGCGCAGAACATGTCCCTCAACTCGTTCGTGACGCGCGAGGGCGCCGAGATCGGACGGGCGCAGGCCATGCAGGCCCAGGCGTGCCGGGTGGAGCCCAGCGCGCTGATGAATCCCGTGCTGCTCAAGCCCGGTGGTGAGCAGAGCAGCCAAGTCGTGCTGCTGGGGAAGCCGGTGGGCGAGTTGAGCGCCCGCGGCTATCACGGGGGCCGGCAGCAGAGACTTCTCGGAACCGTTCTCGACTGTCTCGCCGAATTGCGGGGCACGTATGACGCGGTGATCTGTGAGGGGGCCGGCTCTCCCGCCGAGATCAATCTGCGGCGGACCGACATCGTGAACATGGGGATCGCGCGCAATGCCCGGCTGCCCGTGCTCGTCGTCGGCGACATCGACCGCGGGGGCGTCTTCGCCTCCTTCTTCGGGACCGTGGCCCTGCTCTCGCCCGAGGACCAGGAACTGGTCGCCGGATTCCTCGTGAACAAGTTCCGTGGGGACGTGTCCCTGCTGGAGCCGGGGCTCGACATGCTGCACGGGCTCACCGGGCGGCACACCTACGGAGTGCTGCCGTTCCGGCACGGGCTCGGCATCGACGAGGAGGACGGGCTCCGCGTCTCGCTGCGCGGCACCGTGCGCGAGTCGTCCGTCGCGCCGCCCGTCGGTAAGGACGTGCTGCGGGTCGCCGTCTGCGCGATCCCGCTCATGTCCAACTTCACCGATGTGGACGCCCTGGCCGCCGAGCCCGGTGTCGTCGTGCGGTTCGTGGACCGGCCGGAGGAACTCGCCGACGCCGACCTCGTCGTGATCCCGGGCACCCGGGGCACGGTCCGGGCGCTGGAGTGGCTGCGGGAGCGGGGACTGACGGACGCCATCATCACAAGGGCTCACGAGGGCCGGCCCGTTCTCGGCATCTGCGGCGGCTTCCAGGTGCTCGGCGAGCACATCGAGGACGACGTCGAGAGCCGCGAGGGGCACGTGGACGGGCTCGGGATCCTGCCCGTGCGGGTGCGGTTCGCCAGGGAGAAGACCCTCACCCGGCCCGTCGGCGAAGCCCTCGGCGAGCACGTCGAGGGGTACGAGATCCACCACGGGGTCGCCGACATCCACGGCGGGGAGACGTTCTTCTCCGACGGCAGTGGACACAGCCTGGACGGCTGCCGAGTCGGTCAGACCTGGGGCACGCACTGGCACGGCTCCCTGGAGTCGGACGGTTTCCGGCGGGCCTTCCTGCGCGAGGTGGCGGCCGCCGCGGGCCGCCGCTTCGTACCGGCGCCCGACACCTCGTTCGCCGCGCTGCGCGAGGAGCAGCTCGACCGGCTCGGCGACCTGATCGAACAGCACGCGGACACGGACGCGCTCTGGCGGCTCATCGAGTCGGGCGCGCCGCAAGGACTGCCCTTCATTCCACCGGGAGCGCCCGCATGAGCACAGTGTTGTTGTTGTCGACCGCCGACACCGATCTGCTGGCGGCCCGGGCCTCCGGCGCGTCCTACCTGATCGGCAACCCGACCCGGGTCGACGTCACCGAGGAGCTTCCGGAACTCCTCCGGCAGGCCGACCTCGCCGTCGTACGGCTGCTCGGCGGCAAGCGGGCCTGGGAGGAGGGGCTCGCCGCGTTGAAAGCCGCCGGGATCCCAACCGTGCTGCTGGGCGGGGAGGCGGTGCCCGACGCCGAGTTGATGGCCGAGTCGTCCGTGCCGGCCGGTGTCGTGGCCGAGGCGCTGCGCTATCTCGTCGAGGGCGGGCCCGCCAACCTCACCGAACTGGCGCGCTTCCTGTCCGACACCGTGCTGCTCACGGGCGAGGGCTTCGACGAGCCGCGGAAGATGCCCGAGTACGGCGTCCACGGCGAACGTGCCCTCGTCGAGGGCCGGCCCACCGTCGGCGTGCTCTTCTACCGGGCCCATGAACTGAGCGGCAACACCGCCTTCGTCGACACGCTGTGCGACGCGATCGAGGCGCGGGGCGCCAACGCCCTTCCCGTGTACTGCGGTTCGCTGCGCGGCGCCGACGCCGGGCTGTACGAGATCCTCGGCCGGGCCGACGCCCTGGTCGCCACGGTCCTCGCCGCCGGCGGCACCCACGCCTCGCAGGCCTCGGCGGGCGGCGACGAGGAGGCCTGGGACATCGGGGCGCTCGCCGACCTCGACATCCCGGTGCTGCAAGGGCTCTGTCTGACCTCCTCCCGTGCCACGTGGGACGCGTCCGACGCCGCCCTCTCCCCCATGGACGCGGCGATGCAGGTCGCGATCCCCGAGTTCGACGGCCGTCTCATCACCGTGCCGTTCTCCTTCAAGGAGCAGGGTCCGGACGACGTCCCGGTGTACATCGCCGACCCCGAGCGGGCCGGGCGCGTCGCCGGAATCGCCGTACGGCACGCGCAGTTGAAGCACAAGCCGAACGCGGACAAGAAGGTCGCGCTGGTCTTCACCGCCTACCCGACCAAGCACTCGCGCGTCGGCAACGCGGTGGGCCTCGACACCCCGGCCTCCGCGGTCCGGGTCCTCGACGCGCTGCGGGACGCCGGCTACTCCCTCACCGAATACCCCGACAACGGCGACGAGTTGATCCACCGGCTCATCGAGGCCGGCGGCCACGACGTCGAATGGCTCACCGAGGAACAGCTGGCCGCGGCGCCCGCGCGCGTGCCGCTTGCCGACTACCGGGCGTGGTTCGACAAGCTCGACCCCGAGCTGCGGGACGGCATGCTGGAGGCGTGGGGCGAGCCGCCGGGCTCCCTGTACGTCGACGGCGACGACATCGTCCTCGCCTCCCTCCGGTTCGGGAACGTCGTCGTGATGATCCAGCCGCCGCGCGGCTTCGGCGAGAACCCGATCGCGATCTACCACGACCCGGACATGCCGCCGTCGCACCACTACATGGCCGCCTACCGCTGGCTGGAGAACAGCTTCGGCGCGGACGCGATCGTGCACATGGGCAAGCACGGCACGATGGAGTGGCTGCCGGGCAAGGGGCTCGGGCTCGGCAAGGGCTGCGCGCCGGACGCGGTCCTCGGCGACCTGCCGCTGATCTACCCCTTCATCGTCAACGACCCCGGCGAGGGCACCCAGGCCAAGCGGCGCGGGCACGCCACGGTCGTCGACCACCTCGTGCCGCCGATGGCCCGCGCCGACACCTACGGCGACCTCGCCAAGCTGGAGCAGCTGCTCGACGAGTACGCGCTGGTCTCCGACCTGGACCCGACCAAGGCGCCCGCCGTACGGGCGCAGATCTGGACGCTGGTCAAGGCGGCCGAGCTGCACCACGACCTGCACGTGGACGAGCAGCCCGAGGACGACGACTTCGACTCGTTCGTCATGCACATCGACGGCTATCTGTGCGAGATCAAGGACGTGCAGATCCGCGACGGTCTGCACATCCTCGGTGGCGGACCGGTCGCGGAGCCGCGCGTCAACCTGGTCCTCGCCGTGCTGCGCGCCTCTCAGGTGTGGGGCGGGCAGGCGAACGCCCTGCCGGGGCTGCGGGCCTCGCTCGCCGAGCACTTCGGGCTCGTCGAGAAGGAACTGCTCGCCGAGCCGGGCACGCCGGTGAAGGTGCCGGTGGAGCTGACGGACCTGGTCGAGGGGCCGTCCCGTACGGCCGCCGACGCGATCGATCTGCTGGAGCAGCTGTGCCGGCGGTTCGCGGAGGGGATGGAGGAACGCGGCTGGGACGGCGCGGCGGTCCCGGGCCTCGTCCGTGACGTCCTCGGCACCGAACTCCCCGACGCCGTCGCCGTGCTGGAGTTCGCCTGCGCCGAGGTCGTACCGCGCCTGGCGCGGACCACCGACGAGATCGGCCACATCCTCCGGGCGCTGAACGGCGGTTACGTCCCCGCCGGACCCTCTGGCTCCCCCACCCGCGGCCTGGTCAACGTCCTGCCGACCGGCCGGAACTTCTACTCCGTCGACCCCAAGGCCATTCCGTCCCGGCTGAGCTGGGAGGTCGGCCAGTCGCTCGCCGACTCGCTGGTGCAGCGGTATCTGCAGGACACGGGCGAGTACCCGAAGTCCGTCGGTCTGACGGTCTGGGGCACATCCGCGATGCGCACCCAGGGCGACGACATCGCCGAGATCCTGGCGCTGCTGGGCTGCCGCCCGGTGTGGGACGACGCCTCGCGCCGGGTCACGGGCTTCGAGATCGTGTCCCTGGAGGAGCTCGGCCGGCCGCGCATCGACGTCACGGTCCGTATCTCGGGCTTCTTCCGGGACGCGTTCCCGCACGTCGTCGGGTTGATCGACGACGCGGTGCGGGCGGTGGCCGAGCTGGCCGAGCCCACCGAGCGGAACTTCGTGCGCGCCCACGCCGACGAGGACACCGCCGAGCACGGCGACCGGCGGCGCGCGACGGCCCGGGTCTTCGGCTCGAAGCCGGGGGCGTACGGCGCCGGGCTGCTGCCGCTGATCGACGCCCGCAACTGGCGCTCGGACGCGGACCTGGCCGAGGTGTACGCCGTCTGGGGCGGCTACGCCTACGGGCGGGGGCTCGACGGGCGGGCGGCGCGCGGGGACATGGAGACGGCGTTCCGGCGGATCGCGGTGGCGGCGAAGAACGTCGACACCCGCGAGCACGACCTCGTCGACGCCGACGACTACTTCCAGTACCACGGCGGCATGGTGGCCATGGTCCGCCATCTGACCGGCGCCTCCCCCGAGGCGTATGTCGGCGACTCGGCCGTGCCCGACCAGGTGAAGACCCGGACGCTGGGCGAGGAGACGCACCGCGTCTTCCGTGCCCGCGTGGTCAACCCGCGCTGGATGGCGGCCATGCGGCGGCACGGCTACAAGGGCGCCTTCGAGATGGCGGCGACGGTCGACTACCTCTTCGGGTACGACGCCACGGCCGGCGTCGTGGACGACTGGATGTACGAGAAGCTCAGCGCCGAGTACGTCTTCGACGCGGAGAACCGGGACTTCATGAAGAAGTCCAACCCCTGGGCGCTGCGCGGGATCACGGAGCGGCTGCTGGAGGCGGCCGACCGCGGGCTGTGGGCCGAGCCGGACGCCGACACCCTGGAGCGGCTGCGGGCCACCTACCTGGAGCTGGAAGGCGACTTGGAGGGCGACGAGAAGTGAGTACCCCCTTTCCGTTCACGGCCGTCGTCGGTCAGGACAACCTGCGGCTCGCGCTGCTGCTGAACGCCGTGTCGCCGGCGGTCGGCGGAGTGCTGGTGCGCGGCGAGAAGGGCACCGCCAAGTCCACGGCCGTACGGGCCCTTTCGGCGCTGCTGCCCGAGGTCGACGTCGTCTCCGGCTGCCGCTTCTCCTGTGACCCCGGCTCCCCCGACCCCGCCTGCCCGGACGGTCCGCACGAACCTGGGGCGTTCGAGTCCCGTCCGGCGCGCATGGTGGAGCTGCCCGTCGGTGCCTCCGAGGACCGGCTGGTGGGCGCCCTGGACATCGAGCGGGCGCTCGCCGAGGGCGTGAAGGCCTTCGAGCCCGGCCTGCTCGCCGACGCGCACCGCGGGATCCTGTACGTCGACGAGGTCAACCTGCTCCACGACCATCTCGTCGACCTGCTCCTTGACGCCGCCGCGATGGGCGCCTCCTACGTCGAGCGCGAGGGCGTCTCCGTGCGGCATGCCGCCCGCTTCCTGCTCGTCGGCACCATGAACCCCGAAGAGGGGGAACTGCGCCCGCAGTTGCTCGACCGGTTCGGGCTGACCGTCGAGGTCGCGGCCTCGCGGGAGCCGGACCAGCGGGTGGAGGTCGTACGGCGGCGGCTCGCCTACGACGACGACCCCGACGGTTTCGCCGCGCGGTGGGCCGGCGAGGAGACCGCCGTACGTCAACGGATCGTGGCGGCACGGGAGTTGCTGCCGTCGGTGCGGCTGGGCGACGGCGCGCTGCGGCAGATCGCGGCCACCTGTGCCGCGTTCGAGGTGGACGGCATGCGGGCCGACATCGTGATGGCGCGTACGGCGACCGCGCTGGCGGCCTGGGCGGGGCGGACCGATGTGCTCGCCGAGGACGTACGGCAGGCGGCCTTGCTGGCGCTGCCGCACCGCCGCAGGCGGAACCCCTTCGACGCGCCGGGGCTCGACGAGGACAAGCTCGACGAGACGCTGGAGGAGTTCTCCGGCGACGGCGACGACGATTCCGATCCCGATCCCGACGGTGGTGGACCGGGCGGGGGCGGCGGGCAGCCCGCGCCGGACGCCGGTCCGCAGGGCGGTGACACGGCGGCCCGGCCCGAGACCGGTGAGGGCGGCGAGCCGCAGGCGTCCGGCTCCGCGGAGCGGTCCCCCGTCCGCGCCGCCGAGCCCTTCCGCACGAAGGTGCTGAGCGTGCCCGGGATCGGCGAGGGCGCCGCCGGACGGCGTTCGCGGGCGCGGACCGAGCACGGGCGCACGACCGGGGCGCGGCGGCCGCAGGGCAAGCTGTCCAAGCTGCACCTGGCGGCCACCGTCCAGGCGGCGGCACCGCATCAGCGGGCGCGGGGCCGCTCCGGGCCGGGACTTGTCGTACGCCGGGACGATCTGCGGCAGGCCACCCGCGAGGGGCGCGAGGGGAACCTCGTGCTGTTCGTCGTCGACGCCTCCGGGTCGATGGCGGCGCGGCAGCGGATGGGCGCCGTGAAGGGTGCCGTGCTGTCGCTGCTGCTCGACGCCTACCAGCGGCGGGACAAGGTGGGGCTGGTGACCTTCCGCGGCAAGGACGCGCAGGTCGCGCTGCCGCCGACCTCGTCCGTGGACGCGGCGGCGGCCCGGCTGGAGTCGCTGCCGACGGGCGGGCGGACCCCGCTGGCGGCCGGGCTGCTGAAGGCGCACGAGGTGCTGCGGGTCGAGCGGCTGCGGGATCCGGCGCGCCGGGCGCTCGTCGTGGTGGTGACCGACGGGCGGGCCACGGGCGGTCCGGAGCCGGTCGCCCTGGCGGGGCGTGCGGCGCGGCTGTTCGCGGCCGAGCAGGTCGCCTCCGTGGTCGTGGACTGCGAGTCGGGGCCGGTGCGGCTCGGGCTCGCCGGACAGCTCGCGGGTGAGCTGGGCGGTACGGCGGTGACGCTGGACGAGCTGCGGGCCGACAGCATCGCCGGGTTGGTCAGGAATGTGCAGGGGACATCGAGGAGGGCCGCGTAATGCCTCAGGGGCAGCCGAGTGTGATCCCGGACGACGGGCTGACGACGCGGCAGCGGCGCAACCGGCCGCTCGTCGTCGTCCACACGGGCATCGGCAAGGGGAAGTCCACCGCCGCGTTCGGGCTCGCGCTGCGCGCCTGGAACCAGGGGTGGCCCATCGGGGTGTTCCAGTTCGTCAAGTCGGCGAAGTGGAAGGTCGGCGAGGAGAACGCGCTCAAGGTGCTGGGCGCCTCCGGCGAGGGCGGGACCGTCGACTGGCACAAGATGGGCGAGGGCTGGTCGTGGGTCCAGCGTGACATCGACAACTCGACCAACGAGGAGAAGGCCCGCGAGGGCTGGGAACAGGTCAAGCGGGACCTGGCCGCCGAGACGTACAAGCTGTACGTGCTCGACGAGTTCGCGTACCCGATGCACTGGGGCTGGGTCGACACCGACGAGGTGGTGCAGGTGCTGCGCGACCGGCCGGGGACCCAGCACGTGGTGATCACCGGGCGGAACGCTCCGGAGAAGCTTCTCGACCTCGCGGACCTGGTGACCGACATGTCCAAGGTCAAGCACCCCATGGACGCGGGTCAGAAGGGGCAGAGAGGCATCGAGTGGTGATGTCCCCGTCCGTGCCCCGGCTGGTCATCGCCGCGCCCTCGTCGGGCAGCGGCAAGACCACCGTCGCCACGGGGTTGATGGCCGCGCTGACCGCGCGGGGGCTTGTCGTGTCCCCGCACAAGGTCGGCCCCGACTACATCGACCCCGGGTATCACGCGCTCGCCACCGGGCGCGTGGGGCGGAACCTCGACGCGTACCTGTGCGGGCCGGAGCTGGTCGGTCCGCTGTTCGCGCACGGTGCGCGCGGCTGCGACATCGCGGTCGTCGAGGGGGTGATGGGGTTGTACGACGGGGCCGCCGGGGAGGGTGAACTGGCGTCCACCGCCCATGTGGCGAAGCTGCTTCGGGCGCCGGTGGTGCTGGTCGTGGACGCGTCGTCGCAGTCGCGGTCGGTGGCCGCGCTGGTGCACGGGTTCGCCTCCTGGGATCCGGAGGTGCGGGTCGGGGGCGTGATCCTGAACAAGGTCGCCTCGGACCGGCACGAGGAGCTGCTGCGGGACGCGCTGGACTCCGTCGGGGTGCCGGTGTTGGGGGTGTTGCGGCGGGCGCCGCAGGTGGACACTCCGTCGCGGCACCTGGGTCTGGTGCCGGTCGCCGAGCGGCGGGCGGAGGCGGTAGCGGCCGTCGCGGCGATGGGCGCACAGGTCTCCGACGGCTGTGATCTGGATGCGCTGATGGCGCTGGCGCGTGGTGCCGGTGCGTTGTCGGGTGCGGCCTGGGACGCGGCCGAGGCCATCGCCCCGCGCACCCATGACCACCCGACTCGGTCGGCCGAGAAGCCGACGCCCGTAGTGGCTGTCGCCGGTGGAGAAGCGTTCACCTTCTCCTACGCCGAGCACACCGAACTCCTCACCGCCGCCGGCGCCGACGTCGTCACCTTCGACCCCCTCCGCGACGAGCAACTGCCCGACGGAACACGCGGCTTGGTGATCGGCGGCGGCTTCCCCGAGGTGTACGCCGCCGAGCTGTCCGCCAACGAGCCGCTCAGGAAGGCCGTCGCGGCGCTCGCGGAATCCGGCGCTCCCGTGGCCGCCGAGTGCGCCGGGCTGCTCTATCTGTGCCGGGAGCTGGACGGACGGCCCATGTGCGGGGTGCTGGACGCCACCGCCCGGATGAGCGAGCGGCTCACGCTCGGGTACCGGGACGCCGTGGCCGTGAGCGACAGCGTGCTCGCCGTGGCGGGAACGCGGATGCGGGGGCACGAGTTCCACCGGACCGTCGTCGAGCCCGGCTCGGGGGCGGCTCCCGCCTGGGGTGTGCGCGCCCCTCGACGGCGGGTCGAAGGTTTCGTACAGCAGGGTGTGCACGCGAGTTATCTGCACACGCACTGGGCGTCCGTGCCCGGTGCGGCCCGTCGGTTCGTGGAGAGGTGCAGGACGTCATGAGCAGCAGGCTGATCGGTGTCGGGGTGGGGCCGGGCGACCCGGAGCTGGTGACCGTCAAGGGCGTCAACGCCCTGCGCGCGGCCGATGTCGTCGTCGTACCGGTCATGGACTCCGGAGAACGCGGGCGGGCCGAGGCGACCGTGCTGCACTACGTGCCCGGGGAGAAGGTCGTCCGGGTCGTGTTCGCGCTCAACGAGCGGACCGACCGGGGGCGCCGCGAGGCCGCCTGGGACGCGGCCGGTGAGCGGGTCGCCGAACTGCTCCGGGAGCGGGGCTCGGTCGCCTTCGCGACCATCGGCGATCCCAACGTGTACTCGACCTTCACCTATCTCGCGCAGACGATCGCGGAGCTGGTGCCGGGGACGGTCGTCGAGACCGTGCCGGGGATCACCGCGATGCAGGATCTCGCGGCGCGCTCGGGGGCGGTGCTGACCGAGGGCACCGAGCCGTTGACGCTCGTTCCGGTCACCGCCGGGGCGGCCGTGCTCAAGGAGGCGCTGAACGGTCCGGGGACGGTCGTGGCGTACAAGTTCGGGCGGCAGGCCGGGGAGGTCGCCGAGGCGCTGCGGGAGACCGGGCGGATCGACGACGCGGTGTGGGGGTCGGCGCTCGGGCTGCCGGAGGAGTCCATCCGGCCCGCGGGCGATCTCGACGGGGCCCCGCTGCCGTACCTCTCCACGCTGATCGCGCCCGCGCGGCGCGACGGCGGGCGGGGCGGCAAGCTGTGATCGACTCGGCCGCAACCCCGCCCGGCTCAGGCGGAGATGCCCACCACCAGCCAGATGAAGGCCGCGCCCGCCACCGTGCACAGCAGGGTGGAGCGGGCGGGGTGCTCATGGTGCGCCTCGGGGAGGATCTCGGCCGCGGCGAGATAGAGGAGCGCGCCGCCGAACAGGGCGAGGTAGCCGCCGAGCAGCGGCGCCGGGATGGTGAAGAACGCCGTGAACAGGGCGCCGAGGACCGGCGCGCACGCGTCCGCGACCAGCATGGCGACCGCCTTGCGGCGGCCGTTGCCGTACAGGCTGGTGATGGTGAACGTGTTGAAGCCGTCCGCGAAGTCGTGGGCGATCACGGCCAGCGCGACCGCCGCGCCCATGCCGCCGCCCACCTGGAAGGCCGCGCCGATGGCCACGCCGTCCATGGCGCTGTGGCCGACCATCGCGGCGGCCGCCGTGAGGCCCACCTCGGGCGCGCGGTGGTCGCGGAGCCTCGGGGGCGCGCCGGTGTCGAGTGGGCATGGGGGTCCCCCCTGCTCGAGCGCAGCCGAGAGCTCGGGGGAACGCGCAGGCCCGAAGGGCTGAGCACGATCGGCCGCTCGACACCGGCTGAGGCGCTCCTGAGGCGCAGCCATATGAACGCGCTCCTCGGCGCCGTGTGCGGCCTGCCGGGCGGCCAGCAGCCGTTCCACCAGATGGGCGAGCAGGAATCCGGCCACGAACAGCAACAGGGCCGCCGGTACGCCGAAGACCTCCCGGCCCGCCGCACGCATGGCCTCAGGCAGCAGGTCGAGGCCGACCACCCCCAGCATGAGACCGCCGGCCAGGCCCAGAACCAGGTGGCGACGGTCGGTCACGCGTTGTGCCGTCCAGCCGCCGGCCAGCGTCATCAGGAACGCGCCGAGCGCGACAAGGACCGCCATAGGCCTTTGCTATCCGATCGCACCCCGATCGCGCACATCCGGCCACGCTGCCACCCGCCCACACCGTGATATTTCGTATGAGAGGACCCCTTCCCATGGCCGATGCCCCCACCGGCAAGGTGACCTTCGTCGGTGCCGGCCCCGGCGCCGCCGACCTGCTGACGTTCCGTGCCGCGCGCGCCATCGCCGAGGCCGACGTCGTGATCTGGGCGGCCAGCCTGGTCCAGGCGGAGGTCCTCCAGCACGCGCGCGAGGACGCGGAGATCCTCGACTCGGCGACCATGTCCCTGGAGGACGTCGTTGCCGTCTACCGGCGTGCCCGGGAGGAGGGGCTGCGCGTCGCCCGGATCCACTCCGGCGACCCGGCGCTGTGGGGCGGTACGCAGGAACAGCTCGACCGGTGCGCGGAGATCGGCATCGCCACGGAGATCGTGCCCGGCGTGTCCTCCTTCTCGGCCGTGGCCGCCCTCGCGCGGCGTGAGCTGACCATCCCCGAGGTCGCGCAGTCCGTCGTCCTGACCCGGCTGGGCGGCGGCAAGACGCCGATGCCGCCCGGCGAGGAGGTCCGTGAGTTCGCGCGCCACGGCACCACCATGGCGGTCTTCCTGTCGGCGGCCCGCAGCGGCCAGCTGGTCCGGGAGCTGCTGGAGGGCGGGTACCCGACCAGTACGCCGGTGATCGTCGCCCATCAGGTGACCTGGCCGGAGGAGCTGGTCGTGCGGTGCACGATCGGCACGCTGGAGGAGACGGTCAAGGAGCACAAGCTCTGGAAGCACACGCTGTTCCTGGTCGGCCCGGCCCTGGACGCGCACGGCACCCGCTCGCACCTCTACCACCCCGGTCACTTCCACGGCCACCGCAAGGCCGACCCGCAGGCCCGCAAGGAGCTGCGCGAGCGGGGTGCGAGCACATGACCCCGCCGATCACCGTCGTCGGTACGGGGACCGGGGCGCCGGTTCCCGAGGACGTCCTCGCCGGGGCCGCGCTGGTCGTCGGCGGGCGGCGGCATCTGGACGCCGTACGGCTGCCCGAGGCGGCGGAGCGGATCGTCCTCGGGCCGCTGGCACCGGCGCTGGACGCCGTCGAGCGGTATGTCGACAAGGGCGCCCGGGTCGTCGTGCTGGCCTCCGGGGATCCCGGGTTCTTCGGGATCGTGCGGGCGCTGGCGGAGCGGTTCGGGGCCGGGCGGCTCGATGTGCGGCCCGGTGTCTCCTCCGTGGCGACGGCCTTCGCGCGGCTGGGGCTGCCCTGGGACGACGCGGTCGTGGTCAGCGCGCACGGGCGTGACCTGCGTACGGCCGTCAACGTGTGCCGGGCGCATCCCAAGGTCGCCGTGCTGACCGGGCCGGGTGCCGGTCCGGCCGAGCTGGGCGCCGCCGTGTCCGGCGACCGCGTCCTGGTCGTGGCCAGTGCGCTCGGCGATCCGCGGCGCGAGCGCGTGGAGCGGGTGACGCCCGCCGAGGCGGCGGCCCGGGACTGGGGTACGGCGGTCAGCGTGGTGCTGTGTCTGGACGAGTCGCGGGCGCTGAGCGCCGTACGGACCGTCGCGGGCGGGCTCGACGGGCCCGCCGGATGGGCGCTGGACGAGGCCGGGTTCGCGCACCGCGATTCGATGATCACCAAGTTCGAGGTGCGGGCCCTGGCGCTGGCCAGGCTGGGGCCGCGCCTGGGCGACCTGGTCTGGGACGTCGGAGCGGGCTCCGGGTCCGTGGCCGTCGAGTGCGCGCGGCTCGGTGCCGCCGCCGTCGCCGTCGAGAAGACCGTGGACGGGGCCGGGCACATCCGGGCGAATGCCGCGGCGCACGGTGTGGACGTGCGGGTGGTGCACGGGGAGGCGCCGGCCGCGCTGTCCGGACTCGACGATCCCGACGCCGTGTTCATCGGCGGCGGGGGCCGCGAACTGCCCGCCATCGTCACCGCGTGCGCGCGGCGGGCCCGGCGCACGGTGGTGATCGCGATGGCCGCGCTCGACCGGGTGCCGGCCGCGCGCGAGGCGCTCACCGGCGCCGGGTTCTCCTGCGACGGCGTGCTGCTGCAGTCGTCGCGGCTCGCGCCGCTGCCGGGGGACGTGACCCGGCTCGCGGCCACCAATCCAGTGTTCCTGCTGTGGGGCGTCCGGCTTCCAGCACCTATCGAGGGAGTTGCTCGGTGATCGGCCTCATTTCCGCCACCGCGGCGGGCGCGGCGGCGCGGGACCGGCTGGCGGCCGCGTGGCCGGACCGGACGCGGGTGTACGAGGGTCCCGTCGGGGACGCCGTGCGGGCCGCGTTCGCTCAGTGCGAGCAGTTGGTGTGTTTCCTGGCGACCGGTGCGGTGGTCCGGCTCGTCGCGCCGCTGCTGGGTGACAAGGCGTCCGACCCGGGTGTGGTGTGCGTCGACGAGGGCGGGCGGTTCGCCGTGGCGCTGGTCGGCGGGCACGGCGGCGGCGCCAATGAACTCGCCCGTGAGGTGGGCGGGGTGCTCGGTGCCGAGCCCGTGGTGACGACCGCGACCGACTCCGCCGGGCTGCCGGGCCTCGACACCCTCGGGTTCCCCTTCGAGGGGGCGGTCGCGACCGTCTCGCGGGCCCTGCTGGACGGCGAACCCGTCGCCCTGGAGGCCGAGATGCCGTGGCCGTTGCCTCCGCTGCCGACGGCGGCGCAAGGCGCGTACACGATCCGGCTGACCGACCGTGCCGTCGAACCCGGCGAGCGCGAGGTGCTGCTGCGCCCGCCGTCCCTGGTGGTCGGCGTCGGCGCGTCCAGGGGTGCTTCCGCCGAGGAGGTGCTCGGGCTGATCGAGACGTCGCTGCGGGACGCCGGGCTCTCGGCCGGGTCCCTCGCCGAACTCGCCACCGTCGACGCCAAGTCGGACGAACCCGGGATCGTCGCCGCCGCCGAACGCCTCGGTGTGCCCCTGGTGACGTACTCCGCCGAGGAGCTGGCGGCCGTCGAGGTGCCCAACCCATCCGACGCGCCGCTCTCCGCGGTCGGCACGCCCTCCGTGGCGGAGGCCGCCGCCCTGGTGCGCGGGGGTGAACTCCTCGTCCCCAAGCGGAAGTCGCTGCGGGCCGACGGGCAGCCCGCGATGGCGACCTGTGCCGTCGTACGGCGGCCGGGGCGCGGGCGGCTCGCGGTGGTCGGGCTCGGTCCCGGCGCCCGCGATCTGCTGACCCCACGTGCGCAGGCGGAACTGCGGCGCGCCTCCGTGCTCGTGGGCCTCGATCAGTACGTCGACCAGATCCGCGATCTGCTGCGGCCCGGCACCCGGATCCTGGAGTCGGGCCTCGGGGCCGAGGAGGAGCGGGCGCGCACGGCGGTCGCCGAGGCCCGCCGGGGCCATGCGGTCGCGCTGATCGGCAGCGGGGACGCGGGCGTGTACGCCATGGCTTCCCCGGCGCTCGCCGAGGCGTCCGACGACATCGACGTGGTCGGGGTGCCGGGCGTGACCGCGGCGCTCGCGGCCGGGGCGATCCTGGGCGCGCCGCTGGGCCACGACCATGTGTCGATCAGCCTCTCCGATCTGCACACGCCGTGGGAGGTCATCGAGCGGCGGGTGCGGGCCGCGGCGGCGGCGGACATCGTCGTGACGTTCTACAACCCGCGTTCCCGGGGCCGGGACTGGCAGCTGCCGAAGGCCCTCGCGATCCTCGCGGAGCACCGGGAGCCGACGACGCCGGTCGGTGTCGTGCGCAACGCCTCGCGGCCGGACGAGTCCAGCCGGCTGACGACGCTGGCCGCCCTGGACCCGGCGACGGTCGACATGATGACCGTCGTGACCGTGGGCAACACCGCGACCAGGGACATCGCGGGGCGCATGGTCACCCCGCGCGGCTACCGCTGGCAGGAAAGCTCCCCGGAGGAGGCCAAGTGAACCGTGTCGTTCATCCGATCGAGCAGGAGTCGTTCCGGCGGCTGCGCGCCCGCCTGGACACCTCGCACTTCGCGCCGCTGACCCGGGCGGTGGTGGAGCGGGTCATCCACTCCGCCGCCGACCTGGAGTACGCGAGCGATCTCGTCATGGACGAGGGCGACCTGGAGAAGGCGCACTCCGCGCTGCACGCCGGGGCGCCCGTCGTCGTGGACGTGGAGATGGTCGCGGCCGGGATCACCCGGCGGGAGACCGTCTGCCGCCTCAAGGACGCCGAGGCCGGGCCGGGTCTCACCCGTTCGGCACACGCGGTCCGGCTGGCGTACGAGCAGGTCGGGCCCGGCGCCCTCTGGGTGATCGGCTGTGCGCCGACCGCCCTGGAGGAGCTGCTCACCCTGGACGTCTCCCCCGCGCTCGTCATCGGCCTGCCCGTCGGCTTCGTCGGCGCGGCCGAGTCCAAGGCCGCGTTGCGCGAGAGCGGGCTGCCCGCTGTCAGCAACGTGTCCGAGAAGGGCGGTTCGGCGGTCGCCGCGGCCGCGCTCAACGCCCTTCTGTACCACCCGACTTCGAAGGAGAACGCGTGACCACCCCGCCGCCCGCCCTGCTCATCGCCGGCCATGGCACCCGGGACGACGCCGGGGCCGAGGCGTTCCGCGACTTCGTGCGCGAGCTGGGGCGTCGCCACCCCGAACTGCCCGTCGCGGGAGGCTTCATCGAGCTGTCCCCGCCGCCGCTGGGCGAGGCCGTGACCGAGCTGGTGGAGCGGGGCGTACGCCGGTTCGCCGCCGTTCCGCTGATGCTGGTGTCCGCCGGGCACGCCAAGGGCGACATCCCGGCCGCGCTGGCCCGCGAGAAGGAACGCCACCCCGGGATCTCGTACACCTACGGCCGTCCGCTGGGCCCGCATCCGGCGCTGCTGAACGTGCTGGAGCGGCGCCTGGACGAGGCGCTGGGCACCGACGCCGGGCGGCGCACCCCGCTGGACCGGGCCGAGGTGACCGTGCTGCTGGTCGGGCGCGGTTCGACGGACCCGGACGCCAACGCCGAGGTGCACAAGGCGGCCCGGCTGCTGTGGGAGGGGCGCGGATACGCGGGCGTGGAGACGGCGTTCGTGTCGCTGGCGGCGCCGGACGTGCCGAGCGGCCTGGACCGGTGCGCGAAGCTGGGCGCGAAGCGGATCGTCGTGCTGCCGTACTTCCTGTTCACCGGCATCCTCCCGGACCGGGTGCGACAGCAGACCGAGGACTGGGCGGCCGCGCATCCGGAACTCGACGTGCGCTCGGCCGATGTCATCGGGCCCGAGCCTGAACTGCTCGACCTGGTGATGGAGCGGTACGAGGAGGCCGTCAAGGGCGAGCTGCGGATGAACTGCGACTCGTGCGTGTACCGCATCGCGCTGCCCGGCTTCGAGGACAAGGTGGGGCTGCCGCAGCAGCCGCACTTCCACCCGGACGACGACGGACACCATCACCACGGGCACGGGCATCATCACCACGGCGGACATGCCCATGCGCACTGAGGACACCCCCGGGCACGATCTGCGCCACCACGGTGACGCCGAGGTCCGGGACGACGGATCGGCACTGGTCGACCTCGCCGTCAACGTCCGCGCCGACACGCCCCCGAAGTGGCTGCGGGAGCGGATCACCGATTCGCTGACCGGTCTCGCGGCCTACCCGGACGGGCGGGCCGCGAGGGCTGCGGTGGCGGCGCGGCACGGGGTTCCGGTGGAGCGGGTGCTGCTGACGGCGGGCGCGGCCGAGGCGTTCGTGCTGCTGGCGCGCGCGCTGAAGGTGCGTCTGCCGGTCGTCGTGCACCCGCAGTTCACGGAGCCGGAGGCGGCGCTGCGGGACGCGGGCCACACCGTGGAGCGGGTGCTGCTGCGGGCGGAGGACGGCTTCCGGCTGGATCCGGCGGCCGTGCCCGAGGACGCCGACCTGGTGGTGATCGGCAATCCGACGAATCCCACGTCGGTGCTGCACCCGGCGGCGGCCGTCGCGGAACTGGCCCGTCCCGGGCGGACCCTGGTGGTCGACGAGGCGTTCATGGACGCGGTGCCGGGTGAGCGCGAGGCGCTGGCCGGGCGGACCGACGTGCCCGGCCTGGTGGTGCTGCGCAGTCTGACGAAGACCTGGGGTCTGGCCGGGCTGCGGATCGGCTACGTGCTGGCGGCGCCGGAGACGATCGCGGAACTGGAGCGGGCCCAGCCGCTGTGGCCGGTGTCCACCCCCGCGCTGGCGGCGGCCCGGGCGTGTGTGGCGCCCCGGGCCCTGGCGGAGGCGGCCCACGCGGCCCATCGCATCGCTGCGGACCGGGCCCATCTCGTCGCGGGCCTTGAGGAGTTCGCCCCGGAAGGGCTGCGGGTGGTGACTCCCGCGGAGGGCCCCTTCGTCCTCGTACGGCTGCCACGGGCGGCCGCCGTGCGCCGGCATCTGCGCCACCTCGGCTATGCGGTACGGCGCGGGGACACCTTCCCGGGGCTGGACGAGGAGTGGCTGCGGCTCGCGGTGCGGGACCGGGCGACGGTGAACGGCTTCCTGCAAGCCCTGGACAAGGCCATGACGCTGGCCGGACGGTGAGGACGCCGGACGGGCGGCTCGGCCCGTCCGGCTTCCGATGACCGGCCCGTCCGGCCTCCGATGACCAGGCCGGGCAGGCCGCGGCGCTCAGCCCCGGCGCCGCCGGGCCAGCACCAGGGCTCCCCCGCCCGCCACGACCAGCGCGAGTGCCCCGCCGGCGATGTAGGGCGTGGTCGAGCTGCCGCCGGTCTCCGCGAGGCCCGCCTCGGCCGGGGCTCCCTGCGGTTTGACGTCGGGCGCCGGATCGGTGCTCGGCGGGGCGGACTTCGCCGGGGCGGCGGGGCTCTCGCAGGTCGCCCTGGCGAGGGTCAACGTTCCTTCCACCTCGGCCACGTTGAGCTTCAGCGGGTTGACGGAGACCTTCAGTTCGAGGGCGGTGGCGGCGGCCGTGCGGGAAGTGGTCTGCCGCTGGGAGAGATCCAGACGCACCTCGCCGACCCCGGGCACCTTCACCTTCGTCGGGCCGCCAGCGGTGAGCGTCACGCGCTTGCCGAGCACCGTGACCGCGCCCAGCACGTTCGATGACGCGACGGGCTGTCTGCCGGCCTCGCAGGTCGCCTGCGCGGTGACCGTCTCGACCTCGACGAGGGACAGCAGGGGCAGGCCGGGGACATGGAGCTTGGCGTGGGCGAGGCGGACGGAGCCCTCGGCGCGGCTCGCCGAGAGCGTGGCCTTGGCCGCGGCGACGTCCGCGCCCAGCACGGCGAACGGCTTGCCGCCGGCCACACCGTCGAGCTCGGCGGTGAGCGCGGTCTTCGACGCGCTCCGCGGCGCTCGGACCTCGTTGAGCGAGAGCGTGAGCGGGACGTTCACGGACTTGTTGAGCAGGGACACATCGAGCCCGGTGCGCAGGACGACGGCGCTCGCACGACCGTGGTCGGTGGTCGCGTGCGCGGCGCCCGCATCGGCCAGCGCCGCGGGACCGGCGGCGAGGGCCGTGGCCGTCGCGACGGTCGCGAGACGGCGTGCGGGCATGCGGAAGTGGTTGCCGTTCAAGGTGTGGGACCCCCAGACGAGACATGCTTGGGACCCGGTCAGAATTACGCACTGTGGGTGAACGGTCAGCACTCCTGCGTTACTTCACTCCATCGTGGACTTTCCGCGAACCCATTCGAATCCCACGGCACAGGCGTTCCCCCGCTCGCCTCTACTCGACGACCCTCCCGTTGAGCACCACACGTCGCGGCGCCGCCAGCACCCGTACGTCCGCCCGTGGATCCGCCTCGTACACCACCAGGTCCGCCGGAGCCGCCTCCTGAAGACCGGGCCGCCCGAGCCACTTCCGGGCGCCCCAGGCCGTGGCCGACAGGGCCTCGACCGGCGGGATCCCGGCGGTGACCAGTTCCGCCACCTCGCCCGCGACCAGACCGTGCGCCAGTGAGCCGCCGGCGTCCGTGCCGACGTAGACCGGGATCCCGGCGTCGTACGCGCCGCGCACCGTGTCGTAGCGCCGCTCGTGCAGCCGCCGCATATGGGCCGACCAGCTCGGGTACCGGGACTCGCCGCCGGCGGCGAGCTGGGGGAAGGTGGCGATGTTGACGAGGGTCGGGACGATCGCGACACCGCGCTCGGCGAACAGCGGGATCAGGTCCTCCGTCAGGCCCGTGGCGTGTTCGATACAGTCGATGCCCGCCTCGACCAGGTCCCGCAGGGAACTCTCGGCGAAGCAGTGCGCGGTGACCCGGGCGCCGAGCCGGTGGGCCTCGGCGATGGCCGCCTCCACCGCCTCGCGGGGCCAGCAGGCCGACAGATCGCCGAGGTCGCGGTCGATCCAGTCGCCGACCAGCTTCACCCAGCCGTCGCCGCGCCGGGCCTCCTGGGCGACGTACGCGACCAGTTCGTCCGGCTCGATCTCGTGCGCGAAGTTCCTTATGTAGCGGCGGGTGCGGGCGATGTGCCGGCCGGCCCGGATGATCTTCGGGAGGTCCTCACGGTCGTCGACCCAGCGGGTGTCGGAGGGCGAGCCCGCGTCGCGGATCAGCAGGGTGCCCGCCTCCCGGTCGGTCAGCGCCTGCTTCTCCGCGACGTCCGCGTCGACCGGGCCGTGTGCGCCCAGGCCCACGTGGCAGTGCGCGTCGACGAGGCCGGGCAGCGCCCAGCCCTCGACGGTCCGGATGTCCTGGGCGCCGGCCGGACGGTCGTAGGAGATCCGCCCTCCGACGACCCACAGCTCGTCACGGACCTCGTCGGGGCCGACGAGGATCCGCCCCTTCACGTGCAGTACCGCGTGATCGCTCATGTACCGCACCTTAGGACAGCTACCCCTCGGACTTCCCCACCTGGTCCGGGGTCTCCTCCTCCACCTCGGCCATCGCGGGGTCGAGGAGGCGGGAGAGGAAGTGACGGGTGCGCTCGTGCTGCGGGTTGCCGATGACCTGGGCGGGGGTGCCGTCCTCGACGATCACACCGCCGTCCATGAAGACGACCCGGTCGGCGACCTCACGGGCGAAGGTCATCTCATGGGTGACGACCATCATCGTCATGCCCTCGTCGGCGAGCATCCGCATGACCGCGAGGACGTCGCCCACCAGCTCGGGGTCGAGCGCCGAGGTCGGCTCGTCGAACAGCATGACCTCGGGTCCCATCGCCAGCGAGCGGGCGATGGCGACGCGCTGCTGCTGGCCGCCGGAGAGGGAGGACGGATAGGCCTCCGCCTTCTCGGACAGGCCGACCCGCGCCAGGTTCTCGGCGGCGATCCGCGCGGCCGTCGCCCTGTCCCGCCGGAGCACCCTGCGCTGCGGCAGGGTGAGGTTCTCGGTCACCGACAGATGCGGGAACAGGTTGAACTGCTGGAACACCATGCCGATACGGCGGCGTACGGCGTCGATGTCGACGTCCGGGTCGGTGACCTCGGTGCCGCCGACGAAGACCTGGCCCTTGGTGGGTTCCTCCAGCAGGTTGACGCACCGCAGGAGCGTCGACTTGCCGGAGCCGGACGGGCCGATGACGCAGACGACCTCGCCCTGGGCGATCTCCAGGTCGATGCCCTTGAGCACCTGGTTGTCGCCGAAGGACTTGTGCAGGTCGCGGACCTGGATCTCAGCGGTGCCGGGACTGCTCACTTGACCGCCTCCTGGGCATTGGCCTCCAAGCGGCGCGCGACGAAGCCGAGCGGGATCGTGACGAGCAGATAGCACAGACCCGCGACCAGGATCGGCGTGGAGTTGGCGGTCGTGCTGGCCAGGTCACGGCCGAACTTCGACAGTTCGCGCTCCTCCAGGGTCACACCGAGCAGCAGGACCAGGGAGGAGTCCTTGAAGAGCATGATGAACTCGTTGGTGAGCGGCGGGAGGATGATCCGGAACGCCTGCGGGATGATGATCGACACCATGGCGCGGGCGGGCGAGAAGCCCAGTGAACGGGCCGCCTCCATCTGCCCCTTGGGCACCGCCTGGATGCCCGCACGGAACGTCTCCGCCATGTAGGCGGCTCCGATCAGACCGAGCCCGAGGGCGGCCTTGCCGTAGGTGCCGCCCGGGATCTCCGTGCCGGGGAAGGCCAGCGGCACGGCCACGCCGATGAAGACGAAGATCAGCAGTGCGGGCAGGCCGCGGAAGACCTCGATGAAGACGCTCGCGACCCAGCGGTACGGGCCCACGGACGACAGCCGCATCAGCGCGACGACCAGCCCGAGGGCCATCGCGAGCACGAAGCCGGACACCGTGTAGAGCACGGTGTTCTTCAGCGCCAGCGTGATGACGTCGGGGAACATCTGCTTGGCGATGTCCGGCTGGGCGAACTGGTTCTGCAGCCGCCCCCAGTCCGCCGTGACCGCGAGGGCGATCACGGCGGCGACGAAGACGGTGTACTGGACGCCACGCGACAGGCTGCGCTTCTGGCGCCGGGTCAGACCCTTTTTCTTCGGCTGGAGTGGTACGTCTGTGAAGGCCATGGGTCAGGAGGCGGAGGGCGAGGCGGACGCGGACGCGGGGTACGGGCCGATCCACTTCTCGTACAGCTTCTGGTAGGTGCCGTCGGACTTGGCGTCCGCGAGCGCCTTGTTGACGGCGGCGAGGAGCTTGGTGTTGCCCTTCTTCACCGTGAAGCCGTACTGCTCACCGGTGTTGAGGTTGTCGACCACCTTGAAGGCGTCCGCGTTGGCCTTGTCCTTGAGCCAGCCCTGGACGACCGGGTAGTCGATGACGACCGCCTGGACCTGGCCGGTGCGCAGGCCGTTGAGGACCGCGTCGGAGGACTCGAAGGAGATCGGGTCGTAGCCCTTGCTCTTCGCGTAGTCCTCGCCGGTGGTCTGCGCCTGGGCGCCGAGCTTCTTGCCCTTGGCCTTGACGTCGGCGAGCGAGGTGACGCCGCTCTTCTTGTCGACGAGGACGGCCTGGGTTGCGTCGAAGTACGGGTCGGAGAAGTCGACGTTCTTCTTGCGCTCGGCCGTGATGGTCATGCCCGCGGCGGCGACGTCGCACTGGCCGGAGTTCAGGAACGCGCCGGTCTTGAAGTTCTCGAACGGCGTGTCGAGGATCGTCTGCTTCACCTCGAGGTTCTTGGCAACGAGGTCGATCAGTGACACGTCGAAGCCCTGCACCTTGCCGTCGATCTCCGACTGGAAGGGCGGGTAGGGCAGGTGGGTGCAGGTGGTGAGCTGACCGGCCTTGGCGAGCGCGACCCCGCCGGCGGCCGTCTTCTTGGCGCCGCCGCCGTTGTCGCTCGACGAGCAGCCGGCCACGAGCACGAGCCCGACCGTCGCGGTGGTTGCGGCCAGGACGCGGGCCCGGCGCCCGAGGAGCGTGTTCACGAGGGGGGACCTCCTGTGGGGGAGCTTTGGATTCCGGTTGCGGGAGTTCCGATTATAAGGAGATGTTTGGGTCCCTCAAACCAAACCCATGGCAGCGGGGCTGCGCGGCCTGCGAAGTCCACGGCCGGAGGGCGTGAGGCCTGCCGGTTACGCTCGTCTGCGTCCACCCCCTCGTGAGCGAAGAGCGCACCGCCGTGACCCACGCCTACCTCGATCTGCCCCGGCGTGCAGGGTGAGGCGCTGCCGCCCCTGGAGGGCGCGATCCTTGCGGCTGCGGGACCGGGCACGACCGCACTGAACGTGATCACCGGGCCGTACGGCCAGACCTTCGGGAACTGGCTGCGGGACTGCGGTGCCACGGTGATCGATCTGGCGGTGCCCTTCCACACGGCGGTCACCGCCGCACAGATCCACGAGGCCCTCGCCGAGCACCCGGAGATCGACTTCGTGTCCCTGGTGCACGCGGAGGTGGCGACCGGCAACACCAACCCGGTCGCGGAGATCGGCGAGGTGGTGCGGGCGCACGGCGCACTGTTCTGCCTGGACGCGGTCGCCTCGGTCGGCGCGGAGCCGGTGCTGCCGGACGCGTGGGGCGTGGACCTGTGTGTGATCGGGGCACAGAAGGCGATGGGCGGGCCGGCGGGTGTGTCGGCGGTGTCGGCGAGCGAGCGGGCGTGGGCGCGGATGGCGGCGAACCCGCACGCGCCCCGCCGCTCCTACCTCTCCCCCCTCGACTGGAAGGAGCGGTGGATCGACGGCGGCCGCAAGGCGCTGCTGCACACCCCCGCCCAGCTGGAGATGCCGGCGCTGGAGGCGTGCGTCGAGCGGATCGAGACAGAGGGGCTGGACGCGGCCATGGCCCGCCATGCGTCCGCCGCGGCGGCGACGCGGGCGGGCGCGGTGGCCCTGGGCGGAGGCCTGGAGCCGTACGCCCACGAGGCCGAGGACGCCGCACCGGTCGCCACGACGCTCCGCGTACCGCCGGGCACGGTGGCGTCGGAACTGGTGTCCCGGGCCCTGGAGTCCGACCCCACCCTCCCGCCGGCCGCGGGCGGCGGAGCCCTGGCCAAGGAGATGATCAGGGTCAACCACTACGGAGCGGACGCGACCCCGGAGACGGTACGGAACTCCCTGACGGCACTGGGCAAGGCGCTCGCCGAGAAGGGCCTGAACGTGAACCTCGACGGAGTCGCCGGGGTCTGAATTCAGGGCAATTTCTGAATCCTTTTCCATCGATAGCTTTCCCGAGTTCTTCTGCCCGCTTTTTGCGGAGCTAAACAGGGGGAATTTCATCCTGGTTTCAACCCTGTGACACACTCCACACAGGCAGTGCATTTGCCCAGTTTCGCGCGGTACAAATCGCTATATTCAGCCAGCCGATGTCATCCCGGCCACACCCTCACTCCGTGCATTTTTGAATTTGCCTCGCTAAATTCAAGCCGCATGACTGCCGCACAAGCAGACCTGCTCATCGACCGACCGGAGGTGACGGACGGGGGTTCCCTCTGGCGTATCGCCAAGGACTCCGGGACCCTCGACCTGAACTCCTCGTACAGCTATCTGCTGTGGTGCCGCGACTTCGCCGGCACATCGGCCGTCGCGCGCGGGGCGGACGGAAAGCCCGTCGGATTCGTCACCGGCTACGTACGGCCGGAGCGCCCCCACACCCTGCTCGTCTGGCAGGTGGCGGTCGACGCGACCCACCGGGGGCGCGGCATCGCCGCCGCGCTGCTCGACGGACTGACCGCGCGGATCGGCGCCGAGCGCCCGATCACCTCCGTCGAGACGACCATCACCCCCGGCAACACCGCCTCCGAGCGCCTGTTCACCTCGTACGCCGACCGGCACGGCGCCCGTGTCACCCGCGAGGTGCTGTTCGACGCGGGCCTGTTCCCCGACGGCGCCCACGAGCCCGAAATCCTTTATCGCATCGGGCCGTTGACCCCCCACACATCGCACTGAGGAGCGATCAACCGTGACCATCACCCAGCCCGACCTCAGCGTCTTCGAGACCCTCGAGTCCGAGGTACGCAGCTACTGCCGCGGCTGGCCCACCGTCTTCGACCGTGCGCAGGGCAGCCTGATGTACGACGAGGACGGACACCGGTACCTCGACTTCTTCGCCGGAGCGGGCTCGCTCAACTACGGCCACAACAACCCCGTCCTGAAACGGGCGTTGATCGACTACCTGATACGCGACGGGGTCACCCACGGGCTCGACATGTCCACCACGGCCAAGCGGTCCTTCCTGCAGACCTTCCAGGACCTGGTGCTGCGGCCGCGCGACCTGCCGTACAAGGTCATGTTCCCGGGGCCGACCGGCACCAACGCCGTGGAGTCCGCACTGAAGCTGGCCCGGAAGGTGAAGGGCCGCGAGGCGATCGTGTCGTTCACCAACGCCTTCCACGGCATGTCCCTCGGCTCGCTCGCCGTGACCGGCAACGCCTTCAAGCGGGCCGGCGCCGGCATACCGCTGGTGCACGGGACGCCCATGCCGTTCGACAACTACTTCGACGGCAAGGTCCCCGACTTCCTGTGGTTCGAGCGGCTCCTGGAGGACCAGGGGTCCGGCCTCAACAAACCGGCCGCCGTGATCGTGGAGACCGTGCAGGGCGAGGGCGGCATCAACGTCGCGCGTCCGGAGTGGCTGCGCGCCCTGGCCGAGCTGTGCGAGCGCCAGGACATGCTGCTGATCGTCGACGACATCCAGATGGGATGCGGCCGCACCGGTGCCTTCTTCTCGTTCGAGGAGGCCGGGATCGTGCCCGACATCGTCACCGTGTCGAAGTCCATCAGCGGCTACGGACTGCCCATGTCGCTCTGCCTGTTCAGGCCCGAGCTGGACATCTGGGAGCCGGGCGAGCACAACGGCACCTTCCGCGGCAACAACCCCGCGTTCGTCACCGCCACCGCGGCCCTGGAGACGTACTGGACCGACGGGTCCGCCATGGAGAAGCAGACCCGGGCCCGCGGCGAGCAGATCGAACAGGCGCTCGTCTCCATCACCGAGGAGAACCTCGCCGACGTGAAGGAGTACCGGGGCCGGGGGCTCGTGTGGGGCATGGAGTTCCACGACAAGGCGCGCGCCGACCGGGTCGCGCGGCGCGCCTTCGAACTCGGGCTGCTCATCGAGACGTCCGGCCCGGAGGGCGAGGTCGTCAAGCTGCTGCCGGCCCTCACCGTCACCCCCGAGGAGCTGGACGAGGGACTGAGCGTCCTCGCCCGGGCCGTTCGCGAAACCATCTAGCAAGGAGGCTGTGCACCACCGTGATCGTCCGTTCGTTCAAGGACATCGAAGGCACCGACCGGCATGTGAGGTCGGCGTCCGGCACCTGGGAGAGCAAGCGCATCGTCCTCGCCAAGGAGCGGGTCGGCTTCTCCCTCCACGAGACCGTTCTGTACGCGGGGACGGAGACGTCGATGTGGTACGCGAACCACATCGAGGCCGTCGTGTGTGTCGAGGGCGCGGCCGAGCTCACCGACCACGAGACCGGGAGGACGTACTCCCTCACTCCCGGGACCATGTACCTCCTCGACGGGCACGAGCGGCACACGCTCCGCGTCCAGGAGGACTTCCGCTGCATCTGCGTGTTCAACCCGCCCGTGACGGGACGGGAGGACCACGACGAGAACGGCGTCTACCCCCTGCTCACCGAACCCGAGGAGGTGTGAGGAGCATGACCGTCACCGATCTCTATCCCAGCCGCGGCGCCACCGAGGTGTCCGTTCCGCGCCAGGACCCGGTCGTCTGGGGCGCCCCCGACACCCCCGGCCCGATCGCGAGCGCCGACCTGCAGGCGTACGAGCGCGACGGCTTCCTCCCGATCGACCAGCTGATCACCGATGACGAGGTCGCCGTCTACCGGCGGGAGCTGGAGCGGCTCGTCGACGACCCGGCGATCCGCGCCGACGAACGCTCCATCGTCGAACCGAAGTCGAAGGAGATCCGCTCCGTCTTCGAGGTGCACCGGATCAGTGAGGTGTTCGCCTCGCTCGTCCGGGACGAGCGGGTCGTCGGGCGGGCCCGGCAGATCCTGGGCTCGGACGTGTACGTCCACCAGTCCCGGATCAACGTCAAGCCCGGGTTCGGGGCCAGCGGGTTCTACTGGCACTCGGACTTCGAGACCTGGCACGCCGAGGACGGGCTGCCGAACATGCGGACGGTGTCCGTGTCGATCGCGCTGACCGAGAACCTCGACACCAACGGCGGGCTCATGATCATGCCGGGCTCGCACCGGACGTTCCTCGGGTGCGCGGGAGCCACGCCCGAGGACAACTACAAGAAGTCGCTGCAGATGCAGGACGCGGGCACGCCGTCCGACGAGGCGCTGACCGCCATGGCGGGCGAGTACGGCATCCGGCTCTTCACCGGCCGGGCCGGCTCCGCGACCTGGTTCGACTGCAACTGCATGCACGGGTCCGGCGACAACATCACGCCGTTCCCGCGCAGCAACGTCTTCATCGTGTTCAACAGCGTGGAGAACGCGGCGGTCGAGCCGTTCGCGGCTCCGGTACGACGGCCGGAGTTCATCGGGGCGCGGGACTTCACCCCGGTGCGCTGAGCTGCCGCATCCGGCTACAGCAAGGCCGACGAGGGTCAGCCCGACAGGACGTCCAGCAGGCGGTCGACGTCGGCAGGCGTGTTGTACAGGTGGAAGGAGGCGCGCAGGTTGCCCGCGCGGTTGGAGAGCTCGATGCCGGCGCGGCTCAGCTCCGGCTGGCGCTCCCCGAGCGCGGGAACCGAGACGATCGCCGAGCCGGGGGCGGGCACGGGCGCGTGGCCGAGGGTCGCGAGTCCGGCCCGGAACCGGTCGGCGAGGGCCACGTCGTGGGCGTGGACGGCGGCCACGCCGAGTTCCTCGATCAGGTCGAGCGAGCGGCGCAGACCCGCGAAGGTGAACAGGGCGTGGCTGAGGTCGAAGCGCCGGGCGGAGTGGGCGAGTTCGGCGACCGGGCCGTAGCAGCTGTCCCACGGGTTCTCGCCCGCGACCCAGCCCGCGAGCACCGGGCTCAGCCCGCCGAAGTCCTCGGGGACCACGAGGAAGGCCGTGCCGTGCGGGCCGAGCAGCCACTTGAAGGAGACGGCGGCGGTGAAGTCGTGGGCGTCCGCGTCCATCGGGAGCCAGCCGGCGGCCTGGGAGTGGTCGACGTAGGTGCGCGCCCCGTGCTCGCGGGCGGCCTCGCGCAGGGCGGGCAGGTCGGCGATGCGTCCGTCGGCCGACTGGGCTGCGCTGACCGCGACCAGCGCGGTGCCCGGGCGGACGGACTCCGCGATGCGCTCCAGTGGCACCGTGCGGACCTTGAGGTCGCCGCGGACGTGGAACGGGTTCAGCACGGAGGTGAAGTCGTCCTCGGCGGTGAGGACTTCGGCGCCGGCGGGCAGCGAGGCGGCGATCACCCCGCTGTGCGCGGCGACCGAGGCGCCCACCGCGACCCGGGTCATCGGGACTCCGGCGAGCCGGGCGTAGGCGGCCCGGCAGGCCTCCACGTCCTCGAACAGCGGGGTCAGCGGGCGGCCCTCGGCCCGCAGCAGCGCCGCCTCGTGCAGGGCGGCGACGGTACGGGCCGGCAGCAGGCTGTTGCTCGCGGTGTTGAGGTAGGTGCTCTTCGGGGCGAACTCGGCGCGGACGAGGCTCTCGAACGTCTCCGTGGTCTCCATGGATCCACTCTGCGGCCGCTGAATTCATAAGTCCATTGCGAATCTATACGTGGATCCACTTAGGAACGCTTATACGTCCGCGCCGACCTGCGGTTTTCAGTGCTGCGGCACCGCGCACCCGTCCGGCCCGCAGGCCTCGGCACCGCCCTCGTCGATGAGCTTCAGCGGAGAACGCGCACCCCACGCCTGGCTGAGCGCCTGCGTGAACACCTCGGCGGGCTGGGCCCCCGAGACCCCGTACTTCCGGTCGAGGACGAAGAACGGCACCCCGTTCGCACCGAGTTGGGCGGCCTCGCGCTCGTCGGCGCGGACCTCGTCGGCGTACGCGGCCGGGTCGGCGAGCACCGTGCGGGCGGCGTCGGCGTCCAGGCCCGCCTCGGCGGCGAGCGCCACGAGCCGCTCGTCGCCCTCGCTGAAGACGGAGCGCTCCTCGGCGAAGTTCGCCCGGTACAGGATCTGGATCAGCTCGTCCTGTTTTCCCTGCTCCTTGGCGAAGTGCAGCAGGCGGTGCATGTCGAAGGTGTTGCCGTGGTCGCGGTCCCGGGTGCGGTAGTCCAGACCCTCGGCGGCGGCCTGCGCGCCCAGGTTGTCCTCGCCGGCCTGGGCCTGCGCCTCGCTCATGCCGTACTTCTTGGCGAGCATCCTCAGCACCGGCTGGACGTCACCCTTGGCGCGGCCCGGGTCCAGCTCGAAGGACCGGTGCACCACCTCGACCTCGTCGCGGTGCGGGAAGGCCGCCAGCGCCTTCTCGAAGCGGGCCTTGCCCACGTAGCACCAGGGGCAGGCGATGTCGCTCCAGATCTCGACGCGCATGTCTTCGGCTCTCTCCAGGTCGTACGGGCGCGGAGGCTCTCTCCGCCCAGTACATGAACGTTCAAGCAGAGAGGTTCATTCCTCGGGCACGGAGAACCGCAGGAAGAGGTGGTGATCCCCCACGGCGGGCGGGTTGTCCGGGTCCGGGACCCAGCCCTGGCGGGCGTAGAAGGCCTGGGCGCGGGCGTTGTCCACGTGCACGTCGAGCACGGCGGTCCGCTTGCCGTCGGCGCGCCACTCCTCCACGCACGCCCGGTGCAGGGCCGTGCCGAGGCCGGAGCGCCAGTGGTCGGGGTCGATGTGGAACTGGAACAGCTTGACCGTCTCCGCGGGGGCGCCCTCCGGAGTGCGGAAGGAGGCGATGCCGACGATGGCGCCGTGCGCGACGGCACACAGCACATGGCCGTCCGGGCGCTCGATGGAGTTCTGCCAGGCGGCACTCCAGTCCGTGTCGGACTGCGGGACGCCGTCCGGGTAGTAGGTCGAGCGGGCCCGGAAATGCAGGTCGGCGATGACCTGGGCCTCGGCGCGCACGGCTGTCCTGATCACCAGGGATTCGACGGTCCGATGCTCTCTGATCATGCAGCGGAAGACGTGTCCGGAAGTGGTCCGGTTCCGCCGGGGCTCAGCTTCCGTCGCGCAGGTCGTCCGGCCAGCCGGGCCTGAACTCGATGTGGTCGTACGTCACCACGCACCCCTCCCCCAGCGGCGACTGGGTCATGAAGCCGACCAGCGCCGCGTCCGTCTCCTTCTCCCCGCCCAGCGTGAAGAGCCGGACGAAGGTCCAGCGCACGCCGTCGCGGGAGGCGTGGAAGGCGAAGGCACGGCCCGTGCGGCTGATCCGCAGCCAGACCGAACTGCCGTCCACGGAGAAGGCGTTGGCGTCGTCGGAGTGCCCCCGGGTGACCACCGTGCAGACGGTGGGCACGTCCGGGGAGTACTCCAGGCAGAGCTTGGCCCAGGCCCGGTCGCCCACGTGGACGTAGAGCACACCCGCGTCGAACGCGGCGCCGAACCCGACGGTGACCCGGGCGATCAGCTGGAACTCCCCCTCCGGCGCCCCGAGCAGCCGGGGCGCGTCGGAGGCGGGGTCCAGCCCCTCGTCGGTGGGCGGCACGAACCGGTCCTGCCGGGGCCCTGCCCAGCCGCTGAGGATGCCGTCCTCATAGGACCAGTGCCCGTCGGGGCCGTAAGTACGGAGAAGAAAAGGAAGTTCGGGAAGTTCCAGGTCCATGGCCAGAGTCTCTCAGCTTCCGATCTCCGTCACCGGCCCATGTACGGGTTCAGCGTTCCAGATGGCCGCCGAAGTGCCGGGGCCGACGGATTTCGAGGTCGAGGTGGACGTCGCCGCCGGGCACGGACCCCGTGGTGCTGGGCCGGCGCCACCGCCACCCCCGTCGGCCAGCCGTTCACCAGAGCCCGCCCCGCCGGCCGCGCCAACGCCGCCAGAATCTCGGCGCCGCAACCCTCGCGCGCCGACCCCTCGCACACGACGCCGCAACCGGCGCTCGATGGCCGTACCGCCGACGGACGTCGAGGTGGACGTCGTCGCCGGGCACGGACCCCGTGGTGCTGGGCCGGCGCCACCGCCACCCCCGTCGGCCGACCGTTCACCAGAGCCCGCCCCGCCGGCCGCGCCAACGCCGCCGGCGTCTCCGCGCCGCGCCCTCGCCAGCCGGAACTTCCGCCGCGAGGCGCAGGTCAGCGTTCCAGATGGCCGTTGAAGCGGCGGGGCAGGCCCAGGGGGTTGTCGTCGCGGAGTTCCTTCGGGAGCAGGGCCTCGGGGGCGTTCTGGTAGGCGACCGGGCGCAGCCAGCGCTCGATGGCCGTGCCGCCGACGGACGTCGAGGTGGACGTCGTCGCCGGGTACGGGCCGCCGTGGTGCTGGGCCGGTGCCACCGCGACACCCGTCGGCCAGCCGTTCACCAGTACCCGGCCGGCCAGCGGGGTCAGCTCCGCGAGGATTTCCGCGCCGCGGCCCTCGCCCGCGGCCTCCTCCGTCGAGAGGTGCACGGTCGCGGTGAGGTTGCCGGGCAGCCGGGACAGCACGGCGGTCGCCTCGTCCTGGTCCTCGTAGCGGACCACCACGGTCACCGGTCCGAAGCACTCCTCCAGGAGCAGGTCGTACGCCCCCTCCTCCGCCAACCGGCCCGCCGGAACCGTCAGGAAGCCCGGGCTGACCGTGTGCTCGCTGCCCGCGCCGGGGGTCACCGGGGACTCCACGCCGGACAGCGCGGCCCGCTCGGCGACACCGGCGACGAAGTTGTCCCGCATCCGGTGGTCGAGCAGGACCCCCGCCTCGGTGTCGCTGACCGCGTCCGTGAGCGACTTGACCAGACCGTCGCCCGCCGCGCCGGACGGCACCAGCACCAGGCCCGGCTTCACACAGAACTGCCCCACGCCCAGCGTCATCGACCCGGCGAGACCGGTGCCGATCGCCTCGGCGCGCTCGGCGGCCGCGGCCTCGGTGACGACGACGGGGTTGAGGGAGCCCAGCTCGCCGTGGAAGGGGATCGGGACCGGCCGGGCGGCGGCCGCGTCGAAGAGGGCACGTCCGCCCCGTACGGAACCGGTGAAGCCGGCCGCCGCGACCAGCGGATGCCTGATGAGCTCGACGCCCGCCTCGAAGCCGTGGACCAGGCCGAGGACACCGTCGGGGATGCCGTGCTCGGCGGCGGCCCGGCGCAGCACCTTGGCGACCAGCTCGGACAGTGCCGGGTGGTCGGGGTGGGCCTTGACGACGACCGGGTTGCCCGCGGCCAGGGCACTCGCGGTGTCACCGCCGGCGACCGAGAAGGCGAAGGGGAAGTTGGAGGCCGAGTAGACGGCGACGACGCCCAGCGGGACCTTGTAGCGGCGCAGGTCCGGGATCGGCGGGGTCGCGGTGTCGTCGGGGTGGTTGACGATGACGTCGAGGAACGCGCCCTCGTCGACGATGTCCGCGAAGGCCCGCAACTGGTAGGTGGTGCGCGCGAGTTCGCCGGTCAGCCGGACCGGGCCCAGCGCGGTCTCGGCGTCGGCGGCCTCGACCAGCTGGTCCCTGGCCGCGTCGAGACCCGCGGCGGCGGAGCGCAGGAAGGCCGAGCGCACGGCGCGGTCGGCGAGAAAGCCGCGCGCGGCGTGGGCGGCCCGGACGGCGGTGTCCACCTCCTGGTCCGTGGCCTCCACCGCAACCTGCTCACGCTGCTTCCCGGTACGCGGGTCGACACTCCAGACTGGTGCTGCTGCCACCGCGAATCCCTCCACGTTCATTGCGGATGCATTGCCGCTGCAATTACCGCAGTATCTGGGTCATTCACCAGGGCGTTCGATATACTGAACACCGTCTCTGATGATGAATATGCTGTTGGAGACTATTTCCCGTCGAACGAAGGGGTCAAGGGCGATGTCGGCAGGCGAGACAGGCGGCGGGGCGCAGGTCAAGTCCGCGGTGCGGACCGTTGAATTGCTCGAGTACTTCGCCGGCCGGCCCGGTATGCACTCCCTCGCGGCGGTCCAGGAGGCCGTCGGATATCCCAAGTCCAGCCTGTACATGCTGCTGCGCACGCTGGTGGAGCTGGGCTGGGTGGAGACGGACGCGACCGGCACCCGGTACGGCATCGGGGTGCGGGCACTGCTCGTCGGCACCTCCTACATCGACGGTGACGAGGTGGTCGCGGCGGCCCGGCCCACCCTGGACCGGCTCTCCGACGACACCACGGAGACCATCCACCTGGCCCGCCTGGACGGCACCAACGTGGTGTACCTGGCCACCCGGCAGTCCCAGCACTACCTGCGCCCGTTCACCCGCGTCGGCCGCCGGCTGCCCGCCCACTCCACGTCCCTCGGCAAGGCGCTGCTGGCGACCCACACCGACGAACAGGTCCGCAAGCTGCTCCCGGAGACCCTGCCCGCGCTGACCGAGCACACCATCACCGACCGGGAGCAGCTCATCGAGGAGCTGCACCAGGTCCGGGAGCAGGGCTTCGCCGTGGACCGCGAGGAGAACACGCTGGGGCTGCGCTGCTTCGGCGTCGCGATCCCGTACCGCACCCCCGCGCGCGACGCCATCAGCTGCTCGGTGCCGGTGGCCCGGCTGACCCCCGCCCACGAGCAGATGATCAAGGATGCCCTGTTCGACGCCCGGGACCGGTTGACGCTGGCCACGCGGAGGCTGTGAGCGGGACGGCGTCTCCCCCGTGCGGCGGAGGTGGATCATCGTCGTGCAGGAGGTGGACCCACCCGCCGGCACGGGAGCGTTGAGGCATGAACCTCTCAACCGCGCCCGCCGTGGCCCGCGTTGCCACCGGCTCCCGGCGCCGGGCGCTGCGGCTCGTGGCCGTCGTCGCCTGTCTGCCGTATCTCGGCCTCAAGCTCGCCTGGATCGCCGGGAGTCACCTCGGCATCCCGGGCGGGAGTCCGCTGCTGAAGCACCGGGTGACCATGGTGGTCGCCAACGGGCTCACCGTACTGATGGACGCGGCGGTCATCGTGCTGGCGCTGTTGCTGACCCGGCCGTGGGGACGGCGGGTGCCCTCCTGGCTGCTCGCGGTGCCGATGTGGGTCGCCACGGGACTTCTCGCGCCGATCATGGTGGGATTTCCGCTGCAACTGGTCGTCCACGGGGGTACGGACAGCGGTGACGACCGGCCGTTCCTCGACGGGTGGGTGTTCGGGGTCGTGTATGGGGGGTTCATCGTGCAGGGGCTCGCGCTGGGGGCGCTCTTCGTCGGGTATGCCCGCGAGCGGTGGGGACACCTGTGGCAGGGGCGGGTGTGGGACCTGCCCGCGCAGAGCGCGCCGGCCGCGCAGCGGACCATAGCCGTGACGGCGGCCGTGCTCGCGCTGGTTCCTGGCACGCTCCGGCTGCTGTGGGCCTGTGGGGTCACGACCGGGCGGGACACGAGCGGCAGCCGGCCGATGGAGGTGGTGTACGTCGGATTCCTGGCCGCCGCCGTCATCGGCGCCTGGCAGCTCGCCTTCCGCCGCGGCCGCCCGCTGCCGGTCGGCGTGCCGCTCGCCCTGGGCTGGGTCGGCTCCGGCGCGGTGGCCTGCTGGGGCGCGTGGCAGGCACTGGCCCCGCTCACCGGGGTGAACGACAGCGCCGACGGCCCGACAGCACTGCTGGACCTCGCCTACGCCGGCCAGGTGGCGACCGGCATCCTCGTCGCGGTCCTCGGCGCCCGGTTCTTGGCCGAGCGGTCCGCACGGTCCCCGAAGCGGCCCGCGTGGTGAGGAGGTTCGCCCGGCCGCTGTTCGGCCGCACGGCGCGCCGCCGCTGGATCCATCTGATCCTGGGCGGCGCGCTCGCCATGCCGTACGTCTTCGTCGGCGAGGTGATCGTGGGGCCCGTCCTCGGCTCGAACCGCTTCTGGGGCGACCTGCCCGTCCAACTGGGCTCCTTCGCCGTGGGGTTGCCGATCGCCGCGGTCACCTCCCTGTTCCCGCTGACCCGCCCGCTGGAGGCGGGTGCCGCCCGCGCCCTGTGCGGGGTGCCCCCGGACGCGCTGGCCCACGGTCCCGCCCGGACCCGGGCCGCGAGGGGGCGGACGGCGGCCTGGTTCACGCTGCATCTGGGGTTCGGCGGGATCATCTCGGGGATGTCCCTCGCCGTGCCGCCGTTCGCGGCGGTGCTGATCGCGCTGCCGCTCTTCGCGTGGCTGCGCGACACCCGGCTCGGCCTGCCCGAAGTCCTCGACCACACCTGGGCACTGGCACTCGCGCCGGTCGCCGGTGTCGCCATGCTGCTCGCGCTCGCCGGCTGCGCGGCCGGGTCCGGGGCGCTCCTCGCCCGCTGGGCGCCCGCGCTGCTCGGGCCCACCCCCGAGGACCGGCTCGCGGCGGCCGAGGCGCGCGCCGCCGACCTCGCCGTGCGCAACCGGCTCGCCCGCGAGCTGCACGACTCCGTCGGCCACGCCCTGAGCGCCGTCACCCTGCAGGCGAGCGCGGCCCGCCGTGTCCTGGACACCGACCTGGAGTTCGTCCGCGAGGCCCTCGCCGCCATCGAGGACACCACCCGGCGCACGGTGGGCGAACTCGACGCGGTGCTCGGCGTGCTGCGGGACGCCGACGCGCCCGGCACGGCGCCCGCGCCGACCCTCGCGGCCGACCTGGACGGGCTGCTGCGGCGCACCCGGGCGGGCGGGCAGAGCGTCGAGGCCACCGTCACGGCCGACCCGGAGACACTGCCGCCGCCACTCTCCCGCGAGGCCTACCGCATCGTGCAGGAAGGCCTGAGCAACGTCCTCAAGCACGCGGGCGCCGAGGTCGAGGCCGCCCTGCGGATAGCGGCCGCCGACGGGCACCTGGAGATCACCGTGGAGAACCCGCTCAGCGGCCCCTGCCCCTCCCGGCCCGGCGGGGGCCACGGGCTGCGCGGCATCGCCGACCGGGTCCGCCTCCTGGGCGGCACGGTGACGGCCGGCCCGGCCGAGGGGATGTGGCGGCTGCATGTACGACTCCCGATGAAAGGACCCGTATGACCCAGGCCCCGACCATCCGGATCGTCCTCGCCGACGACGAGCGCATGGTGCGCACGGCCCTGCGCGCCATTCTCTCCGCCGAGCCGGACCTGGAGGTCGTCGGCGAGGCGGCGACCGGCGCCGAGGCCGTGTCGGTCGTAAGGGAGCTGAGGCCCGACGTGGTCCTGATGGACGTACGCATGCCGGAGACCGACGGGATCCGGGCCACCGAGCAGATCCTGGCCACGCTCGACGAGCCGCCCCGCATTGTCGTCGTGACCACCTTCGAGAACGACTCCTATGTGTACGACGCGCTGCGCGCCGGGGCCGCCGGGTTCCTGCTGAAGCGGGCCGAGGCCGACGCGCTGGTGCAGGCGGTACGACTGGTCGCGCGCACCGACAGCCTGCTGTTCCCGTCGGCCGTGAGGACGCTGGCCGCCGAGTACGCGCGCGCCGTCCCGACGCCTCCGGCCTGGGTGGCGAGGCTCACGGGACGGGAGAAGGAGGTGCTGCGGCAGCTGGCCGCCGGGCTCACCAACGCCGAGATCGCCCGGCGCATGGAGGTCGGCCCCGCCACCGTGAAGACACACGTCGCGGCGGTGCTGGCCAAGACCGGCACACGGGACCGGACGCAGGCGGTGATCGCCGCGTACGAGGCGGGCTTTCTGAAACCCCGATGAGAAAAACGGGCGTACGGGAACGATTGCGGCCCTCTCGGTCGTCTTCTTCCGGGATGAACAAGACGATCAGGCGGGCGTCCGTCTTCGCGCTGCTGCTCGTGCTCGCTCTGCTGATCAGGGCGACCTGGGTGCAGTACTACGACGGCCGGGCCCTCGCGGACGACAAGGACAACCGGCGCAACGCGATCGAGACGTACGCGGAGCCGCTCGGGAACATCATCGTGGCCGGCGATTCCATCACCGGCTCGACGCGGACGACGGGGGGCGACCTCGCGTACAAGCGGACGTACAAGAACGGCGCGTTGTACGCGGCGGTCACGGGCTACGCGTCCCAGGCCTATGCGCCGACCCAGCTGGAGGGCATCTACCAGGACCTGCTCAACGGCACGGACAACCGGCTGAAGAACATCATGGACACGGTCACCGGCAAGCGCGCCGATCCGGGCAACGTGGTCACGACGATCGATCCCGATGTGCAGAAGGCGGCCTACCGGGCCCTGGGCGGCAACAAGGGCGCGGCTCTCGCGATGGACCCGAAGACCGGGAAGATCCTCGCGGTGGTGTCGACCCCGTCGTACGACCCCACGACGCTCACCGACGCCAACACCGCGGGGACCGCCTGGAAGCGGCTGGGCGCCGACTCGGACAAGCCGCTGACCAACCGCGCGCTGCGTCAGCCGCTGCCGCCGGGCTCGACGTTCAAGCTGGTCGTCGCGGCGGCCGCGCTGGAGGACGGGTTGTACAGGAACGTGGACGAACACACCGACAGCCCCGACCCGTACACGCTGCCCGGCACCACCAGGATCCTCGCCAACGAGAACAAGTCGGCGCCCTGTGAGAACGCCTCGATCCGGGTCGCCCTGCGCTACTCCTGCAACAACGTCTTCGGCAAGATGGCCGTCGACCTCGGCCAGGACAAGGTGAGGGCGATGGCCGAGAAGTTCGGCTTCAACGACGACAAGCAGGACGTGCCGGTGCGCGCCTACGCGAGCGTGTACCCGTCGAGCATGGACAAGGCGCAGACGGCCCTGTCGGGCATCGGCCAGTTCGACGTGACGGCGACCCCGCTCCAGATGGCCATGGTGTCGGCGGCCATAGCCAACGACGGCAAGCTGGTCTCGCCGCACATGGTTTCGCAGATCACCGACAGCGGTGGCGATGCGCTGCAGAACTACGACGACAACACGGACACCAAGGAGATCGTGAGCTCCTCCACCGCCGAGCAGTTGCAGTCGGCGATGGAGACGGTCGTCAAGGACGGCACGGGTACGAACGCGCTGATCGACGGCGTGACCGTGGGCGGCAAGACGGGCACGGCCCAGCACGGCGAGAACAACAGCAAGACGCCGTACGCCTGGTTCACCTCCTACGGCAAGTCCGACAGCAGCGGCAAGGAGGTCGCGGTCGCGGTGATGGTGGAGCAGTCGGACGCGGCAAGGTCGGAAGTGAGCGGCAACGGCTTGGCGGCCCCGGTGGCCAAGGCGATGATGCAAGCGGCACTGAAGTAAGCGCCCCAAAGGGGCGCGGGGCTGTATCGATATGCGGCTCCGCCGCGATGGGGGTCCCCCCTGTTCGAGCGAAGCCGAGAACTTGGGGGAGCGACCAGCCGCATCGAACCCGCGGCCGATCGCGCAGCCACCCTCACTTCACGCCAAGAACCTGCTCCACCGGATCGATCGCGAAGTAGACAAGGAACAGCACCGAAACCCCCCACAGCAGCCAGTTGACCTCCCTCGCCTTCCCCAGCACCGTCTTGATGACGACGTACGACAAGAACCCCGCCCCGATGCCATCGGTGATCGAGTAGGTGAACGGCATCGCGGCGATCGTCAGAAACGCCGGGATCGCGATCTCGTACCGGTCCCAGTCGATGTGCTTGACGTGGGTCATCATCAGGAAGCCCACCGCGATCAGCGCGGGCGCCGCCGCCTGCAGCGGGACGATGGTCAGCAGCGGGGTGAGGAACAGCGCGAGACCGAAGAGCCCGCCGGTGACCAGGTTGGCGAAACCGGTGCGGGCACCCTCGCCGACACCGGCCGCGGACTCGATGTAGGCGGTGTTGGAGGAGGCCGAGCCCACTCCGCCCGCGACGGCGGCGGCGCCGTCGATGAACAGAACCCGGCCGATGCCCGGCACCTGCCCCTTCTCGTCGAGCAGCCCGGCCTCGGCGCTGATGCCGACGATGGTGCCCATGGCGTCGAAGAAGTCCGACAGGACCAGGGTGAAGACCAGCAGGACCGCGGTGAGCACCCCGGCCTCGGCGAAGCCGCCGAACAGGCTGAAGTGACCGACGAGTCCGAAGTCCGGGGCGGCGACGATCTTGTCGGGCACCTTCGGGGTGGTCAGACCCCAGCTCTTGACGTCGGCGACGGCGTTGATGACGATCGCGACGACGGTCATGGTCACGATGCTGATGAGGATCGCGCCCTTCACCTTCCGCGCGACCAGCGCGATGGTCAGCAGCACGCCGAGACAGAAGACCAGTACGGGCCAGCCGGTGAGCCGGCCGACGGCGCCCAGCTGTACGGGCACGGTGGTGTGCGCGGCGTCCGGGATGCGGCTGACGAACCCGGCGTCGACGAAGCCGATGAACGCGATGAACAGGCCGATGCCGACGCCGATGGCCTGCTTGAGCTGGTGGGGGATGGCGTTCATGATCGCTTCCCGGAGTCCGGTGAGGACCAGGACGCAGATCAGGATGCCCTCCAGGACGACCAGGCCCATGGCGTCGGCCCAGCTCATCAGCGGCGCCAACTGGAAGGCCACGACGGCGTTGAGACCGAGGCCGGCGGCGATGGCGAGCGGGAGGTTGCCGCCGACGCCCATGATGATCGTCATCACACAGGCCACCAGCGCGGTGGCGGTGACCAGTTGGCCGGTGTCGAGCTGATGGCCGAACTTGTCCTTGGCACTGCCCAGGATGATCGGATTCAGGACAAGGATGTAGGCCATCGTGAAGAATGTGGCGATGCCGCCGCGTATCTCCCGGCCGAGGCCGGACCCCCGCTCGGAGATCTTGAAGTACCGGTCGACGCTGTTCACCGCGGGCGGCGCGGCACTTGGCCGGTCGGCCGCCTTCTGGATCTCGGACATGGTCGTCCTCCTCGTTGCCTGAGTGATCGTGCGTGGATGCTGGCTGGATTGTTCCCACGTTGAACCGGTTTCAGGTTTTCTCCGTGTTACGGAACCGGGTTCGGCCTGCCATACCGTGTCCGAATCCCCGTACGGGGCAGGCCAAACGATCACTGCTACGCTCCGAATCCCGTCCGGCACTTCTCCGGATGCTCGCATGTCATTCACATGACACCCACAGACAGAAGAGGTCACCCGTGGGCACAGTCGTCGACGACGCCGCCTCGGTGGAGTTCCACGCCTTCTTCGAACGCCACTACGCCGAACTGTCCCGCCTCGCCCACCTCCTGACCGGCGAGGCGGACGCCGCGGACGACCTCGCGGCGGACGCGCTGCTCGCGCTGTGGCACCGCTGGGACAGGGTGCGCGCGGCCGACCACCCGGTGGCGTACGCGCGCGGCGTCGTCGCCAATCTGGCCCGCACCCGCATCCGCAGCGCGGTCCGCGAGCGCCGCCGGATCGCCCTGTTCTGGTCGCACCGCGAGGAGAAGACCGAGAACCCCGATGTGGCGGGCGTGGTGGATGTGCAGTCGGCGCTGCGCCGGCTGCCCTTCCGCAAACGCGCATGTGTGGTGCTTCGACATGCGTTCGACCTGTCGGAAAAGGACACCGCCCTCGCCCTGGGGATCTCGGTGGGTACGGTTAAGAGCCAGACGTCCAAGGGCATGGCCGAACTGCAGAAGCTGCTCGGCGCCCAGGGTGTTCCGCAGAAGGTGCACGCGGCGGTGGCGGCGCGTGGCGGCGAGAGCGGAGGAAGGAACCGATGAGGCAGCAGGACGTGCACGACGAGCTGCGCGCCCGGCTGCACGAGGCGGCCGAGGCGCACGAACCCGACCGCGCGCGCATCCTCGCCCGCGTCGAGCGGGGCATGGCCGCCGAGGCCCGCCCCGACCACCGCGCCACGCGCCCGCCCGTGTTCGGCTGGGTGCGGGTGGTGAGTGCCACCGCCGCGGTCGCCGGTGTCCTCGCGGTCGGCGGGTACGCGGTGGCGTCCGCGGTGAAGGAGAAGGCTCTCCCGCAGCAGACGGTCGCGGTGTCACCGACGCCCACGCCGTCGCCGGACGCGACGATGCGGCCGCCGGTCCATCCGGCGGACCCGGCCCCCAGCTCCGGCGCCACCCACGATTCCCGCAGGCCGAGTTCCTCCCCCTCGCCGACCCCGACGGCCTCCGGCTCCGCGCAGGCGCCCACCGCGCGGGGTGAGCAGGACGGTCCGCTGTGGTCGGACGGCTCGGTGGACCCGCACAGCAATGACTTCTGGGCGCAGAGCAATGTGACCCTGAAGGCCTCGGAGCAACTGACCTCGCTCACCGTCCGGCTGAAGGTCGCCCAGACCGGCGGGGTGTCCTCGGCCGGCGCCTGGCGTTCGCTGCCGGAGACCGACTTCACGCAGACGGTGACCGAGGAGGACGGCTTCCTGGTCTACACGTGGACGCTGAAGGAGGGCCGCAAGGTCGCGGCGGGTCAGTGGGTGTTCGCCGGGCAGTACAACCATGAGCGCGGCGGCCGGGACGCCAAGGACGACCGCTACACCATCACGGGCGGCGCGGGCGGCAAGCAGTACGCGGTGACCGGGGACTTCGCGGCGCACGACACCGGCGCGGGCGACTCGTAAAAGAAATTCCGCGGACGCGGCAACCCATTCCCCACCGGCGGCGACCAGGAAGCGCAAGGTTCCTCTCCCCACACAAGGAATGGGCATGACTGCACGAGCTGAACAGCGCGTCCGCCACCGCCGCCGGGTCACGAAGCGGCGGGCGCTGATCGCCGGCTCCGTCGCCCTCGGCATCACCGGCGCCGCGATCGTCACCACGACGATGCTGGCCTCCGCGGGCGCCGCGACCTCCTGGCCGACCGCCAAGGGCAGCAAGGCCGTGTCGAAGACGATCGAGGTGTCGGGCACCTACGACGGCAAGCTCACCAAGTTCTTCGGGTCCGGCGCCCTGGGCACCGACAGCCAGGACGAGAACCAGGGCCCGATCTTCGAGCTCGCCGACGGCGCGACCCTGAAGAACGTCATCATCGGCACCCCGGCCGCGGACGGCGTGCACTGCCTGGGCAGTTGCACACTGCAGAACGTGTGGTGGCTGGACGTCGGCGAGGACGCCGCGACCTTCAAGGGCACGTCCGCCTCGGGCGTGTACACGGTCCACGGGGGTGGCGCGAAGAACGCCGACGACAAGGTGCTGCAGTTCAACGGCGCGGGCAAGCTGGTGGTCAGCAAGTTCCAGGTGGAGAACTCCGGCAAGCTGGTGCGCTCCTGCGGCAACTGCAAGAAGCAGTTCAAGCGGACGATCATCATCAACGACGTGGACGTCACCGCGCCGCTCAAGGCCGTCGTCGGTGTCAACTCCAACTTCGGGGACACCGCGGCGCTGCGCAAGATCCGCATCCACGGCGACGCCAAGAAGAAGATCAAGACCTGTGTCCGCTTCAAGGGCAACAACACCGGCAAGGAGCCGACGGAATTGGGCACCGGCCCCGACGGAACCTCTTGCCTCTTCTCCTCATCTGACATCACGTACGGGTGAGCGACCCACCTCGATCCGCCGGCCTGGCCCCCCTCGGCCGGCATGAGAACGCCCCCGCCGGTGACGACCGGCGGGGGCGTTCGCCTGTGCCTGGCTCAGCGCCTAGTTCATCGTGGCGCCGATGGCCGTGCTGCCCGTGGTCAGGAACGTGGTCGTGGGCAGTGAGCCGTTCGACGCGCGGGAACCGTACGCCGTCGTCGCGTCCGTCGACTTGAAGGACGGGGTGGCAACGCCGCTGTCCCAGTTGTTGGCGGCGGACACGGTGCGGGAGCCCAGTTTGGCCAGGCCCCCCATGTTGCCGACCGCCAGATTGCGGGCGAGGCGTGCCTTGCCGGTGGCGAAGTAGAAGCCCGCCTCGGTGTTGGCGTACGCGGTGTTGCGGTTCAGCACGATCGCACCGGTGTTGGAGTTCTCGGTGAAGCCGTTGAGGGTGTTGTCCCAGGCCGCGTTGTTGTTGACGACATGCGCGACCGCGACTCCCCCGCCGCCCAGCTTGAAGCCGTTGCCGTTGCCCTCGAAGGCCGAGTCGTGCCAGCGGTTCTTGCCGTTGCCGAAGGCCCAGGAGTGCTCGATGGCGACCGGCGAGGAGAACTGCCAGAGGTCGAGGCCGTCGTCCGAATTGTTGTAGAGGCGGGCGCCGGTGACCTTGTTGCCGCTGCCGGAGCCGAATTTGACGGCGATGCCGTCCGCGTTCTGGCCGTGGCCGGACGCGTCGTAGTTGCCGTAACTGTCCAGGTTCTGGACGAGGTTGCCGACCGTGTTGTCTCCGCGCAGGGTGAAGCCGGAGTCGCCGTTGTCCGCCGTGACCAGGTTCTTGAAGACACCGCCGGTGGAGGAGGTGACGACGAAGCCCTGGGCCGGGGAGTTCTGGAAGGTGAGGTTCTGCACGGTCCAGTAGCTGCCGTAGATCCCGGCGAGCCAGGAGCCGGCGGGCAGCTTGGACCCGTCGATCCTCACCTTCTCCCCGCCGTAGGCCTGGAGCGTGATCCGGTTGGAACTCGTCCCGTTGGCCGTGGACTTGAGGGTGGCCGTCGGATAGTACGTGCCGCCGCGCACCTGGATGACGGTGCCCGCGCCGGCGTTCTTCACGGCCGACTCCAGTTGGGCCGTGCTCGACACGGTGACCGTCGTCGTGGCGGCCTGGGCCCCACTGTGGGACAGGCCGAGCCAGACGCCGCCGGCCCCGGCGGAGGCGGCCACCGCGGCGGCGATCGAGAGGGTGCGCGTCCTGCGGTGGCGTCCGCTGCTCTGACGCACTGACCGCTCCTTTCCTAGGGGGATGGGACGCAGTCAGGTTGCCGCCATGGCCAAAAGAGGTTGCCGCGCCCGCAGGAAAGGAAACGCGACGGGACCGTCCCCCGCCCGGTCGATGGACCGAGCCGGGGACGATCCCGTCCAAGTGTCTGACCCGTACCGGACTAGCTCACGAAGTAGGTCGGGTTCGGGAGCTTGTACGTCCGGTCGGCGTAGCCGCCGTCGAGGTCCGAGTACTGGTCGCCGAAGGTGGCGATGATGTCGTACCCGAGGTCGTCCTCGATGTGCTCGCGGGTGCCGGCCTTGTACTGCACGGTCGTGCAGTTCCAGGTGCCCGGGGTGGCGCAGTCCTTCAGGTAGGCCGGGGGGTTGGCCTTGTCCTTGAGGAACATGTGGTCGGCGTCGAGGTTCACATCGGCGCCGATCTTCTTCAGGTTCTCGACCGCGGCGGTGCGCTGCGCCTCGCTCAGGCCCGAGTTGTAGAAGACCTCGACGCCCTTGGACTCGGCGTACTGGACCAGCTCGGGGCTGCCGAAGACGGCCGGGCGGTCGGCCTTGTTCACATAGTCCGCCCAGGTGGTCCCGTTGTAGGTGTAGTTGTAGCGCTTCTCGTAGTCGAGGCTGAGCAGCAGCGTGTCGTCGATGTCGAAGACGACCGCGGGCTGCTCGCCCCGGTGGTGGGCCTTGAGCGCGGCCCGGTCGATGTAGCGCTTGGCGGCGGCGTCGATGCGCGCCAGGTCCTTGGCGTACGGGCTGTCCGGGGACGCCTGGTACACGCCGTTGCTGTCGGCGGTGGTGCCGTAGTACGTGTCGATGTCCTTCACCAGGAGCCCGATGTTGTACGGCTCGTGGGTGGAGTTGGCCGTCGACTGGTGTGCGGTGGCCGCGCCGGCCCCGTAGAGGGCGCCACCGGCGACGGCACAGGCGGCGGCGACGGCCGCGAGACGCAGTGATTTATGCATGACAAAGGTTCTACGCGCGTCACCAGGGTGAGCGCGAGGCCCGTTGCCTGATCGATATCTATCCCACAGGTGACACGGGCCTCACTTCACCCGTCCGGCTCAGTTCATGGTCGCCCCGATGGTCGTACTGCCCGTCGTCAGGAACGTCGTCGAGGGCAGCGAGCCGTCCGACTTACGGGAGTTGTACGTCGTGGACGCGTCGGTGGAGACGAAGGACGGGGTGGAGATGCCGGAGTCCCAGTTGTTGCCGGCGGAGACCACCGAGGAGCCCTTGGTGACCCGGCCGCTGCCGTTGCTCACCGCGAGGTTCTTGCCGAGGCGGGCGGCGCTGGTGGCGAAGTAGTAGCCCCACTTGCCGTTGGCGTAGGCGGTGGTGCGGTTGATGACGATCGCGCCGGTGTTGGAGTTCTCGGTGAAGCCGTTGCCCGCGTTGCCCCAGGCGGCCGAGTTGTTGACCACGTGCGCGACCACCTCGCCGTCGCCGCCCAGCTTGTAGCCGTTGCCGTCGCCCGCGAAGGCCGAGTCGGACCAGCGGTTGACGCCGTTGCCGAAGGACCAGGTGTGCTCGACGGTGACGGGCGAGGAGAAGGACCAGAAGTCGATCCCGTCGTCCGCATTGTTGTAAAGGCGGGCTCCGGTGACCAGGTTCCCCGTGCCGGAGCCGAACTTGATGGCGATCCCGTCGGCCGGCCTCTGTGTCCCGTTGGCGTTGTCGTACACGATGACGGCGGCCCGGGGATCGCGGCCGGCGCCGCGCACGGTCAGCTCCGCCTTGTCCGCGGGGACATGGACGACCTCGCGATATGTCCCCGGGTGGACGACGATCGTCCACCCGGGCCCGTCCACCGCATCGACCGCCGCCTGCACCGACCCGCCGGGCCGTACGTGCAGGACACAGCGGCCGTGGGCCAGGGCCGCGGGGGCGGCACCGAGGGCGCCGAGTCCCCCGGCGGCGATCCCGGCGAGGAGGGAGCGTCTGCGCATCGTCGTCAGCACTCCTTCCACGGGGTCCAGTCGCCGAGATACGTCTCGCGGGTCGCCGAGCCGGCCTGTTCGTCGGTGAGCTGGGGCCGGTTCTCCCAGACGGTGATCCCGGCACCCGGGCCCGTGTTGCGATACTCGGCGAACCGCTGGCTCTGCCACGGATAGGCAGCCGACATATTGGTGTAGGGCGCGACCGCGTCGATCCCGGGGCCGAGCCGGGTGTCCCGGACGGTGAGCATCGGACGGGCGGTGGGGTCGGAGCCGGGGACCCAGGGGCGGGCCAGCTTGTAGAAGGCGTCCGGGGCCTCGCTGCTGACACGGCTGCGGGTGACCAGATAGCCGCGCGGGTTGGCGACCGCCGTGGAGGGCGCGAAGACGAAGCCGTACGGCGCGGCGGTCAGGTCGGCGCGGTTCAGGGTGCGGAAGTGGCACCGCTCGTAGACCGCCGTGGCCCGGCCGAAGACGAAGTCGACATCGCCCTCGACGTAACAGTCGCGGTAATACTGGCGGGCGAAGGCACCGAGCGCGATCGAGTCGGCGTAGAGCGTGTCCTGGTGGCCGAGGAACCGGCAGTGCGTGAACGAACCGCGGTCGCCCTGCACCTTGACGGCCACGGCCTGGGTGCCCGTGATCTCCGGGTGCTCGGCGCGCAGCCAGTCGTTGGCGAAGGTGATCCAGCGGGCGGTGAAGCCGTCCGCCTGCACGGTGGTGGTGGCCGATCCGGTGGTGCCGTAGGTGCCGCCGCCGGGCTTGGGGGTGCCGGCCGCGTTGTCGTACACGATCACGACGTCCCGGGGGTCCTCCGAGGCGCCGATCCAGGTCGTCTCCGTGCGGCCGGCGTCGACGACGACCGTCTCCCGGTAGGTGCCCGGTGCGATGACCAGCGTCCGGCCGCTCCCTCCCCCAGTGCTCAACGCCTGGGAGGTGCCCCCAGCGGCGGTCACCGCGGCCTGGACGGAGGTGTGGTCGCCCCGGCCGTGCGGGTCGACGTACAGGGTGGCGGGGGTGAGACGGCGGGCCGGTGAGCCGTACCGCCCGAACGGGCGCGGCCCGCCGTCGGCCCGCGCGGGAGCCGCCGGCAGAAGGCCCAGCGCGGCGCCCGCCATGAGGAAACCGCGCCGGGACAGGGAGGTTCGAGGATGGTGCGAGGGCATGAGCGTGCTCCTTCGCGGTGCAGGGCGGCGGATCAGCGCAGGTGACCGGCGCCGGCGCAGTGGTCGACGATGCCGGGCAGGGCCTTCGCCGGATCGACCTTCGTCCGCAGGGTCGGCGTCCAGCCCGCGCCCGACTGGAGGATCTCGCCCGGCACTTCGGCGTTGTGGACGGCGATGAGATCGGTCGGGGTGCCGTTGACGTAGTTGTCGGCGGCGGTCAGCGGCGCCTCCTTCCACTTCTTCAGGATCGAACCGGCCTTGACCCCGGCGGCCAGCGTGAACGCGTTGTGCTCGGCGACGAGCTGTGACTCCATCCCGATGCCGTAGCTGTAGGAGAAGCCGTCCTCGGCCACGAAGTGGTTGTTGTACGAGTCGACCTGCCCGAAGCGGACGCGCGGGGCGCGCTCGACCAGGTTCGAGAACAGGTTGTGGTGGAAGGTGACCTTGAGGTGCCCCCGGTCGACGGCGGCCGTGGCGGCGCTGTCGCCGTTGCCGATCAGGATCGTCTTGTCGTGGTCCTCGAAGACGTTCCAGGAGGCGGTCACGTAGTCGGCGCCCTTGACGATGTCCAGCTCGCCGTCGTGCTGTTCGTAGATGCGGCCGAAGTAGGACGGCAGCGTGCTGTCCGGGTGGTCCCCGTCGGTGAAGGTGTCGTGGTCCATCCACACATGCGTGGAGCCGTGGATCACCGCGCTGTCGTACTCGGAGTTCCAGTTGCCGTCGGCGGTGTCGGTCGGGTCCCACTGGGGGAAGCAGTCGAGCGGGCTCTCGAAGCCCAGGTTGCGGACGATGACGTTGTCGACGCCCTTGATCTGGAGGCTCGCGCCCTTGAACCCGGCGTTGCTGCCGATACCCACGATGGTGGTGTCGGCCGGGACGTTCGCCTTGATGTAGGCGTCCTGCTTGGCGGCGGAGGCGCGGCGCAGGCCCTCGGGGCTGTCGTCGGGTTCGGCGTCCAGGTTGGTGGAGCGGCCCCAGTTCTCCGGGGAGTACGTGGCGAGGTAGGCGTCGAAGTCGTAGCCCGGCGCCTCGAACGAGGCACAGCCGGGCCCGTCGGCGTCGATCGTCCCCTTCACCTTGATGATCCTGGGCGCGCTGCCGCCGTCGGCCAGGGCGGCCTTGAACTCTTCCCAGGTGGTGACGGTGTAGACATGGGTGGAGTCGGCGGCGGCGCCTCCCGTGGTGCCGGTGCCGTACGCGCCCCATCCGTCGTTCGCGGCCAGTACCTGGTGAGCGAGGTCCGGATGCCGGGATTGCGCGGAGGCCGTGCCCGTGACGGCGAGCACGAGAGCCGTGCAGCCGGCAAGGCTCGCTGTGACACGTCCATGACATATCTGGGTACGCACTGTGCGGTCTCCTCGGTTACGAATCCGATGCGGGTGGCCAGTTGATCCAAGAGACGGGAATCTCGTCGTGCAGCCGGACGACGTCGCGGGACGCGAGCACCCGCGTCCGCAGCGACTCCCGCGCGACGAGCCGCGCCACGGCGATGGCCCCCGGCGGATTGAAGTGCGTGTTGTCCTGCTCGGTGTCGGTCCAGTTGAAGTAGGTCTTCGTCGCCTCGACCCCGAGCCGCTGCCAGAGCGCGAGCGACAGCGCCTCGATGTCGAGCAGCGCCACGCGCTCCTCCTGCGCGAGCGCGCGCATCGCCGCCGGATAGTCGCCGTGGGTCGGCACGGCGTTGCCGTCGGCGTCGAACTTGCGGCGCTCTACCGGGGTGACGAGGACGGGCCGGGCACCGTGCGCACGGGCGCCGTCGATGTAGAGCCGCAGATAGTCCTGGTACGTGGTCCAGGGCTCGGTGTAGCGGGTGGGGTCGGCGGACTTCTCGTCGTTGTGCGCGAACTGGACGAGAAGAAGATCACCGGCCCGGATCTCGGCGAGGATCGCGTCGAGCCGGCCTTCGTCGACGAAACTCTTCGAACTCCGCCCGTTCACGGCGTGGTTGGCGACCACCCATCCCTTCCGGAGAAAGAAGGGGAACGCCATTCCCCACCCGGTCTCGGGAGCCGCGTCGGCGTATTTCTGGGCGGCGGTGGAATCACCGGCGAGGTAGACGGTGCGGTGCCGCTCGGGAGAACGACTAGCAAGGGGAATCGCGGCCAGAGCCGCGGAAGTTACCTGTCTGCGCGTAAGGGACACGAAGGTGCACCTTTCAACAGAGGGTGTGTAGATCAGGGGCGCGGGGAACTGCGCGACCGGCCACAAACCGGCCCGCAGTCACCCCACAACCGAAACCACCCGAGCTCTCAGTGGTTCTTCTTCCAGTCCGCCTGCGCCGCATTGAGCTGATCGGCAAGCATGTCCAGGAATTCCTTCGCGCTCATCTTCCCGAGCAGCACCTTCTGGAAGTTCGGCTCGTTGTCCGCCTTGGAAATGGTGTTCCAGTCGGGCAGGTAGTAAGGCAGCTGCACGATCTTCGTGCCGGCCCCGTTCAGCGCCTCGGCGGCAAGCCTCGTCGGCTCCGACTGCTGAACCCACGCGTCCTGCGCCGCCTCCGTGTTGGCCGGCACCTGCCCCGCCGTCTCGTTCCACTTGCTGTTGGACTCATGCGAGGCCGCGAACTCGATGAACTTCCAGGCGGCCGACTTGTTCTTGCTCGACTTGAACAGCCCCAGCCCGTCCACGGGATTGGACACCTGCACCCGGGTCCCGTCGTCCAGCGTCGGGTTCGGAAGGCCCTTGAACTTGCCGCTCAGCGCCTTCTCGTGGTCCGCATAGGAACCGAGGTTGTGGCTCAGCATCCCGATCGTGCCGGAATCCCACTGGGCGACCATCTTGGTGAAGTCGTTGTTGACGTCGGCGGACGGGGTGTCCTTCTTGTACAGGCCGACGTACTTCTCCAGCGCGGCCACGTTCTTCGGGTCGTTGACCGTGGTCCTGTCGCCGTTCCAGAAGGACGTGATCCCGCTCTGCCCGTAGGTGGCGTCCAGGGCCTGGGCGATCGAGCCCTCACCGCCCCGAATGGTGTAGCCGAACTTGTTCTTGCCCTTGTCGGTGAGCTTGCCGGCGGCGGTGTAGAACTTCGTCCAGGTCGTCGGCGCCTCCAGCCCGGCGGCCGTGAACAGGTCGGTCCGGTACCACAGCGTGCCGTTGTTGGCCGAGGTCGGCACGGTGTACGTCTTCTCGTCGCCGCCGGCCGCCTTCACGCTCTCCAGGAACTTCGCGTTGAGCCTGCCGTTCAGCGAGCCGGACGAGATCCGGCTGTCCAGCGGCTCCAGAGCCCCCTGCGCGGCGATCTCGGCGAGCATCGCGGTGCCGACGCCGCCGACGTCCGGCAGGCCGCCGCCCTGGATGGCGGTGTCGTACTTGGACTGGACGCTCGCGGCGGGCACGCCCACGTACTTGACCTTGATGTCCGGGTACTTCTTCTCGAAGTCGGCGATGATCTGCTTCCAGACGTCGGTCCTGACACCGCCGTTGTTGTCCCAGAAGGTGATCGTGCCCTTGCCGGAGCCTTCGTTCCCCTTGTCGCCCGCGCCGCCGCTGCCGTCGTCGCCGCAGGCGGTGGCGGTCAGCGCGAGCACGGAGCCCAGGGCGACGGCCGTGGCGGCGCGCCTGCTTCTGCGGATGCTGCTCTTCATCGGTCGGCTCTCTTCTTCCGGATCCAGCGGAGACATGGACGGCAAGCGCTTGCCGAGGGGGTGCGTCATTGCGGCTCCCAACAGGCGGGTGGACTCAGGCGGGGGTGATGCGGAAGTGCGTGAAGGTGGCCGTGCCGGCGTGTCCCGGCCCGGCGGGTGCGAGGGCGAAGAGGCCGAGCAGGGCGCCGACCCAGCGCCAGGGGGTGGCGGCGAAGACGGGTCCGGACGGGCGGAAACCGTCCCCGGTGTCGGCCGAGAAGCGGCAGCGGGCCCCCGGCGCGGCCTCGATGCGCAGCCGGACCCGGCCCTCGGGCACGGCACGCGCGTGCTCGGCGTCCCGCTCCTTTTCAGCGAGGGGCTCGGCGAACCGGTGCACGAGCAGGACCGTCCCGTCGGCCCCCCGCTCAAGCCCGATCCAGCCGTATGCGTCCCCGAGCACGGCAAGCCCGGCCCGCGCCCCCGGCTCCTCGCCGTCCAGCCGTAGGCCGACCTCGACCGCGCAGGGCGCGCCGGGCAGCCGCTGAGTGAGTACGTTCGGCAGTTTCCGCAGGTCGTGCGCGTCGGACGAGCGGACGCAGGACAGCCGCAGACCGTCGGCGGAGTGCTGGGTGGCCCAGCCGTCCCGGGGGTTGGCCACCCACTGCCACTGACGGCCGTACCGACCGCCGGGGAAGTGGTCGTCGGTGGCGGGCGCGGCGGGCGACTGCGGCGGGAGTCCGGGTCTGCGGTGTACGGCGACGGGGGCGCCGTCGTCCCCGATCACCGGCCAGCTGTCCGCTCCCCAGCGCATCGGCTGGAGGTGCACGACCCGGCCGTACGCGCCCCGCTGCTGGAAGTGCAGGAACCAGTCCTCGCCGGAAGCGGTGCGCACCCAGCCGCCCTGGTGCGGCCCGTTGACGTCGGTGTCCTTCTGCTCCAGGACCACCTTCTCCTCGTAGGGGCCGAAGAAGCCGCGCGAGCGGAAGGCGCCCTGCCAGCCGGTCTCCACTCCCCCGGCGGGCGCCAGGATCCAGAACCAGCCGTCGTGCCGGTGGAGCTTGGGCCCTTCGAGGGTGAACCAGCCGGGGATGCGGTCCGCGTCGACGATCACCTTGCCCTCGTCGAGCAGTGAGCTGCCGTCGGGGTGCATACGGTGGCCGGTGAGCCGGTTCTTGATGCCGGAGCGGGACCGGGCCCAGGCGTGCACGAGGTAGGCCTCGCCGGTCTCCTCGTCCCACAGCGGGCACGGGTCGATCAGGCCCTTGCCCTCCTTCAGCAGGTGCGGACGGCTCCAAGGGCCGCGGATCTCGGGCGCGTTGATCTGGAAGATGCCCTGCTCGGGGTCGCCCCAGAAGATCCAGAAGCGCTCGTCGTGGTACCGGAGCGAGGGTGCCCAGACCCCGCAGTCGTGCCGGGGCGCCGCGAACTCCTCGGCCGGGTCCAGGCGTTCGAGGGCGTGACCGATCAGGGTCCAGTTGACCAGGTCACGGGAGTGCAGCAGCGGCAGCCCGGGGACACGGCCGAAGCTGGACGCGGTGAGGTAGAAGTCGTCGCCGACGCGGACGACGTCCGGGTCGGACCAGTCGGCGTCGAGGACCGGGTTGCGATAGGTGTCCTCCGTGAGGCCGGCGCTCATGGGCTCACCGCCTTGCGGACCAGTGCCGCCGCCTCGTCCCGGCCCAGGCGGCCGTCGGCGACGACGGTGACGACCCGCCGTACGACGGTCTCGCAGGACGGGACCGGCACCCGCCGCTCGTGCGCCAGCGAGGAACCCACCCCCGGGTACTCGGCGGTGCGGACGAACCACGGGTCGCGCCGTGTGTCGTCGGTGGCCCCGGCGAAGACCAGCGTCCAGTCGGCGCCGGTCAGGGCGAGCCAGTCGGCGCGGGTGCCGTGGACCTCCGGCTCGCCGTCGCGCTCCGCGGTGAAGACGTGCGGGGCAGTGGCCTCCTTGCGGGCGCGCCAGAAGAAGCCGCCGTAGGCCGCGCCGGGGCGTCCGTTGGTCGCGGGGCTGCCGAACGACAGCGGGTCCGGGGTGACGTTGGTGAGGGAGAAGGTGAAGTCCAGCGCCCAGGCGAAGTCGGTGAGCGCGGTGGCGGCCACGGTACGGCGCTCGCGCAGCAGCTCGGTCCCGGCGGCGACCCAGCGCAGCTCCTCCACGAAGCCGTCGGGGTCGCGGAGCTGGAAGGAGGTGTGACGCTGGGCGCCGTGGTTGTCGAGCTCGGTGGGGCCCCGGTCGCGGACGAAGGTCCGCCCGCCCCAGAAGTTGTGCCCCTCGACGTCGGGAACGGCGACACCGACGCCGAGGTGGTGGATGTGGTCGGCCGGGCTCACCTCGGTGACCGTGGTGCCGGACAGGGTGGTGACGGGGTGCAGATGGGGGCGCGGGGAGAGGCGGGCCGGGAGTTCGGGACGGGTGAGGTAGCGGCCGACCGGGCGGCCCGCGGCGCGCAGGACGAGGGTGTCGTCGGTCGTCATCAGGTGCTCCCCTGTTTCCGTGGCGCCCAGGGGGCGCCCAGCTCTGAGTAGAGGGCGAGGGTGTCGGCGGCGGCCGCGACGAGTCCGTCGATCCCGGGCACCACCCGGCGGTTCTCATCGGGCAGGAGGCGCCAGGCGCCGGCGGGCAGCGCGACCGGGTCGTCGGCCAGTCGAATCGCTTCAACGACCTTCATGAAGGCGCCCGTCGCATCGGGTTCGACCAGCAGCGGGGCGCCGATGGTGAGGTGGTCGACGAGGTTCCCCAGCAGATCCGTGCGTTCGTACTCGATCTCCTGCGGGCCGTGGCCCGCGCGCTGGAGCAGGATGCGGTCCTGCTTGTACCAGAAGGTGATCCGGCCCCGGTCGCCGTGCACCAGGACGTACGGCTCCCCGGGGTCCTCGGCGCACAGGGTCGCGGCGACGGTGACCGGGCCCTTGGCGGTGCTCACGCGGACGCAGGAGGTGTCGTCGGACTCGATGTCGTTGGCGCGCAGCAGCTCGGTCTCGATGCCGGTGACGTCCTCGGCGCGGGTGGTGCCGAGGAGGGCGAGACCGGTGGCGACCGCATGGGCGAGGGGGTTGGTGAGCACGCCGTCGACCACGTCGACGCCGTTCAGCCGCCGCCTGCCCGCCCAGGGCGCCCGTCGGTAGTACGCCTCGTCACGCGCCCAGGCCCCGCCGCCGCCGACGCCCATGACCTCCCCGATCGCGCCCTCCTCGATCAGTTCCCGGATCGCGGGCACGGCGTGCGAGCCCAGCGACTGGAAGCCGATCTGGCAGACCACTGCGGCCTTGGCGACCCCGTCGGCCATACGGCGGAACTCGTCGTAGGAGGGCGCGGGCGGCTTCTCCAGCAGGATGTGGACGCCCCGGTCGGCCGCGGTGAGGGCCAGGTCGGTGTGGGTGGGGATGGGCGTGCAGATCACGGCGATCAGCGCGTCCGTGCGGTCGAGGAGGGCGCCGAAGTCGGCGGACTGGACGGGGACACCCAGGCCCTCGGGGATCTCGTCCCCGGCCAGCGGGGTGAGTTCGCAGATCCCGGCGAGCCGGACGACGCCCTTGTCCTGGAGCCGGCGGATGTTGTCGAGGTGCCAGCGGCCGTGGCCGCGTGCGCCCGCCAGGACGATCGGGACGGGTGTGCTCACGGGATCCTCCCTGCGTTGTCGATCTTTCCCTGCAGGGTAAGCGGCCGGGCGGGGGCGGCCCGATGGTGTCTCAACCCTTCACCGCCCCGGCGCTGAAGCCCGTGATCAGCCACTTCTGGATGAACGCGAACACGATCACCACGGGTACGGCGGCGATGATGCCGCCCGCGGCCAGCGCGCCCAGATCGACGCTGTCCGAGCTCATCAGGGTGTTGAGGCCGACCGGAATCGTCTGCTTGCTCTGGTCGGAGAGGAACATCAGGGCGAACAGGAAGTGGTTCCAGGCGTGCACGAAGGCGAAGGAGCCGACGGCGATCAACCCGGGCCGCAGCAGCGGGAGTACGACGATCCGGAAGGCGGTGAGACGGTTGCAGCCGTCGACCCAGGCGGCCTCTTCCAGGGAGTACGGAACGTTCCTGATGAAGCCGCTGATCAGGATCATCGACAGCGGCAGCTGGAAGACGGTCTCGGCCACGATGACACTGCCCAGTGAGTTGATCATCTGGAGCCTGGCGAAGATCTGGAACAGCGGGACGAGCAGCAGCGCGCCCGGCACGAACTGGGAGCACAGCAGGGCCAGCAGGAACGCGCGCTTGATCCGGAAGTCGAAGCGGGCCAGCGCGTAGCCGCCGGCGAGTGCGACGACCGTGGTGAGGACCAGGGTGGCGATGCCGACGTACACGCTGTTGGCGAAGTAGGTGCCGAAGCTGCGCTCGGTCCACACCTTCTGGAAGTGGTCGAGGGTGACCGGCCAGGGCACGAGCGAGGTGGAGCCGGCCGGGCGCAGGGCGAAGAGCAGGATCCAGTAGAAGGGGACCAGGGTGAAGAGGAGGTAGACCGACAGGGGGAGGTATATCTGCCGGCGTGGAACCTCGTCCCAGGAACGGCGGCTGCGGCGCGGCCGTGCGGGCTCGGACACCGCGCGCTCGGGTGCGGGAGCGATCTCGGTGATCACTTGGTCTCACCTCCGAACTTGCTCAGCCGCAGATAGACGATCGAGCAGAAGAGCAGGATCACGAACGCGACCGTGGTCAGGGCGGACGCGTAGCCGAAGTTGTGGGCGTCGACGCTGGTGTTGGCGATGTACAGCGGGAGGGTGGTGGTCTCGCCCGCCGGGCCGCCGCCGGTGAGGGTGTAGAGCAGGTCGACGTTGTTGAACTCCCACACCGCGCGCAGCAGCGTGGACAGGACGATCGCGTCCTTCAGGTGCGGGAGCGTGATGTGCCAGAACTGCTTGAGCCGGCTCGCGCCGTCGACCTCGGCGGCCTCGTACAGGTCCTTCGAGACGGACTGCAGGTCGGCGAGGAGGAGGATCGCGAAGAAGGGGACGCCCCGCCACAGATCGGCGACCACCGCCGCCGGGAAGACGGTCGAGGTGTCCGACAGCCAGCTGGTGCCGTACGAGCCGATGCCCACGTCGGCGAGGTAACGCGTGATGCCCGTCTGGGAGTTGTAGAGCAGCACCCAGACCGCGGAGGTCAGCACGCCGGAGACGGCCCACGGGGAGAACACCAGGGCGCGGCCCAGCGCCCGGCCCGCGAAGGTCTGGTTGACGATCAGCGCGAGGGCGAGCCCGAAGAGCAGTTGGAGGCCCACCTCCACGACGACCCACTTGGCGCTGAAGGTCAGCGTGTCCCAGAACCGGGGGTCGTCGGTGAAGGCGTGGACGAAGTTGTCGAAGCCCGCGTAGCCGTTCCGCCACGGCTTGGTGGGGTTGTAGTTCTGCAGGCTGTAGTAGAAGACGCTGATGACCGGATAGGCGATGAAGCCGAGCATCAGCAGGCCTGCCGGGGCGATCAGCAGGTACGGCAGCCTGCGCGGGGTCGCGGAGGCACGGCGCCGCCGGGGTGGCGCGGGCGGTTTCGCCACGGCTGCGGCTTGGGCCACGACTGTTCTCCGTTCGCAGTGGGGCGGGTGCAGCAGGTGCAGGAAGCGCTTGCTTCATACGCATGGGTGAAGCGCTTCAACGATCGGGGTGCGGTGGTCCGGTCAGCCCGCGTACGGGTCCGGCACCTTGCCCGGCCGGGACAGGAACTCGAAGTCGCAGCCGGTGTCGGCCTGGGTGATCTGCTCGTTGTAGAGCGCGCCGTAGCCGCGCTCGTGACGGACGGGCGGCGGCGTCCAGTCGGCCCGCCTGCGCTCCAGCTCCTCGTCGTCCACGTGGAGTTGAAGCGTGCGCGCCTCGACGTCCAGGGTGATGGAGTCCCCGGTGCGCACCAGCGCAAGCGGTCCCCCGACGTACGACTCGGGCGCCACGTGCAGCACGCACGCGCCGTAACTCGTGCCGCTCATACGTGCGTCGGAGATCCGCACCATGTCCCGCACGCCCTGTCTGAGCAGGTGGTCGGGGAGGGGCAGCATGCCGTACTCGGGCATGCCGGGCCCGCCCTTGGGTCCGGCGTTGCGCAGGACGAGGACGCTGTCGGCGGTGATGCCGAGCCAGGGGTCGTTGATGGTGCGCTGCATCGTCCGGTAGTCGTCGAAGACGACGGCCGGACCGGTGTGCTTGAGCAGGTGCGGCTCGGCGGCGATGTGCTTGATGACCGCGCCGTCCGGGCAGAGGTTGCCGCGCAGCACGGCGACCCCGCCCTCGCTCGCGACCGGGTTGTCGCGGGTCCGGATGACGTCGTCGTCGTGCACCCGGGCGCCCGCGAGCTGCTCGCGCAGGGTGTCGTACGAGACCGTCGGCCGGTCGAGATGGAGCAGGTCCGGGATGCGGGAGAGGAACCCGGCGAGGCCGCCCGCGAAGTGGAAGTCCTCCATCAGATACCGCTGTCCGCCGGGGCGGACGTTGGCGAGGACCGGGACCGTGCGGGCGATGCGGTCGAAGTCGTCGAGGGTGAGCCGCACCCCCGCCCGGGCCGCCATGGCGATCAGATGGATCACGGCGTTGGTCGAGCCACCGAGCCCGAGGACGGTGGTGACCGCGTCCTCGAACGCCTCGCGGGTGAGGATGTGGGACAACTTCCGGTCCCGGTGGACCAGTTCGACGATGCGCAGGCCCGACGCGGCGGCCATCCGGTCGTGCCCGGAGTCCACGGCCGGGATGCTGGACGCGCCCGGGACGGTGACACCGAGCGCCTCGGCGGCGGCGGTGAGCGTGGAGGCCGTACCCATGGTCATGCAGTGGCCGGGCGAGCGGGCCAGGCCGCTCTCCAGTTCGGCCATCTCGCAGTCGCCGATGAGGCCGGCGCGCTTGTCGTCCCAGTACTTCCACATGTCGGTGCCGGAGCCGAGGACCTCGCCCCGCCAGTGGCCCGGCAGCATCGGCCCGGCGGGCACGAAGACCGTGGGCAGGTCGACGCTCGCGGCGCCCATGAGCAGGGCGGGCGTGGACTTGTCGCAGCCGCCCATCAGGACGGCGCCGTCGACCGGGTAGGACCGCAGCAGTTCCTCGGTCTCCATCGAGAGCAGGTTGCGGTAGAGCATCGGGGTCGGCTTCTGGAAGGTCTCGCTGAGGGTGGAGACCGGGAATTCGAGCGGGAAGCCGCCGGCCTGCCACACCCCGCGCTTGACGGCCTGTGCCCGGTCCCTCAGGTGCACATGACAGGGGTTGATGTCCGACCAGGTGTTGAGGATCGCGATGACCGGCTTGCCCAGGTGCTCCTCGGGCAGATAGCCGAGCTGGCGGGTGCGGGCGCGGTGGCTGAAGGAGCGCAGTCCGTCGGTGCCGTACCACTGGTGGCTTCTGAGCTCTTCCGCTTTCTTGATGCCGTTGTTCATATCGACCATCCGGCGACGATGGCGGCGACCTCGGCGCGCTCGTCCTCGGGCAGCTGCCTGCTGGGCGGGCGGACCTCGGGGCGGCACAGGCCGAGGGAGGCGAGGGCCTCCTTGACGACGGTGACGTTGTCGGCGGAGCCGTTCGCGGCGCGCAGTTCCTCGAAGCGGCGGATCTGCTCCCAGACCTTCATGGCGGCGGGGTAGTCGCCGGATCGAAGCGCTTCGATCATGTTCAGCGAAACGGCCGGGGCGACGTTCACGAGCCCGGAGGTGAAGCCGGTGGCCCCCGCGGAGAAGTACGAGGGGGCGTACGGCTCGGCAAGACCGGCCACCCACACGAAGCGGTCGAGACCCGCGTCCCGGGAGAAGGCGGCGAAGCGGGCGGCGTCCGGGACCGCGTACTTGACGCCGATGACGTTGGGGCAGGTGTCGGCGAGTTCGGCGAGGCGGGCGCCGGGCAGCTGGGCGTTGCGGATGTAGGGGACGACGCCCAGTTCGGGGACGGACTCGGCGATCGCGCGGTGGTAGTCGACCCAGCCGCTCTGCGCGACGTACGGGTGGACGGGCTGGTGGACCATCACCATCCCGGCGCCCCGCTCACGGGCGTGCCGGGCGGTCGCGACGGCGGTGGGCACGTCGTGGCCGACGCCGACGAGGACGGCGGCACGCTCGCCGACCTCGTCGAGGGTCGTCTCGGTGACGAGCCGGCGCTCCTTTGGGGTGAGGGCGTAGAACTCGCCGGTGTTGCCGTTGGGGGTGAGGGTGGTGACACCGCCGTCGAGCAGCCTGCGCAGCAGGGCCCGATGGACGTCCCGGTCGACGGTGCCGTCCTCGGCGAACGGGGTCACCGGGATCGCCACCACATCGGCCAGGGCCGCCCGCTGGGTCTCGAACGTCACGCCGCTCATTCCTGACCTTCCTGTGCCGGGGACTCGTCGGCGGCCTGCGGGAACGCCCGCCGGACGAACGACGCGATGTGGGCGTGCAGGGCGCCGGCCGCGCCGTCCGCGTCGCCCTCCAGGGCGAGCCGCAGGATCTCGCGGTGCTCGCCGGCCTCCCGTTCCCAGGAGGGGTCGGCGGCCCAGGCGACGGCGGAGACGAGGGCGGCCTGGTCGCGGACCTCGTCGAGCATCCGGCCGAGCAGCGGGTTGCCGCACGGCAGATAGAGGGCTCGGTGGAACTCCCGGTTGGCGAGGGAGCGTTCGGCGGTGTCCGTCGCCTCGTCGGCGCGGGTCAGCGCGTCACGGGCGGCGTCGAGGGAGGCGCCGAGCCGCACGGCCCGCTTCAGCGCCTCCGGTTCGAGCAGCAGCCGCACGTCGTAGACCTCGCGTGCCATGTCCGCGTCCACCATGCGCACCGTGACGCCCTTGTACTGGTTCATCACGACCAGTCCGGTCCCGGCCAAGGTCTTGAGCGCCTCGCGCACCGGGGTCTTGGACACTCCGAACTGCGCGGCGAGCTCGGTCTCGACCAGGGCCTGACCTGGCGTCAACTGCCCAGTGAGGATGCGGTGTTTGATCGCGTCCAGCACGAACTGCGTACGGGACGGGATCGGCATGGGCACAGAGGTCATGCGCGCCTCTCGGATCTCGCGTATGTGATCTCACGTATCGCGTCTCATATATGACGTACGAAGTACGACGCGTTGAAGGTAGGAGCGCTCCTGTGTTTCGTCAATGCTTCTGACAAAGGAAGTTGACGTGCCGTCGGGGAGCTTCAGACGATCCTGCTGTCGCCCTCACGGGCGGTGTCCGTGGGCCGGCCGAAGGCCACCGCGGCGCGGGCGGTCGCCGACTCACGGTTGAGGGTGGGCCCGACGTGGGTGATGAACAGCTCGCGCACATGGGCCTCGCGGGCGACGCGGCCCGCGTCCTCCGGTGTCAGATGAACCCGTTTGCCTTCGCGATGCTCGTCGATGTCCGCCTCGCACAGGAACGGGTCGGCGCGGGTGGCGAGTTCGATGAGCGCGGCACAGGCGCCGCTGCCCCCCGAGTAGGCCAGCACGCTCCCCTGGCACTCGGCGCGCAGTCCGTAGGCCTCGGTGTCGTGGGCGACGGCGCGGGCGGTGAGGCGCAGATTCCAGTGCTGGGCGACATGGCCGTCGCACAGGGACCGGAAGTCGAAGACACCGTTCAGGAAGTCCACACCGGCCTTCCCGAGGAAGCCCGCCGGCCGCCGGGCACAATCCCCCGGCGCGTACACCGGAACCGGCGCGGGCGGGGCCATGCCGCCGAACGCGAAGGCTCCCCCAAGCTCTCAACTTCGTTCGAGCAGGGAGGTACCCCCATCGGCGGCGAGCAGATCCGCGCTGTGGTCGGCGTGCAGATGCGAGATCCAGATTGCCGTGAGCCGCGCGGGATCCGTGTGCCGCTGCAACTCGGCGAAGGTGCCTGGCCCGGCGTCCACCCACACCTCGGCGCCACCGCCCCGCGGCAGGTACCCGGAACACGGGCGCCCCGGCTGCGGGTACGGGGAGGCGGTGCCGAGGACGGTGAGCGTGAGGGGCATGCCCGGAGCGTGATGTCGCCGACTACTTGATCAGACGAAATCCGGGCTGCCGCAGCCACCCGTCGAGGAATGCGGCGTCCCCGACATGGCGCAGCCCGCGTCCGCCGCCACCGGCACCAGCACCGTACGCCACCTGGACGAACAGCCCCGGCAGCACGGGCGCGTCCAGCATCCCGTCGAAGTCGATCAGGGCGTCGAGGCCGCCGCCAGGAAGAACGCACCGGTCCCCTCGGCATCGGCGCCCGGTCCGAGCGCCGACGGATCCTCGACCCAGAAGTCGACCTCACCGTCGTCCCGGACCACCACCGGTGCGCAGAAGCTCTCCAGCCACGGAAGCAGCCGGCCACCACCTCCCGGTCCGCCTCGCCCCGGTTCCGTACCCGTTTCTCTTTCGTGCCGTCCTACGGCCGCCACCCCGGATCCCGCCCGCTCAGTCCCACCGCGCGGTCCAGCAAGGGGGCGTCGGCCGGGACGGGGACAACCGGGCCGAAGGCGCCGTTGCCGCGGTCGGGGTTGTCTGCCGCGGCGTGCAGGAAGCCGTACGACGCCTGTAGGGCTGCGCCGTCGGGGGTGTACTGCTGGCCGGTCGCGCGGGCCAGGTCCCAGCCGTGGATCACCAGCTCGTCGGCGACGACCGCACCCGCGACCGCGCCGGGCAGGTCGACGCCGCCCGCGCGGGTCATACCGGTCCACGCCGCGGGCTCGCGCCAGGCCTCGGCGAGCTCGTCCAGGACCTTGGGCAGCGCCTCGCGCCAGCCGGGGCCGACGTCCGGCTCGGCGGTGTTCGGGCTGGTGTCGGTGGTGGCACCCAGATCCTTGTGGGCGGCGTCGCGGAAGGCGACGGACAGCCCCATCAGGTGCCCCAGCATGTGGCGCACCGCGTAGTCCGGACACGGTGTCGCGGCCGAGAGCTGCTCATCGGTGACACCCTCGGCGAGCCGCAGCAGCTCGCGCGTCTGCGGGCCGAGGTCGAGGATCGTGTCGGTCATCCCGTTGCTCCTTGGGGATTGCGCTGGACATCTCCGTACGGAAGGTGGACTGTCCGGGTTCCCGGAACTCATCGGTGGGCGCCCTCCTGGAGCGTGACCCGCCTCCTGCGCGACCGCAACGCGGCGCTCTGCCCGGCGTCGCGCTGTCCGGCTCCGGCCGGGGTACTGGCTCAGCGCCGGTCGAGCAGCGCGTCCCGCACCGCCGCCAGGTCCCCGTCCGACGCCAACCCGGCGTGATACAGCCGTAGTTCCGTCGCCCCCAGGTCCCGCGCCCGGGCCGCGTCCGCCGCGAGTGTGCCGGGGGTGCCGCCCATCCCGGAGACCACGGTGAAGTTGGCGGCGAGAACGGCGTCCGCGCGCCCCTGCTGCGCGAACGGCGTCAGCGGACCGGGTCCGCCCGTGCAGGGCACGACCACACCGTCCGCGACGGACAGGATGTGCGCCGGGTCCACGCCCGCGTTGGCACCGCAGTGGTACGTCACCGGGTCCGCGTGGAGCAGCACCTGGAAGCCGTCGGGAGCGGCCGCGCGGACCGCGGCGACGGCCTCCTCCTGGAGGGTGCGGGCGGTTTCCTCGCGCCACGCGCGCGTGGCGGCGGCCCGCTGTACGCCGAGGAGCTTCTCCACGCCCGCCCAGCCTCCGTCGTCGGGCGCCCCCTGCCACAGCGGCTGCAGGGCGGCCCGTACGGCGGTGGCCAGCTCGTCGGGGTCCAGGCCCTGTCCGCCGTACCCGTCCCGGCAGGCGGGGCAGAAGCAGAGCGACATCAGGTACTGGCCGGCCTCCCCGAGGCCGACTCCGCCGGTCTTGTCGTGGGCGTGCAGATGCGCGAGGCCGCACCAGCCGAGTGACTCCAGCTCGGTGCCCCGGGCTCCGGGCCGTACGGCGGCCTCCGCGGCCAGGTCGACGAGGTACGCGCGCGTGGCGGGCTGTGCGATGCATGGCGCCCAGGGGTAGCGGTCGCCGTAGGCGTTGACGACCGAGGTGTCCGGGTGCTCGGCGCCCAGGCGGGAGTTGTGCGCGAGGACGACCCAGGTGTGCACCTCCAGGCCGGCCGCCGAGAGCTCCGCGGCCGCCGTGCCGTAGGCGTCCCCGGGCGCCCAGCCCCCGGCCGGGTACGGGCGTATCGTGCGGCCCGTCCAGCGGTCGCCGGGCGGATACAGTACGGCCGCGTGCTCGGCGGTGACGACGCGGTGGCGAGGGTGGCGGGGGGTCAGTGCGCGTGTGGAGTGGTAGGCGGCCGCGAGGGTCGCCTGGGCCACCCCGAGCGCGGCGATGCGGGCGGCTGCCTCCGGGTCGCCGACGACGTCCCAGGGGTAGACGAACGCCGACGCCTTCACGCGTCCCCCTCCAGCAGCGCGTAGCCACGCTCGATGATCCGGGCGAGCTGCTTGACGTGGTCCTCGGTCGGCTCCTGCAGCGGGGGCCGCACCTCCCCCACGTCCAGTCCGCGCAGCCGTACGCCCGCCTTGACGAGGGCGACGGCGTATCCGCGGCCCTGGGCACGCAGTTCGACGAACGGCCGGTAGAAGCCGTCCAGGAGGCGGTGCGCGGTGCTCTCGTCGCCCGACTCCAGCGCGCGGTGGAAGGCGAGGGCGATCTCCGGCGCGAAGCAGAACACGGCGGAGGAGTAGAGGGTGATGCCGAGGGCGCGGTAGGCGAGCTGGGTCTGCTCGGCGGTCGGGAGTCCGTTGAAGTACAGGAAGTCGCCGGGGACCTCGGCGCGTACGGCGCTGACGATCCGCTGCATCAGGTCGAGGTCGCCGAGGCCGTCCTTGAAGCCGATGATCCCCTCGGTGCGCGCCAGCTCGACGACGGTCGGCGGGGTGAACACGGCGTTGTCCCGCTGGTAGACGATCACGGGCAGGCCGGTCGCCGCGGCCACCTCGCCGTAGTGCCGTACCAGTCCCTCCTGGCCGGCGACGACGAGGTACGGCGGCATGGCCAGCAGCCCGTGGGCACCGGCGCCCTCGGCGAGCCGCGCGTAGCGGACGGCGAGGGCGGTGCCGTATCCGGCGCCCGCGACCACCGGTACCCGCCCCCCGGCCGCCTCGACGGCTGCCCGTACGCAGGCCTCGAACTCCTCGGGCAGCAGCGCATGGAACTCCCCGGTGCCACAGCAGGCGAACACGGCGGCGGCACCCGCCTCGACGCCCCGGCGCACATGCGTGCGGTAGACGTCGAGGTCGACCGAGCCGTCGGGGCCGTAGGCCGTGACGGGGAAGAACAGCGGTCCGCTCGGGACACGGAGTCGGGCGGCGAGAGGGGCTGGCGTCACGGGCGCTCCCTGTCGGTGCATGTCTCTGATCGGCGTCCATATTTCTGAACACGACCACGCTACGGGCCCTTCTCGGGACCGGTCAAGCGGGCAAACGAGCAACAGGGCAGCAGATTTCCGCACGCCACGCCACACTTGACTAGCCAGGTCAGCCCTCCCTAGCGTGTCCATGAATGTGAATGCCAGGCATGAATGCGATCGTTGAGCCAAGGAGACCGTGGATGCCCGCTCCCCGCACCGTCCTGCTCACCGGCGCCGCCGGCGGCCTCGGCACCCTGATGCGGACCCTCCTGCCGGAGTACGGCTACGACCTGCGCCTGTTCGACGTGCGCCCCATCGACGGCGAGCCGGACGCGATCACCGCGGACCTCTCCGACACCGCGGCGCTGCGCGAGGCCGTCCGGGGCGTCGACGCGGTCCTGCACCTCGCGGGCATCTCGCTGGAAGCGCCCTTCGAGAAGATCCTCAAGTCGAACATCGAGGGCACCTACAACCTGTACGAGGCGGCCCGCCAGGAGGGTGTGCCGCGCATCGTCTTCGCCTCCTCCAACCACGCCGTCGGCTTCACCCCGGCCCCCCGGGGCACGGACCCCCTGATCCCGGTGGACACCCCGCGCCGCCCGGACACCTTCTACGGCCTGTCCAAGGCCTTCGGTGAGGACCTCGCCCAGTTCTACTGGGACAAGTACGGCCTGGAGACGGTCTCCGTGCGCATCGGCTCGTGTTTCCCGGAGCCGACCGGTGTGCGCATGCTCTCGGTCTGGATGAGCCCCGCCGACGGCGCCCGCCTCTTCCACGCCGCCCTCACCGCCGACAACGTCGGCCACACCGTCGTCTACGGCTCCTCCGCCAACACGCGCCTGTGGTGGGACCTGACGAGCGCGCGGGCGCTCGGCTATGAACCGCGGGACGACTCCGAGCCGTACGCCGAGAAGCTGATCGCCGAGCACGGCGAGCTGGACCCGGAGAACCCCGCCCACAGCCATCTGGGCGGCCACTTCGTGAACGACCCGCCGATCTGGCCGTACTGAGGGACGCGCAAGGATCACTCCGAGGGACGCGAGACGATCGCTCTCACGGACAGGCGGGCGTGATCCGAACGGGCCCGCCCGCCCACGCATTCGGACACCGATCGGACCCATCCGCCCCCGCATTCGGGCACGGGCGCTGCCCGCTCTCACGTCCCCTCCTGCAGTCCAGCAGGTCCGAGGCGGGCACACCGATCCGTGAACGGGCCGATACGGGCAGCATCGAACTGGCAACAGACCTGGTCAGAGCCGCGCACCCGCTGTAGAACTGCCCCCATGGCCCGAACGGGCGGTTCCACAGGGAAGCGGGTGACGACATGAGCACCAGTACGGCGGAGGAACGCCAGCGCGAGATTCTGCGTGCCGCGCGAGCCACGGGCTCGGTCGACGTCACCGCGCTCGCCGTCCGGCTGGGCGTGGCCAAGGAGACCGTCCGGCGCGATCTGCGCGCCCTGGAGGACCACGGCCTGGTGCGCCGCACGCACGGGGGCGCCTATCCCGTGGAGAGCGCCGGCTTCGAGACGACGCTCGCCTATCGCGCCACCAGCCATGTGCCCGAGAAGCGCCGGATCGCGGCCGCGGCGGCGGAACTGCTCGGGGACGCCGAGACGGTCTTCGTCGACGAGGGCTTCACCCCGCAGCTCATCGCCGAGGCCATGCCGAGGGACCGGCCGCTGACCGTGGTCACCGCCTCCCTCCCGGTCGCGGGCGCCCTCGCCGGGGCCGAGCACATCTCGGTACTGCTGCTCGGCGGCCGGGTCCGGCCCGGCACGCTGGCGACCGTCGACCACTGGACGACGAAGATGCTGGCCGGCTTCGTCCTCGACCTCGCCTTCATCGGCGCCAACGGCATCTCCCGCGAGCACGGCCTGACCACCCCCGACCCCGCGGTCAGCGAGGTCAAGGCGCAGGCCGTCCGGGCCGCGCGACGCACGGTCTTCGCGGGTGTGCACACCAAGTTCGGGGCGGTCAGCTTCTGCCGGTTCGCCGAGGTCGGCGCACTGGAGGCGATCGTGACGAGCACGCTGCTGCCGGTGTCCGAGGCCCATCGCTATTCACTGCTGGGACCACAGGTCATCCGGGTCTGAGGAGCCGACGCCACCGCACAGGTCATTCGCATGCCCGTCGAAATCCCTTATCCCCCCATACGTCATCCCCCATACGCCATCCCCCCATACGTCCAGGAGCGATCCATGCGCACCCAGAGCCGACGGAGGCCGCGAGCCGCGCTCGCCATGGCCGCCGCAGGGACGCTGCTCGCCCCGTTGCTCTCCGGCTGCTGGTCCGGGGCGGGCGGGTCCGGTTCCGGCGGCGACTCCATCGACGTCCTGATGGTCAACAACCCGCAGATGACCGAGTTGCAGAAGCTCACCGCCGCCCACTTCACCGCGGAGACCGGCATCAAGGTCAACTTCACCGTCCTGCCCGAGAACGACGTCCGCGACAAGATCAGCCAGGACTTCGCCAACCAGGCCGGCCAGTACGACGTGGCCACCCTCTCCAACTACGAGATACCGATCTACGCCCGCAACGGCTGGCTGCACGAGATGGACCCGTACGTCAGCAAGGACCCCTCCTACGACGAACAGGACGTCCTCAAGCCGATGCGCCAGTCCCTGACCGGCAACGACGGCAGGCTCTACGGCCAGCCCTTCTACGGCGAGTCGTCCTTCCTGATGTACCGCAAGGACGTCTTCGCGAAGAAGGGCCTGACGATGCCCTCGCACCCGACCTGGACCCAGGTGGCCGACCTGGCCGCGAAGGCCGACGGCGCCGAGCCCGGTATGAAGGGCATCTGTCTGCGCGGACTGCCCGGCTGGGGCGAGCTGATGGCGCCGCTCACCACCGTCGTGAACACCTTCGGCGGCACCTGGTTCGACCAGCGGTGGAAGGCCCAGCTGGACTCGCCCGAGTTCGAAAAGGCGACGAAGTTCTATGTCGATCTCGTGCGCGAGCACGGCGAGTCGGGCGCCGCCCAGTCCGGTTTCGCCGAGTGCCTCAACAACATGACCCAGGGCAAGGTCGCCATGTGGTACGACGCCACGTCCGCGGCGGGCCTGCTGGAGGCGGCCGAGTCCCCGGTCAAGGGCAGGCTCGGCTACGCCCCGGCCCCCGTCGAGAAGACGGACTCCTCCGGCTGGCTCTACACCTGGGCCTGGGGTATCCAGAAGGCCTCCCGCAACCCGGACAAGGCCTGGAAGTTCGTCTCCTGGGCGTCGAGCAAGCGGTACGAGCAGCTGGTCGGCGACACCAGCGGCTGGTCGAACGTCCCGGCGGGCAAGCGCGCGTCGACCTACACGAACGCCGCCTACCGCAAGGAGGCCGCCGCGTTCCAGGACATGACGAAGGACGCCATCGAGAACGCCCGCCCCGACGACCCCGGCGTGCAGCCCCGCCCCGCGCCCGGCATCCAGTTCGTCGGCATCCCCGAGTTCACCGACCTCGGCACCAGGGTCTCCCAGGAGATCAGCGCCGCCATCGCCGGACGCCAGTCCGTCGACTCGGCCCTGAGCAAGTCCCAGCGGCTCGCCGAGAAGATCTCCAAGGAGTACGAGGGACGATGACCGCGACCACGACAGCACCCCTGGCGACCACACCGGTACGCGCCTCGCGGCAGCCCTCCGCCCGCCTGCGCGCCTGGGCCACCCGGGCCCCGCTCCTGCCCGCCCTCGTCTTCATGATCGTGGTGACCCAGCTCCCGTTCGTGGCCACGCTGGTGATCTCCTTCTTCGACTGGAACGCCCTCTATCCCAGGGCCCGCCACTTCACCGGCCTCGACAACTACCGAGAGGTCCTGACCGACGCCGACCTGCGTCACTCGGTGTGGACGACGGTGCTGCTCACCGCGGCGGTGGTGCTGGCCGCGCTGGTGCTCGGCCTCGCGCTGGCCCTGCTCCTTGACCGCAGGTTCCGCGGCCGGGGCGTCGTCCGCACCCTGCTGATCGCCCCGTTCCTGGTGGTCCCGGTCGCCGCGGCCCTGCTCTGGAAGCACGTCCTCTACAACCCCGAGTACGGCCTGTTCAACGGCCTGCTGCACTATGTCGGCGGCCCCCAGCCGGACTGGATCTCGAACACCCCGCTGCTCGCGGTCGAGGCCTCCCTGGTGTGGCAGTGGACGCCCTTCATGATGCTGATCCTGCTGGCCGGTCTGCAGAGCCGGGACCAGCAGCAGATCGAGGCCGCCCGGGTGGACGGCGCGAGCGACTGGCAGATCTTCCGCCACCTCACGCTCCCGCACCTGCGCCGCTACCTCGAACTCGGCGTCCTGCTGGGTTCGATCTACATCGTCCAGAACTTCGACGCGGTCTTCACGATCACCTCCGGCGGTCTCGGCACCGCCAACCTGCCCTACACCGTCTACCAGAGCTTCTACCAGGCCCATGAGAACGGCCTCGCCTCGGCCGCGGGCGTCCTGGTGGTCATCGGCTCGATCGTCATCGCGACCTTCGCCCTGCGGGTGGTGTCGTCGCTGTTCCGCGAGGGGGTGTCCCGCGCATGACCACAACCGCCGTGCGGCGCAAGAGCCTCGGCCTGGGTCTGGTGGCCTGGCTGGCGGGGATCGTGTTCTTCCTGCCGATCGTCTGGATGGCCCTCACGTCCTTCCACTCCGAGCAGGACGCGGCGACCAACCCACCGTCCTTCACCGCCGCCCTCACCCTCGACGGCTACCGCGACTTCTTCGGCACGGGCGGCGGGGCGAGCCCCTGGCCCGCGCTGATCAACTCCACCGTGGCGTCGGTGGTCTCGACGGTGTGCGTGCTGCTGCTGGCGCTCCCGGCCGCGTACGCCCTGTCGATCCGCCCGGTGAAGAAGTGGACGGACGTCCTGTTCTTCTTCCTGTCGACGAAGATGCTGCCCGCGGTGGCCGGCCTGCTGCCGATCTATCTGTTCGCGAAGAACGCCGGGATGCTGGACAACATCTGGCTGCTGGTCGTCCTCTACACCGCCATGAACCTGCCGATCGCGGTGTGGATGATGCAGTCGTTCCTCGCCGAGGTGCCGGTCGCCGTGATCGAGGCGGCGAGGGTGGACGGGGCGCGGCTGCCGACGGTCCTGGCCCGGGTGGTGGCCCCCATCGCCCTGCCCGGGATCGCCGCCACGGCCCTGATCTGCTTCATCTTCAGCTGGAACGAGCTGCTCTTCGCCCGCGTGCTCACCGGCGTCGTCGCCGAGACCGCCCCCGTCTTCCTGACCGGCTTCATCACCAGCCAGGGCCTGTTCCTGGCCAAGGTGTGCGCCGCGTCGCTCGTCATCTCCCTGCCGGTGCTCGCCGCAGGGTTCGCCGCCCAGGACAAACTGGTCCAGGGCCTGTCGCTGGGAGCCGTGAAATGAAGGCCGCCGTCGTCGAGTCCGTGGGCCGTGCCGTCGTCGCCGAGGTCTCCGACCCGACGCCGGGCCCGCGCGAGGTCGTGGTGGAGGTGGCCGCCTGCGGCCTGTGCGGCACGGACCTGCACATCCTCCGGGGCGAGTTCGCGCCGAAGCTGCCGATCGTCCCCGGGCACGAGTTCGCGGGCGAGGTGGTCGGGGTCGGCACCCAGGTCACCGAGGTCGCGGTCGGCGACCGGGTGGCGGTGGACCCGTCGCTGTACTGCCACGAGTGCCGCTACTGCCGTACCGGCCACAACAACCTCTGCGAGCGCTGGGCGGCGATCGGCGTGACGACGGCCGGCGGAGCCGCGCAGTTCGCGGTGGCGCCGGTGGCCAACTGCGTGAAGCTCCCCGAAAACGTCCGCACACAGGACGCGGCCCTGGTGGAGCCGCTGTCCTGCGCGGTACGCGGCTACGACGTGCTGCGCGCGCGGCTGGGCGCACACGTCCTCATCTACGGCTCCGGAACTATGGGCCTGATGATGCTGGAGCTCGCCAAGCGCACCGGCGCGGCCAGCGTGGACATGGTGGACGTCAACCCGGCCCGGCTGGAGACGGCCCGCCTGCTCGGCGCGTCGGCGTCCGCCGCGGACGCGGACGAACTGGAGCGGCCGCGGGGCTGGGACGTCGTGGTCGACGCGACGGGGAACGCGGCGGCGATCCAGGACGGGCTGGACCGGGTGGCCAAGGCGGGCACGTTCCTGCAGTTCGGCGTGGCCGACTACGCAACGCGGGTCACCATCGACCCGTACCGCATCTACAACCAGGAGATCACCATCACCGGTTCCATGGCGGTGCTCCACAGCTTCGAGCGAGCAGCGGAACTGTTCGCGAACGGCGTCCTGGACCCGGAGGTCTTCATCAGCGACCGCATCCCCCTGGACCACTACCCGCAGGCCCTGGACCAGTTCGCGGCGGGGGTGGGCCGCAAGATCGTGGTGGTGCCGTGACGGGTGATGTCGTGTCAGCCCCTCCGGCGTTTGAGGAGCGGGGGGCGGAGCCCCCTGGCGGGGTCGAAGGGGCGGAGCCCCTGGGGATGGGAACGGGTAGGGGCGGCGGGGGCGAAAACAAATGGGCCCGCCCCCACTGACCCCCTTACCATCCCCGACATGCCAAGCCCCCAGGGATTCAGCTACGAAGCACACGCAAGCGGCACCGTCCGCATCACCCACCACAACCGCCCCGCGGCCACCCTGAACGGCGCACGAGCGGCGCAGTTCCTCGCCGAGGTGGACGCCGGAGACCCGCAGCTCGTCATGGCCCGCTGGACCGGAAACTACCGCCGAGGCAACGAACGCACCGCCCGCAACCACCCCCGCAACACCCGCTGAACCGGATCGTCCGAATGGTCGCCGGGTAAGGGAACGGTAAAGCGGTCCCGCTCGTTCACCCGGCATGACAGCTATGACCCCCGGCTCGAACATCCCCCTGTCCGCCGCCCGCGTGACGGTGGACGTCGCCGCACCGGTGCGGCTCGACGTATCGGGCCTGCTGCTCACCGCCGACGGCAAGGTGCGCTCCGACGACGACTTCATCTTCTACAACCAGCCGAGCGGCCCGGGCGTGACGTACCGCTCGGGCGGCGGCACGGCCCCCGACGCGATCACGGTCGACACCACCGCCGTGCCTCCGGGCATCGAGAAGATCGTGGTCACCGCGAGCCCGGACGCCGCGGGCCAGACCTTCCAGGGCATCGAACCGACGGCCACGATCCGCAACGCCGACGACAACACCGTCCTGGCCACGTTCACGCCCCCGCAGCTCGGCACCGAGACGGCGCTGGTGATCGTGGAGATCTACCTCCGCAACGGCGCCTGGAAGGCCCGCGCCGTCGGCCAGGGCTATGCCAACGGGCTCGCGGGCATCGCGACCGACTTCGGTGTGACCGTGGAGGAACCGGCACCGGCCCAGGTCGCGCCGCCGCAGCCGATGGCCCCGCCGCCGCCCGCGGCACAGCCGTCGATGGCACCCCCGCCGCCCGCCGCGCCCCCGGCCCCGCCCGCCCCGGCGCCCGGCACCGGGAAGATCAACCTCGACAAGGGCCGGGTCAGCCTCCAGAAGAACCAGACCGTGTCCCTGGTCAAGGGCGGCAGCCCGCTGCTCTCCCGGGTGAAGATGGGCCTCGGCTGGGAGCCGGCGTTCCGCGGCAAGGACATCGACCTGGACGCCTCGGTCATCGCGTACGGCCCGCAGCGCAACCACATCGACAGCTGCTACTTCGGAAAGCTGACGATCCTGAACGGCGCGGTCAAGCACTCCGGCGACAACCTCACGGGCGAGGGCGGGGGCGACGACGAGGTGATCGTGGTCGACCTCGGCAGGCTCCCGCAGGAGGTCACCGGCCTGGTGTTCACGGTCAACTCCTTCTCCGGCCAGAAGTTCACGGAGGTCGCCAAGGCCTACTGTCGTCTCCTGGACGCCACGACGGACGAGGAACTGGTGCGCTTCGACCTCACCAACGCCGAGCCGCAGACCGGCGTGATGATGGCCAAGCTGACCCGGCAGTTCTCCGGCGAGTGGGACATGACCGCGATGGGCGACTTCGTAAAGGCCCGCACGGTCCGCAACATGGTGAAGCCGGCGGCACAGGCGCTGTAACCGACCGCACGACGCCTACGGGCGCCCCCGACTCCAGGGGGCGCCCCGCGGCAGCGGACCGGATCCGACAGCGAGATCACCTCAAAGATCGACGTCATGGCACGATGACCGCCATGTCAGGTCAGGTCTGGGTGTCACTGATATCTGTGGGCGGCGTTGTCCTCGGCGGCTTGTTGTCCTACCTCGTCCAGCACAGGACTCAGCTCTCGGCGGAACGCGCCGAACAGCAACGGCAGCAGATCGCCCTGTCGGAGGCCCGGCGAGCGGAACGGCTGGCGCTGCTGGAGCGGTTCATCGAGGTGGGGGCCGAGGCCGAACGCTCCGCCTTCAGCCGGCCTTCCGCATGGGAGGACACCGACGCCTGGTTCCTCACAACCCGGGACGTCATGAACAGGCTGTGGGTCGCGGAGCGGCTCATTCGCATCCAGTTCCCCCTGCCCGTGCACGGTGCGGCACGCGCGTACTTCCTCGACCTCAACCGGACGGTCTGGGAAGGCTTGCCCGAGGACGAGAGCGTGCGGGACTACCTGGAGGACAACCGGCTGGCGTTTTTGGACGCGGCCCGCGCGGTCATGGGGTAGCGCACTGTTGAAGTGGCTGGTCAGCGGGGTGGCCGATGAGTTCACCGTCCTCGAACGGTCTACCCGGCGACACGACCGTTCCCGACAGGAGTGCCATGTCCACCATCCAGCCAGTGATCGTGACTGCCGACCAGGATGTTCTGCTCGGCTTCTATACGAAATTGTTCGGCGCCGAGGAGATCTTCCGGGTACCGGCGGAAGGCCCGGCCTTCTACCTCGGCTTGCGCATCGGCGACACCGACCTCGGGCTGGTGGCCAAGGAGGACCCGGGGACCGGAGCGGCACCGCGGATTCTGCTCAGCATCGGTGTCGACGACGTCGACGAGACGCTCGGCCGGGTGGCGGCGCTGGGCGGCTCGGTCCGCGGCGGCCCCAACGACATGCCGTGGGGACAGCGCGTCGCCCACATCCAGGACCCCGACGGCAACCCGGTGAACCTCACTCAGCCGATCCCGGCCCGGTGACGCTGTTCCGGGGGCATGTGCTGATCGTGGGCTACCTGCGACAGAGGCCCCAGGCCGACTAGAACAGGGCGCTGTAGGCGTTGAGCGCGGGCTGGCCGCCGAGGTGGGCGTAGAGCACCGTGGAGTCCCGGGCGATCTCCCCGCGCGCGACCAGATCGACGAGCCCGGCCATCGACTTCCCGGTGCTGTGCGGACAAGGGTGTGGCCCGCACCCCCCGTAGAAGTGCGGGCCACGACTGTGGAGCCACGGCGCGGAGCCACGGCGCGGCTCAGACGGTCCAGGGCCAGTCGGCGTCCCGGGCGGCCTCAAGCAGCGGCACCATGCGGAAGGCCGCGTCCGACAGGCCTCCGAAGGTGTGCCGGTTCCCCTTGCCCGACGGGCCGTGGCCCGCCCGGTAGCCGGCCAGGTTCCAGGTGTAGACGGGGACGCCGGCCGGGACCTGCTCGGTCGGGTCGCCGTGCACGTTGTACGCGTACTGCTCGTCGGTGACGATCAGTACCCGGTCCTGCCCCCGGTAGTGCGCGCGGATCGCCGAGGTGGTGTCGGTACCGCCCAGGTCACCGAAGCGGCCCAGGATCTTGAGCACCGACTCGCCCTTGTCGAACGTCAGGCGACGGCTCGTAGTCCCGAACTCGACGAGGTCCGCGTCCGCCGCCCGCACCGCGAGCGCCGTACCGAAGATCGCCGCCGCGTCGGCCCGGTTGAGCTCCGAGCGGTCCGACAGCCGCGCCCACATCGAGCCCGAGCGGTCGACGAGCACCAGCGTCCGCCCCGGCAGCGCGGGCACGTTGGCCAGCGAGTGACCGAGCGCCTGCTCCAGCGGGTACGCCCAGCGCAGCGACGGGGCGTGCTGGTACGCGGCCAGGTACCGGAAGGGGTACTGGCGCGAGCGCGCCACCTCCGCCGGGTCGCTGATCTTCGCCGCGACCCGGGCGGCCACCTCGTCCGAGACTCCCGCCTCGTCGAAGTTCCGCAGGTTGCGAACCAGCGCCATCGCGCCCATGGACGGGATCACGGCCTCCCAGGCCGCCTTGTCCATCGGGCCCTGCAGCCAGCCGGCCAGCGCCTCCCAGGTGATCCCGGCAGCCGCGAGCCGCTCGGCGCCGTCGGGCGCCGTGACGACCGCCCGGCGCTTCCGCACCGGTACCGCCATCAGCTCGCGGTGCGCGGTCAGGACGCTGTTCGAGGCGGGCGGCACGGCGGTGTCCGGGTTGTGCCGGCGGTCCAGCGCGTACTGGAACAGCTCGCCCTGCCACGGCTTGTCCGGGTCCGGCGCCGCGTGCACCAGGTTGAGGATGTCGCCGAAGCGGTAGCCCTTGGACGCGGTGTCGTACTTCAGCAGGGACTTGCCGTGGTAGAGCCGTCGTACGGCGTCGGCGACGCCGCGCTTGACCGGCTTGGGGACGGTGCGGCCGTAGGTCGCGGTCCAGTAGGCGAGCAGCTCGCCGGGCTCGTCCGGACGTCGCAGCACGGAGGCGATGACCTGCCGGTTGGCGGGACCCTCAGTGACTCCGGCCGCCAGGCGCGCCTTCACGTACTCGGCGGCGCCCACGATCGCGGCGGTACGGATGTTGCCCTCGCCGCGCAGCCAGCCGAGCAGGCCGGCCGTCCAGGAGGGGTCGGTGACGGCGAGCTCGCGCACGAGCGCGGCGAACCGGTCGTCGCGGTCGGCGCCGCTCTCGTAGAAGGTCCGCTGCGAGACGAAATTGGCGACGGCGAGCAGAAAGAGCTCGGAACGTGCGTCCCGCTCGTGGCCGCGGCCGCCCTCGTATGTACGGAGCACTCGCCCCGTGGACGTCACCCGCGAGGTCGGCTGCGCCTTGGCGGCCTTGGTGTTGAATCGCGCCATGTTGAATTCCCCCGAATTCTTTTCCGTTTCGGAGGGAGGCACAGCAAAAGGAGGGTGCCCGAGATCAGGGGTCGGCGACGGACTTAGCCGGGTGCTCTACCCAATTGAGCTACACCGACCCGAAGTCGATGACGGGACTCGAACCCGCAACCACCCGATCCAATGAAGTAACCGCTGCCTGCGCACCGGGCACCCACCTTGAGCTGCGCCTCCCGAGATCAAGTCGGCTGCGGCACTGGATTCTCTTTGCAAAAGAAGTAGCCGCTGCCTGCGCACCGGGAGGTGCATGAAGTTGTGGTGTCCAGAGATCGAGGTCGGCGGAACCGACAAAGGTGCTCTAACCCCTGAGCTACACCGGCCCGTTGTACCGGTGGCGGGACTCGAACCCGCGGCCGCCCCATTATGAGTGGAAGTAAGTCCTGCCTTCGCACCTGGACGTTCATCACTCTAGGAGGGGGGCCGCGGGACGAGCCAGCGAATTAATTCCCGTCAGAAGTTCAGCCGCGCTTCTGACGCTTCCAGGGCCCCGTGATGGCCAGCATGATGCCCGGGACCTGGATGTTGGCGAACAGGGTCCTTCCGTCGGGTGAGAAGGTGACGCCGGTGAACTCGCTGTACTCGGGCTTCTCCGCGGTGCCGATGTTCAGGTCGTTGCGGGCGATCGGGTAGGTGCGGCCGCTGTCCGTGGCACCGAACAGGTGCTGGACGCCCTCGCCGTCCTCGGCGATGACGAGGCCGCCGTACGGGGAGACGGTGATGTTGTCGGGGCCGTCGAAGGCACCGTCCTCGGCGGGGTCGGGGTTGACGCCGAGGAGCACCTTCAGGGTCAGGGTGCGACGCTTGGGGTCGTAGAACCAGACCTGGCCGTCGTGCTGGACGGGGCTCTCCGCGCGGGCGTACGAGGAGACGATGTAGGCGCCGCCGTCGCCCCACCACATGCCCTCCAGCTTGCGGGCGCGGGTGACCTGGCCGGCGGTGAACTGCTTGCGCACGGAGGTCGTCTTCGCGTCGCGGTCGGGGACGTCGGCCCAGTCGACGCCGTACACGGTGCCGATCTTCGTGGCGCGGGAGAGGTCGTCGACGAACTGGCCGCCGGAGTCGAAGCACTTGAACGCCTGCAGCACGCCGGCGTCGTCGGCGAGGGTGCGCAGCTTGCCGCGGCCGTGGCAGTAGCCCTCCGGCGGGGTCCAGCGGTACAGGAGGCCGTTCGGGCTCGCCGCGTCCTCGGTCAGGAGCAGGTGGCCGCGCTTGGGGTCGACCACGACCGCCTCGTGGGCGTAACGGCCCAGCGCCTTGACGGGCTTGGGGTCACGGTTGGCCCGGCGGTCCTCGGGGTCGACCTCGAAGACATAGCCGTGGTCCTTGGTCATGCCGCTCTGGCCGGCCTTGTCCTCGGTCTCCTCGCAGGTGAGCCAGGTGCCCCAAGGGGTGCTGCCGCCCGCGCAGTTGGTGGAGGTGCCGGCGATGCCGACCCACTCGGCGACCTTGTCGTGCCGCACCTCGACGACCGTGCAGCCACCGGAGGCGGCCGGGTCGTAGACGAGGCCCTCGGTCAGCGGCACCGGGTACTTCCAGCCGGCGCGCGGGCCCTTGAGCTCGTGGTTGTTGACGAGGAGGGTCGCGCCGCGCGGGCCGTCGAAGGTGGACGTGCCGTCGTGGTTGGACGGGGTGAACTCACCCGATTCCAGCTTGGTCCTGCCGCTGTAGGTGATGATCTTGTACTTGAACCCGGCGGGGAGCGCGAGGATGCCGTCCGGGTCGGGGAGCAGCGGCCCGTATCCGACTCCGCCGTGCGCGGTGGCCGAGTCCTCGCCGACGCTCTCGGTGTCCGTCGACGCGAGGGCGTTCGGCGCGGTGGCGAGGGCGCCGACGCTGCCCGCCAGCGCGACCCCGGCACCGGTGATCGCGGATTTTCTGGCGAAGTCCCTGCGAGTGAGCGACATGGTGTCTCCTGTGACGGTGGGATGCCGTGGAGCGTGGCGGGCCTCGGTCCGCGAAACGCTCCCGCCCGTCTCTGAACGGGAGTTGAACACCGGGCGACCGCAACGGGCCCGCTTCCATGAATCCGTATACGCCTTCCCACGGGGCTCAAAAGTCACTCCGGCCCGGGGATGTGTCGGCGGAGGCCCTGTCCGCACATACGCCTTCAACGGCGCGACCCACGTCCGGCGGGCGTGGGTCGCGCTCGTGCTCGGCGGGCGTGGGTCGCGCTCGTGCTCAGTACCCCTGCTGGGAGCGGGCCTTGAACGCGGCCTTGCGCGCTTCCTTCGCGACCTTCTTGTCCGGGTGCAGACGTCCCATGGCCTCCAGCACGTCCGCCGTCGCCGGGTGCTCCACGCGCCAGGCCGTCGCGAAGAAGCCGCTGTGCTGCTGGGCCAGGCCCGCCACCAGGGCCCGCAGTTCCTCGGAGTTGCCCTCGGCCTGGAGCTGGGCGGCCACGGTGTCGATGGTCAGCCAGAACACCAAGTCCTGGGACGGTGCGGGCACGTCGGGGGCGCCGCGCTCGCTCAGCCAGACCCGGGCCAGGCCGCCGAGCTCGGCGTCGTCGAGCACCTCCCGCAGCGCGGGTTCGGCCTCCGCGCCGACCAGTGACAGCGCCTGCTGGCAGCGCAGCCTGCGCAGCGGCGCGCCGGCGTCACCGCCCCGGGCGGCGGCGAGCAACTCGCGTGCCGCGGCGAGGGGTTCGCGGTGGGCCAGCCACTGCTCGGTCTCGGCCAGGGCCGCACTCGGCGGGAACAGGGAGGTGCCGTCGAGCAGGACGTCGGCGCCCTTGTCGGCGAGTTCACCGACCGCGGGCGCCTCGAAGCCGGCCTCCAGCAGCCGCGCGCGCAGTCCGTACACGCCGAGCGGGGTGAGCCGGACCATGCCGTAGCGGGCGACGTCGGTCTCGTCGACGGGTGCCGCCGCCGGCTCCTCGTCGGCGTCGGCCATCAGTGCCTCGTCGACCGGCTGGTACTCCACGAGCCCGGCCGGCTCCAGCATCCGGAACTGGTCGTCGAGACGCATCATCGCGTCGGAGACCTGCTCCAGGACGTCGTTGGTGGGCTCGCCCATGTCGCTGGGCACGATCATGGAGGCGGCGAGGGCGGGCAGCGGCACCGGGGCCTCGCCGGGGCCGTCCTCCCGGACGGTCAGCAGATAGAGGTTCGCGAGGACGCCGTCGAGGAAGTCCGCCTCGGCCTCCGGGTCCCAGCCGAGTGACGCGAAATCGACCTCGCCGCCGTCGTCCAGCGCGTCGACAACACCGTCCAGATCGGGCACGGTCGCATCGGCGACGACGGCCTCCAGGGCCGTGAGCCACACCGCGAGCACGTCGTGCGGCGAGCCGGCGGTGAGCAGCGCCAGCTCCTCCCCCGCCGCCACGGTGCCGGCCTCCTCGTCGACCACCTCGACCAGCCCGGTGTCCACGGCGGCCCGCCAGGCCTCACTGGCGTAGGCCGCGGCGTCGTCCCCGGTCAGCCCCAGCGTCTCGGCCGCGGCCGGCAGCTGTTCGTCGACCAGGCCGCCTCCGGCGTCCACCCGGGTCTCAGGCCCCGCCCAGCGGGCGAGCCGGGCCGCCCGGGAGAGCAGCGGCGTGGACAGCGCGGCACGCGCCAGCTCCGCTTCGGGGTGCAGCCGCACCGGCGGCAGGGGGGAGCTGTCTGACATCGGCTGGTTCTCCTCGGGCCATGAAAGGACTCAGCCGCTCAGCCTAGACGGATTTCCACCCATGCCGCCCGGTTCATCTCTCCTTCGGCCTCCGCACATGGCCGAAACCTTGACAACTGCCTTGATCAGGCAGGAGATTGACGCGCGTAGAAGTCGGGGGACAACTGTTCACTGTCTTTCTACGCGTGTCACACCGCCGCCGCGTGTCATGCGCACTCCATATGTCCAGCCTTGTCCCGGCGCTCACGTTCATCCCCGGAGGGATCCCCTTGCCGAGCAGGTCTTCCGCGCGTCTCGCCGCGCTCACCGTAGCCGCGGTCTGTTCCGCGGCGTCCACCGTCGTCCTCACGTCTCCCGCGCACGCGGACGCGGTGCGCATCCATGACATCCAGGGCAGCACCCGCATATCGCCGTACGCCGGCCAGAAGGTGACCGACGTGCCGGGCATCGTCACGGCCACGCGCACCTACGGCTCCTCCAAGGGCTTCTGGCTCCAGGACCCGACCCCGGACGACAACCCGGCCACCAGCGAGGGCGTGTTCGTCTTCACGAGCTCCACGCCGAAGGTCGCCGTCGGTGACTCGATCACGGTCACCGGCACGGTCTCCGAGTACGTCCCCGGCGGCGCCTCGTCCGGCAACCAGTCGGTCACCGAGCTCACCAAGCCGACGATCACCACCGTCTCCACCGGCAACGCGGTCCCGGCCGCCACGGTGATCGACGCCAAGTCGGTCCCGGCGGAGTACGCCCCCGCGGGCGACACCGCGGCGAGCGGCTCGATCAACGCCCTGACCCTGGACCCGTCGAAGTACGCCCTGGACTACTACGAGTCCCTGGAGGGCATGACCGTCCAGGTCGCCGACACCCGGGTGGTCACCGCGACCGACCCGTACAGCGAGCTGTGGGTCACGGTGAAGCCGCGCGAGCACCGCACCCACCGGGGCGGCACGATCTACGGCTCCTACGAGTCCCAGAACACCGGCCGCCTGCAGATCCAGTCGCTGGGCTCGACCGCCGGCTTCCCGAAGGCGAACGTCGGCGACACCCTTGAGGGCACCACCACCGGTCCGCTGGACTTCAACCAGTACGGCGGCTACACCCTCGTCGCGAGCAAGCTCGGCACGCTGCAGAGCGGCGGCCTGGAGCGGGAGACGACCCGCAAGCAGGCGCGCGGCGAGCTGGCGGTGGCGACCTACAACGTCGAGAACCTCGACCCGTCGGACGCCACCTTCGACAAGCACGCGGCCGCGATCGTGAACAACCTGCAGTCGCCCGACGTCGTGTCCCTGGAGGAGATCCAGGACAACAACGGCGCCAAGGACGACGGCACGGTCGACGCGAACGAGACCGTCGACAAGCTGATCGACGCGATCGTCGCGGCGGGCGGCCCGAAGTACGACTGGCGCTCGATCAACCCGGTCAACGACCAGGACGGCGGCGAGCCCGGCGGCAACATCCGCCAGGTGTTCCTGTTCAACCCGGAGCGGGTGTCCTTCGTGGACCGCGCGGGCGGCGACTCCACCACCGCGGTCGGCGTCACCAAGGTGCGCGGCAAGGCCCAGCTGACGGCCTCCCCGGGCCGGATCGACCCGACGAACGCGGCCTGGACGAGCAGCCGCAAGCCGCTGGCCGGCGAGTTCGTCTTCCGCGGCCAGACCGTCTTCGTGATCGCCAACCACCTCAACTCCAAGGGCGGCGACCAGGGTCTGACCTCGCAGTACCAGCCGCCGGTGCGCAGCTCGGAGATCCAGCGCCACGCGCAGGCCACCGAGGTGAACGCGTTCGTGAAGGACATCCTGTCCGTGCAGAAGAACGCGAACGTCATTGCGCTCGGCGACATGAACGACTTCGATTTCTCCGAGACCACGCAGATCCTCGAAGGTGACGGCGAGCTGTGGTCGGCGATCAAGTCGCTGCCGAGGAGCGAGCGTTACACCTACGACTACCAGGGCAACCAGCAGGTCCTGGACCAGATCCTGGTGAGCCCCTCGATCCGGCGCGGCTGCGACCTCGACTACGACTCCGTGCACATCAACTCGGAGTTCAACGACCAGATCTCCGACCACGACCCGCAGGTGCTGCGGTTCCGCCCGTAACCCGGTCCGGGGACCTCAGGACTGGCTGAACACGCCGTTCAGCCAGTCCTGCCAGGCGGTCTCGTTCGTCTCGGCGTCGGCGTCCGGCGCAAAGTCGTGGACGCTGATGCCGAGCGGCGCGCCCCAGTGGCCGCGGCCGAAGAAGCGGATGAGGGCGCTGTCGGTGCGCAGCCCGATGAAGTACGGGTTGCGGTAGTCGAGTACGGCGTCCAGGGTCCGTCCGCCGGGCCCCTGGGCAGCGACCTTCGTGCCCGCGGCCGTGTCGTCCGCGAGGCCGAGCGCACGGCCGACGGCGGCGAGCGCCCGCGGTGTCTGCGAGGCCGCGGGCCCCTCCAGCTGGACGAAGGTGACCGGGCGGGGCGCGAAGTGCGTGAGGTACTCGCACAGGGTGTGCAGATAGAAGTTGGTGTGCTTGCTCGCGCCGTCGTACTGGTTGTTCCAGTCGTCGGTGAAGATGCCGCTGTGGACATAGCGCACCCAGGCGCGCCGGCCGTCGTCGCGGGGCTCGATCGTATAGTCGAGCTGGTTGAGGGACTGGATCGAGAAGCCGACGTCCTCGCTGCGGTTGGTGTAGCGGTGGGGCGGGTCCCAGGCGGTGACGGTGGACCCGAAGGGCCCGCTGCCGCCCACCCGCGGCTCGGGCGGGTCCATCGGCCACAGATAGCCACCGGTTCCGGTGGTGACCGCCTCCCACACCTTCTCGGGCGGGGCGTCGACCTCAAACTCGCGGACGATCTCGAATTCCTCGGGCATGGTGGGGCTCCTGCGGACTACTGGTCCAGTTCGGGGGTGGGCCGGTCCTTGACCGTGGGATGGATGGCGACGACGATCCGGTGGTCCCGGCCGCCCTCCGTGTCGGGGGCGTCGTACTTGCGGATCAGGGCGCTGACGCCCGCCGTCAGTTCCTGGGCGAAGGCCGCGCGGTCGGCGGCCGAGGCGAAGCGGACCTCGCCGTCCAGCGCGTAGGTCGCCAGCGGCTTGCGCGCCTTCGTCGCGCCGGTGATCAGCGCGCCGACGTCCCGCACCAGGCGGGCGCCGAGCGCGAGCAGCCAGCGCGCGGAGAGCTGGTCGCGGAAGCGCTCCGGGTCCGGCTGCACGGGGGCGAGCGCGAGCGGCGAGATGACGTACGACGCTGCGGTCGCGCGCATCAGCCGCTCGGTGACATTGCCCTTGCGGCGCTCCCCGGCCAGCTCGACCAGGCCGTGCCGCTCCAGTGCCTTCAGGTGGTAGTTCACCTTCTGCCGGGGCATCCCGACCTTGCCGGCCAGCATCGTGGCCGACGCGGGCTCGGCGGCCAGCTCGGCGAGCAGTCTGGCCCTGATGGGGTCCAGGGAGACGGCTGCGGCCTCGGGGTCCTCGATCACGGTCACGTCCAGCATGCGTCCACAGTCTCACCGAAAACTTTTTTTGTCCATGCGGGAGGAACTTTCGGTGAGACGGTCGAGTCTGCGCGGCGGCGAGTCGGCTCAGCGGCGACCGTGGTGCCCGTGGTGGCCGTGACTCCTGTGCCGCAGGGCGCCCGCAGCGACGACCGCCGCGCCCGCCGCCGCCCCGACGAGCAGCACCGACCGCGGGGCGTGGGCGGCCCTGTCCTGGACGGTGTGGCCCGCTTGCGCGGCGCCGCTGCGCAGTTGCACGGTCATGGCGCCTGCCTTGTCCCTGAGGTCGGCGACCCGGGCCCGGGCGCGCCCCTTCAGGTCTCCCTTGTCCGCCAACTCCCCGGCGGTGCCGTCGAGTTGGCTCCTAGCCTGGTCGGTCTGTTGCCGCAGTTCCTCGGGACCCTTCGCGCCGGCCCCCTGCGGAGTCCTGTCCGTCATCGGTGCACTCTTTTCGCGGTCTTGCGTTTCCACTCGGTTCCGGAACATCCGGGTACCCCGAGCGCTGACCGTTAGCCCTTGTCCCCGTTGGCCTCTCCCCCGGCCCCATGCTCCCCGAGCCGAGCCAGCTGGGTCTGGAACCAGTCGAGGCGGGCCTGCAACAGGGCCGCCTCGGCGGCGAGTTCGGGAACCCCGAGGCCCTCGGGCCCGGAAAGCCCGGCGAGGCCGGCGACAGGGAGGGCACCCTCACGGTCCGCCACCACCCGCAGCCCGTTCCCGGCCAGCCGGGCGAAGGCGGTGAGCGAGACGGACGTACGCCCGCGCACGCACCCCGCGCAGGCGGCGGTCAGGGCGCGCCGGCCGGGCCTGCCCCAGCCCGCGTCGGCCAGCGCGGCCGCGGGCGCGCCGCACGCACAGGGGCCGACGGTGGCCGTACGCACCCGCTGCCGGGCGTAGCGGAAGCCGCGCTCGAAGCGGATGTAGGCGCCGAGGACGGAGACCTCCAGCAGAACGGCCGCCCGGTGCTCCGTGGTGCACAGCAGCGCCTCGGCGGCCGTGCGGTCGTGCACGCAGTGGAAGCCGCAGTCGCACAGCCGCGCGGGCGGGCGGTGCCGTCGGCCGTAGACGCACGACGCGTCGTCCAGCACTCCGTACGGCAGCGCGCCGCCCAGCGACACACCGGTGAACCCGGCCCTGGTGCCGTCCTGGGACAGCACCGGGTGGGCGATCTTGTATCCGGTCGGCGGCTCCGCCGGGCGTTCCGTGGGGAGCCGCAGCCTCATCGGGCGACCGGGGCCTCTTCCGGCGCGGACGCCGCCGGTGCGACGGTCTCCTCGGGAAGTTCGGGGTCTTCCTCGTGGACGAGCGGCCGCTCCTCGGCGACTCCGGTGGCCAGTGCCTTGCCGAGCTTCATGGCGCCTCCCATGACCTGAGGTTGGGGTCGGTGACCGTCCGGCCCATAGTGACCCATGAGCGGCCGAGTTGGACATAGGGCCGGAGGCCGCCACGGGAGCATCACTTCAGCACTGCTTAGCAATACACCTCAGAAGAATTAAGTAGAGCTTCAGGATTATCGTGCCGAGACTACTCCCATGACGAACCCGGGCAAGACCCACGCTCCCTTCGGCCGCGCTCTCTGCGCGATGATCACTCCCTTCACCGAGTCGGGCGCGCTCGACCTCGACGGTGCCGGGAGACTTGCCGACCGGCTGGTGACCGAGGGCTGCGACGGGCTGGTGCTCAACGGGACGACGGGCGAGTCACCCACGACGACGGACACGGAGAAGGCGGAACTGGTCCGGGCCGTCCGGGCGGCCGTCGGCGAGCGCGCCTCGATCGTCGCGGGTGTCGGCACCTTCGACACCCGGCACACCGTCGAGCTGACCCTCGCGGCCGAAAAGGCGGGCGCCGACGGGGTGTTGGTGGTCACGCCGTACTACAGCAGGCCGCCGCAGGACGCCGTGGGGGCGCACTTCCGCACGGTCGCCGACGCGAGCGGCCTGCCCGTGATGCTGTACGACATCCCGGGCCGCACCGGCACCCGCATCGAGCCGGAGACGATGATCCGGCTGGCGGAGCACCCCCGGATCATGGCGGTCAAGGACTGCTCCTACGACTTCCTCGGCACCCAGAAGGTGCTGGCGCGCACGGAGTTGGCGTACTACGCGGGATGCGACGAACACATCCTCGCCCTGTACGCGGTGGGCGCGGCGGGCTGTGTGAGCACGGTCGCGAACGTCGTACCGCGCCACGTCGCAAAGATCCTGGAGGCGTTCGAGGCGGGCGACGCGGCCCGCGCCGCCCGGCTCCAGCAGCGGGCCACCCCGCTGATCGAGGCGATGATGGCCGCGGGCCTGCCGGGCACGGTCACCGCCAAGGCGCTGCTGGACGCGCTGGACCTGCCCGCGGGCCCGGTGCGGGCGCCGCTGCGGCCCGCCGGCCGGGAGGCGGCCGACGGGCTACGGGCGGTGTACGAGGAGTTCGTGGCGGTGTGATCAGCGCTCGGCGAAGACCGGCTCCCAGGTGTGGCGCAACAAGTGGTCGTTCATCTCGTCGACGCCGCTGAGCGGTACGACCTTGTCGCTGCCGATGGTGACCAGCACGAGCCGGGGCCGGTACGGCTCGTCAAGGCTCGTGACCCGTTCCCAGGCGATGAGCCGCTCGTCGTCGGCCCAGGCGAGCAGGTGGCCTCCGCGGACCTTGGTGATCTCCTTGCCCGTACGGGGATCACGGATCGAGGAGTACGACTTGCCGGGGGCGACCTCCTTCGTCAGACCGAGGGCGGCGAGCCGACCGTTCGGGGACAGTCGCGCACCGACGTCCCACCGCAGGTACTTCTCGTTCGCGGGGGCGGGGACCTCCTTCCCCGCGAGGTCGTAGAACTGCTCCGCTCCGTCGTGGTCCCCGACGACCCTCGCGTACACCAGGGCACCGTCGCGGCTGAAGGCGAAGTCCTCGCGGGCGTTGACGTTGCGGCCCGCCGCCACACCGCTCCAGAAGCCCTTGCCGGAGGCCACGTCGATGACCCAGAAGCCGGTGCGGACCTTCGCCCCGAACCGCGGCACCCAGGTCCTGCCGGGACCGCTCCTCTCGTACAGGTCGGGATTCTCCGTGTACGTCGTGGCGACCAGCTTGCTGCCGTCGTGCGAGAACGCCAGCCCACCGACACCGTGGTCCACCGGGATCCACCGCTCGACCTCCCCCGTCGCGAGGTCGAGCAGGCCGATCCGGGGGGCCGGCAGATGACGCTCCAGCACGGCGGCGGTGCGCAGGCCCGGGGCGACGGCGACGAACTGCCACCGGGTGTCCTTCTCGTACCGGCCCGTCTTCGGGTTCAGCAGCCAGTACGTGTGCGCGCCGATGCCACGGCCGTCGCTCTGCGGGACGACTTTCGTCGTCGAGTACGCGGCCAGCACCGCGTTCCCGGCCGCGATCATGTCGCGCGGCGGCGACTGGTCCGAGTCGGCGGACACCCCGTCCTGACCGAGCACCCTCGCGGGCCGCGCCTCGCCCCTGCCGGAGTCCAGCAGCGGCACCCCGACCGCCACGGCGACGACCGCGGCGGTGGCCACGGCGACGGACACGAACCGGCGGGCGCGGCGGCGACGCCGTACGGCCAGGACCCGGTCGGCGAAACCGTGCCCGAGCGGCTGCTGTTCGGCCGCCTGTTCCCGCAGTGCGTCACGCACCAGTTCCTCGACGTTCACGACCGCACCTCCACGGGCGAGTGGTCACGGGACGGAAACTCCCTGCCGCTGTCCGGGCCGAGCGCGGCCAGCTCGGGCGCGAGGGCGCGCAGCCTGGCCAGGGAGCGATGGGTGGTGGAGCGTACGGTGCCCACGGAGCAGCCCAGCATCCGGGCCACGTCGGCCTCCGGCAGATCCTCGAAGTAGCGCAGCACCAGCACGGTGCGCTGGCGGGCGGTGAGCCGGGACAGCGCGGCACGCAGCACGAGGCGCAGTTCGGCGGCGCCCGAGGCGTCCGGGGCGTGGCCCGCCTCCGGCGGCTCGGCGACGGTGACCTCCCGCCGCCGCCACTTCAGCCGCCAGCGGCTGATCTGCTGGCGGTACAGGATCTGCCGTACACAGGCCTCGGGTTCGTCGATCCGCTGCCAGCGGCCCGCCGCCTTGACCAGCGCGTTCTGCAACAGGTCCTCGGCTGCGTGCCGGTCTCCGCCGGTCAGCAGCACCGCCGTCCTCAGCAGGGCCGACGAACGGCCGGCCACGAACTCCCGGAAACTCTCCTGTGCCTGCGCATCCATCGTCACCTTCACATCCTGGGCAGACCCTGTGTCCGTCCCCCGCACCCCTTGTGACGCGCGCGGGATTTTGCCGCTATGCCTGCCGCGTCCGAAGAAATTCCATGGGCCATTGGACATGGGCGCCGTACGTTGTCCCCATGAGCCGCCCCCTGCTCTTCCTCGATGTCGACGGCCCCCTCAACCCGTACGCGGCACAGCCCGAGCGGCGGCCCGAGGGCTACACAACGATCAGGGTGGCCGTGGACGGACGCACACTGCGGGTGTGGCTCAACCCGGACCACGGCCCGGCCCTGCTGCGTCTCGACTACGACCTGTGCTGGGCGACCACGTGGATGGACGCCGCCAACCGCTATATCGCCCCGGTGGTCGGCCTGCCCGAGCTGCCGTACGTCGACTTCGGCAGCGGGCTGTTCGCCTGGCGGCCCGACGAGGTGCACTGGAAGACGGAGGCGATCGTGGCATACGCCCAGGGCCGCCCCTTCGCCTGGGTGGACGACGAACAGAGCCCGGCCGACACCACGTACGTGACCACGCACCACCCCGGCCCCGCACTGCTCCACCACGTCAACCCACGCATCGGCCTGCGCGAGGCCGACTTCACGGCACTGGCGGAGTTCGCGGCGGACATCCCCACATGACATGAACCGAGCGCCCTCCCGCCGACGGTGGAAGGGCGCTCAGCGGGACGCTTCGCTCAGTTGTGGCTATGCAGGATCTCGTTCAGGCCGCCCCACACCGCGTTGTTCGGGCGGGCCTCGACCGCGCCGGTGACCGAGTTGCGGCGGAAGAGGATGTTGGAGGCGCCGTTGAGGTCGCGGGCCTTGACGATCTGGCCGTCGGGCATGGTGATCCGGGTGCCCGCGGTGACGTACAGGCCGGCCTCGACCACGCACTCGTCGCCGAGCGCGATGCCCACGCCCGCCTCGGCGCCGACCAGGCAGCGCTCGCCGATGGAGATGATCACGTTGCCGCCGCCGGACAGCGTGCCCATGGTGGAGGCGCCGCCGCCGATGTCCGAGCCGTCGCCGACCACGACGCCCGCGGAGATACGGCCCTCGACCATGGAGGTGCCGAGCGTGCCGGCGTTGAAGTTCACGAAGCCCTCGTGCATGACCGTCGTGCCCTCGGCGAGGTGGGCGCCGAGGCGGACCCGGTCGGCGTCGGCGATGCGGACGCCCTTCGGGGCGACGTAGTCCGTCATGCGCGGGAACTTGTCGATCGAGGTCACCTGGAGGTGCAGGCCCTCGGCGCGGGCGTTCAGGCGCACCTTCTCGATGTCGTCCACCGCGACCGGGCCCAGCGAGGTCCAGGCGACGTTGGCGAGGAAGCCGAACATGCCCTCCAGGCTCTGGCCGTGCGGCTTGACCAGGCGGTGGGACAGGAGGTGGAGGCGCAGATAGACGTCGTGCGCGTCGATCGGCTTCGCGTCGAGGGAGGAGATGACCGTGCGGACCGCGACCACCTCGACGTTGCGGCGGGCGTCGGGGCCGATCGCCTGCGCGGCGCCCTCGCCGAGCAGCTCCACGGCCTTCTCGGCGGACAGCGACTCGGTGCCGGACGGACCGGGCTCCTCGACGAGCTCGGGGGCGGGGAACCAGGTGTCGAGGACGGTGCCGTCGGCGGCGATGGTGGCAAGGCCGGCGGCCACGGCGCCGGTGGTACGGGGAGCGTTCGTGTCGGTCATGAGGGAAAACTAACGCGAGGGGGGTCGTGCGGGCCAACCAGTGAGCAGGGCGTCTCATGGGCCGGTCGCGCTCTGTGTCAGGGAATCACCCGCGCCAGTACCTCCCGTGCGTACTCCTCGTCGTAGGCCGCCCCCGTCAGCAGCACCTGCAGGCAGATGCCGTCCATCAGGGCGAGCAACGCCCGCGCGGTCACCGGGTCCGTGTGTGCGGCCAGTCGCCGGGCCGTCTCCTCGGTCCACTCGGCGGCGACGGGGCGCAGGGCGGGGCGGCGCAGGGCCGCGAGGTACAGCTCGTACTCCAGCTCGACGCCCGGGCGGTCTCCGCCGAGCCACTCCCCCAGCACCCGCGCCAGCCCCGCCGCCAGTTCGCCCCCGGAGTCTTCGAGGACGCCGCTGCCCGCGAGGGCCTTGGCGAAGCCCTCGTTGGTCTGGCGCAGTGCGGCGACCATCAGTTCGTCGAGGGTCGTGAAGTGGTACGTCGTGGAGCCCAGCGGGACGTCCGCCTCGGCGGCGACGGAGCGGTGGCTCAGTCCGGCGATGCCCTTCTTGCCGACGACCCGGATCGCCGCGTCGATGATCCGCTGCCGCCGCTCGGGGTCGTAGCGCCGGGCCATCAGTGCGCGCCGCCCAGGTTCAGTACCACCACGCCCCCGATGATCAGCACGATCCCGGCGACCTTCGCCACGCTCAACCCCTCGCCGAACAGCATCAGTCCGATGACCGCGATGGTCGCGGTGCCCACCCCGGCCCAGATCGCGTACGCCGTGCCGATCGACACGGTCTTCAGCGTCTGGGCGAGCAGGGCGAACGAAAGCACATAGCCCAGGGCCGTCAGCAGCGAGGGCCAGAGCCTGCTGAAGCCGTCGCTGTACTTCATCGCGGTCGTGGCCGCGACCTCGGCGGCGATGGCGCCGGCGAGCAAGAGGTATCCCATGTGTACAAGCGTACATAACGAAGGGACGGCAGTACATCCATGGACGACCGCCGTGCATCCACGAACCACCGCGCCGCATCCACGAGCGACCGCGCCGGATCCACACGGGCTTCGATGACCCGCGTAGATGCCGTGCGGGGAACACACTCCGTACATCCACCGGTAACGCTGAGCGAATAGAACTCTCCGCGACCAGTCGCTCATGTACGTCCAGGCGCCAACCAGCTCCACCCATCCGCTCGTTGAAGGGACGCACATGGACAGAAAGCTCGGGCTCATGGTCCGCGCGACGGCAGCCGGGCTGCTCGCCTCGGCCTCGTTGATGGCACTGCCGTCCGCCGCGCACGCGGCCACCTACACGATCTCCGCGATCCAGGGCACGACCCGGATCTCGCCGTACAACGGCTCGACGGTCACCACGACCGGTATCGTCACCGCGATTCGCTCCACCGGCTCCTCGCGCGGCTTCTGGATCCAGAGCGCGAGCGGCGACGGCAACGCGGCGACCAGTGACGCGATCTTCGTCTACACGGGGTCCAGCACGCCGAACACGGCGGTCGGCGACAGCATCACGATCACCGGCAGGGTCTCCGAGTACACCCCCGGCGGCTCCTCGTCCGGCAACCAGTCGCTGACCGAACTGGGCAGCGCGGGCTGGAGCACCAACTCGACCGGGAACGCCCTCCCCGCGGCCGTCACGATGAGCGACGCGAGCGTCCCGGCCACCTACACCCGCACCAACAACGGCGGTTCGATCAACTCGTTCACGCTGGACCCGACGACCTACGCCCTGGACTACTACGAGTCCCTGGAGGGCATGCGGGTCAGCGTCGGCAGCACGCCGGTGGTCGGACCGACCAACGCGTACGACGAGATGTGGGTCAATGTGAAGCCCGCACAGGTGAACTCGGCCCGCGGCGGCTCCCTGTACTCCTCCTACAACAGCCAGAACTCCGGCCGGCTGCAGATCACCACGCTGCTGTCCTCGGCCTTCCCGACGGCGACCGTGGGCGACACGATCTCCGGCGCCACCGGCGTCCTGGACTACAGCGCGTACGGCGGCTACTCCCTGAACGCCACTTCGGTCGGCACGCTCACCTCGGGCGGGGTCGGCAAGGAGACGACGGCGGCCCAGTCGCCGGGCCAGCTGTCGGTGGCCACGTACAACGTGGAGAACCTCGACCCGACCGATCCCGCCTCGAAGTTCAGCGCGCTCGCGCAGGGCATCGTGAACAACCTCAAGTCGCCCGACATCGTGGCGCTGGAGGAGGTCCAGGACAACGACGGCCCGGCCGACAACGGCGTCGTCTCCGCCACCACGACCCTCTCCATGCTGACCTCCGCGATCAGGACGGCCGGCGGCCCGGCCTACTCGTACACCCAGATCAACCCGCGGAACGACACCGACGGCGGTGAGCCCGGCGGCAACATCCGCCAGGTGCTTCTGTACAACCCCGCACGGGTGGGCTTCACCGCCCGCGGCAACGCCACCGCCACCACCGCCAACTCGGTGACCAGCGTGGGCGGTGTGGCGCAGCTGACGTACAACCCGGGCCGTATCGCCCCGGCCAACTCGGCCTGGTCGGCCAGCCGCAAGCCGCTGGCCGCGGAGTTCACCTTCGGCGGTCAGAAGTACTTCGTGATCGCCAACCACTTCGTCTCGAAGGGCGGTGACTACGCGCTGCACAGCCAGTACCAGCCGCCGACCCGCTCGTCCGAGACCCAGCGCAACAGCCAGGGTTCGGTGGAGAACTCGTTCGTGGACTCCATCCTTGCGGCACAGTCGGACGCGCATGTGATCGTGCTCGGCGACCTGAACGACTTCCCGTTCTCCACCGCCGTGTCCAACCTGGAGGGCGGCGTACTGACCGACCTGGTGGACACACTGTCGGCGTCCGAGCAGTACACGTACGTCTACGACGGCAACTCCCAGGTCCTCGACCACACCCTGGTCAGCTCGTCGATCACGTCGCACGACTACGACATCGTGCACATCAACAGCGAGTTCTCGGACCAGACCAGCGACCACGACCCACAGGTCGTACGCATCACCCCCTGAACCGGGATGCGGCGACGACCGGGCGGCCACCGCGCCCGGCTCGCGCATCCGCGTCGGGCGGCCGAACACCGGCCGTCTGACGCGGGCCGCCCAGCGCCGCGCGAACACACGGCAGCAGCGGAGCAGTTCGGCCGATTCGGGCCGGACTGCTCCGCTCTTCTCGTGGCCGTGCCACACCGGCCGCTCGCCCAGCACGGCGCCGCACAGCCGGATCTGATCCGACGTCAGCCACTGCCGCCGGCTGTCCCCCGGCGAGACGACCGGCGCGCGCCCTGGGCGCGCGGGTGCCGGTCTCGCGGGCGAGCACGGCCGTCCCGTAGGCCCACTTCATGGAAATGGTTTTCCCTCCCGGGTCCGCGATTCCACTGCGCTACGGCGGCCCGGTTGCCCGGATCACGGATGAGCCTGGATCAAGAAGGCGCTGAAAACCGAGTGTTCAGTCCCGTGCGTCACACGAGTAGGTTTAAGTTTCATGGAAACCGCTCGCTGAAACGGCTCCCGGCAGCCCCTCGGCTCCACTAGAGTTCCACCACTCGATCACCTCACCCTCACATCCCCGGCCGCCGCCCTGGGCGCCGCTGGAGGAACACGCATGCCCGAAACCACCCCCCACCCTTCCGGGAACCAGCCATGGCAGAACGGCTGGGTCCCCGACACCTCCCGGGCCCCCGGAACCCGAAGACTCTGGCTGGCCGGTGGGCTGGCCATCGCCACGATCGTCGCCTGCGCGACCGCAATCGTCGTGAACCGCCAGGCTCCTGACGACACGGCATTCCCGGTGCGGTCCGCCGCGTCCACGGACGACGGTCCCGGCCTGCTCTCCTTCGCCTCGCCCTCGTCGGGTACGACCCCCGCGCCCAAGGGCAAGACCGGCATGTCGTCGGTCATGCCTCCCGCCGCCTCGGCCACCGCCACGGACGGCGACGGCAAGCCGAAGTCCACGGCCTCCGCATCGCCTTCCAAGTCGCCCGCGTCACACGGGGGTTCGGGTGGTTCGGGCGGCTCCGGAGGATCCGGGGATTCGGGCGGCTCGGACTCCTCCTCCGCCTGGTCGTCCGTCCGCTCGGTGAACTACCCCGACCGCTACTGGCACCTGAGCGGCGGTTACGTGAAGCTCGACCCGGTCGGCTCCGCCTCGGCCCGCCGCGACGCCACGTTCAAGGTCGTGGGCGGCCTGGCCGACGGCTCCTGTTACTCCTTCGCCACGGCCGACGGCGGCTATCTGCGGCACCGGAACTTCCTGCTGCGCGCCGAGCGCAACGACGGCTCGTCCCTGTTCCGGCAGGACGCGACCTTCTGCCCCCGCGCCTCCGCGTACTCCGGCGCGGTCATGCTGGAGTCGGTCAACTACCCGGGCCGCTTCCTGCGCCACCAGAACTTCCGGCTCAAGCTGGACCCGTACCAGTACGGCGACCTGTACCGGGCCGACTCCGCGTTCCGGCTGGTCGACGGACTGGCCTGAGCGAGAACGAGAAACGGCGAGGTCCGGTGGACCTCGCCGTTACTGTTCGCCGGTGGATCTCAGACGTTGAAGCCGAGCGCCCGCAGCTGCTCGCGTCCGTCGTCCGTGATCTTGTCGGGGCCCCACGGCGGCATCCAGACCCAGTTGATGCGCAGCTCGTTGACGAGGCCGTCGGTGGCCGACTTGGCCTGGTCCTCGATGACGTCCGTCAGCGGGCAGGCCGCCGAGGTCAGGGTCATGTCGATCGTCGCGATGTTCGCGTCGTCGATGTGAATGCCGTAGATCAGGCCGAGGTTGACGACGTCGATGCCCAGCTCGGGGTCGACGACGTCGTACAGGGCCTCACGGACTTCCTCCTCCGAGGCCGGCTTCGTCTCCACGGTGTCGCTCATGCCGTCTTCCTTTCGGCGTCGGCCCCGCCCAGAGCCTGGGCCGTCGCGTCCTTCCACGCCATCCAGCTGAGGAGGGCGCACTTGACCCGGGCCGGGTACTTGGAGACTCCGGCGAACGCGACCGCGTCCTCCAGAACGTCCTCCATCGCGTCGTCCGGCTCGATCTTGCCCTTGGACTGCATCAGCTCCAGGAAGGTCTCCTGGATCTTCTGCGCCTCGGCCAGCTCCTTGCCGACGAGCAGTTCGTTCAGCACGGAGGCCGACGCCTGGCTGATGGAGCAGCCCTGGCCCTCGTACGAGACGTCACTGATCGTCGTGCCGTCGTACTTCACACGAAGGGTGATCTCATCGCCACAGGTCGGGTTCACATGGTGCACCTCGGCGTCGCCATCCCTCAGACCACGCCCGTGCGGGTTCTTGTAGTGGTCCAGGATGACTTCCTGGTACATCGAATCCAGCTTCATGCGATCGCTAGCCAATCCCTCAGCCGAAGAAGTTCCGGACGTGCTCCAGCCCCTCGACCAGTGCGTCGATCTCGGCCGGCGTGGAGTACAGATAGAACGACGCTCGCGTGGTCGCAGGAATTCCGTACCGCAGGCAGACCGGGCGGGCGCAGTGGTGGCCGACCCGGACCGCGATGCCCTGCTCGTCGAGGACCTGGCCCACGTCGTGCGGGTGGATGTCACCGAGCGTGAAGGAGATTGCCGCGCCCCGGTCCTCGGCCGTGGCCGGGCCGATGATTCTGAGGTCCGGGACCTCGCTCAGCTTCCGCACCGCGTACTCGGTGAGCGCGTGCTCATGGGCGAGGATCCTGTCCATGCCGATCGAGTTGAGGTAGTCGATCGCCGCGCCGAGACCGACCGCCTGGGCGATCGGGGGCGTGCCCGCCTCGAACTTGTGCGGCGCCGGGGCGTACGTCGACGAGTGCATCGACACGGTCTCGATCATCTCGCCGCCGCCGAGGAACGGGGGCAGGTCCTCCAGCAGCTCCTGGCGGCCCCACAGGACGCCGATGCCGGTCGGGCCGCACATCTTGTGGCCGGTGAAGGCCACGAAGTCGGCCTGGAGAGCCTGGACGTCCAGCGGCATGTGGGGAGCCGCCTGGGAGGCGTCGATGCAGACCAGGGCGCCGACCTCCTGGGCGCGGCGCACTATCGCCTCGACCGGGTTGACCGTGCCCAGGATGTTGGACACCAGCACGAAGGAGACGATCTTCGTCTTCTCCGTGATGATCTCGTCGATGTTGGAGAGGTCGAGCCGGCCGTCGTCGGTCAGCCCGAACCACTTCAGCTTCGCGCCCGTGCGCTGCGCCAGCAGTTGCCACGGCACGATGTTGGAGTGGTGCTCCATCTCCGTGATGACGATCTCGGTCTCGTGGTCCACCCGGTAGGGCTCGTCGGCCCAGCCCAGCATGTTCGCCACGAGGTTGAGCGACTCGGAGGCGTTCTTGGTGAAGATCACCTCGTCGCGGCTCGGCGCGTTGATGAACGCGGCGACCTTGTCGCGCGCGCCCTCGTACAGCGCCGTGGCCTCCTCGGCGAGCACATGCACACCGCGGTGGACGTTGGCGTTGTAGCGCTCGTAGTACTCGTTCAGGGCGTCGAGCACCTGGCGCGGCTTCTGCGAGGTCGCCGCGTTGTCCAGGTACACGAGCTTCTTGCCGTCGTGGACCAGCCGGTCCAGGACGGGGAAGTCCTTACGGATCGCCTCGGTGTCGAGGAGGCCCGGCAGCTGTGTCACGCTGATACGCCACCCTTCGTGTACGCCTCGTAGCCCTCGTCCTCCAGCTTGTCGGCGAGCTCTGCACCGCCGGACTCGACGATCCGTCCGCCGGAGAAGACGTGGACGAAGTCGGGCTTGATGTAGCGCAGGATGCGCGTGTAGTGCGTGATCAGCAGGGTGCCGACCTCGCCGGTCTCACGGACGCGGTTGACGCCCTCGGAGACGATCCGCAGAGCGTCCACGTCGAGACCGGAGTCCGTCTCGTCGAGGATCGCGACCTTCGGCTTGAGCAGTTCGAGCTGGAGGATCTCGTGGCGCTTCTTCTCACCGCCGGAGAAGCCCTCGTTGACGTTGCGCTCGGCGAAGGCGGGGTCCATGTTGAGGCGCTGCATGGCCTCCTTGACCTCCTTCACCCAGGTGCGCAGCTTGGGGGCCTCGCCGCGGACGGCGGTGGCGGAGGAGCGCAGGAAGTTGGAGACCGAGACGCCGGGGACCTCGACCGGGTACTGCATCGCGAGGAACAGACCCGCGCGGGCGCGCTCGTCGACGGACATCTCCAGGACGTCCTCGCCGTCGAGCAGCACGGTGCCCTCGGTGATCGTGTACTTCGGGTGACCCGCGAGCGAGTAGGCGAGGGTCGACTTGCCGGAGCCGTTGGGGCCCATGATGGCGTGCGTCTCGCCCTGCTTCACGGTGAGGTCGACGCCCTTGAGGATCTCCTTCGTGGCGTTGTCGGCCTCGACGGTGACGTGCAGGTCTCGGATTTCAAGCGTTGCCATGGGTGCCTCAGGACTCCTGGGTGAGGGAGACGAGCACGTCGTCCCCTTCGATCTTTACGGGGTATACGGGGACGGGGCGCGTCGCGGGAAGTCCGGACGGCTTGCCGGAACGCAGGTCGAAGCTGGAGCCGTGCAGCCAGCACTCGATCTGGCAGTCCTCCACCTCGCCCTCGGAGAGCGAGACGTTCGCGTGGGAGCAGATGTCGTAGATGGCGAACACCTCCCCCTCGGTCTTCACGACCGAGACCGGCGTGCCGTCGAGTTCCACCCGCTTCGGGGTGCCCTCCTCCAGCTCGCTCAGCCCACAGGCGCGTACGAAGGGGCTCATGCGACCGACGCCTCCAGCTCCTCTTCGATCTTGGCGAGCAGGCGCTCCTCGATGTCCGCGACACCGATCTGCTGGACCAGCTCGGCGAAGAAGCCACGGACGACGAGGCGGCGGGCCTCGTGCTGCGGGATGCCGCGGGCCATCAGATAGAAGAGCTGCTCGTCGTCGAAGCGGCCGGTGGCCGAGGCGTGGCCGGCGCCGACGATCTCGCCGGTCTCGATCTCCAGGTTCGGCACCGAGTCGACGCGGGCGCCGTCGGTGAGGACCAGGTTGCGGTTCATCTCGTACGTGTCCGTGCCCTCGGCCTTGGCCTCGATGAGCACGTCACCGATCCACACCGCGTGCGCGTCGTCGCCCTGGAGCGCGCCCTTGTAGACGACGTTCGACTTGCAGTGCGGGGTGTTGTGGGTGACCAGCAGGCGGTGCTCCTGGTGCTGCCCGGAGTCGGTGAAGTACAGGCCGAACAGCTCGGCCTCGGCGCCGGGGCCCGCGTAGGTGACGCGCGGGTGCAGCCGGACGAGGTCGCCGCCGAAGGTCACGACGACGGACTTGAAGGAGGCGTCCCGCCCGATGAGGGCGTTGTGCTGGGCCACGTGCACGGCCTTGTCGTCCCAGTCCTGGACGGAGACGACGGTGAGCTTCGCACCGTCGCCCAGGACGTAGTCGACGTTGGCGGCGAGCACCGCGTCACCGGTGTGGTCGATGACGACGACGGCCTCGGCGAAGGCGCCCAGCTCGATGACCTGGTGGCCGTACGCGACCCCGCCCTGGCCGTGCACGGCGATACGGATCGGCTCGGTGAGCACCGTCTCCTTGGGGACGGTGACCACGCCGGCCTGCTCGAACGCCGAGTACGCCTGGGCGGCGACGCGGTCCACCGGGGTGCCCGCCCGGCCGAGCCGCGCGTCGTCGCGGCCGACGGTCTCGACGGTGACGCCCTCGGGGGCCTCGACGGCGATCTTCACGCCCGTGCCGTTCGCGACGGCGGTGCCGTCGTGCAGCCCGCGCAGGCGCTCCAGCGGGGTGAACCGCCACTCCTCCTCGCGGCCGTGCGGGACCGGGAAGTCCGCCACGTCGAAGGACGGGGGCGCGCTCATGCGCGTGGCGACGGTCGACTCGGCGGCCACCGCGATCTGGCCCGCGGTGGTGGAGCCCACGGGGATGTTCTGAGCCTCAGCCATGGCTGTCGTAGTGCTCGCTTTCTTACGTGAGTGGCTTGATGGGGACTGCGGCCGGGGGCTAGCCCACCGCGCCTTCCATCTGCAGCTCGATCAGCCGGTTGAGTTCAAGGGCGTACTCCATGGGCAGCTCCTTGGCGATCGGCTCGACGAAGCCGCGCACGATCATCGCCATCGCCTCGAACTCGGACAGACCGCGGCTCATCAGGTAGAAGAGCTGGTCCTCGGAGACCTTGGAGACGGTCGCCTCATGGCCCATGGACACGTCGTCCTCGCGGACGTCCACATAGGGGTACGTGTCGGAGCGGGAGATCGTGTCGACCAGCAGCGCGTCGCACAGCACGTTCGACTTCGAGCCGTGGGCGCCCTCGCCGATCTCGACCAGGCCGCGGTACGAGGTACGGCCGCCGCCGCGCGCCACCGACTTGGAGACGATGTTGGACGAGGTGTTCGGCGCCATGTGGACCATCTTGGAACCGGCGTCCTGGTGCTGGCCCTCACCCGCGAAGGCGATGGAGAGGGTCTCGCCCTTGGCGTGCTCGCCCATCAGGTAGACGGCCGGGTACTTCATCGTCACCTTGGAGCCGATGTTGCCGTCGATCCACTCCATGGTCGCGCCCTCGTAGGCCACGGCGCGCTTGGTGACCAGGTTGTAGACGTTGTTCGACCAGTTCTGGATGGTCGTGTAGCGGCAGCGGGCGTTCTTCTTGACGATGATCTCGACGACCGCGGAGTGCAGCGAGTCCGACTTGTAGATCGGCGCCGTGCAGCCCTCGACGTAGTGCACATAGGCACCCTCGTCGACGATGATCAGGGTCCGCTCGAACTGGCCCATGTTCTCCGTGTTGATACGGAAGTAGGCCTGGAGCGGGATCTCCACGTGGACGCCCGGCGGGACGTAGATGAAGGAGCCGCCCGACCACACGGCGGTGTTCAGCGACGCGAACTTGTTGTCACCGGCGGGGATGACGGTCCCGAAATACTCCTTGAAGAGCTCCGGGTGCTCCTTCAGCGCGGTGTCGGTGTCCAGGAAGATGACGCCCTGCTGCTCCAGGTCCTCGCGGATCTGGTGGTAGACGACCTCCGACTCGTACTGCGCGGCGACACCGGCGACCAGGCGCTGCTTCTCCGCCTCCGGGATGCCGAGCCGGTCGTAGGTGTTCTTGATGTCCTCGGGCAGTTCCTCCCAGGACTCCGCCTGCTTCTCCGTGGAGCGCACGAAGTACTTGATGTTGTCGAAGTCGATGCCCGACAGGTCCGAGCCCCAGTTCGGCATGGGCTTCTTCTCGAAGAGCTTCAGGCCCTTGAGGCGCAGCTTCGTCATCCACTCCGGCTCGGACTTCTTCGCCGAGATGTCCCGGACGACGTCCTCGTTCAGACCGCGCTTCGCTGCGGCACCGGCCTCGTCGGAGTCGGCCCAGCCGTATTCGTAGTTGCCCAGACCCTCGAGTTCGGGGTGGGCAGTCTCCGTGGGGAGAGTCATGCGGGGTTCCTCCCGGCCGTGCTTGCAGATGCGTCAGTGGAAATCTTGGGGATGAACGTCGTGCAGACGCCGTCGCCGTGCGCGATGGTGGCCAGTCGCTGGACGTGCGTTCCGAGCAGCTCGGCGAAAATCTCCGTCTCCGCCTCGCAGAGCTGGGGGAACTGCTCCGCGACATGGGCGACCGGGCAGTGGTGCTGGCACAGCTGTTCGCCGACCGGTGCGGTGCGCGCCGTAGCAGCGTACCCGTCGACGCTCAAGGCCTTGGCCAGGGCTTCGGCGCGCTTGTCGGGGGTGGCGCCCTCGATCGCCTTGCGGTACGCGTTCGCCTGTGCGGCGATCCGGGCGCGGGCGAAGGCGACGACCGCGTCCTGGCCGCCCTCCTGGTCGGCGATCCAGCGCAGCGCGTCCGCGGCGAGCGTGTCGTACGACTGGTCGAAGGCGTCGCGACCGCAGTCGGTGAGCGCGAAGACCTTGGCGGGGCGACCGCGGGTGCGCGCCCCGTACACGCGCTGTTCGCGCGCCTCCACGACCTCGTCCGCGGTCAGCGCGTCCAGGTGGCGTCGTACGGCCGCCTGGGTCAGTCCCAGACGTGCGGCGAGCTCCGCGACGGTCGACGGGCCGTGGTCCAGGATGGACCGCGCGACGCGGTTGCGCGTCGAGCGCTCACCGGTCGCGAGCTCTTCATGAGGGGTCCCCGTGGGGGTCTCCGGAGCCTCGCCGACGTTTTTCACAACGCCATTGTTGCGTAATTCCTCAGAGACTGACAAGCCACGTTCGTCCGGGCGGGCGGTGCCCTACGTCACTTAGGCATACCTAATCCGACCTGCGGAAACGATCTTTGATCGATCAAATCGGTGGCACCGGCGAAGCTCTTGGGGAACACTGCCGAACCATGCCCATACCCGCTCCGACCGGCCCTCTTGTCACCCGGGACACACTCGCCGCACAGCTGCGCGGGCTGGGTGTCGAGACCGGCGAGACCCTGCTGGTCCACTCCTCCCTGAGCGCACTCGGCTGGGTCTGCGGCGGCGCCGTCGCCGTCGTCCAGGCACTGCTCGACGCCCTCGGCCCGGACGGCACGCTGGTCGTCCCCACCCAGTCCGGCGACCTCTCCGACCCGGCCCTGTGGGGAAACCCTCCGGTGCCCCAGGAGTGGTGGCCCACGATCCGGGCCTCGATGCCCGGGTACGACCCCCTGACCACCCCCTCCCGCGGGGTCGGCGTGATCCCGGAGACCGTACGGACCTGGCCGGGCGCCCTGCGCAGCACCCACCCGCAGACGTCCTTCGCGGCCGTGGGCCCGCGCGCGGCCGGGATACTCGACGGCCACGCGCCCGACTGCCGGCTCGGCGAGCGCAGCCCGCTGGCCGCGCTGGAACGGCTGGGCGCCCGCGTGCTGCTCCTCGGCACGGGCTACGACACCTGCACCAGCTTCCACCTCGCCGAGTACCGGATACCGGCGCCGCACGTCGAGGTCGGACGGCCGGTGCCCGGCGGAGGCTGGGAATCGGTGATCGAGGTGTCGATCGACTCGGACCGGTTCGACGAGCTCGGCCACGACTTCGAACGGGACCGGCCCGTCGTCCGCGGGACGGCCGGAGCGGCCGACGTACGGCTGTTCCCGGTGGTGGACGCCGTCGCGTACGCGGAGACGTGGCTGCCGCTGCACCGCCCCCGTGCGGAGGAGTTTCTGCACCCGCCCGTCTGAGTGACACGGCACCTACCTAGACTCTGGACCCATGCGAAGTGAGCCCGTGGTCCAGGTCCAGGCCCTGGTGAAGCGGTACGGCACAAAGACCGCGGTGAACGGCCTCGACCTGGTGGCCCAGGCGGGAGTGACCGCCGTACTCGGCCCCAACGGGGCGGGAAAGACGACCACGGTCGAGACCTGCGAGGGGTACCGGAAACCGGATGCCGGCACGGTGCGCGTCCTGGGCCTCGACCCGGTCCGGCAGTCCGCCGAGCTACGGCCACGCGTCGGCGTGATGCTCCAGTCCGGCGGCGTCTACTCGGGCGCGCGGGCCGACGAGATGCTGCGCCATGTGGCCAGACTGCACGCGCATCCGCTGGACGTGGACGCGCTCATGGAACGGCTGGGCCTCGGCAGCTGCGGCCGGACCTCCTACCGGCGCCTGTCCGGCGGACAGCAGCAGCGGCTCGCGCTCGCCATGGCCGTCGTGGGGCGGCCGGAGCTGGTGTTCCTGGACGAGCCGACGGCCGGCCTGGACCCGCAGGCCCGCCGGGCCACCTGGGACCTGGTGCGGGACCTGCGCGCCGACGGCGTCTCCGTGATTCTCACCACCCACCACATGGACGAGGCCGAGCAGCTCGCCGACGACGTCGCGATCATCGACGCGGGCCGGGTGATCGCCCAGGGTGCCCCCGAGGAGCTGTGCCGCGGCGGCGCCGAGAACACCCTGCGCTTCACCGGCCGTCCGGGCCTCGACGTGAGCTCCCTGCTCAAGGCGCTGCCCGCCGACTGCACGGCCGCCGAGCTGACCCCGGGCTCCTACCGGGTGGTCGGCAAGGTCGATCCCCAGCTGCTCGCCACGGTGACCTCGTGGTGCGCCCAGCACGGCGTGCTGCCGGACCGGATCTCGGTCGAGCGGCACACGCTCGAAGACGTCTTTTTGGAGCTCACAGGCAAGGAGCTGCGCTCGTGACCACCGTGGGTGCCTACACCCCCAAGCCCGGCGCGGCCCCACTGCCCCGCATGATCGCGGCCCAGTCGGCGCTGGAGACCAGGATGCTGCTGCGCAACGGCGAGCAGCTGCTGCTGACGGTCGTGATCCCGACGCTGCTCCTCGCGCTCTTCAGCTCCGTGGACATCGTCGACACGGGCGCGGGCAAGGCCGTCGACTTCCTCGCCCCCGGCATCCTCGCCCTCGCCGTGATGTCGACCGCCTTCACCGGCCAGGCCATCGCGACCGGCTTCGAGCGCCGCTACGGCGTGCTGAAGCGGCTGGCCTCGTCCCCGCTGCCCCGCTGGGGCCTGATGGCGGCGAAGACGGCGTCCGTGCTGGTCACGGAGGTCCTCCAGGTGCTCCTGCTGACGGTGATCGCCCTCGCGCTGGGCTGGTCGCCGCACGGCAACCCGCTCGCCGTCCTGCTCCTGCTGGTCCTGGGCACGGCCGCGTTCTCCGGGCTCGGTCTGCTGATGGCCGGCACGCTCAAGGCGGAGGCCACGCTGGCCGCCGCCAACCTGGTCTTCCTGCTGCTGCTCATCGGCGGCGGAGTGATCGTCCCGCTGGACAAGTTCCCGCCGGCCGCCCAGGACGTGCTGGGTCTGCTGCCCATCTCCGCGCTGTCGGACGGGCTGCGGGACGTGCTCCAGCACGGGGCCGGGATGCCCTGGGGCGACCTGGGAATCCTCACCGTGTGGGCGCTCGTGGGCCTGGCGGCGGCCGGAAAGCTGTTCCGCTGGGAGTGACCCTCCGGGAAAGCCCCTCCGGGAGTGACCCGTGGGAGTGACCCTCGTGAAAGCGTGCACAAGCGGGCGCCTACGATGGTGCGCGTGCCAAAGCTGACCCGCGCCGACGTCCAGGCGGCCCTGCGCAACCCGCTCGCCTTCATCGCCGAACGCTGGACCCCGCACCCCCGGACGGTCCAGCGGGCGGCCCTCGCCGCTCTCGTCATGGGGGTGATCATCGTGGTCACCGGCGGTGCCGTACGGCTGACCAGCTCGGGCCTGGGCTGCCCGACCTGGCCGACCTGCACCGACGACTCGCTGACCACCACCGGTGCGATGGGCCTCCACGGAGCCATCGAGTTCGGCAACCGCATGCTGACGTACGTGCTGTGCGCGGCCGTCGGCTGGGCGATCATCGCCGCGCGCTCGCAGAAGCCGTGGCGGCGCAGCCTGACCCGGCTCGGGTGGGCCCAGTTCTGGGTGGTCATGGGCAACGCGGTGCTCGGCGGGATCGTGGTCCTGGTCGGCCTCAACCCGTACACGGTCGCGGCCCACTTCCTGCTCTCGTCGGCGCTCATGGCCGTCGCCACGGTGATGTGGCAGCGCACCCGTGAGGGTGATGGGGCGCCGCGTCCGCTGGTCGGCAAGGCGGTCCAGCAGCTGGTGTGGTTCCTGGTCGCCGCGTCCGTCCTGCTCATCGCCGTCGGCACGGTGGTCACCGGGGCCGGCCCGCACGCGGGTGACTCCAGCGAGGTCGACCGGATCCCGATCGACTGGGAGACGGTCGCCAAGCTGCACGCGGTGCTCGCGTGGATCGTGGTGACGCTGACCTTCGCGCTGTGGTTCGTCCTGAAGGCGGTGGACGCGCCCAAGGGTCCGCTGGACCGGACCCGGGAGCTGTTCGTCGTACTGCTGGCCCAGGGCGCGCTCGGCTATGTCCAGTACTTCATGCATCTGCCCGAGGCCCTGGTCGCCCTGCACATGCTCGGCTCGTCCGTGATGTGGATCTGGGTGCTGCGCGTACTGCTGTCGCTGCGGGAGCGTCCCGACATGACGGCGGACCTGCCCGGCCCCACGGCAGAGGCGCCGATCGGCACGCGCGCGTGAGTCATCTTTACGCCGTCATGAGTCATCCGTACGCCGTCACGAGTGCGTCGATGGCCGGTCCCAGGTAGCTCCGGGTCAGCTCGCTCCGGCGGGCCGTCCACTCCGGGGTCGGGGGCAGCGGGTCCGCGTATCTGCGGCGCCTGATGTCCTCGACCACCTCGGTCGGCGCGCCGAGGCCGGGCAGCAGGTCGAGGGACTCCCGCTTGGAGATCAGCCGGCCCTCGCGCAGGGTGACGGTCGCGCGGGCGAAGGTCACCAGCCCCAGGTCGACCCAGATGTCCTGCTTCCACAGGCGTGCCCTGTCGACGGCGGGCCGCCAGTACTCGCGCTGGTCGCGCACGACGAAGTCGCGCAGCTCCCGGTCGGACACGGGTGGCAGCAGGCCGGCCGGGGGCCGTCCGTGCAGCACCCGGCCGAAGTCGTGCAGCTCGCGCCGGGTGACCGGGGTGACCGTGCGCCGCATGACATGGTCGTGCGCCCAGGTCGGATGCTTGTGGCCGGTGTCGTCGAGCCTGTCCGCGCTCGTGTAGCTGCAGTGCAGCTTGGCGGCGAGCGGCTCGACGCGCAGGGCGCGGTGCAGGGTGACGACCTTGCGTACGGTGCTCAGGGTCGGGGGGCGCTCCAGCACCGCGATGAGGTCCAGGTCGCTGCGGCCCTCCTGGTAGTCGCCCCCGGCGAGGGAACCGTGTGCCCAGACGGCGACGGGAGCGAGCGGCGCGAGGCTCGTGAGGAACCGGTCGAGCAAGGCGTCGGTCTGCATCCGCCCAGTCTGTACAGCTCAGTCCACCCCGTACACCCGCCGGGCGTTTCCGGCCGCGACCAGGTGGGCCACGCGCTGGGCGTCCGTCAGCGACCAGGCGCCCTCGGCGACCCAGCAGCCCAGCACCCGGCCCAGCGCCTCCCGGAACAACCGCGCGCCCACCACGTGCAGTTCGGGCAGGCCGTGCGCTCCGCTGGAGAAGAGGATCTTGCCGAACGGGGCCAGTTCCAGGATCTCGGCGAGGATCGTCGCCGCGCGGGCGCCGGTACGGACGAGCGCGGCGCCCGAGTCGGCGAACACATGCGGGAAGACACCGGCGAGGTGGGCGGCGTGGCGGTGGTACGGGTAGCCGTGCAGCAGGACCAGGTCCGTGCCCAGGCCCGCGGTGGCCCGCACGAAGTCCGTGAGCAGCACCGGGTCCGTACGGTCGATGCGCGCCCCCGGCTCCGCGAGACCGGCGTGCAACTGGAGCGGCAGCCCCGAGGCGACCGCGATCCACAGCAGATGTCTGAGCAGGACCGGGTCGCTCAGCTCGCCGCCGACCCGGCGCCCCGCCAGCCAGCGGCCCGCCGCGCCTCGCACCTCCCCCGGCCCGGGCGGCTCGGGCGCCAGCGCGAGCCCGTGCCGTACGCCCGCGACGGAGGTGAAGGCGACGGCGTTCGCGGCGGCCCCGTGCACCGACTCGGCGAGGTTGGTGAGGAACGACTCGACGGTCCCGGAGGTGTCGGCGACCTGTTCGGCGAGGAGTTCCAGGCGCACGATCTCGCGTGCCTCGGCGTCGCCGGCGGAGGCCATCTCGGCGGGGCCGGTGAGGTCGCCGGGCAGCCCCGTGTCGACCAGATAGGTCGTGATCCCGCTGCCGCGCAGCAGCCGCCGGCCCACCTCCGCCACGCCCAGTTCACGGCGCCGGGCGAGATAGCGGGCGGGCGGACAGTGCGGCTCCAGGCCGAGCAGCGGGGGGCACCAGCGGCGTACGGCGAAGCCCGTCTGGGTGTCGAACAGCGTGGTACCGGGGGCGGGCGGCCCCTCGGTGCGGGCGAGCTGGGCCTCGAACGTGCCGAGTCCCAGCTCCGTCCTCAGTACGCCGTGGCAGTACTGGTCCACCAGGGACGGTGTTTCGATCATCCGGGCTCCCCGTGTGACTGGACCTCGTCCTCTCGAAGGTCCTAACGGGTGAACCGGGTGTCAGGTGTTGCTCGAAGCTCCAGGTGTTGCGGAGCTTCAGCCGTTGCTCGGACCGCCGAGCTGGATTCCGGCCATCCGCTTCCACTCGTAGGGGCCCGTCTTCACCTTGGCGGCGAACTCGCCGTCGAACGCCTCGTGGACGGTGATCCCGGACTTCTGCACGGCCTTCTCGGCGATCTCGTACGAGGGCGCCACCAGGTCGCCCCAGCCGCCGTCCTCGCCGACGAGCACGATCCGGGCGCCGCGCTCACCGATGTAGGCCACCTGGCCCTCGGCACCGCCGTGCGCCTTGGAGAAGGCGCTGATCCGCTGCGCGAGCCGCGCCACCTTGCGCTCGGCCTTCGAGTCAACCTGCTGCTTGTCTGCCATGGTCAGGATGCTACCGACGGGTAGATCAAACGGCGACGGGCGGGGTGCGTGGCCTTGACCACGCACCCCGCCCGTCAGGGAAATCTCGGAGGGTCACCGCAGGAAGGGGTCCACCGCCACCGCGACGAACAGCAGCGACACATAGGTGATGGACCAGTGGAACAGCCGCATCTCCTTCAGCTTCACGCCCGTCACCTCGGCCTTCGCGCGGTTCTGCAGGGCGTGCGCCTCCCAGAGCCACCAGCCGCCCGCGACCAGCGCGACCAGCAGGTAGAACCAGCCGGTGTAGCCGAGCGGGGTCAGCGTCAGCGAGACGGCCACCATCACCCAGCTATAGATCACGATCTGCCTGGCGACGACCTTGTTGGAGGCGATGACCGGCAGCATCGGCACACCCGCGCGCGCGTAGTCGTCCTTCACCTTCATCGACAGCGGCCAGTAGTGCGGCGGCGTCCAGAAGAACATCACCAGGAAGAGGACGACCGGCGCCCACGACATGGAGTTGGTGACGGACGACCAGCCGATCAGCACCGGCATGCAGCCGGCGATGCCGCCCCACACGATGTTCTGCGACGTACGCCGTTTGAGGATCATCGTGTAGACGACGACGTAGAAGAGGAGCGCTCCGAGCGACAGCCAGGCGGACAGCCAGTTGACCGCGAACCCGAACAGCAGCGTCGAGACGACGGCCAGCGTGATGCCGAAGGCGAGGCACTCGCGCGGGCTCACCACGCCGGTCACCAGCGGACGCTGCGACGTACGGTCCATGACCGCGTCGATGTCACGGTCGATGTACATGTTCAGCGCGTTGGCGCCGCCCGCGGAGAGGTAGCCGCCGATGCACGTGATGAGCACCAGGCCGAGATCCGGCACGCCCTGCTGCGCGAGGAACATCACCGGAACGGTGGTGATCAGCAGCAGTTCGATGATCCGCGGCTTGGTCAGCGCCACGAAAGCCTTCGCACGGGCCCCGAACGGCCGGTGGCTCGGGCTCTGGCTCGCACCGAGCACCCCCGCTGGACGGGATTCGACGGCCGTCACGCACACCCCTGACAGAGACATCCCAGCGAGCCTCCCGTGTGAAGTCCGGGTAAAGGGCTCGCGCGTACCACGCCACTGTAGACGTTGCCCATACCTCGTCCTTCGCGGGGGTGGGGTCGTGTTGGCATGGGTCGTTCACCTGCTACTCAGGGCCGTGCTCATCGGTCGTACTGAGGCTCGATTGAGCAGTCAGATGAGCGGCTCCGTATTCATGTGCCGAATGCGATCCGGAATGGCCGGGAGGCGGATCCCCGTAAGGCCCGGCAGTCTGGAATGGCTCGAAAAAACGCACGTCTTCACGGGGGTAGGCTCAGCAAAGGCCGGTGGGCACCCAGTGCACCGGCAGCCGGTGGGCGCGCGCCCGGAAGACCGGCGACCGACTTGTGGAGAGGAGCCCTGACTCAGGGTGAGCACCAAGCCGACCACCACAGACCTCGAGTGGACCGAGCTGGACCAGCGGGCCGTGGACACCGCCCGCGTCCTGGCCGCAGACGCCGTACAGAAGGTCGGCAACGGCCATCCCGGTACGGCGATGAGCCTGGCTCCGGCCGCCTACACCCTCTTCCAGAAGGTGATGCGGCACGACCCGGCCGATCCCGAGTGGGTCGGGCGCGACCGTTTCGTGCTGTCCGCCGGCCACTCGTCCCTGACCCTCTACACACAGCTCTACCTGGCCGGCTTCGGCCTGGAGCTGGACGACCTGAAGTCCTTCCGCACCTGGGGCTCGAAGACCCCGGGCCACCCGGAGTACGGGCACACCAAGGGCGTCGAGACGACAACCGGCCCGCTCGGCCAGGGTGTCGCCAACGCGGTGGGCATGGCCATGGCCGCCCGTTACGAGCGCGGTCTGTTCGACCCGGACGCCCCGCAGGGTGAGTCCCCCTTCGACCACTTCGTGTACGTCATCGCGGGTGACGGCTGCCTCCAGGAGGGCATCTCCGCCGAGGCGTCCTCGCTGGCCGGCCACCAGGAGCTCGGCAATCTGATCCTGCTGTGGGACGACAACCACATCTCGATCGAGGGCGACACCGAGACGGCCGTGTCCGAGGACACCGTCAAGCGGTACGAGGCGTACGGCTGGCACGTGCAGCGCATCGCCCCGAAGCCGGACGGCGACCTCGACCCGCACGCCATCTACAACGCGATCGAGGCCGCGAAGAAGGTCACGGACAAGCCGTCCTTCATCGCCATGCGCTCGATCATCGCCTGGCCCGCCCCGAACGCGCAGAACACCGAGGCCGCCCACGGCTCGGCGCTCGGCGACGACGAGGTCGCGGCCACCAAGCGCGTCCTCGGCTTCGACCCGGAGCAGACCTTCGAGGTCTCCGACGAGGTCATCGGCCACACCCGCCAGGCCCTCGACCGGGGTGCCCAGGCGAAGGCCGAGTGGGAGAAGTCCTTCCAGCTCTGGCGCGACGGCAATGCCGAGCGTGCCGCCGAGTTCGACCGCATCAGCAAGGGCGAACTGCCCACCGGCTGGGAGGAGAAGCTCCCGGTCTTCGAGCCGGGCAAGGGCATCGCCACCCGCGCCGCCTCCGGCAAGGTGCTGCAGGCGCTCGGCGCGGTGATCCCCGAGCTGTGGGGCGGCTCCGCCGACCTCGCCGGGTCGAACAACACGACCATCGACAAGGACAGCTCGTTCCTGCCGGCGGACAACCCGCTGCCGGAGGCGAACCCGTACGGCCGCACGATCCACTTCGGCATCCGCGAGCACTCCATGGGCGCGGAGATGAATGGCATCGCCCTGCACGGCAACACCCGCATCTACGGCGGTACCTTCCTCGTCTTCTCCGACTACATGCGCAACGCGGTGCGTCTGTCGGCCCTGATGCACCTGCCGGTGACGTTCGTGTGGACCCACGACTCCATCGGCCTCGGCGAGGACGGCCCGACCCACCAGCCGGTCGAGCACCTGGCCTCGCTGCGCGCCATCCCCGGTCTGAACATCGTCCGCCCGGCGGACGCCAACGAGACGGCGATCGCCTGGCGCGAGATCCTCGGCCGCTACACCAAGGAGTTCGGCAAGGGCGCCCCGCACGGCCTCGCGCTGACCCGTCAGGGCGTGCCGGTGTACGAGCCCAACGACGACGCCGCGCGCGGCGGTTACGTCCTGTTCGAGGCCGAAGGGCCCGAAGGGCGGAGCGCAGCACCGCAGGTGATCCTGATCGCCACCGGTTCCGAGGTGCACGTGGCCGTCGAGGCGCGCGAGCAGCTCCAGGCCGACGGGGTGCCCACGCGCGTGGTGTCCATGCCGTCGGTGGAGTGGTTCGAGGAGCAGGACCAGGCGTACCGGGACTCGGTGCTTCCGCCGTCCGTACGGGCGCGTGTCTCGGTCGAGGCGGGCATCGGCCTCACCTGGCACAAGTACGTCGGGGACGCCGGCCGCATCGTTTCCCTGGAGCACTTCGGTGCTTCCGCCGACGGCAAGGTCCTCTTCCGGGAGTTCGGCTTCACTGCCGAGAACGTGGCCGCCAAGGCCCGGGAATCCCTCGCCGCCGCCCAGCGCTGACGCTCATATACGACACGTAGGAGATGTAATTCCATGACAGACGCACTCAAGCGCCTCTCCGACGAAGGCGTCGCGATCTGGCTGGACGACCTGTCGCGCAAGCGGATCACGTCCGGCAACCTCGCCGAGCTGATCGACGAGCAGCACGTCGTGGGCGTCACCACCAACCCGACGATCTTCCAGAAGGCGATCTCCTCGGGCGACGGCTACGAGCAGCAGGTCGCGGACCTCGCCGCCCGCAAGGTGACCGTCGACGAGGCCATCCGGATGATCACCACGGCGGACGTCCGTGACGCCGCCGACATCCTGCGTCCCGTCTTCGACGCCACCGAGGGTCAGGACGGCCGTGTGTCGATCGAGGTCGACCCGCGTCTGGCGCACAACACGAAGGCGACGGTCGCCGAGGCCAAGCAGCTGGCCTGGCTGGTCGACCGCCCCAACACGCTCATCAAGATCCCGGCCACCAAGGCGGGTCTGCCGGCGATCACCGAGGTCATCGGCCTGGGCATCAGCGTCAACGTGACGCTGATCTTCTCGCTGGACCGCTACCGCGAGGTCATGGACGCCTACCTCGCCGGTCTGGAGAAGGCGAAGGAGCGCGGTCTCGACCTCTCGCTGATCCGTTCCGTGGCGTCCTTCTTCGTGTCCCGTGTGGACACCGAGATCGACAAGCGCCTGGACGCGCTGGGCACCCCCGAGGCCAAGGCGCTGCGCGGCAAGGCCGCCGTCGCCAACGCGCGCCTCGCCTACCAGGCGTACGAGGAGGTCTTCTCCTCCGACCGCTGGAACGCGCTGGAGAACGCGGGCGCGAACAAGCAGCGTCCGCTGTGGGCCTCGACCGGTGTCAAGGACCCGGCGTACAAGGACACCCTGTACGTCGACGACCTGGTGGCGCCGAACACGGTCAACACCATGCCGGAGGCCACCCTGGACGCGGTCGCCGACCACGGTGAGATCCGCGGCGACGCCGTCGGCGGCACCTACGAGCAGGCCCGTGCCGAGCTCGACGCGTTGGAGAAGCTCGGGATCTCCTACGACGACGTGGTCCAGGTCCTGGAGGACGAGGGCGTCGAGAAGTTCGCGGCGTCCTGGAACGACCTGCTGAAGTCGACCGAGGCCGTACTGGAGCGCCTCGCCCCCTCGGAGGGCTGAAACCTTGTCGAGCAGCAACCCGCTGCGTGACCCCGCAGACCGACGGCTCCCGCGTATCGCGGGGCCGTCGGGCCTGGTCATTTTCGGCGTCACCGGCGATTTGTCACGTAAAAAGCTGATGCCCGCCGTGTACGACCTCGCGAACCGTGGTCTGCTTCCGCCGGGTTTCTCGCTGGTCGGGTTCGCCCGCCGGGAGTGGGCGAACGAGGACTTCGCGCAGGAGGTCCACGACGCCGTCAAGGAGCACGCCCGTACGCCGTTCCGCGAGGAGGTCTGGCAGCAGCTCATCCAGGGGATGCGCTTCGTCCAGGGCACCTTCGACGACGACGACGCGTTCGAGCGGCTGCGCGCCACCATCGACGAGCTGGACAAGGCACAGGGCACGGGCGGCAACTTCGCCTTCTACCTGTCCGTGCCGCCGCGCTCGTTCCCGGTGGTCATCCAGCAGCTGAAGAAGCACGGCCTGGCCGACCAGGAGGGCGGTTCCTGGCGGCGCGCCGTCATCGAGAAGCCCTTCGGCCACGACCTGAAGTCGGCCGAGGCGCTCAACAAGGTCGTGCACGAGGTGTTCGAGCCGGACCAGGTGTTCCGGATCGACCACTACCTCGGCAAGGAGACCGTCCAGAACATCCTGGCGCTGCGCTTCGCCAACACCATGTTCGAGCCGATCTGGAACCGGTCCTTCGTGGACCATGTGCAGATCACGATGGCCGAGGACATCGGCATCGGCGGCCGCGCCGGCTACTACGACGGCATCGGCGCCGCCCGTGACGTCATCCAGAACCATCTGCTCCAGCTGATGGCGCTGACCGCCATGGAGGAGCCCGCCTCCTTCGACGCGGACGCGCTGGCCGCGGAGAAGACCAAGGTGCTCGGCGCGGTACGGCTGCCGAAGGACCTGGGCCGCAGCACCGTCCGCGGGCAGTACGCGGCGGGCTGGCAGGGCGGCGAGAAGGTCATCGGCTATCTGCAGGAAGAGGGCATCGACGGCAAGTCGAAGACCGACACCTACGCCGCGATCAAGCTGGAGGTCGACAACCGCCGCTGGGCGGGCGTCCCCTTCTATCTGCGCACCGGCAAGCGCCTCGGCCGCCGCGTCACCGAGATCGCGGTCGTCTTCCAGCGGGCCCCGCATTCCCCCTTCGACCACACGGCCACCGAGGAGCTCGGGCAGAACGCGGTCGTCATCCGCGTCCAGCCCGACGAGGGCATCACGGTCCGCTTCGGCTCCAAGGTGCCGGGCACCTCCATGGAGATCCGGGACGTGTCCATGGACTTCGCCTACGGCGAGTCGTTCACGGAGTCCAGCCCGGAGGCGTACGAGCGCCTCATCCTGGACGTGCTGCTCGGCGACGCCAACCTCTTCCCGCGCACGGAGGAGGTCGAGCTGTCCTGGAAGATCCTCGACCCGATCGAGGAGTACTGGGACAAGCACGGCAGGCCCGCGCAGTACCCGTCGGGCACGTGGGGTCCCGCGGAGGCCGACGAGATGCTTGCACGAGACGGACGGAGCTGGCGCCGGCCATGAAGATAGACCTCACGGACACCACGGCCAGCAAGATCAACAAGGCGCTGGTGCGGGGCCGCCGCGCCATCGGCACCCCGGCCGTGGGCATGGTCCTGACCCTCGTCATCGTCACCGACGAGGAGAACGCCTACGACGCCCTCAAGGCCGCCAACGACGCCTCGCGCGAGCACCCCTCGCGCACGCTGGTGGTCATCAGGCGCGTCTCCCGCTCCCCCCGCGACCGTACGTCGTCCCGGCTGGACGCCGAGGTGCGGGTGGGCGCGGACGCGGGCACCGGCGAGACGGTGGTGCTGCGGCTGTACGGCGAGGTGTCCGACCACGCCGACTCGGTCGTCCTGCCGCTGCTGCTGCCGGACGCCCCGGTCGTCGTCTGGTGGCCGGTGAACGCCCCGCTGGACCCGGCCAAGGACCCGCTGGGCGCCCTGGCCCAGCGCCGGGTCACCGACACCTACGCGGCCGAGCAGCCGGTACGGGAGCTGTCCGCCCGTGCCGACGCGTACACGCCCGGCGACACGGATCTGTCCTGGACCCGCATCACGCCCTGGCGCTCGATGCTGGCGGCGGCCCTGGACCAGGTCCTGTGCGAGGTGAAGGCCGTCGAGGTGGAGGGCGAGGAGTTCAACCCGAGCTGCGAGCTGCTCGCGATGTGGCTGGCCGACCGGCTGAACGTGCCCGTCAAGCGGTCGCTGTCGTCCGGCCCCGGCCTCACCGCGGTCCGCATGGACACCAGTCAGGGCCCGATCGCCCTGGACCGCGCGGACGGCTCGCTGGCCACGCTGTCCATCGAGGGCCAGCCCGACCGTGCGGTGGCGCTCAAGCGGCGTGAGACGGCCGAGCTGATCGCGGAGGAGCTGCGCCGGCTCGACCCGGACGACACCTACGCCTCGGCGCTGCGCTACGGCGTGGACCGGCTGACCGGGGTGCCCGGACAGACGCCCGCCGAGTCTCTTGCCGAGGAGGCCGCCGCGGCGCCCGCGAAGAAGACGGCCGCCAAGAAAGCCACGGCTGCTGCTGCGGCGGCGGCTCACGCTTCCGCTCCCGCGAAGAAGGCGGCGAAGTGAGCACCCCGCAGCTGGTCGTGCACCACGACAAGGATCTGATGGCGCAGGCCGCCGCGGCCCGGCTGATCACCAAGATCGTGGACGCGCAGTCCTCGCGCGGCTCCGCGTCCGTGGTGCTCACCGGTGGCCGCAACGGCAACGGGCTGCTGGCCGCCCTGGCTGCCGCCCCCGCCCGGGACGCCATCGACTGGGGCCGCCTGGACATCTGGTGGGGCGACGAGCGCTTCCTCCCGGAGGGCGATCCGGAGCGCAACGTCACCCAGGCCCGCGAGGCGCTCCTGGACGCCGTACCGCTGGACCCGAAGCGCGTGCACCCCATGCCCGCGTCGGACGGTCCGTACGGCGCCGATGTGGACGCGGCCGCGGCCGGTCACGCGGAGGAGCTGGCCCGCGCGGCCGGTCCGGAGAACCACGGGCTGGTGCCGACCTTCGACGTCCTGCTCCTCGGCGTCGGCCCGGACACGCATGTGGCCTCGCTCTTCCCGGAACTGCCCGCGGTACGGGAGACGGAGCGCACGGTGGTCGGCGTCCACGGTGCTCCCAAGCCTCCGCCGACCCGTGTCACCTTCACCCTTCCGGCGATCCGGTCGGCGCGTGAGGTGTGGCTTCTGGCGGCCGGCGAGGACAAGGCGAACGCCGTGGCGATCGCCCTGTCGGGCGCGGGCGAGATCCAGGCCCCGGCGGCCGGGGCGTACGGCCGCCGCCGCACCCTGTGGCTCCTGGACGCGGCGGCGGCCGCACAGCTGCCACGCTCGCTGTATCCACCGGCGTCACCGTAGTTCCCGGCAACCGCCCCAGGGGGCTCCGGCCGTATCTCAGCCTGTCCGGCGTTCAGGCCGATCGGGGGTCCAGGGGGCGGAGCCCCCTGGCGGGGTCGAAGGGGCGGAACCCCTGGGGATGGGAACGGGTAAGGGCGGCGGGAGCGAGAAAACTACTTCACCGACCCCGCCATCACCCCCTGCACAAAGTGCCGCTGGAACGCGAAGAACACGACCACCGGCACGATCAGGGACAGGAACGCCCCGGGTGCCAGGACGTCGATGTTGCTGCCGAACTGGCGGATCTGTGACTGGAGTTGCACCGTCAGCGGCTGTGAGGAGCTGTCGGCGAAGAGCAGGGCCACCAGCATGTCGTTCCAGACCCACAGGAACTGGAAGATGGCGAGGCTGGCGATGGCCGGGCGGCCCACCGGCAGCACCAGACGGGTGAAGATGCGCCATTCGCTGCCGCCGTCCATGCGGGCCGCCTCCAGCATCTCCTTCGGCATCTCGGCGAAGTAGTTGCGCAGGAGGAACACCGCGAAGGGAAGGCCGTAGGCGACGTGGAAGAGCACGACGCCGGGGATCGTGCCGAACAGGCCCAGCTGTCCGAAGAGTTTGGCGACCGGCAGCAGGCCGATCTGGACCGGCACCACCAACAGGGCCACCACCAGCAGGAAGAGCGGCTCGCGGCCGGGGAAGTCCAGCCAGGCGAAGGCGTATCCGGCGAGCGCCGCGATGACGACGACCAGGGTCGTGGCCGGCACCGAGATCAGTACCGTGTTCCAGAACGCCTGTGTCATACCGGAGTTCTTCAGCAGCGCCGAGTAGTTGTCGAAGGACAGCTGCCCGGGGCTCGTCAGGGTCGTCCACCAGCCGCCCTTGGCCGTGTCCTGCGCCGACCGCATCGAGGAGACGAACAACCCCGCCAGCGGCGTCAGCCAGACCAGGCCGATCACCACGAGGAACGCCTGGACCAGGCCGTTGCCCAGGCCGCGCCTGATCGCGTTCATCGCTGACTCCTTCGGAAACGGCGGACGTTGAAGACCATCGCGGGGATCACCAGGAGCAGGAGCAGCACACCGAGCGCGCTGCCGAGGCCCTGGTTGTTGCCGCCGCCGAAGGACACCAGCCACATCTGCGTCGCGAGCACCGTGGCGTCCTCCTGCACCGGGCCGGGCGCGATGATGTAGACGAGGTCGAAGACCTTCATCACGTTGATGACGAGGGTCACGAACACGACCGTCAGCACGGGGGCGAGCAGCGGCACCGTGATGCGGCGGAAGACCTGCCACTCGTTCGCGCCGTCCATCCGGGCCGCCTCCAGCGTGTCCCGTGGCAGGGTCGCAAGACCCGCACCGATCAGGACCATCGCGAAGCCGGTCCAGATCCACAGGTACGCCCCGATGATCGCCGGCGTGACGAGTGCCGGCCCGAGCCAGGAGATGCCCTGGTAGGGCGGCGCGAAGTTCGAGGCCGGCAGCTTCACCGTGTACGAGCCGTCGTCGAGCCCGGCGAATCGGAAGGAGCCGTCGGACGCGGTCGTCGTGCTCGCGACGGACCGTCCGTCGCGTGTCGCCTCGACCTTCACTCCGGGCAGCCCGCTCTCCTTCGGGTCGACCCTGCCCTGCTTCCCTCCCCCGCCGGGCGTGAAGTCCAGGTAGACGACGCCGCGCAGTTCGCCGGGGGCCGCCTTGTGCGAGGCGGCCGGGTAGGCGGGCGACGCGCCCTGGGGCAGGTCCTTGGGCAGCACGCCGACCAGTCCGAGGGCCACCGAGTCACCCGGGGACAGGGCGGCGTCCGTCAGGTATGAGCCGTCCTGGCCCCGGGTGAGTCCTTGTCCGTCACGCGCCCGCGCCGTCGGGTACGACGAGGTGCCCTGGAAGGCGTCGTGCACCGAGACCACGGCGGCGTTGAGGACACCCTTGTTCGGGTCCTCGTCGTAGGCGAGCCGGAAGATGATGCCGGCGGCGAGGAAGGAGACCGCCATCGGCATGAACAGCAGCAGTTTGAACGCGGTGGCCCAGCGGACCTTCTCCACCAGGACGGCCAGGATCAGGCCGAGGCCGGTCAGCAGGGCCGGGGCGACCACGACCCAGATGGCGGTGTTGCGGATGGCCTTGACGGTCGCCGGGTCGCGGAACATCTCGGTGTAGTTGTCGCCGCCGACGAACCGGTTGCCGGACGCGTCGAAGAAGCTGCGTCCGACGGAGAACAGCACCGGGTAGACGACCAGCGCGCCGAGCAGGAGCAGGGCGGGGAAGACGAAGAGCAGGGCGACGATCCGGCCCCGCCGCCGGGTGCGACGCCTGCGGGTCGCACCGGCGGCGGGCGGGCTCGCCTCTTTGTGTACGAGCGTGGTGGCGGTCATCGAGGATCAGTCCTGGTAGGCCTTGGCCGCCGCGGACTCCAGCCGCGCCGCGGTGCCCTTCGGGTCGGACGGGTCGCGCAGGAAGTCCTGGAGGAGCTTCCACTCGCCCGCGCCCTTGGTGCCGCCGAAGGCCGCGGGTGCCTGGTCGGACATGTCGAAGCGGACCGAATCGCCCGCCTCGACCAGGGACTTGGCGGTCGCGCGGGTGACGTCGTCGCCGTAGGAGGCGAGGTCGAGCTTCTTGTTCGGGGACAGGAAGCCGCCGGCCTTCGCCCAGACGGCCGCGGCCTCCGGGCTCGCGAGGTACTCCAGGAGCTTCATCCCGGCCTTGGCGTTCTTGCCGTCCTTCAGTACGACGGCCGCGTCACCGCCGCTGACCACGGGCGCCGTGCCGCCGTCGACCGCCGGGAACGGGAAGAAGTTCGCGTCCTTGCCGATCTCCTTGTTGAACTGGTCGTGCGCCACACCGGCGACGAAGTCGCCCTCGTAGACCATGCCGGCCTCGGGCTTGGGCCCGAACACCTTCTCCACCGAGCCGGGGAAGTCGGTGTTGAGGGCCTCCTTCTGGCCGCCCGCGATCAGCTGCTTGTCCTTGAACAGCTTGCCGAGCGTGGTGAGCGCCTGGACCACGCTCGGGTCGGTCCACTTCAGCTTGTGGGCGGCGAGGGCGTCGTACTTCTCGGGTCCGGCCTGGGAAAGGTAGACGTTCTCGAACCAGTCGGTGAGCGTCCAGCCGTCCTGCCCGGCGACGGAGAAGGCGGCGAGGCCGGAGTCGGAGACGGTGTGGCCGGCCTTCAGCATGTCGGCGTAGGTCGTCGGCGGCTTCACACCCGCCTGGGTGAACGCGTCGGGGCTGTACCAGACGGTCGACTTGTGGGCGGCCTTGAAGTAGAGGCCGTACAGGGTGCCGTCCACGCTGCCGTACTTCTTCCACACGGGCGCGAAGTCGGCGTCGACGGTCTTTTCCGTGGTCGACGAGAGCGGCTTCAGCCAGCCCTTCTTCGCGAACTGCTGGAGCACGCCGACCTGCGGGACCATCACGACGTCGGGGGCGTTGCCGCCCTCGATCTTGCTGCCGACGACGGTGGAGACGTTGTCACCGGTGGACACGAACTGCGTCTTGGCGCCCGTCTTCGCGGCGAACGCGTCGAGCACCTTCTGGAAGTTCTTCTGCTCGCTGCCGGACCAGACGCCGGCCACGGTGACGGTCTGGCCGCTGAGCGCCTTGTCGCCGCCGCCCGCGGAGACCGGGCCGCTGCCGCCGCAGGCGGTCGCGCCGAGCCCGAGGACGAGGGCGGTGCAGCCGGTGAGCAGGGTGGTACGTCGTCGCATCATCGTTGATGTCCCTTCAGGGGTGGGAAACTGACGAGGGTGGAGCGGGGAGGGATCAGAGGTCGGTGCCGTCGCTGATCCACCAGGCGGCCGTGGAGCCGGGGAGCACCCCGGCCGGGCAGGGGCCGCTGGACAGCAGGGGTGTGCCGGAGACCGGCGCGGGGGTGGCGGCCGCACCGAAGTTGACGGCGCAGACGAGGTCGTCGCCGCGGACGAAGGCGAGCACGCCGGGCGGGGTGTCCAGCCAACGCAGGGTGCCTTCTCCCAACTGGGGCAGTGCGGCGCGCAGTTGGAGTCCGTCGCGGTACAGGTGCCAGAAGGAGCGGGTGTCGGCGAGGGCGCGGTCGGTGGCGTACTCGGCGAAGTACGACGGCTGCGGCAGCCACGGTTTGGCGCTCTCGGCGCCGGAGGTGAAGCCGAACGGGGAGGCCTGCCCGGACCAGGGCAGCGGCACCCGGCAGCCGTCACGGATGCGGGCGCGGCTTCCGGTGCGGCGGAAGATCGGGTCGGTGAGCACGTCGTCGGGCAGGTCGACGACCTCGGGCAGGCCCAGTTCCTCGCCCTGGTAGATGTACGCGGCTCCGGGCAGCGCCAGCATCAGCAGCGCGGCGGCGCGGGCGCGGGCGGCGCCGAGTCCGCTGCCTTCGGTGGCGGGTTCGCCGTAGCGGGTGACGGTGCGGACCTGGTCGTGGTTGTTGAGGACCCAGGTGACCGTCGAGCCCGTGCCGGCTATGTCCTGCATGGCCTCGGAGATGACCTTGCGGAAGGCGTCGGCGTTCCAGGGGGCGCCGAGCAGGTCGAAGAAGAAGGCCTGGTGGAGCTCGTCCGGGCGGACGTACTCGGCGTGTTCGCGGGCCGTGGGGACCGAGACCTCGCCGACCAGCAGCCGCTCGCGGCCGTCGTGTGCCGTGTACTCCTCGCACACCGCGCGCCAGTGCCGCCACACGTCGTGCACCTCGGGCTGGTTCCAGGCGAGCGGGTTGACCGAGTCGCGGCTGCGGGCGTCGGCCTCGGGGTCCGGGGAGTCGGGCAGCTCGGGGTGTTTGTAGAGGCCGGCGGCGACATCGATGCGGAAGCCGTCGACGCCCCGGTCCAGCCAGAAGCGCAGGACACGGTCGAACTCGGCGGCGACCTCGGGCTCGCGCCAGTTCCAGTCGGGCTGTTCCGGCGTGAACATGTGCAGGTACCACTGGCCGGGGCGGCCGTCCGCCTCGGTGACCCGGGTCCAGGCCGGGCCGCCGAACATGGCGTACCAGTTGTTGGGCGGCTCGCTGCCGTCCGGGCCGCGGCCGTCGGCGAAGTGGAAGCGGGCGCGGGCCGGGCTGCCGGGCGCGGCGGCGAGTGCCTCGCGGAACCACTGGTGCTCGCTGGAGCAGTGGTTGGGGACGACGTCCAGGAGCACCTTGATGCCGAGCCGCCGGGCGGCGGTCACCAGCAGGTCGAACTCGGCCAGGTCGCCGAAGAGCGGGTCGACACCGCAGTAGTCGGCGACGTCGTAGCCGTGGTCGTGCTGGGGCGAGGGGTAGAACGGGCTCAGCCAGATCCCGTCGACACCGAGCTTCTTGAGGTACGGCAGTCCGGCCCTGACCCCGGCCAGGTCGCCGATGCCGTCGCCGGTGCTGTCCAGAAAGCTGCGGACGTACACCTGGTAGATCACTGCGTCGCGCCACCAGCAGCGGTACTTGCTCAACATGCATGCATGTTAGGTACGCGTATCGCGGAGGTGTCAATGAAGAGAACAGAGGCTACTGCCTAGTTGGGGCAATAAATACGGACTTATTGGGGCGCTTCCGCGACAGATGAGATGTCCGCGTTACCTAACATGTAACTAGCGGCTGGAGACGTCCGCCAACTCCCGGGCCAGTCGCCGTACCGCCGCCGCAGGCGTCTCGTGCCCGGTCAGCGCGTCGTGCACGACGGCCTGCACCACCAGGCTGACCTGGTCGTAGTGCGGGCTCTTGGGGCGCGGGGCGGCCGCGAGCACGGCGGCGCGCAGGGTCGGCAGATAGGGGAACCGCCGGACCAGTTCGGGGTCGTCGTAGAGCGAGGCGCGCACCGGCGGCAGCGCGCCGTGCGTGAGGACCTGGCGCTGGACGCGCTCACCGGTCAGATACGCGATGAGCCGCGCGGCCGAGTCGGGGTGCAGCGCATGGGTGTTGACGGCCAGGTTGGAGCCGCCGAGAACGCTCGTCCCGGGTCCGTCCGGGCCCGGCAGCGGTACGGCGCCGACCTCGCCGGCCACCTTGGAGCCCTTGGCCGAGGCGGCGACGTACGCATAGGGCCAGTTGCGCAGGAAGAGCAGCCGGCCGTCCTGGAAGGCCTGCCTGGACTCCTCCTCCTTGTACGTCAGCGCCTGTCGCGGGATCCAGCCATCGCGCACCCCGCGCGCCAGGAACCCGATGCCCTCGCGGGCCGCGGCGGAGTTCACGGTGACCCGGGCGCCCTCGTCGCCGAGGATCGAGCCGCCCGCCGAGTACACGGCCTCGGCCGCGTTGACGGTGAGGCCCTCGTACGGCAGGAACTGGCCCGCGTAGCCGTCGAGCCCGTACTTCGGCGCGATGGTCTTCGCGTCCCGCTCCAGCTCGGCCCAGGTACGCGGCGGCGGTACGCCCTCCTTGGCCAGGACGTCCTTGCGGTACAGGAGCAGTCCGGCGTTGGTGACGTACGGCACGGCGTACAGCTGTCCGTCGTAGGTGGCCGTGTCGACGACCGGCGGCAGGAAGGTCCCCAGCGGGAAGCGGTCGCGCGGCAGCGGGCGGATCCAGCCGGCCGCGGCGAATTCGGAGGTCCAGTTGACGTCGATGTTGAGGACGTCGAAGCGGCTGCGGTCGCCGCCGCGCAGATCGGTGGTCATCTGCGCATGAGTCTCGTCGGCCGAGTCCGGGAGCTCGACGAGTGTGACCTTCTCGGCGGGGTGGGTGCGGTTCCAGCCGTCGAGGAGCGGGGCGAGATAGCCGGTGAGGTCCCCCGCGGTGGCCAGAGTGAGCGGGCCGCGGCCACCGCCGCCGCCCTCGTCGGCCCGCGCGCCGGAGGTGACATAACCGGTCAGGACCACGGCGAGGACGAGGAGCCCCCTACCGGCGGTGTGGATCCACCGCATAGGTTCCTCCTTGCACACCCGGCACCGGGCAGCCTCGCCCGAATCAGAGGCCATGTATACCTGTTAGGTATGGGCGATACTAGGGCCTGGAGCACATTTGACCGGAGGGGAGGACAGCACGAGTGCGCCTTGCCCTCCTGGCACTCCTCGCACGCGGCCCGGCCCACGGCTACGAGCTGAAGCAGGACCTTGAGCAACTGCTGGGCTCCGCGTACCCTCAGCCGAACGTCGGCCAGATCTACGTGACCCTCGGCCGCCTCGAGAAGTCGGGACTGATCGAGGGCGAGGACGTCGAGCAGTCCAGCCGGCCCAACAAGAAGGTCTACCACCTCACCGAAGCCGGGCGTGAGGCGCTGCGCGTCTGGTTCGAGGAGCCCGAGGACGAGCCGCGGGTCCGGGACGAGTTCTTCATGAAGCTCGCCCTCGCCCCGCAGACCGGTCTCGCCGACCAGATCACCCTCATCAACAAGCAACGGCGCCAGTACCTCAACACCATGCGCAACCTGTCGAAACTGGCCGCGGCCGAGAGCCGGGACAACCGCATAGCCCACCTGCTGATCGAGGGCGCCATGCTGCATCTGCAGGCCGACCTCGACTGGCTGGAGCGGTGCCAGGAGGAACTGGAGGAGATGGAGTGAGCGACCTTCCCGCTCCCGACCACCCCGCTCCTGTGCTGCGCGCCGAGGGCCTGGTCAAGACCCACTACGGCGAGGGCGCGCCCGCGCATGCCGTGCGCGGCGTCGGTCTTCGCGTGACGCACGGCGAGTTCGTGGCCGTCACGGGCCCCTCGGGCGCCGGGAAGTCGACACTGCTGCATCTGCTCGGCGGGCTGCAGCGGCCGGACGCCGGCAGCATCTGGCTGGACGGCGAGTGCACCGACGCCTACAGCGAGGCGCGCTGGGCCGTCCAGCGCAGGAAGCGCATCGGGATCGTCTTCCAGTTCTTCAACCTGGTCTCCAACCTGTCGGTCGCCGACAACGTCGAACTGCCGGCCCTGCTGGCCGGTGTCGCCCCGAAGCGGGCCCGGGCCGAGCGCGAGGAGCTGCTGGCCGAGCTGGGTCTTGAGGGCAAGGAGCGCAGCATGCCGGGTGAGCTGTCCGGCGGTGAGCAGCAGCGGGTCGCGCTGGCCCGGGCGCTGGTCAACCATCCGCCGCTGCTGCTCGCGGACGAGCCCGCGGGCAGCCTCGACAGCAAGGGCACCCGTGAGGTCATGCGGCTGCTGTCGCGCTTCCACGGGCGCGGCCAGACCATCGTGCTGGTCACCCATGACGCCCGGCTGGCCAGCGCCGCGGACCGGGTGATCAGCTTCTTCGACGGCCGGATCGCCGACGACGCCGCACTGGACGGCACACCGACCCGGGGTGCCGGGATCTCGGGTGTGCTGGAGCTCAAGGACTGACGGCGGTGTACGACGAGATGTCGCGGGCGAGCCGATCCGCCCGGCGCGGACCGAGGGGCTGAGCCGGTGCGGGCCACCTTGCGCTGGGCGCACTCCGATCTGCGCACGCACCGCGGTGAGGCGCTGTTCATGGTGCTCGCCACCGCCGGCATCGTCGCCTCCCTGCTGCTGGCCACGGCGCTGTTCGGGTACGCGACCAACCCCTGGCAGCGGATCTTCAACCAGGCCCGTGGCGCGCACGTCTGGATCCATGCCTCGATGTCAGCCGACACGGCCAGGCTGGCCCGGCTGGACGGGGTCGAGACCGTCGCCGGTCCCTATGCCACGGAATCCGTCACCGTCTCCTCGCGCGGCACCCGCGCCGCCGTCGAGCTGCGCTCCACGCCCGAGCGGCTCGCCGTGGACCGCCCACTGCTCACCTCCGGCCACTGGCTGCGGCCCTCGGACCCGAACGGGGTGGTGCTGGAGAGCCGGCTCGCTCGGGCCCTGCTGGCCGAGCCCGGGGACACGCTGAGCCTGCCCGGCACGGCCCGGACCCTGACCGTCGTGGGCATCGCCGACAGCCCCGAGCCCCGCTACCGCCCCGGCGAGCAGCCGGGGCTCGTGTGGGCGCCGCCGGGCGCGGTGCGCGATCCGGGCGTCCAGGTGGTCGGGCTGCGGCTGGCCGACCCCGACGACACGGACTACGCCGTCCAGCGGGCGGTCACTGTGCTGGGCTCCGGCGCGGTCGGCGAGGTCTCCACCTGGCAGCAGGCGCGGGCCGAGGCCCAGGGCGACAGCCGGCTCTTCGGCCAGGTGCTGGGGCTGTTCGGCCTCGGCGCGCTGGCCGCGGCCGGGTTCGCGGTGCACGGTGCGATCGGCACCCGGATCCGAGGCCATCTGCGGGACATCTCGGTGCTCAAGGCGATCGGCCTCACGCCCGGCCAGGTCGTACGGATCTTCCTGCTCCAGCACGTCGTGTACGCCGTCGTCGGCGCCGTGGCCGCGGGGGCGCTGATCCAGGGGCCGGGCCGCCTTGTCCCCGGACGGCTCGGTGACGCGGTGGCGGTGTGGCAGGGGCTGCCGGGGCAGACCATGGCCCTGTTCGCGGTGCCCGTCGGCGCGGTCCTGTTCATCGGGCTGACCACCGGGCTCGCGGCCTGGCGGGCCGGGCGGGTGTCGCCGGTGCCGGTGCCGCGGCCCGCGCCACAGTCCGGCGGACGGCTGACCGGCGTGGCCCGGCGCGCCCTCGGACTGCGGCTGCCGCCGGCGCTGGTCCTGGGCTGCCACAAGGTGTTCACCGGGCGCCGCCGGTCGCTGGCCACGGTGGCCCGGCTGGCGCTGCCGCTGCTGCTGATCGTGGTGGCGCTGAGCGCGTGGACCACCATCGACCGGTTCCACAGCAGCCCCGAGCGGATGGGGCTGCCCGCGGCGCTCACCGTCCGGACCGACGGCTCCATGAGCGACGGGGACGCCCGGGCGCTGATGACCGCCGACCACCGGGTCGCCGCCGCCTACCCCGGTGTCGAGGTGCCCGCCCTGGTGCCCGGCCAGACCGCCACGATCGCCCTGCGGGGCCTCGGCACCCGTCAGGACCCGTACCCCTACGCGCTCGCCGAGGGCCGTCGCGCCGGCGGGCCCGACGAGGCCGTGGCCGGGCAGGGGCTGCTCGACCTGCTGGACGTGCGTGTCGGCGACTGGGTGCGGATGACCGTGGGCGACCGGCCGCAGATCCTGCACATCGTGGGCCGCAGCATCGAACCGGAGAACGCCGGCCGGGTCGTCTCCACCTCGCTGGACACCCTGCGCGAGAACGATCCGCAGCTGGCCCCGACCCTCTACCAGCTGCGGCTGCGGGCGGGCGCCGACCCGCACCGGGTCGCGGCCGACCTGGCCACGGCCGGCCGAGGGCACCTCGACGTGCACGCCGTGCCGAACCCGGCCGACGGGCTGTCCCCGCTGCGCGGAGTCGTCGCCGGGCTGGTGGCCGTCCTCGCCCTCATCGGGGCCGTCGAGCTGCTCACCGCGATCGGCGGGACCGTCCGCGAGAGCGAGCGGGACCTGCTGGCGCTCAAGGCGATCGGCATGTCCCCGCGGCAGATCACCGCGATCACGGTGACGGCGACGAGCTGCACGGCCCTGGCCGCGGTCCTGGCCGCCACGACGCTGGGCCTGCCCCTGGCCCGCAGGCTGATCGACGCCCAGGGCAGCGCCAGCGGCATCGGCGCCGGAATCGCCCAGTCCCCCTCCCCCGGCCTCCTCATCGCCCTGGGCGCGGCAGCAGTCCTGGGAGCCGCAACCCTCTCGGCCCTACCCGCAGCCCGAGCCGCCCACCACCGACTGGCAGACACACTGAGCGCGGCAGCCTGACCAGACACACGAGCCACGGCCACGGGCCCGCCCGGGACACCCCGACTGATCGAAGCCCCGGGCCACGCCAACAACCTCGGCGCCGGAATCGCCCAGTCCCCCACCCCCGGCCTCCTCATCGCCCTGGGCGCGGCAGCAGTCCTGGGAGCCGCAACCCTCTCGGCCCTACCCGCAACCCGAGCCGCCCACCACCGACTGGCAGACACACGGGCCGCGGCAGCGGGGCCGGTCGGGACACCCGCGGCCGATCGACGCCCAGAACAGCGCCGCCAGCATCGGCACCGGTGCGCCGACGCGCATTCCCAGCAGCAGGAGCCGCCGCGATCTCCGCCCAGGGCCGGCCCGGGGCACGCCGACTCATCGACGCCCAGGGCAGCACCAGCTGCGCGGGCGCCGGGAACGCCAGTCCCACCTCCGGCCTGCTGACCGCACCAAGCACGGCCGCAGCGCACCGACACGCGTGTCCCGCAGTGGAACCGGCGCTCTCTCCGCACCTCCCTGCAATCAGGGCCAACCGTGATCCGCCCCGTCACCGGCCTTCGAGCTCCCCAGGCGCGTCGGCTGAGCGGCGCCCGGGGCGGCATCGAGGGCTTGGGTCAGGCGCGGCCTCGCAGTTGTCGGTACTTGGTGACCAGGGCCTTGGTGGATTCGTCCAGGCCCGGTACCTCGGCGCCCTCCGTGAGGGCGGGCTCGACGCGCTTGGCGAGGACCTTGCCGAGTTCCACGCCCCACTGGTCGAAGGAGTCGATGTTCCACACCGCGCCCTGGACGAACACCTTGTGCTCGTAGAGGGCGACCAGTTGGCCGAGGACCGACGGGGTCAGCTCGCGGGCGAGGACCGTGGTGGTCGGCCGGTTGCCCTTGAACGTCTTGTGCGGCACCAGCTCCTCGGGTACGCCCTCGGCGCGGACCTCGTCGGCGGTCTTGCCGAAGGCCAGGGCCTGGGTCTGGGCGAAGAAGTTGGCCATGAGCAGGTCGTGCTGCGCCTTGAGTTCACCGTTCAGCTCGGCGACCGGCTCGGCGAAGCCGATGAAGTCCGCCGGGATCAGCTTCGTGCCCTGGTGGATGAGCTGGTAGTAGGCGTGCTGCCCGTTGGTGCCGGGCGTGCCCCAGACGACCGGACCGGTCTGCCAGTCGACGTCCTGCCCGTCCCGCGCCACGTACTTGCCGTTGGACTCCATGTCCAGCTGCTGCAAGTAGGCGGTGAACCGGGACAGGTAGTGGCTGTAGGGCAGGACGGCGTGCGACTGGGCGTCGTGGAAGTTGTCGTACCAGATGCCCAACAGGCCCAGAAGCAGCGGCACGTTGGACTCGGCCGGTGCGGTGCGGAAGTGCTCGTCGACGAGGTGGAAGCCGTCGAGCATCTCGCGGAACCGGTCCGGGCCGATGGCGATCATCAGGGACAGGCCGATCGCCGAGTCGTAGGAGTAGCGGCCGCCGACCCAGTCCCAGAACTCGAACATGTTGGCCGTGTCGATGCCGAAGTCCGCCACCTTCTCGGAGTTCGTCGACAGCGCCACGAAGTGCTTGGCGACAGCCTCCTGACCGGCCTTCAGCTCGGTGAGCAGCCAGTTGCGGGCGGAGGTCGCGTTGGTGATCGTCTCGATCGTGGTGAAGGTCTTGGAGGCGATGATGAACAGCGTCTCCGCCGCGTCCAGGTCGCGGGTGGCCTCGTGCAGGTCGGCGCCGTCCACGTTCGACACGAAGCGCACCGTGAGGCCGCGGTCGGTGAAGCTGCGCAGCACCTCGTAGGCCATCGCCGGGCCCAGGTCGGAGCCGCCGATACCGATGTTGATCACGTTCTTGATGCGCTTGCCGGTGTGCCCGGTCCAGGCGCCGGAACGGACGCGGCCGGCGAAGTCGCCCATCTTGTCGAGCACGGCGTGCACCGCGGGGACGACGTTCTCCCCGTCGACCTCGATCACCGCGTCGCGCGGGGCGCGCAGCGCGGTGTGCAGCACCGCGCGGTTCTCGGTGACGTTGATCTTCTCCCCGCGGAACATCGCGTCCCGCAGACCGAAGACGTCGGTCGCGGCGGCCAGCTCCCGCAGCAGCCGCAGCGTCTCGTCGTTGACCAGGTGCTTCGAATAGTCGATGTACAGGTCACCGACCTGGAGCGTGTACCCGGCGCCGCGTCCGGGATCGGTGGCGAACAGGTCCCGCAGATGGGTGTCGCCGAACTGTTCCCGGTGCTTGGCCAGAGCGGTCCACTCGGGCGTCTGGTTGAGCCTGGTACGGCCGTCTGCGTTCATTTCGGACTTCAGCCTTCTTTCCTGCAACCTGTCCTGGTGCGTACCTGCCCCGCTGCCAGTCCCAACCTAGTTGATCAGCGGGTCACGCGAGCTGTTGTGGCGCCGTCCTCCGGGGCAACAACAGGTACGTCCGGCTTGCGTGCCGGTATCAACGAGGTGACCGCCAGGGCGAAGAGAACCGCGGCCAGCAGGGCCGGTGCGTTCAGTCCGTACGCGCCGGCCACGGCTCCGCCGAGGAGCGCGCCGACGGGGGCTCCGGAGGTGGACGCGGTGCGGAAGGCCGAGGAGACGCGGCCCACCATGGACGCCGGGCTGCGTTGCTGCATCAGCGTGACCTGGTTGACGTTCCAGACCATGCTCATCGAGCCGAGCAGCAGCATGCCGGCGAGCAGGGCGGCCAGGTGCCGTACCGAGCCGACGAGGAGCAGGGACGCCGTCTGGACGGCGCCGGCCACCAGCAGGGCCCGGGCCCGCCCGGTGCGGCGCGCGACGCGCTGGGCGACGAGACCGCCGACGAGGCTCCCGGCGGCGTACGCCGTCATGGCGGCGGCATAGGCGCCGTCGCCCCCGTGCAGCCAGCGCGTCACGTGCAGCACCAGGGTGGCGATCAGGGCGCCCATGCCGATGTTGCACAGCAGCGTGGCCAGGCAGATGGCCCGCAGCACCCGGTCGCGCCACAGTTCGCGCAGGCCCGCGGTGATCTCCGCGCGCAGGGTGCTGCCCGCCGGGCGCGGCTCCCGCCGCGGCGGCCGTGTCCGCAGGGAGGCCACCAGGGCCGCGGCCACCAGATAGGTGCCCGCGTCGGCCGCGAACGGCATGCACGCCCCGGCCGTCAGCAGCAGCGGCACGAACGGGCCGGCCAGCAGGCCGCCGGCGAGCTGCTGACCGGTCATCAGACGGGCGTTGGCCCCGCCCAGGGCCTCGCGGTCGACCAGGGACGGCAGCAGGGCCGTGGACGCGTTGTCGAAGAGTGTCTGGAGAGTGGTCAGCGTGAAAGCGAGGGCGATCAGCAGGGGAACCGAGGCCTGTCCCAGGCCCACGGCGAGGGCGAAGCCGCCGACGAGCACGCCCCGCACCGTGTCCACGGTCCACATCGCCCGCCGCTGGTCGACCCGGTCCGCCACGGCCCCGCCGAGCAGTCCGAACAGCAGCCAGGGCACATAGCCGCAGGCGGTGACCGAGGCGACGACCAGGGGCGCGTCGGTGATCCGCACGGCGAGCAGGGGCAGCGCGGACGTGCGTAAGGCGTCCCCGAAGCGGGAGACCACGGCGGCGGTCCACAGCCGCCCGAATCCCCCGCGCCACGCGGGCGCGGTCCTGCCCGCCGCCTCGACCGTCGTCACGTCTCCCCCTCACGGTTCACCCATGCACAACCGTAGGAGGCGCCACTGACAATCGGTCGGCGGCCGGTGCTGCCGAAACGGCTCCGGCCAGGCGCCCGCGGGCACCCGGCCGGTCATAACTTCTAGATCTCTCCGCGCAATTTGGCGAGCGCCTCGGCGAGGATCGCCTCACCGTCCGCGTCGCTGCGCCGCTCCCGTACATACGCGAGGTGCGTCTTGTACGGCTCGGTGCGCGGCGGGTCCGGCGGGTTGTCCCGGTCCTGACCGGCCGGGAAGCCACAGCGCGGGCAGTCCCAGGTCTCGGGAACCTGCGCGTCGCTGGCGAAGCTGGGCTGCGTCTCGTGCCCGTTGGAGCACCAGAAGGAGATGCGCAGACGCGGCGCAGACTCGCCGCGCTCGGCCTCGCCCATCGGCCCCGCCCCGACCCGGCTTCCTCGGATCGCGTTGCCACTTGCCACGGTGTAACTCCCTGCGTGATGGTGCCGCGAAGCGAGTCGGCGTTTCGCTTCGTTGCGAGCGCCTCAGTCTACGTAAGGCCCAACGCGCGTCCAGTGATTGGAGTTACAGGCCCCATACCTAGACGCAAGCCCCATGATAGGCCGCGCTCAGGAGCGCGTACCGAACATGGGGCCTTACGTACGGAATGTGCGTGTTTGTGAGAAGCTGATCAGCTGCTCGTCCGCGGTCAGCCGCTCGTCTTCATGAGCAGGCCGAGCACGACGATGCACGCGAACCACAGCAGACCGACCACCACCGTGATGCGGTCGAGGTTGCGCTCGGCGACCGAGGAGCCGCCGACGGACGACTGCATGCCGCCACCGAACATGTCGGAGAGGCCGCCGCCCTTCCCCTTGTGCATCAGCACCAGCAGCATCATCAGCAGGCTGAAGACGATCAGGGCGATCGAGAACCCCAAAACCACGGCTGGACCAACTTCCTCGGATTCGGATGGACTGCGGGGGCCGGCAGACACCTGCCGGCCCCCGCAAGGGTACGACGAATCGTCGTTACCGCATACTCACAGGTCGCGTCACTGGTCGCGGAACCGGACGATCTTGACGAACTCGTCCGCGTCCAGCGAGGCCCCGCCGACCAGGGCGCCGTCGATGTCGGCCTGCGCCATGATCTCGGCCACGTTTCCGGCCTTGACGGAGCCGCCGTACTGGATGCGGACCTTGTCGGCCAGGTCCTGCGTGTACAGTTCGGCGATCTTGCCGCGGATGGCGGCGCAGACCTCCTGGGCGTCCTCGGCGCCGCAGACCTTGCCGGTGCCGATGGCCCAGACGGGCTCGTAGGCGATCACAATGGTCTCGGCCTGCTCGGCCGGGAGGTCCTTCAGACCGCCCTCGACCTGCGCAAGCGTATGACCGACGTGGTTGCCGGCCTCGCGGATCTCCAGCTCCTCGCCGACGCACAGGATCGGGGTCAGGGCGTGCCGGAAGGCGGCCTTGACCTTGGCGTTCACCAGTTCGTCGGTCTCATTGTGGTACTGGCGGCGCTCGGAGTGCCCGATGGCCACGTAGGAGCACTTCAGCTTGGCCAGCATCGGGCCCGAGATCTCGCCCGTGTAGGCGCCGGAGTCGTGTGCCGAGATGTCCTGGGCGCCGTACTTGATCTTGAGCTTGTCGCCGTCGACCAGGGTCTGCACGGAGCGCAGGTCGGTGAAGGGCGGCAGGACGGCGACCTCGACGGCCTCGTAGTCCTTGTCGGCCAGGGCGAAGGCGAGCTTCTGGACGTGCGCGATGGCCTCGAGGTGGTTGAGGTTCATCTTCCAGTTGCCCGCCATCAGCGGCGTGCGCGTGCTCATGTAGGTCAGTCCTCCAGTGCGGCGAGGCCGGGGAGCGTCTTGCCCTCGAGGTATTCGAGGGAGGCGCCGCCACCGGTCGAGATGTGGCCGAATGCCTTCTCGTCGAAGCCGAGCGTACGCACGGCCGCGGCGGAGTCGCCGCCGCCGACGACGCTGAAGCCCGTCGATCCGACGAGGGCCTCGGCGACCGCCTTGGTGCCCTCGGCGTAGTCGGGGTGTTCGAAGACGCCCATGGGACCGTTCCAGAAGACGGTCTCGGCGTCGGCGAGCTTCGCGGCGTACAGCTCGCGGGTCTTCGGGCCGATGTCCAGGCCCTCCTGGTCGGCGGGGATCTTGTCCGCGTCGACCACGGTGTTCTCGGTCGGAGCCTTGGCCTTCAGGTCCGGGAACTCCCGGGCGACCACGACGTCCACGGGGAGCAGCAGCTCGACGCCCTGCTTCTGAGCGCGCTCCATGTACTCGGTGACGGCCGGGACCTGGTCCTCCTGAAGGAGGGAGATGCCGACCTCGTAGCCCTTGGCCTTGAGGAAGGTGTAGGCCATGCCGCCGCCGATGAGCAGGCGGTCGGCCTTGGCGAGCAGCTCGTCGATGACGGCGAGCTTGTCGGAGACCTTGGCGCCGCCGAGCGCGACGACATAGGGGCGCTTGACGTCCTTGGTGAGCTTCTTGAGGACGCCGACCTCGGTGGCGATGAGGTAGCCGGCGTAGTGCGGCAGCCGGGCCGGGAGGTCGTACACGGAGGCGTGCTTGCGGTGCACGGCGCCGAAGCCGTCGCCGACGTAGATGTCCGCGAGGGCGGCCAGCTGGTCGGCGAAGGCGCCGCGCTCGGCGTCGTCCTTGGACGTCTCGCCGGCGTTGAAGCGCAGGTTCTCGATGACCGCGACCTGGCCGGGCTGCAGGCCGTTCACCGCGTCGTGGGCGGCGGGGCCGACGGTGTCCTGGGCGAACGCGACCGGGGCGCCGAGGAGTTCACCGAGCCGCTCGGCGGCGGGCAGCAGCGAGAAGGCCGGGTCCGGGGCGCCCTTGGGACGGCCCAGGTGCGAGGCGACGACCACCTTGGCGTCCGCGTCGGCGAGGGCCTTCACGGTGGGCAGGACGGCGCGGATACGGCCGTCGTCGGTGATCACGCCGTCGGCGAGCGGCACATTGAGGTCGGCGCGGACGAAGACCCGCTTGCCGGCCACGCCTTCCGCGAGAAGTTCGTCGATGGTCTTCATGAGGGGACTCCTGAGGAGGGCTCTTGATCGTACGAGGGCTGATCGACCGTACATAGAGGGTCGATCCGCACGTGCGTCAGGGCTCGGGCAGCGCGACGTTGCGCTGCCCGAGCCCTGCTGTCACATCAGGTGCCTGCTCTGCCGATCAGAGCTGGTTGCCGACGAAGACCGTGAGGTCGACGAGGCGGTTGGAGTAGCCCCACTCGTTGTCGTACCAACCGATGATCTTCACGTTCTTGCCGTCCTGGACCATGGTCAGGGACGAGTCGAAGGTGCAGGACGCCGGGGCGTTGACGATGTCGGAGGAGACGATCGGGTCCTCGGTGTAGTCGAGGAGACCCTTGAGCTCGCCCTCGGCGGCCTTCTGGAAGGCGGCGTTGACCTCTTCCTTGGTGACCTCACGGCCGAGCTCGACGACGAGGTCGGTGACCGAGCCGGTCGGGACCGGGACGCGCATGGCGATGCCGTCCAGCTTGCCCTTGAGCTGCGGGAGCACCAGGGCGGTGGCCTTGGCGGCGCCCGTCGTGGTCGGGATGATGTTCTCGGCGGCGGCACGGGCGCGGCGCAGGTCCTTGTGCGGGAAGTCAAGGATGCGCTGGTCGTTCGTGTACGCGTGCACCGTGGTCATCAGACCCTTGACGATGCCGAAGTTCTCGTCGAGGACCTTCGCCATCGGCGCCACACAGTTGGTGGTGCAGGAGGCGTTGGAGATGACGTGGTGGTTCGCCGGGTCGTACTTGTCCTGGTTGACGCCCATCACGATGGTGATGTCCTCGTCCTTGGCCGGAGCCGAGATGAGGACCTTCTTGGCGCCGCCGGCGATGTGCTTCGCGGCGTCTTCCTTCTTGGTGAAGATGCCGGTGGACTCGATGACGATGTCGACGCCGAGCTCGCCCCACGGAATGTCGGCGGGGTTGCGCTCGGACAGCACCTTGATGGTGTGGCCGTCGACGGTGATGGTGTCGGCGGTGTGGGACACCTCCTGCTTCAGACGGCCCAGGATGGTGTCGTACTTCAGCAGGTGGGCGGTGGTTGCGGTGTCACCCAGGTCGTTGACAGCCACGATCTCGATGTCTGCGCCCTGCTCCAGCAGCGCGCGGAAGTAGTTGCGACCGATACGACCGAAGCCGTTGATGCCTACGCGGATCGTCACGAACCGATCTCCTCGTTGGTACGCCGGCCATGCGGTGCCGGCGAGCTGTATTTGGGATGTCCCCGACCACCCCCGACCCTACCCCCCTGAGGCTCCCGAGGTGACATCCAGATGCCTCATAGACGGCAGGGCGGTCCGTACCCGTCAGTAGGGGTACGGACCGCCATTCTTCGGGGGGTTGATCGCCCCGCCATGTCAGGAAATGACGGTGCCTCTCGGCGGTGTTGTCACTCGTTCGTGAGCGGGTCGGCTCACTTGTCGAGTGACGCCAGCGCCTTCTTGACCAGTGCCGCCCGGTCGGCCGCCCCGGGGACCTGCTCCAGACCGAAGCCCAGCAGCACGGTGTCCTTCGTGGTGACCGCTCCGTACGTCTTGAACAGGGCTCCGGTGCGCGTCCAGTCCTTCAGGACCGCCGGACTGCCGGCGGGCGGTCCGGCCACGCTCCAGGGACCCAGCGACGACTCGAAGCCCTCGGTCTCCTTCGCCGTGCCGCCGACCACCAGCGAGGCGTCGTCGGCGAGGACGCCGTGGCCGCCGCTGCCGGGGTCGGTGATGTAGCTGATGGAGACCTGGACGGACCTGCCCGCGTAGGCGCTCAGGTCGAATCCGACCTGCTGCCAGCCGCTGGAGCTGCCGGTGAGGCTGTTCCAGGAGCCGGTGGTGCCGGTCGCCGTGCAAGCGTTGTCCGCGAGCGTCAGATAGTGCTTGAGCCACGGGTGCTCGCCGATCAGGAATCCGGCACCGCACTCCGCCGGGACGGCGGTGCTGGTGGCACCGCCCGTCTCCGGCAGGGTCGTCCAGTCGTCCGCGCCGACGGTGTGCGCCTCGACCACGGCGTGGTCGTAGCCGGGCTCGGTGTCCCACAGCAGCCGGGTGCTCAGCGTCGGCTTGTCGGCGGCGCTCACGCCGGTGAGGTCGATGGTGCGGGTGAGCCGCTTGTAGGCGTCGTCGGTGTGGACCGCGGCGGCCATGGAGGAGCCCGCGTACGGTCCGTACGGGTTGACGGTCCCGGCGAACTGGCCCGCCCCCGCGCTCGCGAACTGGGGGTACGTGTCCGCGGACAGTTCGTCGGAGGTGACGCCGTAGGTGCCCGCCTTGTCGAGCGGATTGCCGGGCGCGTCGCCGAGGGCGCCGGTGTAGCCGTCGAGGTTGCCGGTGCCGGTGAAGCCGGTGGCTCCGGGGATCGACGTGCGCGAGTAGGCGCCCAGATAGTACTGGCTGAAGTCGTTCGACGGGGTGCCGTCGGCGAGTTTCACGCTGCCGCCGGCCAGTTCGCCGGCCTCGATCAGCCTGCCGCCCTCGTTGAGGTAGGCGCGCAACTGGAGTTGGGTGGCGTTGCCGGGACCGCTCGCGCCGGAGTAGTGGACGACGGTCCTGAAGTACTTCAGTACGCCGAGCGCGTCGGGCGCGCCCTGTGTGGCGACGTCCCAGACGATGGCCTTGCGGCCGTTCGCCTTCAGCGCGTCCACGTACTTCTGGGCCTGTGTGGCGGCCGCGCCCTCCTCGGCGACCACGAGGGTGTCGGCCCGGGGCCGCTCGGCGACGGTGTAGGTGAAGTGCGAGCCGGAGACCTTCTTGCCGCTCCTGGCCCTGCCGGTGAACCACACCTCGACCTTGTCGCCCGGCCTGCCGTCCTCGACCTTGGCCCGGTACTCGTCGAAGTAGAGGTTGTCCTCGCCGCCGTAGGTCTCGCCGCCCTTCCAGGGCCTGAGTGCCCGGTGCTGCGTACGGCCGCCGTTGACGCGGTACTTGAGCTCCTTGTCGCGCACGGACTTCCGCACGACGACCGAGACCTGCTGGTCGGCGCCGCGCGAGTACGACGTGGAGAACGTCGCCGGGGTGAAGTCGGCGGCGCTCATGCCGACCGAGGAGGCCGGCCGGTCGGGGTGGTCGGCGGTCTCGGCGACGGAGAGCGCGAACGGGATGTTCTTCTGGAACTCCTGCTGGATCAGCTTCTCGTCGTCGGGGAAATTGAAGACCGACCGGCAGTCGGAGGCCTTCCAGGCGTCGTTGGGGTCGAGGTCGGACGCGGTCTGGCAGGTCGACATCTCGGGGGTGAACATCGCCATGCCGTTGACGTTGGACGCGTGGCCGTCCGCCTCGCCGTTGGTGGTGTACAGCTCCGAGGAGACCTGCGGGTGGTAGCCCGGGACCGCGGAGCGGTCGGGGGTGCCGGCGAGTGCCTTGTAGAGGACGTCGTCCGGGGTCGGGGTGGCCACCTGCCAGCCGACGCCGTAGAGGAGGAGCTCGGCGGCCGAGTGGTAGTTGATGCCGTAGGTGAAGCCGACGCGCTTCTCGAAGCGGTCCAGCGCCCGCGTCTCGGGCTCGGACCCGGGGCTCGCGCCGCGATAGGTCTCGCTGGTCGGGTTGGGGGACGAACCCTCGTCGTCGTAGCCCCACTTGTAGGCGAAGTTGCGGTTGAGGTCGACGCCGTCGCCGGCGGAGATGGCGCCGTCGCCGTTGACGTCCCGCAGGTTCTTGCGCCACAGGCGGGTGCCGGCGTTCCGGAAGGTGTAGTCGTAGCCGTCGGGGTTGGCCGAGAGGACGAACCACAGCTCGGTCGAGTCGACGATCTTCTTGATCCGCTTGTCCGTCTTGTAGTGGTCCAGGTAGTAGTGCATCAGACGCCGGGTCATCTCCGGCGTGATCCACTCGCGCGCGTGCTGGTTGGACACATACAGCACGGAGGGCTTCGAGCCGTCCTTCGACTTCTTCGCGTTCCTGGTCAGTTTGAGCGCGAGGATGTCCTGGCCGTCGACGGTCCTGCCGATGGACTCGACCTTGGTGAGACCGGGGTGGGCCCGGGCGGTCCTGACGATCTCTTCCTTGAGTCCGCCGCTGCCGCTGTAGGGGCGGAACACGCCTTGGGACACGCCCTCGACACGTGCCTCGGCCCTGGCCGACAGTGTGTGCTCGGTGAGGGCGACGCCCTGCTTCTCCAGCTTCTCGGCCTGCTGGTCGGTGAGGTAGACCTCCACGGCGGTCCGGCCGCTTGCGGTCATCTGCTCGCCGAGTTCATGACCGTCCTGGCCGGCCTGGAGCAGCAGAGGTAACTGCTGCTGGGTGACTTCGGCGCGGAAGACCTTGATCTCGGCGCCGTCGTCCGCGGCGGCCTTGCCGGTACTTCCGCTCTGTGCCTGGGCGATGGGTGCGAGGCCGGCTACGCCGAACAGAAGCGCGCCGACAGCGAGGATCGATCTCGCTCTACGTCTCATGAACCCCCCTAGCCTGGTCCGCCACAGCAGCGAACTCATGCCAGGCTCATGACAGTCCATGATCGAGTCAAGGGCGCCTCATGGCCACCCGAAACGCCGGTGCCGACACCCGAACGGGCGTCGGCACCGGCAAGTTGACGGTCCTTCAGTCACCCGGCCAGGTTGTCGGCCAGTTCCTCGGAGAGGTTGGCCTCGGTCCCCGGGATGCCCAGGTCGGAGGCGCGCTTGTCGGCCATCGCCAGCAGTCGGCGGATACGGCCCGCGACGGCGTCCTTGGTGAGCGGCGGGTCGGCGAGCGCGCCCAGCTCCTCCAGGGAGGCCTGCTTGTGCTCCATGCGCAGCCGGCCGGCGGCCGCGAGGTGCTCGGGGACCTCGTCGCCGAGGATCTCCAGGGCACGCTGGACGCGGGCACCGGCGGCGACGGCCGCGCGCGCGGAGCGGCGCAGGTTGGCGTCGTCGAAGTTGGCGAGCCGGTTGGCCGTGGCCCGGACCTCGCGGCGCATCCGGCGCTCCTCCCAGGCGAGCACGGACTCGTGCGCGCCGAGGCGGGTCAGCAGGGCGCCGATCGCGTCACCGTCGCGGACGACGACCCGGTCCACACCCCGGACCTCGCGGGCCTTCGCGGCGATCGACAGCCGGCGTGCGGCGCCGACCAGGGCGAGCGCGGCCTCCGGGCCCGGGCAGGTCACCTCCAGGGAGGAGGAGCGGCCGGGCTCGGTCAGCGAGCCGTGTGCCAGGAAGGCCCCGCGCCAGGCGGCCTCCGCGTCACAGGTGGCCCCCGAGACCACCTGCGGGGGCAGGCCCCGGATCGGGCGCCCCCGGCCGTCGACCAGCCCCGTCTGCCGGGCCAGCTGGTCGCCGCCCGCGACGACGCGCACGACGTACCGCGAGCCGCGGCGCAGTCCGCCGGGCGCCATCACGATCAGCTCGGAGCTGTGGCCGAAGATCTCCAGGATGTCCCGCTTGAGACGCCGGGCCGCCATCGCGGTGTCCAGCTCCGCCTCGATCACGATGCGCCCGCTCACCAGGTGAAGGCCGCCGGCGAACCGCAGGACGGCGGAGACCTCCGCCTTTCTGCAGCAGGTCCGGGTGACGGGAAGCCGGGAGATCTCGTCCTTCACCGCTGCCGTCATCGCCATGGGCCGATCCTTCCATGCATCCGAAAAATACGGTCGTACGCGGCGGCCAACAGCTCCGGGTCGTGCCGCGGAGAACCGTCGGTCCGGGCCACCGGCGCCAGCTCGACCGCGGCTCCGAGCCGCTCGGCGGCCTCGGTGAGCGAGTCGCGGTCGGGCACGGCGGCCTCGTCTGCCAGCACCACGTCCAGGGCGAGTTTAGGGGCGTGTCGCCCCAAAACCTCCAAATGACGCTGCGGGGAGAAACCATCGGTTTCTCCGGGTTGCGGGGCGAGGTTCAGCGAGAGCACTCGGCGTGCCTTGGTCTCCGTGAGGGCGTCCAGCAGCTCGGGCACCAGCAGATGCGGGATGACCGAGGAGAACCAGGAGCCGGGGCCGAGCACCACCCAGTCCGCGTCCAGGACCGCCTCGACGGCCTCGGGCACGGCGGGCGGGTCGTGCGGCACCAGGTGCACGGACTGCACCTCGCCGGGCGTGAGGGCCACGGTCGCCTGGCCGCGCACGGTGTCCACGTCCTCCGGCCGGTCCGGATCATGCCCCTTGACCAGGGCCTGGAGTTCCAGCGGCACGGCGGACATGGGCAGCACACGCCCATGCGCGCCGAGCAGCTTCCCGACCAGGTCGAGGGCCTGGACATGATCGCCGAGCTGCTCCCAGAGCGCCACGATCAGCAGGTTGCCGACCGCGTGGTCGTGCAGGTCGCCCTGGGAGGTGAAGCGGTGCTGGATGACCCGCGCCCAGGTCTGGCCCCAGTCGTCGTCGCCGCACAGCGCGGCCAGGGCCTTGCGCAGATCACCCGGGGGAAGCACGCCCAGCTCGTCACGCAGACGCCCGCTGGAGCCTCCGTCGTCGGCCACGGTGACGACTGCGGTGAGATCGCCGGTGATCCGGCGCAGTGCGGCCAGCGAGGCGGACAGGCCCATGCCGCCGCCGAGGGCGACCACCTTGGGCTGGGCGCCACGCCGGCGGGGCCGGCCGCCACGGGCCTCGGCCGGGCGGCCCGCGCGTGCCTCGGGGACCATCCTGCGCAGCCTGCTCAGCCGTGGAGTACGTGCCGTCATTCCCGTCCCATGTCCCGGTGCACGACCACCGTCTCCACGCCCTCGGCCACGAGGCGCGCGGCGAGCTTCTCGGACATGGCGACGGAGCGGTGCTTGCCGCCGGTGCAGCCGATGGCGATCGTCACATAGCGCTTGCCCTCACGGCGGTAGCCGGCGGCGATGAGACGCAGCAGCTCGGCGTACCGGTCCAGGAACTCCTTGGCGCCGGGCTGGTTGAAGACGTACGCGGCGACCTCCTCGTTGAGGCCGGTGTACGGGCGCAGCTCCGGGACCCAGTGCGGGTTGGGCAGGAACCGCATGTCCGCGACCAGGTCGGCGTCGACCGGGAGGCCGTACTTGAAGCCGAACGACATCACCGTGGCCCGCAGTTCGGGCTCCTCGTCGCCGGCGAACTGGGCGTCCATCTTGGCGCGCAGCTCGTGCACATTGAGGCTGGAGGTGTCGATCACCAGATCGGCGTCACCGCGCAGCTCGCGCAGCAGCTCGCGCTCGGCGGCGATGCCGTCGACGATACGGCCGTCGCCCTGCAGCGGGTGCGGACGGCGGACGGACTCGAAACGGCGCACCAGGGCCTCGTCGGAGGACTCCAGGAAGACGATGCGCCGGGTGACACCCTTGGTGTCGAGGTCGGCGAGGGACTGGCGCAGGTTGTCGAAGAAGCGCCGGCCTCGCACGTCGACGACGACCGCGATCCTGGCCACATTGCCCTGGGAGCGCGCGCCGAGCTCCACCATGGTGGGGATGAGCGCGGGCGGGAGGTTGTCGACGACGAACCAGCCGAGGTCCTCCAGACACTTGGCGGCCGTCGACCGGCCCGCTCCGGACATGCCGGAGATGATCACTAGCTCGGGGATGGCCGCCTCGGGGACCCCGGCCGCCGTGATGTCCGTACTCACCTGTGCTCCGCTTTCCCCGGCGACGTCCTGTGCCGCCTGCTGCGGCTGTTCCTCGCCCGTTTCCGTGTGCGCCCGATCTCGCTCCGCTGCGGGCTGTGCTTCGTGCTCGGTCATCTCTCCTGCCCCCGTCGTTCGTCCGGGGCTCCCGCGGTCACGGGATCCCCCGAGGCACCCGCCGTCGTTTCGGGTTCCTCGTCATCAATGATCTCTCCGGTCGCCGTGTTCACGGCGGGCGCGGCCGGAGCCGCCCCGGCCAGGGCCGCGGCAATGGTCTCGGCCGTCTTCCGGCCTATGCCGGGCACCTCCTGGATCTGCTCGATTGTGGCCGACCGCAGCTTCTTCACCGAACCGAAGTGCTTGATCAGCGCGTGTTTGCGGGTCTCGCCGAGGCCCGGCACCTCGTCCAGGGGACCCGCGCGGAAGCGCTTGGCGCGCCTGGTCCGCTGATAGGTGATCGCGAAGCGGTGCGCCTCGTCGCGGACACGCTGGAGCAGATAGAGGCCCTCGCTGCTGCGGGGCAGGACGACCGGATCGTCGTCGTCCGGCAGCCAGACCTCCTCCAGGCGCTTGGCGAGGCCGCAGACGGCGATGTCGTCGATGCCCAACTCGTCCAGCGCCCGCATGGCGGCCGCGACCTGCGGCTGCCCGCCGTCCACGACGACGAGCTGGGGCGGGTAGGCGAACTTCTTGGGACGGCCGTCATCGTCCTTGAGGCCATTGCCCGGCAGACCGTCGGTCCCGGCGTCGTCCTCCACCCACTCGCCGGTCCTCTCCTTCTCGGCGAGGTAGCGCCGGAAGCGGCGGGTGATCACCTCGTGCATGGAGCGGACGTCGTCCTGGCCCGCGAAGCCCTTGATCTGGAAGCGGCGGTACTCGCTCTTGCGCTGCAGGCCGTCCTCGAATACGACCATGGAGGCCACGACGTCGTCGCCCTGGAGGTGCGAGATGTCGTAGCACTCGATCCTGAGGGGGGCGCTGTCCAGGTCGAGAGCGTCCGCGATCTCCTCCAGCGCCCGCGAGCGCGTGGTGAGGTCGGAGGCGCGCTTGGTCTTGTGCAGGGCGAGCGCCTGCTGGGCGTTGCGCTCGACCGTCTCCATCAGGGCCCGCTTGTCGCCGCGCTGCGGGATGCGGAGCGAGACATGGGAGCCACGGCGTCCGGTCAGCCACTCCTGGACGGGCTCGACCGGGTCGGGCAGGGCCGGGACGAGGACCTCCTTGGGGACGGCGTCCCCGGTCTCCTCGCCGTAGAGCTGTTGGAGGGCGTGCTCGACCAGGGCGGCGGTGGTGACCTCCTCGACCTTGTCGGTCACCCAGCCGCGCTGACCGCGCACGCGCCCGCCGCGCACATGGAAGATCTGGACGGCCGCCTCCAGCTCGTCCTCGGCGACGGCGATCAGGTCGGCGTCGGTCGCGTCGGCGAGCACGACCGCGTTCTTCTCCATGGCCTTCTTCAGGGCCCCGATGTCGTCGCGCAGGCGGGCGGCCCGCTCGTACTCCATCTCCTCGGCCGCCTCCGTCATCTGCTTCTCCAGGCGGCGGAGGTACGTGCCCGTCCGTCCGGCCATGAAGTCGCAGAACTCCTCCGCCAGTTCACGGTGCTCCTCGGCGGGGATCCGGCCCACACAGGGCGCCGAGCACTTGCCGATGTAGCCGAGCAGGCAGGGGCGTCCGGTGCGGGCGGCGTTCTTGAAGACGCCGGCCGAGCAGGTGCGCACGGGGAACACCCGCAGCAGCAGGTCCACCGTGTCACGAATGGCCCAGGCGTGCCCGTACGGCCCGAAGTACCTCACGCCCTTCTTCTTGTGACCGCGCATCACCTGGACCCGCGGGAACTCCTCGTTCATCGTCACCGCGAGGTACGGGTAGCTCTTGTCGTCGCGGTACTTGACGTTGAACCGGGGGTCGAACTCCTTGATCCAGGAGTACTCCAGCTGCAGCGCCTCGACCTCCGTGGACACGACGGTCCACTCCACGGACGCGGCCGTGGTGACCATCGTCCGGGTGCGCGGGTGCAGGCCGGCCAGGTCCTGGAAGTAGTTCGCCAGGCGCTGGCGCAGGCTCTTCGCCTTTCCGACGTAGATCACCCGGCGGTGCTCGTCGCGGAATTTGTACACCCCGGGAGAGTCCGGGATCTCTCCCGGCTTGGGGCGGTAGCTGGAGGGGTCGGCCATGTCTCACACCCTACTGGCGTGGGGTGACACTCCGGCGGGGCTGTGGACAACGGCGAGGTTGTGGACAGCGACGGGGTTGTGGACAGCGACGGGGTTGTGGACGACGCGGCCGGGGTGCCGCTCACCGAGCGTGAGGACGTCGTCGGTGCCCGTCCCGCGGGCAAATCCCACGCACGGCGGGGTCGCGGCTCGGCCAGGTGGGCGTTGCGGTTGGACAGGAGGTGTTGTCGGGGCTTGGTCAACACGCTTCAATGCGGGGGAACTCGGGGCCGTGAACGACGGCGTCCGGATGCGGCGTACGGATGTGCTGACGCCCCGGCGCCGACGGGGTGGCCCCAGAGACCCGCGCGAACGGTCTGACCAGCCGTAGTGAACCTTCACAGAAAGGCCCCTGCGCATGCGGCACGCCATAGAGCACGCGGACGTCGGCACCGCGGAACTGGACACGGCCCTGCGGGGCGGCCCCTTCCATGTCGCGCTGCGCGCCGCGATAGCCGCCCGTGGACTGCCGCTCCAGCGGGTGCAGCACCATCTGTCGCGATACGGGGTCAAGGTGGGCGTGACGAGTCTGAGTTACTGGCAGCAGGGCGCCCGCCGCCCCCAGCGCCCCGAGTCGCTGCGCGCCGTACGGGCGCTGGAGGAGATCCTGCAGCTGCCCGAGGAGTCACTGATCCGGCTGCTGGCCGAGGCGGACGGCCGCTCGGCCGGGCAGCGCCCGGCGGCCCGGTCGTACCGCTCGATGATCGAGGCCTCCGACGTCCTGGAGCGGCTCATGGCCGAGCTGGGCTGGTCCCTCGACGGCGGGCTGCACACCCTCGGACACCACGAGCGGGTACGGATCGGAGCCCGCCGGGAGCTGGCGGGCCGCGAGTCGCACCACATCGTGCGGGCCCACCGCGACGGCGTCGACCGCTTCGTGGCCATCCACCACGGCGACCCGGGCTGCGCGCCGGAGCGCATGGCGGTGCACGCCCTGGAGAACTGCCGCACGGGACGCGTCCGCCTGGACCGGGACACCGGCGTGCTCGTCGCCGAGCTGCTCTTCGGCACCCGGCTGCGGTCCGGCGACACCTTCCTCTTCCGCTACGCCGTCGAGGACGGCACGGCCGGGCTCTCGCGCGAGTACCTGCGCGGATTCGGCTTTCCCGGCGGTCAGTACGCGCTCCAGGTGCGGTTCGACCCGAACGCACTGCCGGTGCGCTGCCACCGGTTCGCCCAGCACTCGCCGGCCGCTCCACGCAGCGGACGTCAGGACCTGTCCCTGAGCGGGCCGCACCGCTCGGTGCACCTGGTGGAGCCACGGGTACGGCCGGGCATCGTGGGGATCGGCTGGGACTGGGAGTGACGGCCTCCCCGGTCATCCGGTGATCAGGCGCCGGGACCCGCGATGATCTTGCCGTTCGTGGCCTTGACCGGCAGCTCGCTCAACGGCACCGTGGCCGGGGCCTGCACGACCTTTCCGGTCACGGCGTCGAACTCGCTCCCGTGGCACGGGCAGATCAGCGTCGTCCCCTGAAGCTTGTTGATGGCGCACCCGGCGTGCGTGCAGATCGTGCTGTACGCCTTGAGCGTGCCGTTCCCGTCCCGGCTGACCACCACGTTGTGGTCCCGGTACAGCTTCGCGCTCCCCTTGGCGACCTCGCTCTCGGCGCCGAGCTCGACGGGCGCGGTCGGCGTCGAGTCCGCGGTGACACCGCCCCCGACCCCCGCACAGGCGGTGAGGCCGAGGCCGGCGAGCGGAGTGACGGCGGCCCCTCGAAGGACGGTACGGCGGCTCGCTGAGGGTCGGGCGGACATCGGGTGTCTCCACTGTTCGGGGCGGGTGATGCAGGCCGACGATACCTGGGGCGGTCATCACGGGCCGGAGCGGGTCGAAGTAGCGGGAAGTGGGCACAAGGTGGACGCAAGGCAGGGACGTAAACGTTTGCGCAAGCGTTTACGTGCGTCGCCGGATGGGATACCTTCCCCGCCAGAAGGCCACCGCGGCCCAGGGAAGGAACCCGATGCCCACCATGGCCGACGTCGCACGGAGCGCCGGAGTCTCCGTGGCGACCGTCTCCCACGTGCTGAACGGCACGCGTCCGGTGCTGCCCCACACCCGACGGGCGGTGCTGGACGCGATCGACGAGCTCGGCTACACGCCCAACACGCTCGCCCGCTCCCTGGTGACCTCCCGCACCCGCTCCATCGGGCTCGCGGTCTCGGCGATCCGCAATCCCTACTTCACGGAGATCCTCCAGGGCGTCGAGGCCGCCGCCCTGGAAGAGGGCTACAGCCTGCTCATCGCCGACCCGCACGACGACCCCGCGCACGAACGCAAGGTCGTACAGCTCCTGCACGAGCGACGGGTGGACGGCATGATCGTCGCCGCCTCCGCCGACCCTCGGGAGCTCGTCGCCTATCTGGGCCGCCACGCCGTGCCGACCGTGTTCCTGGACCGCGTGATCGACGCCCCCACCGACGGCACCCCGCGCTTCGACCAGGTCTGCGCCGAGAACACCGACCCGATGGCCCGGCTCGTCACCCACCTCGCCGAACGGGGCCACCGCCGGATCGGCCTGGTCGCGGGCCTGCCCGGGCTCAGCACCACCGGCGAGCGGATCACCGGCTACCGGCAGGGCCTGGCCGCCGCCGGCCTGGCCCACGACGAACACCTCGTGGCCCCGGGCAACTCCGAGTCGGCACGCGCCGAGCGGGCCACCTCGGACCTGCTCTCCCTCGCCGACCCACCGACGGCACTGATCACCGCCAACAACGCGATGACCATCGGTGCCCTGCGCGCCCTGCGCGAGCGCGGCCTGAGCGTGCCCGACGACATCGCCCTGTGCTGCTTCGACGACTTCGCCTGGGCGGACCTGTTCTCGCCCCGGCTCACCGCGATCGCCCAGCCCAGCAAGGAGATCGGCGCGCAGGCCGTCCGGGTACTGCTCGACCGCCTGGCCGCGCCGGACCGGCCCGCCCGGACCGTGCGGCTGCCCTGCACCCTCGTCCACCGCACGTCGTGCGGCTGCCCGGAGCGGCCCGAGTGGGCCGCCGACCAGTCCAGGAAAGGAAGCGACTCGTGATCGTCGTCGCCGGTGAGGCACTGATCGACCTCGTACCGCAGGGTGCGGGCGCCCTGGCGGGCCTGAAGCCGGCGCTCGGCGGCGGCCCCTACAACACGGCCGTGGCCCTCGGCCGTCTCGGCTCCCCCACCGCCTTCTGCTCCCGCACCTCGTACGACGCCTTCGGCGAGGCCCTGCTCGACGGGCTGCGCCGGGCCGGCGTGGAGGTCTCCGGCGTGCAGCGCGGCACGGAGCCGACCACCCTCGCGGTCGCCACGATCGACGGGAACGGGTCGGCCGCCTACTCCTTCTATGTCGAAGGCACCGCCGACCGGCTGTTCACTGCCCCCGCCGAGCTCCCGGCCATGGCACGCGCGGTGTCCTTCGGGACCTGCTCTCTCGTCCTGGAACCGGGGGCGAGCGCCTACGAGGAGCTGATGCGGACCGCGGCCGGGCAGGGACTCTTCACCGCGCTCGATCCGAACATCCGGGCGGGCCTGATCCCGGACGCGGATGCCTACCGGGCGCGCTTCAGGAACTGGCTGCCGTCGGTGACGCTGCTGAAGGTCTCCGAGGAGGACGCCCAGTGGCTGGGCGGCACCCCGCGCGAGTGGCTGGCCGCCGGCCCCTCGGCCGTGGTGATCACCCGGGGCGGCGACGGTCTCACCGTCTTCACCCGGGACGGCGCGGAGCACTCCGTGCCGGGCGAGAAGGTCGAGGTCGTCGACACGATCGGCGCCGGCGACACGGTGAACGCGGCGCTGCTGCACGGCTTGTCCGCGCAGGACGCCCTCTCGGCCGAGGCGCTGGCCGGGCTGGGTGCCGACGGCTGGACACGGCTGCTGCGGTTCGCGGCGCGTGCGGCGGCGGTGACGTGTTCACGGGCGGGGGCGGAACCGCCGTTCGCCGCCGAACTCGGGGAGTTCTAGCTGCACTTTCCACACCCTCCAGGGCCAGGGTGGCTGCTGATGGAACGAGCGGTGCCCCGCGGGGAGTTCCCGCGGGGCACCGTTTTCCGATGATTCGTCAGGACGTGGCCGCCGGCCGGCTCACGCCTTCCGTGCCCGCGTCGTCTTTTTCGCGGGTGCCGCCTTCTTGGTGACCGCGGCCGCCTTCTCGGTCGCCGTGTTGTTGGCGGTCCTGGTCGTGCGGGCCGTGGCCGTCTTCTTCGCCGTCGACTTGGCGGCGACCGTCTTCCTGGCCGCCGTCTTGCGCTGGGCCGGCACCGACGCCGCGTCGCTGATCCGGTCGGCGCCGAGGATCTCGCGCAGGAACTTGCCGGTGTGGCTGGCCGGGACCCCGGCGACCTCCTCCGGCGTGCCCTCGGCGACGACGAGACCGCCGCCGGCGCCGCCCTCCGGGCCCATGTCGACGACCCAGTCGGCGGTCTTGATCACATCGAGGTTGTGCTCGATGACGATGACCGTGTTGCCCTTGTCGACCAGGCCGGACAGGACCTTCAGCAGCTTGCTGATGTCCTCGAAGTGCAGACCGGTGGTCGGCTCGTCCAGGACGTAGACCGTACGGCCGGTGGAGCGCTTCTGCAGTTCGCTGGCGAGCTTGACGCGCTGCGCCTCACCGCCGGACAGGGTGGTCGCGGACTGGCCGAGCCGGACATAGCCGAGTCCGACGTCCTTCAGCGTGTTGAGGTGGCGGGCGATCGCGGGGACGGCCCCGAAGAACTCCGTCGCCTCCTCGATCGGCATGTTCAGCACGTCGGCGATGGACTTGCCCTTGTAGTGGACGTCCAGGGTCTCCCGGTTGTAGCGGGCGCCGTGGCAGACCTCGCACGGGACGTAGACGTCCGGGAGGAAGTTCATCTCGATCTTGATGGTGCCGTCGCCCGCGCAGTTCTCGCAGCGGCCGCCCTTGACGTTGAAGGAGAAGCGGCCGGGCAGATAGCCGCGGACCTTCGCCTCGGCCGTCTCGGCGAACAGCTTGCGGACGTGGTCGAAGACGCCGGTGTACGTCGCCGGGTTGGACCGCGGGGTGCGGCCGATGGGCGACTGGTCGACGTGCACGACCTTGTCGACGAGGTCGTCGCCGTCCACGCGCGTGTGCCGCCCTGGGACGTTCCTCGCGCCGTTCAGCTCGCGGGCCAGGTGCGTGTAGAGGATGTCGTTGACCAGCGTCGACTTGCCGGAGCCGGACACGCCCGTGACGGCCGTGAACAGGCCCAGCGGGAAGGAGACGTCGATGTCCTGCAGGTTGTTCTCGCGGGCGCCGTGCACCGTGAGCCGGCGGGACGGGTCCTGCGGGCGCCGGATGTCGGGCAGCGGGATCGACTTCTTGCCGGACAGATACTGACCGGTCTGCGACTCGGCGTTGGCCAGCAGCTCCTTGAGCGAGCCGCTGTGCACGACCTTGCCGCCGTGCTCGCCCGCGCCGGGGCCGATGTCGACGACCCAGTCGGCGACCTTGATGGTGTCCTCGTCGTGCTCGACGACGATGAGCGTGTTGCCCATGTCGCGCAGCCGGACCAGGGTCTCGATCAGCCGGTGGTTGTCGCGCTGGTGCAGACCGATGGACGGCTCGTCCAGCACGTACAGGACGCCGACCAGGCCGGAGCCGATCTGGGTGGCCAGGCGGATGCGCTGGGCCTCGCCGCCGGAGAGCGTGCCGGCCGCGCGGTTGAGCGAGAGGTAGTCCAGGCCGACATCGACCAGGAACCGCAGCCGCTCGTTGACCTCCTTCAGCACCCGCTCGGCGATCTTCTTGTCTCGGGCGTTGAGCTTCAGCTCGCCCAGGAAGTCCGCGCAGTCACTGATGGACATCGCGGAGACCTCGGCGATCGACTTGTCCATGATCGTGACCGCGAGGACGATCGGCTTCAGGCGCGTGCCCTGACAGGTGGGGCAGGGCACCTCGCGCATATAGCCCTCGAAGCGCTCGCGGCTGGCGTCGCTCTCGGCCTCGCTGTGCCGCCGCTTGACGAAGGGGACGGCACCCTCGAAGGGCGTGGTGTACACGCGCTCACGGCCGTACCTGTTGCGGTAGCGGACCTCGATCTGCGTCTTGTGGCCGTGGAGCAGGGCCTTCTTGGCCCGCTGTGGCAGCCCGGCGAAGGGGATGTCCGTACGGAATCCCAGCGCGTCCGCCAGGGCGCCGATCAGGCGGCCGAAGTAGTCCTTGGTGTGCCCGTGCGACCAGGGGTGGATGGCGCCCTCGTCGAGGGACTTGTCCTCGTCCGGGACGATCAGTTCCGCGTCGACCTCCATGCGCGTGCCGATGCCGGTGCACTCGGGGCAGGCGCCGAAGGGCGAGTTGAAGGAGAAGGAGCGCGGCTCCAGCTCCTCGAAGGACAGGTCGTCGTACGGGCAGTACAGGTGCTCCGAGTACATGCGCTCGCGCTCGGGGTCGTCCGCGGGGAGGTCGACGAAGTCGAGCACGACCATGCCGCCGGACAGGCCGAGGGCGGTCTCCACGGAGTCGGTGAGCCGGCGCTTGGCGCTGTGCTCTTTTTGCGCGTCTCCGACACGACCCTTCACCGTGAGGCGGTCGACGACCACCTCGATGGTGTGCTTCTCCTGCTTCTTCAGGGTGGGCGGGTCGGAGAGCTGGATGGTCTCGCCGTCCACGCGCGCGCGGCTGTAGCCCTTGGTCTGGAGGTCCGCGAACAGGTCGACGAACTCCCCCTTGCGCTCGCGCACCAGCGGGGAGAGCACCTGGAAGCGGCTCCCCTCCGGCAGCTCCAGGACCTTGTCGACGATCGCCTGCGGCGACTGACGCGAGATGGGGCGGCCGCACTCGGGGCAGTGCGGCTTGCCGATGCGCGCGAAGAGCAGCCGCAGGTAGTCGTAGACCTCGGTGATGGTGCCGACCGTCGAGCGCGGGTTGCGCGAGGTCGACTTCTGGTCGATGGAGACCGCCGGGGAGAGGCCCTCGATGAAGTCGACGTCCGGCTTGTCCATCTGGCCGAGGAACTGACGGGCGTACGAGGAGAGCGACTCCACGTAACGCCGCTGGCCCTCGGCGAAGATCGTGTCGAACGCCAGCGAGGACTTGCCCGAACCCGACAGGCCCGTGAAGACGATGAGCGAGTCGCGTGGCAGGTCGAGCGAGACATTCTTCAGGTTGTGCTCGCGCGCGCCACGGACGATGAGACGGTCGGCCACGCCGGTCCGCACCTTTCTTGAGAGAAGTGACAGGGGCGGGGCCCCCGTCGTTCTTCAGACTAGGGGGAGCCACTGACAACGCCGGTCGGATTCCCGGTTCGGTAAACAATCCCCGGCCATCCAGCATGCCCGACGCCGCACCCGACCATATAGCACGCACATTCGATTTGCCGGGCTGACCCGCCACCTTCACCCGAAGGAGTGGCGGGGTTAGGGTCGGCCTCATGATTGATCACGCGCGTGACCTGGCGTCTGTACGTGACGCGACCGAACGGCTCCTCACCGCAGCCGCCGCACTGGACAACGCGTCCACCGCCGAGCCGTCACGGCTGCCCGGCTGGAGCCGTGGCCATGTCCTCGCCCACCTCGCCCGCAACGCGGACGCGCTGGTGAACGTCCTCGAAGGGCGCCCCATGTACGCATCGGGGGAGGCCCGGGACGCCGACATCGAGCGGGACGCCCCGCGCGCCCTCGACGTCCAGCTCGCCGACCTGCGCGAGAGCGGCGCGCGCTTCCAGGCGGCCGGGGCCGCGCCCGCGGACTGGGCGCGCACGGTGGAGCTGCGCAACGGGGTCACCGACTCGGCGTCCCGGCTGCCGTTCCGGCGGTGGGTCGAGGTCGAGCTGCACCATGTGGACCTGGGGATCGGGTACGAGCTGGAGGATCTTCCGGCGGAGTTCACGGAGCGGGAGATCGACTTCCTCGCCGAGCGCTTCGGCGGACACGGGAGCGTGCCCTCGACCGCTCTGGTCGCCGACGGCGGCCGCACCTGGACCACGGGCGGCGGCGCGGCGGGCGGCCCGATCGCGGTGGAGGGCACCGCCGCCGATCTCCTCGGCTGGCTGGCCGGCCGCCGGGACGGCTCGGGGCTGACGGTGAAGGGCGGCGGACTTCCGACGCTCCCCCCGCTGTAGCACGTGGACGCCGCCCGGTCCGCTCCCCCGCTATAGGCTGCCGCCATGACGTACAGCGGTGAGGTGACGGTCGGCGGACCGGCGGACGTGCACGAGCTGAAGGACCTGATGATCACCAAGATCGCGGTCGGCCCGATGGACAACAACGCTTATCTGCTGCGCTGCCGGGCCACGGACGAGCAGCTACTGATCGACGCCGCCAACGAGGCGCAGACACTGCTCGGCATGATCGGTGACGACGGCATCGCATCCGTCGTCACCACGCATCAGCACGGTGACCACTGGCAGGCGCTCGGCGAGGTCGTGGCGGTCACGGGCGCGCGTACGTACGCCGGGCGGGAGGACGCCCCCGGCATCCCGGTGCCGACCGATGTCCTGGTCGACGACGGTGATGTGATCCGGGTGGGGCGTGTGGAGCTCACCGCGCGCCATCTGGTGGGGCACACTCCGGGGTCGATCGCGCTGGTCTACGACGACCCGCACGGCCACCCGCACGTCTTCACCGGGGATTGTCTGTTCCCGGGCGGCGTGGGCAACACGCGCAAGGATCCGAAGGCCTTCGCCAGTCTGATCCATGACGTCGAGACGAAGATCTTCGGCGTACTGCCGGACGAGACCTGGGTCTACCCGGGGCACGGCAACGACACCACACTGGGCGCCGAGCGCCCGCATCTGCCGGAGTGGCACGCGCGCGGGTGGTGAGCGCGGCCCCGGCCAGTACGCCGAGCCCGGCGCGAACTTCATACGTGCGCCCCGCGCAAGCGCGTTGCGCGCGCCCCGTGTGAATCATTCGCACGCGCCGGTGACCCGCGCGCGCTCCCGGTGCACGCTGCCGCGCAGTCAACTGGAAGCAGCCCCGCACAGGATGACGGCTCCTGCGCGGTATGGGCCGCCGGCCTTCCGAACCCCGCCCTCGGCCGGCGGCCCAGGCCTGAGCACCTATGAGGACGTCAGTGCCCGTGAGGCGTCAGTGCTCGTGAGGCGTCAGTGCCCATAGGGCGTCAGTCGCCTTTTCAAACGCTACGCGTCGGCCTGTGCGGCCCCCACCAGCGCCGCCACCCGCTCCACGCCGAACACATATCCCTGCACGCCGCACCCCGCGATGACGCCGTCGGCGCGCAGGGAGACGTACGAGTGGTGCCGGAACGACTCGCGCTTGTGGATGTTGGAGATGTGCACCTCGATGACCGGCATGCCGTCGCAGGTGTTCAGTGCGTCCAGAATCGCGACGGACGTGTGCGAGTAGGCGCCGGGGTTGATGACGATCCCGCAGTGGTGGAGCCGCGCCTCGTGGATCCAGTCCACCAACTCGCCCTCATGGTTGGACTGCCGGAAGTCCACCGTCCCGCCGTGCGCCGCCGCGGCCTTGGCGCACAGGGCCTCGACGTCGGCGAGCGTGTCGGAGCCGTAGATCTCCGGCTGACGCTGACCGAGCAGATTGAGGTTGGGCCCGTTGAGGATCATGATCGGGGCGTTGGCCAGGGTGCGGGGCACGGTTCCTCCGGTCCGTTCGGGTGGGCGGTCGACAAGGGACCGCTGCTCAGACCCGGTTTATCACGGTGCGGCGAGGAGACAAGGGCCCGTACTCTCCCGGCATGACGACGCCTTCGTACCCTCCCAAGCCCGAGCCGGGCGACCGCATGGCCGTCATCTCCCCCTCGTCCGGGCTGGCGGAACTCTTCCCACGGCCCTACGAACTCGGCCTGCGGCGGCTGCGCGAGGAGTACGGCCTCGTGCCGGTGGAGTACCCGACGACCAGGAAGATGGGCACGTCGCCGCAGGACCGCGCCGACGACATCCACGCGGCCTTCGCCGACCCGGACGTCAAGGCGGTCATCGCCACGATCGGCGGCGAGGACCAGATCACGGTACTGCCGCTGCTGGACCGGGAGTTGATCCGGGCCAACCCGAAGCCTTTCTTCGGGATGAGCGACAACACGAACCTGCTCGCGTACCTGCGCAATGCCGGGATCGTCGGCTACCACGGTGCCACCGTGATGTGCGAGCTGGGCCGCCCCGGCGCCCTGCACCCGCAGACCGCCGAGTCCCTCAGGGCCGCGCTGTTCACCTCCGGCGAGTACGAACTCCGGCCCGCCGAGCGCTGGAACGACGTCAACCGCGACTGGGCCGACCCCGCCACCTTCGACGCGGAACCGCCGTCCCGCCCCGGCACCGGCTGGACCTGGCGGAACGCCGAGCGGGTCGTCGAGGGCCGTGGCTGGGGCGGAAACCTGGAGATCCTCGGGTGGCTGCTGATGGCCGACCGCGAGGTCTCGCACGACCTCGCGGAGTACGACGGCGGCGTCCTGTTCCTGGAGACCTCCGAGGAACTGCCGAGCGCCGCGGAGGTCTTCCGGACCCTGCGCAACTTCGGCGAGCGTGGCCTGCTGCAGCGGTTCTCCGCCCTGCTGATGGGCCGCCCCAAGAGCTGGTCCTTCGAGCGGCCCAACACTCCGGAGGAGGCGGCGCGTTACGCGACGGAGCAGCGTGAGGCCGTGGAGCGCGCGCTGAAGACATATGCGCCGAACATGCTCGTCGTCTTCGATGTGGATCTGGGCCACACCGATCCCCAAGTCGTCATCCCCTATGGGGGCGTGATCCGCGTGGACGGACCGGCCCGGCGCATCATCGTCACCTATTGACGCGGGCCGCGCTCCCCCGCGCCCCGTAACCAGTGGTCACCGTGGGTAGTTGACGCGGCATGCACGATGTACGCGTCGTAAGGGCGCCCTCCATGCTGCGGATGGCCGCCGCCTCCCTCGCCGGGACCGCGATCGAGTTCTACGACTTCTTCGTCTACGGGACGGCGGCGGCCCTCGTCCTGGGGCCGCTGTTCTTCCCGACGTTCTCACCCGTGGCGGGGACGCTGGCGGCCTTCGGGACGTTCGGGGTGGGGTTCGTGGCCCGGCCGCTGGGCTCGATGCTCTTCGGGCACATCGGGGACCGGCGCGGGCGGCGGCCCGTTCTCGTCCTCTCGCTCCTGCTGACCGGTGCCTCGACGGTCGCGGTCGGGTGTCTGCCGACGTACGGCTCGATCGGCGTCACCGCTCCCCTGCTGCTGCTCCTCCTGCGCTTCCTGCAGGGGCTGGGGCTCGGCGGGGAGTGGGGCGGGGCGGTGCTGCTGACCGCGGAACACGCGCCCACCGGGCGACGTGCGCTGTGGTCGAGCTTTCCGCAGATCGGGCCCGCCATCGGCTTCCTGCTCGCCAATGGCGTGATGCTGGTGCTGTCGGCGACGCTGTCCGACGCGCAGTTCGCGCAGTGGGGATGGCGAGTGCCGTTCTGGGCGGCCGGAGCGCTGGCCGTGGCCGGTCTGTGGCTGCGTTCCTCGCTCACCGAGAGCCCCCGGTTCCTCGAAATCGAGGACCACGCGCGCGTACCGCTCGTCGACGTCGTACGGCACCACTGGCGGCTGGTGCTGCTGACGGCCGGGGCGCTTGCCGTCGGATACGCGGTGTTCTACGCGGTGACGACCTGGTCCCTGGCCTATGGGACCGAGCGGCTCGGGGTGAGCCGTACCGTCATGCTGACCTGCATCATGGCCGCCGTGGTGGTGAAGGGGGCCCTCACGCCCGTGATGGCGCTGCTCGGCGACCGCTACGGGCGGCGGCCGCTGTGCCTGGCGGGGTGCACGGCGATCGCCGTGTGGATGTTCCCGATGGTCGCGCTGCTGGCGACGGCCGAGCCGCTGCTGATGTTCCTCGGTTTCCTGGTGGCGCTGGCAGCGTTCATCACCATGTTCGCGGTGATCGCCGCCTATCTGCCGGAGTTGTACGAGCCGCGGGTGCGGTGCACGGGAGCCGCGGTGGGCTACAACCTCGGGGGGGTCCTCGGGGGCGCGCTCACGCCGATCGTGGCGACGGCGCTCGCGGAGCACGGCGGGCGCGTTCCGTGGGGTGTGGGCGCGTATCTGACGGGGATCGCGTTGCTCAGCCTGGGGTGCTTCGCACTGCTGCCGGAGACCCGCCCGGTGCCGGTGGCGGCGATGGAACCCGCCGCGGGCGTGACGGGTGGTCCGGCGACGGGCGGGTGAGGTCCGCTACGGATTGATCGCCAGCTCCAGATACGCGGCGAACAGCACCAGGTGCACGCCGCCCTGCAGCGGCGTGGCCCGTCCGGGCACGACCGTCAGGGAGCTCACCACGATGGTCAGCGCGAACAGTTCCGGTCCTTTCCGGTGCCGGAGGCCCGGCGCCGGCGCGGCACGGGCCCCCGGGTGGTGCGGCTTTCGGTCCCGGTCAGGTGAGGTCGCTCATCTCCACGACGTCGCAGTCGGTGAAGGCCGGCGGCCGGGTGCACAGCGCGGCCATCTGCTCGGCGAACTTGCTCGTCTCGGGGTCACTGCTGTTGCGCATGGCCTCCTCGTGGGAGTCGAACTGGATCACCGCGAGATAGCGGCCCGGCTGATTCCTGTCCGCGAGGATCTGACGGCGCGTGGGGCTGTTCTCGCGGCCCGCGAAGCGCTTCTCCATGTCCTCGGACAGGGCCCGCATCTCCTCGATGCGGTCTGTCTCGAAGTCGATGATCTGGACGAACTTCATGGATGCCTCCACCGGGGCGGCGGCGTCCCCGGCCGGGGACGCGCTGTGCCCCCAACGAAGCATCGGGAGCGATGCGCGGCAATCACCCCGCACCACTCCCGAGGACCGTTGTTCCTACGTCCGTCGCGGTCAGGCGTCGACGCTGCCCTTCGGAGCGCCTTCGCCGGGCACCCGCGCCGCTTCGAGCGCCGCCTGCTTCCGGGACGCCAGCAGGCTGGTGACCGTGGTGACGATCAGGACCGCGCAGATCACGCCGAGCGAGACCGGAGTGCTGATCTCCGGGACGTGCGCCCCGGACTCGTGCAGTGCGTGCAGCACCAGTTTGACGCCGATGAAGCCCAGGATCACGGACAGGCCGTACGAGAGGTACACCAGCTTCCTCAGCAGGCCGCCGATGAGGAAGTACAGCTGCCTGAGGCCCATCAGGGCGAAGGCGTTGGCGGTGAAGACGATGTACGGGTCCTGGGTCAGGCCGAAGATCGCGGGGATCGAGTCGAGCGCGAACAGCACGTCCGTAGTGCCGATCGCGAGCATCACGACCAGCATCGGCGTCATCACGCGCTTGCCGTTCTGCTGGATCCACAGCTTGGTGCCGTGGTAGCGGTCGGCCACGCCGAATCTGCGCTCGGCCGCCTTCAGCAGTTTGTTCTCCTCGTACTCCTCGCCCTCCTCGTCGGCCCGGGCCTCCTGGACCAGTTTCCAGGCAGTCCAGATCAGGAAGGCGCCGAAGAGGTAGAAGACCCACGAGAAGCCGGCGATGATCGCGGCTCCCGCGGCGATGAAAACGGCCCGCAGGACCAGGGCTATGAGCACGCCCACGAGCAGCACCCGCTGCTGGTACTGCGAGGGCACCGCGAACTTCGCCATGATCAGGACGAAGACGAAGAGGTTGTCGACGCTCAGCGACTTCTCGGTGATGAAGCCCGCGAAGAACTCCCCGGCGGGCTGACCACCCGAGAAGACGAGCAGGCCGAGCCCGAAGAGACCGGCCAGGGCGATCCAGACGACCGTCCAGATCCCGGCTTCCTTGATGGACACGTCATGGGGCTTGCGGCCGATGAAGAAGTCGACCGCGACGAGGGCGGCCAGGCCCGCGATGGTGAGGACCCACAGGGTCATGGAAACATCCATTGCGCCTCCGGCAGTGCGTAGCAGAACGTAACGGCAAACAGTCAGCGTCGTCGCTGCCGGAGGTCTCTTCCGCCCACGAGGGGCCGGCGCCCCGGGATCAGGCCTGATCCGTATTGACGGGTACGCCACAGCAGACAGGGAGTACTCCCCTCCGTGCGGAAAACAGTACCCCAATCACCAAGGAAAGGTAAAGTCCTTGGCAAAGAAAAGGTCAAAATCCCTAGTCAGAGGACTTTACGTGTACTTGGTGCGGGCCGCGGCCACCTGTGCGAGCACCCGGTGGAGCACCTCGCTGCCGGGCGGGACGAGCGACGGCTCGTACGTCCAGGCATGCCCGACCCACGGGTCGGCGAGGTGGTCGTCGGGAACCGGCGTGAGTCGCATGAGCGATCGCCACAGGGGATCGAGCAGCGGGCCGTAGGCGGCTGCGTCCTCACGGTCCGCGACCATCAGCAGATGCACGCCGACGGACGGCCCCTCATCCGCGAGATAGCGCAGCTGGTTCACCGCCCGGTCGTCGAAGCCGTGCGGGAAGTCATTGACGATCAGCAGCTGCTGCGCGATGTCGATGCCCGGCGGCAACGACTCGGCCGCGCCACCGCGCAGCGCCATCTGCACCAGGTCGACGCGTTGGGTGAGCCGGCCCAGCACATCCGCGACGCCCGCCGCGCCGGTCGCGGGCGGAGCCGCCGGCACACCGCTGCGCGTCAGCGGCCCCAGTGCCTGGGCCCCTGAACCGGCCGGGTCGATCACATGCACGGTGAACTCCCCCGCCGGGTGGACCGCGAGCAGCCGGACCGCGAGCGCCACCGCCGTCTCCATCGCGAGATGCCGCAGCGCGCCGGGGTCCGGGAAGGAATCGTCGAGGCCCGTCCTCGGGCCGCTGTCGATCCACAGGCCCCGTTCCATGGGCAGCCGGACCAGCATCGGGACGCGCAGCGGAGCGCTCTCGGGCAGGTGGAGGTCGCCCAGGCGCAGGGCCATCGGGGACTCCGTCGGTACGCGGTAGGCATGCCAGACGGGGTTGTCCCAGCGTGCGTACGCCGGCGGGAGCGCATGCTCGACCACCTCGCACTCGGCGGTCAGCTGGGCCAGATCACGGTCGAGCACCACTCTCGCCTGCTCGACGAGCCGGGCCCGCTTGGCACCGGCCGCCTCGCGTTCGGCGTCGCCCGAGGAGCCGAGCCGGTTGCGCGGGTCCGACAGGACCTGGTCGATCTCCTTGTCCATACGGGATTCGGCGAAGTCGACGGCGCTGCGGTACGCGGCCGTGGTGCGGGCCAGGTCCTCGAACATGCCCCAGACCTGGTTGTACAGCCGCTCGTCCATGGACCAGCCGGCCGCGTCACCGGCGACGGGCACGGCGGGCTGTCCGGGCAGGGCGGGGGGCGCCTGCGGCGGAGGCGGGGGCGGGGTCGAGTGCCGGCGGTTCGGGTGGGTGTAGTCGACCGGGCCGCCGGCGGGCGCCTGTTGCGCAGCGGTGGAGTCGGGCTGCGGGGGGAACGAGGAGCCGGGCACATGGCCGCCGTACGGTCCTTGTGTGCCGTGAGGGGGCACGGGGTCCGAGGTGCCCTGTGGGGCCGGGCCCGGTGCGGAGGGCGCCGTCCGGCGGGACCGGTCGGCGTCCGACGGACGCGATGGCGGCGCCGAGACGGACCGGGCCACGCCCCGGGCCACGGCCTCATGGATGCTGCCCGCGAGTTCCACGGCCTGGGGCAGGCCCTGGTCGGTGAGGAGCGCGGCGAGGCCGCCCGCATAGCCCTGGCCGACGGCACGCACCTTCCAGGCGCCCTGTCTGCGATACAGCTCCAGGGCGACGACGGCCGACTCGGCGTCCAGGCCGGTGAGGGTGAAACTGGCGATCCCGGTGCCGTCGAGGCCGGTGACCGCGACGGAGGGGGCGGGGACGCCGCCGAAACGGGTCGGGCCTCCCACCCCCTCGGGCAGGGCGAGCAGCACGTTGACGCAATGCACGGCCTCCGGCATGGCGGCCAGGTCCACCGCAAGGCGATGGTCGGCCGCCGCCTGCCTGGAGACCTCGAGCCCGGGGAGCGCGGGCGCGCCCGGATGCGCCACCCATTCGACGCCGCGCGCCTTGCCGTTGCCGTCGCTCAGCGTGGCCGCCGCCACGACGGGCACACCGGCCGAGACCCGGATCTCGAGCCGGACCTGCGAGAGCGGGTGGTTCTGCCCCCGCACCAGCTCGGCCGTCATCGCCTTCCCCCTGTGTCGTGTTGTCGTGTGCCGCTCGCCGGGCCCTCCGGCGGTCCTACAGGTGCGGCAGGATCGCCGGCATCAGGTCCTGGAAGGTACGGCCGTTGGCCGGATTACCCAGGGCCGTCATCGTCCAACCGGCGCCGACCCGCTGCACCTTCGCCATGATCTGCGCGGTGTACGCGCCACCGCCCGCCAGGGTGTAGCGCGCGAGTTCCTGCCCGTTGGTCTCGTCGACCAGGCGGCAGAACGCGTTCTGCACCTCCTGGAAGGTCTGGCCCGTGAAGGAGTTCACGGTGAAGACGATCTGGTCGATGTGGACCGGGACGCGCGCCAGGTCGACGAGGATGGCCTCGTCGTCACCGCCCTGGCCCACGCCGCCGACGAGGTTGTCGCCGGTGTGGCGAACGGAGCCGTCGTCGCTCACGAGGTGGCGGAAGAAGACGACGTCGACCGGCTGCTTCTCCGCGAAGAGCACCGCCGAGGCGTCCAGGTCGATCTCCCGCGTGCGCGAGCCGAACAACCCGCGCCTGGGTGCCGCCTGCCAGCCGAGACCCATACGGACCGCGGTCAGGGTGCCCCCATCCTTCTTTTCCAGGCTGATGGCCTGACCCTTGGTCATGTTGACGGACACGGCTGGTTCCCCTCTCGGATTTCCCCTGTTGCCGCACTGCTTGCGGTTGACCAGAACCCTAGTCACGGGCACCGACACTGCCGAACCCCGGCCCGCGGTTTGTGTCGGTGTTGCAACACTCTGCGCACGCGCCGGGGTCCGGCACTGACTGCGAGGTCAGGCCAGACCGGCCTCCCGCATCTGGCGCAGCTCCTTCTTCATCTCGGAGACCTCGTCGCGCAGCCGGGCCGCGATCTCGAACTGGAGGTCCGCGGCGGCGGCGCGCATCCGTTCCGTCATCTCCTCGATCTGCTCGGCGAGTTCGGCCGCGGGGCGGTCCGTCGGCACCGTGGCCTTCTCCTGGGCCTTGCCCTTGGCCGACTTGACCTTCGCCCCCTTGGCCGCCTTGGCCGCCTTGTCGCCGAGCGAGGGGACGGGGGCCTTGGCTCCCTTGCCGTCCTTCGTCCTGCGGTAGCCGGAACCGAGCAGTTGCTCGGTGTCGACCTCCTCGCGCGCGATCTGCGCCACGATGTCGTTGATCTTCTTGCGGAGCGGCTGCGGGTCGATGCCGTTGGCCTTGTTGTAGGCGACCTGCTTTTCCCGGCGGCGGTTGGTCTCGTCGATGGCCTTCTCCATCGCCGGGGTGATCTTGTCGGCGTACATATGGACCTGACCGGAGACATTGCGCGCCGCGCGGCCGATGGTCTGGATCAGCGAGGTGCCGGAGCGCAGGAAGCCCTCCTTGTCGGCGTCCAGGATCGCCACCAGGGACACCTCGGGCAGGTCGAGGCCCTCACGGAGCAGGTTGATGCCGACCAGCACGTCGAACTCGCCGGAGCGCAGTTCGCGCAGCAGCTCGACGCGGCGCAGGGTGTCGACGTCGCTGTGCAGATAGCGCACCTGGATGCCGAGTTCGAGGAAGTAGTCGGTGAGGTCCTCGGCCATCTTCTTGGTGAGCGTGGTGACCAGGACGCGCTCGTCCTTCTCGGTGCGCTTGCGGATCTCGTGCACCAGGTCGTCGATCTGCCCCTCGGTGGGCTTGACCACGACCTCCGGGTCGACGAGACCGGTGGGGCGGATGATCTGCTCGACGACGCCGTCCCCGCGGGACAGTTCGTACGGACCGGGGGTCGCCGACAGATACACGGCCTGCCCGATCCGCTCCTGGAACTCCTCCCACTTCAGGGGGCGGTTGTCCAGGGCGGAGGGAAGCCGGAAGCCGTGCTCGACGAGAGTGCGCTTGCGGGAGGCGTCGCCCTCGTACATGGCGCCGATCTGCGGCACGGTGACATGCGACTCGTCGATGACGAGGAGGAAGTCGTCCGGGAAGTAGTCGAGCAGGGTGTTGGGCGGGGAGCCGGGCAAGCGGCCGTCGAAGTGCATCGAGTAGTTCTCCACACCGGAGCAGGAGCCGATCTGGCGGAGCATCTCGAGGTCGTACGTGGTCCGCATGCGCAGCCGCTGGGCCTCCAGGAGCTTGCCCTGCTTCTCCAGCTCGGCGAGGCGCTCGCCCAGCTCCTTCTCGATGTCGTTGACGGCGCGCTCCATGCGCTCCGGGCCCGCGACGTAGTGGGAGGCCGGGAAGACGTACAGCTGCTGGTCGTCGCTGATGATCTCGCCGGTGAGCGGGTGCAGGGTGGACAGCGCCTCGATCTCGTCGCCGAACATCTCGATGCGGACGGCCAGCTCCTCGTACACGGGGAAGATCTCGATGGTGTCGCCGCGGACACGGAAGGTGCCTCGGCTGAACGCCATGTCGTTGCGGGTGTACTGGATGTCCACGAAGCGGCGCAGCAGTTCGTCGCGGTCGATCTCGTCACCGACCTTGAGGGGGACCATGCGGTCCACGTACTCCTGCGGAGTACCGAGGCCGTAGATGCACGAGACCGAGGCGACCACGACGACGTCGCGGCGGGTGAGCAGCGAGTTGGTCGCGGAGTGCCGCAGACGCTCGACCTCCTCGTTGATCGAGGAGTCCTTCTCGATGTAGGTGTCCGACTGGGGGACGTACGCCTCGGGCTGGTAGTAGTCGTAGTACGAGACGAAGTACTCGACCGCGTTGTTCGGGAGGAGCTCGCGGAACTCGTTGGCCAGCTGGGCGGCCAGCGTCTTGTTCGGCGCCATCACGAGCGTGGGGCGCTGGAGCTTCTCGATCATCCACGCGGTGGTGGCGGACTTGCCGGTGCCGGTCGCGCCGAGCAGGACGACGTCCCTCTCACCGGCCTCGATGCGCCTGGCCAGGTCGGCGATGGCCGTCGGCTGGTCGCCGCTGGGCTGGTAGGAGCTGACGACCTCGAAGGGCGCCACCGTGCGTTCGATGTTGGAAACGGGCCGCATGGATCCACCGTACGACCCCGCACTGACAACGGGTCCCGATCACCGGTTCTGCGGGGTGCGGGAACCGCGGTGGCCCTGCTGGCGGACCTGCGGTCGGCGGCCCGGGGACGGGACGACGGCGCCGGCCGGGATGCCCGGCTTGTGCTCGACGCGGGTCCAGTCGGGCTTGCCCATGACCATCAGCGGATCGAACATCACGACGACGCCCGCGAGAAGGAGGAAGACGAGAGGGCCGATCAGCATGGGGCCGAGCAGGGCCGCGGGCGACTCACCGGCGGTGGTCGAGCCGGTGCCGTGCAGATGGACGCTGAGGGCGGCCATACCGGTGTAGTGCATGCCGCTGACGGCGAGCCCCATGACGAGGCTCGCGCCGACGCTCCACAGGAAGCCCCTCACCTGTCCCGCGGCCCACAGGGCGGCGGTGGCGGCCACGACCGCGATGACGACGGAGGCGGCGACGGTGACCGTGTTGTACTGCAGGCTTCCGTTGAGGCGCAGGCCGGCCATGCCGAGGTAGTGCATCGAGGCGACGCCCAGACCGGTGACCGTGCCGCCGGTGAACAGCGCCGTCCCGGTGGCGCCGCGGTAGCCGACGATGAAGATCCCGATCCCCACCATGACGACGGCGATGCCCAGGCTCGCGTACGTCATCGATTTGTCGTAGTGGATCGGTGTCTCCTTGACGGTGAACCCCATCATGGCGACGAAGTGCATGGTCCATATGCCGGAGCCGATCGCGGCCGAGCCGAGGACGAGCCAGGCGGGGCGCCAGGACTGGGTCACCAGCATGGCTCTGGTCGTACAGCGCAGGCCGAGGGCTCCACCGAGGCAGGCCATCAGATAGGCCACCAGCGGGGTGACGATCCCGTACGTGAATCCGTCGACCGTGCCCTGCATGCGCGGCTGCCCTTCACCCTTTGCGTCCCGGAATACCTGAAATTCGCCCCCGTCCCAGGACCGCTCCGAGCGGTCAGGGTTGACGAGGAGAGTATGACCCCCACCGGAATGGTCGAACGATTTTCCGGCAAAGAATCACGCCCCTGCCCCACTTGTGCGGCACCGGTGTGCGGACTTGGGGAACTCCATTCATTCCGTGGCCGTCCGGCGCCCCCCTCCTGTTGACGCTCTGCTGTCACTCTGGTGCTGTCCGTATTCGCTCGACGCGAGGAGTACGCATGCACGCGCGCGCCGTTGCCGCCACGACCACCGCGCTCCTGGGGACGGCCACCCTGCTGGCGCCCACTCCCGACGCCCGGGCCGGCGACGTCGGCGAACAGCCCCGGATCGTCGCCCACCGGGGTGCTTCCGCCTACGCTCCCGAGAACACCCTGCCCGCCATCGACGAGGCGGCCCGGCTGGGCTTCTCCTGGGTCGAGAACGACGTGCAGCGCACCAAGGACGGCGTACTGGTCGTCATCCACGACGACAGCCTCAAACGCACCACGAACGTCGAGAAGGTCTTCCCCGGCCGGGCGCCCTGGAAGGTGAAGGACTTCACCGCCGCCGAGATCGCCCGGCTGGACGCGGGCAGCTGGTTCGGCCCCGGGTACGCGGGCACGCACGTGCCGACCCTGAAGCAGTACATGAGCCGGGTCGAGAGCAACCACGAGAAGCTGTTCCTGGAGATCAAGAACCCCGAGCTGTACCCGGGCATCGAGCAGCAGACCCTCAAGCTCCTCGGCAACGAGGGCTGGCTGGACAGGCCGCACCTGGGCCGCCTGGTCGTGCAGAGCTTCAGCGCGGACAGTCTGCGCATCGTCCATGATCTGAAGCCCGGCCTGACGACCGGCTTCCTCGGCACACCGCCGCTGCGCGACCTGTACCGGTACGCGCGGTTCACCGATCTGATCAACCCGTCGTACGGGACCATCTCCGGCAGCTATGTCGCCACCGTGCACGCGTTCCACGGTCCGCACGGCAGGAGGCTCGGGGTGTACACCTGGACCGTCAACGACGCGGCCACCGCCTGGACCGTCACGCGGTACGGCGTCGACGGCGTCATCACCAACAAGCCCGACGTGGTGTGGGCGGCGCTGACCGGCTACTGAGCCGGCCGGCGGGCGTTGTCAGTGGCGGGTCGTACGGTGGGGCCCATGGACAGCCACGGGCAGTACGAGCAGCAGGTCGTGTGGACCGTCGTGGGCACCGCCATCGGTCCGCTGCTCCTTGCGGCGACCGGCGACGGCCTGGTCAACGTCGTGTTCCACGCCACCGACGCGGAGCGCGACCGGTCGCTGGAGCGGCTGGCGGCCCGGCTGGGCACCGAGCCCGTCGAGGCACCCGGATCGCCGCTGCTGGCCGAGGCGATACGCCAGGTCGAGGCGTACTTCGCGGGCGAGCGGCACGCCTTCGAACTGCCCCTGGACTGGTCACTGATCTCCGGTTTCAACCGGCAGGTGCTGCGCGAGCTGGCGAGCGGCGTCCCGTACGGCTCGGTCGTCGGGTACGGCGTTCTGGCCGGCCGGGTCGGCCAGCCGGGCGCAGCGCAGGCGGTGGGCGCGGCGATGGGCGCCAACCCGCTGCCCGTCGTCGTGCCGTGTCACCGGGTCGTGGAGAGCGACGGCGGCATCGGCGGGTTCGGGGGCGGGCTGGAGACCAAGCGGAAGCTGCTCGCCCTGGAGGGAGTGCTGCCCGAGCCGTTGTTCTGACGGCTCGGGTGCGCCGGCTACTCGTAGTGCCGTGCCTCGAAGACGTTGCCGTCCGGGTCACGGAAGTAGAAGCTGCGGATGGCCTTTCCGCGCGCTCCGTACGCGTCGTGGGCGATGTCGGAGACGGGGACGGCGTTGTCCTGCAGGCGGGCGCGCAGGGCGTCGAACCGGTCCGACGGCAGCGACAGGCAGACGTGATTGACGGGGTGGCCCGCGCTCTCCACGGAGCCGGGCAGCATCTTCATCCGCTCGGCCATGGTGAGCGGGGCCAGGTCGAGGATGGTCTCCTCGTTGACGCGCACGGAGGGGAAGGACGTCTTCTTCTCGGTGAATTCGGTGACCCGCAGGGGCTCCAGGCCGACCGCCTTCTCGTAGAAGTCGGCCGCGGCAACCGGGTCGTTCACCCACAGGACGACATGGTCGAGACGTGTCGTGTTGTTGGTCATGCCGCCCAGGCTGGTGGCAGTCCCCACAGGTCGCAAGCGTTTAACGGGACGTGCGGCCCGCCAGGGATGAGGGAGAACCGACCGACAGGAGGCAGGCGCGTGGTGCTGGTGGTGTCCGAAGAAGTACGGGAGGCGATCGACGCGCGTCGACCCGTGGTGGCCCTGGAGTCCACGATCATCGCGCACGGGCTGCCGCGCCCGCGCAATCTGCGGGTGGCGCTGGAGCTGGAGGAGGCGGTACGGCGGGAGGGTGCCGTACCCGCGACGATCGCCGTGCTGGACGGCCGGCCGCACGTCGGCCTGGACAAGGAGCAACTGGAACGGGTCGCCAACGAGGACGGGATCCGCAAGCTGGGCCACCGCGATCTGCCGCTCGCCGTGTCGGCGGGGGTGAGCGGTGCGACCACGGTGTCGGCGACCGCGCTGCTGGCGGCGCTGGCGGGGGTCCGGGTGTTCGCGACGGGTGGGCTGGGCGGTGTGCACCGGGAATGGACGGTCACGCAGGACGAGTCCGCCGACCTGGGGCTGCTGGCGCGCACACGGATCACGGTGGTGTGCGCGGGGGTGAAGTCGATCCTGGACGTGCCGGCCACGTTGCAGCGCCTGGAGACGCTGGGTGTGGCCGTCGCCGGATACGGCACGGACCGGTTCCCCGGCTTCTATCTGTCCGACTCCGGGCACCCGGTCGACTGGACGCTGCAGAGCCCGGAGGAGGTGGCCGGGGTCATGCGGGCGCAGGACGCGCTCGGCGTGCCCGAATCGGCGCTGATCGTCGCCAACCCCGTCCCCGAGGAGGAACAGCTCGATCCCGCCCTGCACGCGCGTGTGCTGGAGGATGCGCTGCACGCGTGCGAGGAGGAGGGCGTCACCGGGCAGGCCGTGACGCCGTTCCTGCTCGACTACCTGGTCCGGCACACGGACGGGGCCTCACTGAGCGCCAACCTGGCGGCGGTCCGGGGCAACGTACGCCTGGCGGCACGGATCGCGGCGGCGTGGTCCCGCGGGTGACGGAGGGCCGAAAGGCACCGGGGCCACGGCATACGGCCGGCCAAGCCGTGACGGCGGGGCGGGACCGGGCGCTGCTGGTCGTCGGGGACGTGGTCACCGATGTCGTCGCCCGGCATCAGGGGCCGCTCGCGGGCGGTACGGACACAGCGGCCGTGATCCGGACGGTGCCCGGCGGCGCGGGTGCCAACGTGGCCTGCTGGGCCGCTCACGCGGGCTGTGCGGACGTACGGCTGCTGGGGCGGGTCGGCGCGGACGCGGCGGCGTGGCACGAGCGGGAGCTGGTCGCGGCCGGGGTGCGGCCGCGACTGGTGGTCGACCCGCGGGCATCGACCGGGACGGTGATCTGTCTCGTCGACACCGGCGCTTCGGCCGAGCGCACGTTTCTGACGGACAGCGGCGCGTCCCTGCGGCTGGAACCCGCCGACTGGTCGGACGCCTCGCTGGACGGGGTCGCCCGGCTGCATCTGTCGGGCTACCTGCTGTTCTCCGAGTCGAGCCGGGCTCTTGCCGCGGTGGCGCTGGCGGCGGCACGTGCGCGTGGCGTGCCGGTGAGTCTGGATCCCGCGTCGGCGGGCTTCCTCCGGGTGCTGGGGGTGGACCGCTTCCTGGCGTTCACCGAGGGGCTGGACGTTCTGCTGCCCAGCCGTGACGAGGCGTACCTGCTGACGGGGCTGCCGGATCCGGCGGACGCGGCGGCCAAGCTGAGCCGCCACGTCCCGCTGGTGGTGGCCAAGCTGGGTGCGGAGGGCGCGCTGGTGGCCCGGTCCGGCACCGTACTCGCCCGTGTGCCCGCCGCACCGGCGACGCCCCGGGACACCACGGGCGCCGGCGATGCCTTCACCGGTGCGTTCCTGGCCGCTCTCGTCGGGGGCGCGGATCCCGAGGCCGCGGTGGCGCGGGGATGCCGGGCGGGAGCGCTGGCTGTGGAAGGGGTGGGCGGCAGGCCTCCGGTGCCGGGCTGACGGCGAGGAGACCGCTGACGGCGAGGCGCCCGGCGCGTCGGTGTCCGGCCCCCGTCCGCCGGTCACCTCACGCCTTGCGCCCCCACGCCGAGATCATCGGCGCGGTGGCCAGGTCCATGCTGCCCGCGGCGACGTTGGCCAGATGCCGGTCGATGTCCTCGTCGGTGGCCAGGCCCGCGGCGACGAGTTGGTCACGGATCTGCCGTACGGTGGCGGACTCCAGCTCGGCGCAGGCCGGCGAGGTGACGGGGAAGTACGCGTCGGCCTCCACCTGACGCAGTCCGGCCTCGCGGAGCAGGCGCGGCAGCTTGCGGCCGTAGGACAGGTCGGCGCCGCGGTCGGCGAGCAGCTTGCGGAAGCCCTGCCGGAGCCGGTTGGCCAGCCGCTGCTCAGGGCCGTGCTCATCGGGGCAGATCAGTGGCTGAAGGGCGGGGTCGGCGTCCTCGACGAGAAGGCGTCCGCCGGGCCGCAGTGCCGCGACCATCGACCGCAACGCCCTTTCGCGGTCGGGCACATGGACGAGGACGAGCCGGGCGTGCACGAGGTCGAACCCCTCCCCCGGCGGCTCCTCGGTGCCGACGTCGTGGACACGCACCTCGACGGGCGGGCGGCCGGCCGCGGCGAGGAGCGTGGTGTCGATGTCGGTCGCGACGACCTTGCCGGTCGGGCCGACCTTCTTGGCCAGCCAGGACACCACGGAGGTGCCCCCGGCGCCGACCTCCCAGCAGCGCCAGCCGGGTCCGAGGCCCAGGCTCTCCAGGCGCCGGAAGGTGGTGGGGTCGAAGAGGGTGGCAAAGGCGTCGAAGCGCCGGCCCGCCTCGGTCTGCCGGTTGTCGAGGAGATACCCGTCGGTGCGCGTCATGTCATGATCCTCCCAGTTGCGCCGCTTGTCCGTAACGGTCGACGCTCCGGTACGCCGAGACGGCCCGGCTGGGAATGCCTTGTCCACAGCCGGGAACAAAGCGGAATCGCCTGCTCCCACAGGCTTACCCGCACCTCACGCCGACCTGGCAGACTTTCCCGCCAAGGCGCGGCAGCACGGCGCGAGGAGAGCCACGCAAGGAGAGCCAGATGTCAATGGCAGGGAATCTGCGGAAGGTCCGCGACCTGGGCAGGGTCAGCGGCCTGCGCAAGGTGGCACGGCTGGCCCGGCGGCGGCCGCGGGTCGACCTGAGCCACCCCGCCCGGTCACCGCTCGGCTCGTCGGTGGTCAACTGCGTGACGTACCGGGACGGGGTCCGGGTACCGGGAGGCAGCGATCTGGTGGACACCGTGGAGAGGGTGCGCAAGTACGGTGACGGATTCGTGTGGCTGGGCCTGCACGAGCCGACGGACCTCGAGTTCGCGGGCATCGCCGAGCTGTTCGACCTGCACCCGCTGGCGGTGGAGGACGCGGTCGAGGCCCATCAGCGCCCGAAGCTGGAGCGGTACGGCGACACGCTGTTCGCGGTGTTCAAGACGGTCTGCTACGTCGAGCACGAACAGCTGACGGCGACCAGCGAGGTCGTGAACACCGGCGAGATCATGGTGTTCGTCGGCCAGGACTTCGTGATCACGGTACGGCACGGGCGGCACGGCTCACTGGGGCCGCTGCGCGAGGAGCTGGAGTCGGACCCGCAGCAGCTCGTCAAGGGGCCGGCGGCGGTCCTGCACGCGATCGCGGACCATGTGGTCGACGACTATCTGAATGTCACGGACGCGGTGCAGGCCGACATCGACCAGGTCGAGATGGACGTGTTCGCCGAGAACGGCGCGCGGGCCGACCCCGGGCGGATCTACCAGCTCAAGCGTGAACTCCTTGAACTGAAGCGGGCCGTGGTGCCGCTCGCCCGCCCCGTCGAGGATCTGGCCACCCGGCCGATACGGGTGGTCGCCCCGGAGATACAGGCCTACTTCAGGGACGTCCTCGACCATCTGATGCGGGCCAAGGAACAGATCGCGGCCTTCGACGAACTGCTCAACTCGATCCTGCAGGCGCACTTGGCGCAGGTGACGGTCGCGCAGAACGAGGACATGCGGAAGATCACGGCCTGGGCCGCGGTGATCGCCGTGCCGACGATGGTGTGCGGGGTCTACGGCATGAACTTCGAGCACATGCCTGAGCTGCACTGGCGGTTCGGCTATCCGCTGGTCATCGTCGTCATATCCGTGGCCTGCCTGGTGCTGTACCGGGGATTCCGGCGCAACGGCTGGCTCTGAGCGGCACGGGGCGGTCCCGCGGCACCGGGCGTGGGGTCAGTGGGCGCTCGGGGCGGTCCTTGCGTAGACGCTCTCGGTGAAGGCGGCGATCTGGCCCTCGTCCAGGCTCCGGGCGAGATCGGCCTCGCTGATCATGCCGACGAGACGCTTGTTGTCGATGACGGGGAGCCGGCGGATCTGGTGCTCCTTCATCTCCCGGAGCACGTCGCGCACGTCGGCGCTCGCCTCGATCCAGCGGGGCGTGCCCTGCGCCAGCTCGCCCGCGGTGACCTTGGCCGGGTCGTGTCCGAGGGCCACGCAGCCGACGACTATGTCGCGGTCGGTCAGGATGCCGCAGAGCCGTTCGTTCTGGTCACTGATGGGAAGGGCGCCGACACCCAGTTCGCGCATCAACTGGGCGGCGCGGTCCAGGGTTTCATGGGCGGGGATCCACTGGGCGCCCCGGTGCATGATGTCTCCGGCGGTGGTCATGGTGTACCTCCCGGTGCCGCTCGGGCCGGCGCGGCGCGGGACGCACCGCAGGTCCCGGCGCACTTCATTGTCGCGCGCCCGGCCCGGTGGCCGCACCTCAGACCGAGAAGGCCACGATCCTCCGCGGGACGATCCTGACGATCACGCGGACCTCGTCGTCCTTCTCGGCGGGCGGGTCGATGCCCAGGTACTTGTGCGAGAGCTCGTTCGGGAGCCGCTTGCCCTCGTCCGGGAGGATCTCGGCGGTGCCGCGGATCTCGGCCGACGCATAGGGGTTGGCCAGGTCGAAGACCGACAGGCTGATGCGCGGGTCACGGCGGAGGTTGCGCACCTTCTGGCGGTTGTCGACGGAGGAGAAGAGCACGGTGTCGCCCTCGCGTTTGATCCACACCACGGAGTTCTGCGGGGCGCCGTCGGGGCCGAGGGTGGCGACGCTGGCGAAGTTCTTGCCGTCGAGGAGGGCACGGACGGAGTCGCCGAAGGAAACGGAGTCGTCGGAGGAATCGGGATCGCTTGAGGAGATCGTCATGGCACCAGCGTAATTAAATGCATGCGCATATAAAAGGGGTTTCGGAGATCGTTGGCCCGCCGGATCAGCCGTTCCACGCCGGATGGCGGGGGTCGTCGGCCCGCACCAGGACGTCCGCCGTCGCGGCGGGATCGATCTCGTCCGCGTAGCGGTCGAAGGCGGGCAGGGTCCAGTGCTCGGCGTCGGGTGTGCGGCGGCGCAGGGCGCCCGGCGAGAGGAGGAGATGAACGCTCAGATCGAAAGGGAACCAGTGCTGCAGAAGGAGGGGGCCATGGAGCAACAGGATTCCACCGGACGGGAGTTGGACGTAGGAACTGCGGGTGGCCCGGTCGGTGGCCGGGTCCCACAGGTCGGGCAGGACACGGCCGTCCCCGCCGGGTTCGAGCGGCCCGAAGACCTCGCGCCACAGGGCGGCGGTGTCGAACCAGCCGCTGTAGTACGACTCCACGTCCCGGCGGCCGTGCTCCAGCCGGAGCGAGGCCGGGCGCAGAAAGCCCTCGGCACCCACGACGAGCGAGGGCCGACCGCGCACGCGCAGTTCCTCCGCGACACGCTCCGCGAGGTCGCCCGGGCGGGCCGCCGGCGCGCCGTCGAAGGCGACACGCGGCCACGGGCCGCCGTCGGCGGGCTTCAGGTCCAGCAGCCGCTCGGCCAGCAGCTCGCCGAGCCTGTCCCAGGTGATCGCTTCGAGTCGCACAGTCGCCATGATGCCGGGTGGCCGTGGATTCGCCGGTGGGCGGGGACCGGGAGAGCCGGTCGTGCGGCGAGAGCGGATGCGCGGCCGCACTCGATCCACGGGAATTCCCGGGCCGCGCGGGGAAGGAACCGGTTATGGCGCGCCTCGCAACTCACCCGTACCGCAGTGGACTTCTCGTCGTCCAGCCGCTCCGGCGCAAGCAGTGCGCCGCCTGCCGTCGCGGGCCGTTGTCGCTGCTCGTGCTGGAGGACGGCGCACCGCGCTGCCTCGACTGCGCCGACCTCGGGCATCTGGTGTTCCTGCCGCGCGGTGACACGGCGTTGACCCGCAGGTCGCGGGAGGAGAGCGGGCTGTCGGCGGTGGTGGTGCGGTTCAACCGGCGCAAGGGCCGCTACGAGCGGCAGGGCGTTCTCGTGGAGGAGGCGGCCCTGGCCCGGGCCGAGGAGCGGTGCCTGGCCGACTGGGAGGCGCGGCGGCGCCGCCGGGCGCGGGACGCGCGGCGCAGGGCGGCGGAGGACGCGCGGTTCGCGGAGGCGTTCGCGGCGGAGATCCTGCGGCTGTATCCCGGCTGCCCGGCCGACCGGGCCCATGCGATGGCCGGGCACGCCTCGGCGCGGGGCAGTGGCCGGGTCGGGCGGAGCGCCGCGGGACGGGCGCTGTCCGAGGGCGCGGTGATCTCGGCGGTCGTGGCGTCCGTACGGCACGTGGACACGCCGTACGACCAACTGCTGATGAGCGGGGTGGCCCGGCACGAGGCGCGGCGGCGGATCGCCGCGGGAGTGGAGACGGTACTGCGGGGGTGGCGGGGCGCAGGAGCGGAGGACGTGGGCTGAGATCCACGGACCGGGGACTTCCGCGGACCGCAGACCCCTTTCTGGACGCACGCGTATGTCACCGCGTCTCTCAGCCATGGGAACCGTTCCCGGGTGGGAATTCACTTGAGGTGATGACGGTGCCGGGCGCGGCCCGGCTCGGAGGCGGGAGTGGGCGTTGATCATGATCGACGGGCCGTTTTTCGTACTGATCCTGTTGGGCGTTCTCGGGACCGGGCTGGTCGCCGGAGTCTTCTGCGGGTTCTCGACATTCGTGATGAGGGGGCTGGCCTCGCTGCCACCCGCGCAGGGCGTCGCCGCGATGAACGCGATCAACGTGGCCGCCGTGACACCCGCTTTCATGCTCGTGTTCGCCGGGTCGGCGGTGCTGTGCGCGATGATCGCGGTGGTGACGTTCGTGCTGTGGCCGGACGAGGGGAAGGTGGAGCTGCTGCTGGGCAGCGCGCTGTATCTGTTCGGCTCGTTCGGGCTGACCGTGATGGCGAACGTGCCCCGCAACGACGCCCTGCTCAAGCTGGACCCCGGCACCCCGGAGGCCACCGCCTACTGGCCGACGTATGTGCGCGAGTGGACCGCGTGGAACCACGTGCGGACAGCGGCCTCGGCCGCCGCCGCGGTGGTGTATGTGCTGGCACTCACCTGAGGACGACCTCGGAGACGGCCCGCCCCCGTCTGGCCCACGCCTGAGAAAGGCCCCGCAGAAAGCGCTGTCCACCACTCTGCACATATGGCCGGGGGGACGTATCGTGGCCGAAAGAGTGCGCCCGATGCCGCACGGCCCGTCGTATGTGCACGCAAGGAAGACGACCATGGCCGATCCCAAGGGTTTCATGACCACACCGCGCCAGGAGTGGCCGCGCAGGCCCGTCGAGGAGCGGGTCAGGGACTGGGACGAGGTCTACGTCCCGGGGGCGCTGCTGCCCATCATCAGCAAGCAGGCCGACCGCTGCATGGACTGCGGTGTCCCGTTCTGCCACAGCGCCTGCCCGCTGGGCAATCTGATCCCCGAGTGGAACGACCTGGTGTCGCGGGAGGACTGGCGGGCGGCCAGTGACCGGCTGCACGCCACGAACAACTTCCCCGAGTTCACGGGGCGGTTGTGTCCGGCGCCGTGCGAGGCGGGATGCGTGCTCGCGATCAACCAGCCGGCCGTCACCATCAAGAACGTCGAGTGCGCGATCGGCGACCGGGCGTGGGAGCAGGGGTTCGTGCCGCCCAGGCCGCCGGACCGGCTGTCCGGGCGGACGGTCGCGGTGATCGGATCGGGGCCCACGGGACTGGCCGCGGCCCAGCAGTTGACCCGGGCCGGACACACCGTCGCCGTGTACGAGAGGGACGACCGGCTCGGCGGGCTGATGCGTTACGGCATCCCCGAGTTCAAGATGGAGAAGCGGCATCTGGAGCGGCGGCTGGAGCAGATGCGCGCCGAGGGCACCAAGTTCCGTACGTCGACGGCGATCGGGCGGGACATCGGCGCGGCCGAGTTGAGGTCGCGCTACGACGCCGTCGTCATCGCCACGGGGGCCACCGCCAGGCGCGAGCTGGCCGTGCCGGGGCGCGAACTCAACGGGATACACCAGGCGATGGAGTATCTGCCGCTGTCCAACCGGGTGTGCGAGGGGGACCTGGAGGCCTCGCCGATGTCCGCCGCCGGCAAGCACGTCGTCATCGTGGGCGGCGGCGACACCGGGGCGGACTGTCTGGGGACCGCGGTGCGGGAGGGCGCCGCGTCCGTGACCCAGCTGGACATCTACGCCCAGCCGGGTGCCGAGCGGGACGAGGACGTCGAGCCCTGGCCGACGTACCCGAAGATCTACCGGCTGTCGGCCGCGCACGAGGAGGCGCGCGATCTGGGGACGGCGCCCGCCGCGGACGCCGACGCTCGACTGTTCGCGGCGTCGACGCTCCACTTCACCGGGGACGGGACGGGGCATGTGCGGTCGCTGCACCTGGTCGAGGTGGATGCCACGCGGCAGCCCGTGCCGGGCACCGGGCGGACGCTCCCCGTCGACCTCGTACTGCTCGCCCTCGGCTTCTCCGGGCCCGACCGGGAGGACGGGCTCATCGACCAGCTGGGGCTGGAGTTGGAGCCCCGCGGCACGCTCGCCCGGGACGCCGGCTTCGCGACCAACGTCCCCGGCGTGTTCGCCGCCGGGGACGCCGCGCGCGGGCAGTCGCTGATCGTGTGGGCGATCGCGGAGGGGCGGGCGGTGGCGGCCGCGGTCGACCACTATCTGACGGGCAGCTCTCGGCTGCCGACGCCGATATCGCCGTACGACCGTCCCATGCACGTGTAGCCCGGCCACGCACCCGTCGCCCAACCCCCGTGCTCGCGCCCCTGCTTGCGCGTCGGCTAGCGGCGCTCGTCCGTCCCCGCAACCTTCGCCGTCGACAGGGCCACCCTGTTCCAGGTATTGATGGTGAGGATCAGGGCGATGACCTGGGCCAGTTCCTCCTCGGTGAAGCGGGCGGCGGCCTCGGCGTAGACGTCGTCCGGGACGCCGGCGTCGGCCACCAGGGTGACCGCCTCGGTCAGGGCGAGCGCGGCCTGCTCCTTCTCGGTGAAGAAGTGCCGGGCCTCGCGCCACACGGCGACCATGTGCAGCCGGTCCTCGCTCTCGCCGGCCTTGCGGGCGTCGTTGGTGTGCATGTGCAGGCAGTACGCGCAGTGGTTGAGGTGCGAGGCGCGGATCTGGATCAGCTCGACGAGGGCCGGGTCGAGGCCTGCGCGGGCGGCGGCGTCGAAACCGACGAGGGCGCGGAAGACCTTCGGTGCGGCCTTGGCGAAGTCGAGGCGGGACCGCTCGTCAACGGCGGTGGCGATGGCGGAGGCGGCGCGAGAGGCGGCGTGGGAGGAGACGTCGGTCGGGTCCGTCGTGTTCGTCGTCATGTCCTTCAACCTACGGTCCGGAAAGACCCTCTGTAGGGTGCATTTTCATGACGGAATCGTGGGTCAATTCGGCGGAGCGGATCGGTGCTGACCTGCATCTGGAGCTGTCCGGGCCGGGCGGGCGGCGGGCCGCGTTGATCCGCGCGCTGCGCGAGGCCGTGCGCAGCGGGCGGCTGGCCGCCGGCACCCGCCTGCCGCCGTACCGCTCGCTCGCGGCCGACCTCGGCGTGGCCCGCAACACGGTCGCCGACGCGTATGCGGAGCTCGTCGCGGAGGGCTGGCTGACCGCACGACAGGGTTCCGGCACCCGGGTCGCCGAGCGGGCCGAGCCGCTGCGACACGCCGTACGCGTGCCCAGAAAGGCACCTCCACAGCCACCTCCACGCGCGCGTGGGCCGCGGCACGACTTCAGACAGGGCACTCCGGACGCGTCGGCGTTCCCGCGGACGGCCTGGGCGGCGTCGTACCGGCGGGCGCTCCAGGCGGCACCCACCGAGGCGTTCGGGCCCGGCGACCCCACCGGGCGGCTCGAACTGCGGGAGGCCCTCACGGAGTATCTGGCACGCGCGCGTGGCGTGCGCACCGAGCCCGGCAGGATCGTGATCTGCTCCGGCTTCGCGCATGCGCTGCGGCTGCTGTTCGGACAGCGCGGGCAGGGCGACCCGGGCGGCGGAGTGCTGCGCGGCCCGCTGGCCGTGGAGGCGTACGGGCTGGGGTTCCACCGCGACCTGCTGACGGCGGCCGGTGTGCGGACGGTGCCGCTTCCGCTGGACGAGCACGGCGCACGGGTGGACCGGCTGGGGCGTGAGCGGGCCGTGCTGCTCACGCCCGCGCACCAGTTCCCCACCGGCGGCCCGCTGCACGCCGAGCGCCGGGCCGCGGTGATCGACTGGGCACGCGCGCGTGGCACGGTGGTGCTGGAGGACGACTACGACGGGGAGTTCCGCTACGACCGCAAGCCGGTCGGGGCGGTCCAGGGCCTCGACCCCGACCGGGTGATCCACATCGGCTCGGTCAGCAAGAGCCTGTCGCCCGCGTTGCGGCTGGGGTGGATGGTCCTGCCGGAGCGGTACGTCGACGCCGTGCTGGCGGCCAAGGGCGAGCGCGAGGCGTGGGCGAGCGTCCTGGACCAGCTGGCCCTCGCGGACTTCGTGGTCTCCGGGTCGTACGACCGTCATGTGCGACGCATGCGGCAGCGCTACCGACGCCGCCGTGACCGGCTGGTCGAGGCGCTCGCCGAACGGGCACCCCACGTCGAGGTCACCGGCGTGGCGGCCGGGCTGCACGCGGTGCTCCGGCTGCCGCCCGGCACCGAGCGGTCCGCCGTCAAGGCTGCCGCCTGGCACGGCATCGCCCTCGACGGGCTGGCCGGGTTCCGGCACCCGGCGGCCGAGGAGCGTGCGGCCGACGGTCTGGTGGTCGGGTACGCGACGCCCTCGGAACACGCCTACGGAGCGGCGCTGGAGGCACTGTGCGCCGTACTGCCGCCCGGATGACGATCCGGGACCGGACTACCCCTTCCGCCCCACCGCCCCGTACCCCGGAATCACCCCGTCGTCCTGTCCGGGCACCGGTTCGCCCAGCTCGGGGTGCCACTTGTGCACGATCTCGACGCCGGGGTCCACCAGTTCCAGCCCGTCGAAGAAGCGGGTGAACTCCTCGCGGGAGCGCAGTGCCAGGGTCACGCCCGCCGCCTTGAGCTTGGCGGTGGCCACCGCCGACTCCTCAGGGGTGAAGTCGGCGGTGGCGTGGGTCATCACCAGGTGGCTGCCCGGGGCCAGTTCGGACAGCAGCCGCCGGACCAGCTCATGGGCGCCGTCCTCGTCCGGGACGAAGTGGAGGAGGGCGACGAGCGAGAGCGCGACCGGCCGGCCGAAGTCCAGGGTCTGTTTGGCACCCTCGACGATGGCGGCCGGATCGCGCACGTCGGCCTGCAGATACTCGGTCGCGCCCTCGGGTGTGCTGCGCAGCAGGGCAGCCGCGTGGGCCAGCACGACCGGGTCGTTGTCGCAGTAGACGACGCGGGCGTCGGGCGCGACCGACTGGGCGATCTGGTGCAGGTTGGGCTCGGTCGGTATGCCGGTGCCGATGTCCAGGAACTGGCGCACCCCGTTCCGGGCCAGCCAGCGCGTGGCGCGGTGCATGAACGCGCGGTTGACCCGGGCCATCACCGGCACCCGGGGTTCGAGGGCCAGCATCTGCCGGCCCATCTCCTCGTCGACGGGGTAGTTGTCCTTGCCGCCGAGGTACCAGTCGTACATGCGCGCGGGGTGCGGCCTGCTGGTGTCGATCCGGCCGGCGGTCGTGGGGTCCTGCCCGGTCATGCGGCACTCCGTAAGGGTCCGACGCGGTTGGTGATCAAGTCAGTACCAAGATTCAAGTCAGTACCAAGATAGGGAAGTTGAGCAACAATCAAGAACAACGGGCTGGTCATGACAGCAGGAAGTCCGCCTCCCCCGCCTTCGCGCCCTCGATGAAGGCGGTCATCTCGTCCGAGGTGTAGATCAGTGCCGGTCCGTCCGGGTCGGTCGACTGACGGACGGCGATCCGGCCGTCGGCCAGCTTCATCGCCTCCAGGCAGTTGCCTCCGTTTCCGCCGCTCCACGGCTTGTGCCAGCCCTCGCTGCCCAACTCCCGTGCGGGCATGCCGTTGTAGATCCGCTCGTCGCGGTTGCGTGGCCCGGTCTGGGACTTGATGCGATCCATTCACAACTCCTTGCGGAGATCCCGGAGGATCTCCTTCGTGCGATGTGCCGTAGCGGCCTGCGCCGCCATGCGGTCCATGACCTCCAGGTGGGTCGCCACCTCGGAGCGCGCGTCCAGGTAGACGGCGCCGGTCAGGTACTCGCTGTAGACCATGTCCGGCAGTTCTGACATGGCAAATCGGAACAGCACGAAGGGCCCGTACGTGCCCGGATGCGGCCCGTTGGCGAACGGGGCGATCTGGAGCGTCACGTTGGGCAGCTTCGTAGCGTCGAGCAGCTTGTCGATCTGTGCGCGCATCACCTCCGGGCCGCCGACCGGGCGGCGCAGGGCGGTCTCGTCCATCACCGCCCAGAAGCGCGGGGCTTCGGGACGGGTGAGCAGTTCCTGGCGCTGCATGCGCAGCGCGACATGGCGCTCGATGTCCTCGGGGCTGGTCTGGCCGATGGCTCCCGACTTCAGCACCCCGCGCGCGTAGTCCTCGGTCTGCAGCAGCCCGGGCACGAAGTGCGGCTCGTAGGAGCGGATGAGGCCGGCGGCGCCCTCCAGGCTGACGTACATGGAGAACCAGCCCGGCAGGATGTCGTGGAACCGCTGCCACCAGCCCGGCCTGTTCGCCTCCTCGGCCAACTGGACGAAGAGGTCGGCCTCTTCGTCGGGGACGCCGTAGGCCTTCAGGAGCAGCTGCAGGTACGGGATTTTGAGGGCGACCTCGGCCATCTCCATACGGCGGACGGTGGCGGGGGCGACACGGAGGATGCGGGCGGCCTCCTCGCGCTTGAGCCCGGCCCGTTCCCGCAGGTCCAGCAGGCGCCGCCCCAGGACGACCTGCCCCACCGTCGGCGCGGACCGCGGTTCGCTCACGCTCCCACCTCCACGAACGAATGCTGACAGCCCTGCGGCGCCATTCGAAGACTCATTCGAAAGATCCGACGGATCCCCGATTGATCCCAACTGGCGCCGCCCGAGGTGCTGTTGCGAGCAGTGTGCCACGGCCCTTCACCGCGTCATACAGCACTCTGCATTTTTCATAGTGACACTTGCCAAGTGTTCACGGCGGGGAGATAGTGGCAAGCGTGATTCCGTCCGCGCCTTTAGGAACAGACGCCGCCGCAGACCGTTCCGGCCTCGGCGCCGACGTGGGAGTCGCCCCAGGTGGGGCCGCTGTCGCGCGCAGGTTCCGGTTCGAGCTGGCCGCACATCCGGGTTCTCCCGCGCAGGCGAGACGCGTCACGCGCGCCCGGCTGACCGGCTGGTCGGTCTGCGCGGACACCTGCGACACGGCGGCCCTGGTCATATCCGAGCTGGTCACCAACGCGATCGTGCACACCGCGAGCAGTCGCGTGGTGTGCGAACTGCACGACCACGACGACACGGTGCGCATAGCCGTGCGCGACGAGGGTTGCGCCCCGGGTGAGCCCCACCCGTCGCCGCAGCGGCCCGAGGAGGAGCACGGGAGGGGATTGTTCCTCGTCGACGCCGTGTGCCAGGCCTGGGGAGCCCAGGAGTACGGTCCCGGGCTGCTGGTCTGGGCCGAAGTGCCGCGCCAGACCGACGCCGCCCATGACGTGGCCGAGCCGCGCAACGACCTGGGCTGGGGCGCACCACGTCCCAGACCTGGCCAGTCCAACGGCTCGGACGAGGAGGAGGCCCGCACGCGGCACCGCGTGGGGTCCCAGGCCGAGGCCCGGCGCCGTACGCTGCCGGAGTGGCCGTGAGCGGCGCCCCCGGGTCCGGACAGGTGTTCGGCCTGGACACCTTGGTCCGGCTGAGGCGCGAGCAGGCCACTTCGGGCGCGACCGGACGCCTGCCGCTGCCCGCGGGCATGACGGCGCCACTCGGCTGCGACGCGGTGGCCATACCGAGCCGCTTCGGGCCCCTGATCGTGCCCCGGTTGCCCCGCGTGGGATGCGTGTACGCCGACGAGGCGCACTGGTGGTGGATCGTCCCGTCCGACTCGGACTACGCCCTGCCCTGGCCCGCCCCCGCCCACTACGCCCCCGGCGCCCCGATCCCCGAGGCCGCCCGCCTTCTCAACCGGCCGGACGGCACGGTTCCGTACACCCCGCCGATCCCGCTGTATCTGACGCTGTGCCGGGTGACCGGGACGACCCCGGACTGGTCACGCCCGATCAGCGCATGAGCGGTGCGCCTGCCCGGCCGGCACGGCCGGGCATGTACGACCGACGACTCCCGGCAGGGCGCACGCCAGCGCGCTCCCGTCGCCGCGCCACGCGCTCTGCCCCCGAAAGGCCCGCCCCGCGATAGTGGCCGTCCGTCCACGTCCGGGGGAGGTCAACAGTGGGTAGGAGGCACGGCGGGCTCAAACCCGAGGTGTCCGAGTCGGAGCAACTGCTGTTCGGCGGGCCGTTGCGGTACGACATGGGATGGAACCAGCACCGGGACGCCTTCCTGGAGCTGGACTTCCGGGCCATGGTGACGCGGTTGCCCGGCATGCTGGCGTCGAGTTTCCGGCTGGCCCGGCAGGCCGACGCCCGGGCCGCGCGGACCGTGCTCGCCGCCGAGGCGGGCCGGGGCGTGGCTCAGGCGGTGAGCCTGCTGGCGGTGAACAGCGTGCTGGGGCGGCTGATCGGCGCCGGCCCGATCGAGGAGCGGCTGCGCGGCGCCGCGCCCGCGCTGGTGGCCATGGCCGCGGTGATGCTCGTGAGCGCCCTGCTGCGGGCCGCGTCCACGTACGCCACCGGCCGCCTGGAGCCCAAGGTGGAGCGGGTGGCGACCGAGCTGTATCTGGAGCGTGCGGCGGCCGTGGAGCTGTCCGCGATCGAGGACCACGCCTTCCACAAGCTGCTGGACACCGCGCAGTACGGCGCCGGGTCCGCCCGCCGCATGATCATGTATGGCACGCGTGTCGTGAACGCGGTGATCTCGCTCGCGGCCGCGGCGGGCGTACTGACCGTGCTGCACCCGGCCCTGCTGCCGCTGCTGGTGACCATGACCCTGCCGAGCGCCTGGGGTGCCCTGACCAACGCCCGGCGCCGCTACGAGTCCTTCCACACCTGGGTGCAGCACGCCCGCGCCGGGCATCTGATCAGCGCCCTGCTCACCGAGCCGGAGGCCGCCCCGGAGATCCGTGTGCACGGCGTCGGCCCGTTCCTGCTGCGGCACTTCCGCGCGATGTCGGAGACGGCGGAGGCGGAGCAGGCCCGGCTGGCCCGGCTCGCGGCGCGCACGGGTCTGATCGCGGCGGCCTGGACGGGCCTGGCGACCACCGCGACGTACGCGACCCTGGGCGCGCTGCTGTTGTCCGGGGCGATGGCGCTGTCCGTGGCCGGTACGGCGGTCATCGCCATCCGCACCGGCTCCGCGAGCCTCGACACGCTCGTCCTGGAGATCAACCAACTGCACGAGGAGGCCCTGTTCGTGGGCGATCTGCAGCGGCTCTATGTCGAGGCGGCCGAGCGGGCGATCCCGGTGGGCGGGGAGGCGCTGCCCGAGGATCCGAGGGAGATCCGGTTCGAGAACGTCACCTTCGCCTATCCGGGTGAGGCCGCCCGGCCCGCCCTCGACGACGTCTCGCTCACCCTCCCGCTGGGCCGCATCGTGGCGCTGGTCGGCGAGAACGGCTCGGGCAAGACCACCCTGGTCAAACTGCTGGCGGGCCTGTACACGCCGGACCGGGGCCGGATCATGTGGGACGGCGTCGACGCGGCGACCGCCGACCGGCACGAACTGGCCGAGCGCATCGCCATGGTCGCCCAGGACTTCAAGCGCTGGCCCTTCACCGCGAAGGTCAATGTCGCCGTCGGCCGTTCCGCGGCGCCCCTCACCGAGGAGCGCCTGGCCTCGTCGGTCGCCGAGGCGGGCGCCCAGGACGTCGTCGCGGATCTGCCGCGCGGTCTGGACACCCTGCTGGCGCGGAACTTCAGCGGCGGGCACGAGCTGTCCGGCGGCCAATGGCAGCGCCTCGGCATCGCCCGCGCCGCGTACCGGCGCGGGCGCATCCTGATCGTGGACGAGCCGACAGCGGCCCTGGACGCCAGGGCCGAACTGGAGGTCTTCGAGAAGATCCGGGCACTGGCGGGCAGCGGCCAGACGGTCGTGCTGATCACCCATCGGCTGGCGTCGGTACGCCACGCCGACCTGGTGCATGTCCTCGAACAGGGCCACCTGGTGGAGTCCGGAACCCCCGACGAACTCCTCGCCAGCGGCGGTGTCTACGCGGAGCTGTACGGACTCCAGGCCGAACAGTTCACGGCGAAACTCCCCGCGCCGAAGGCGGGTTGACCGGCACGGGTCACCGGTGCGCAGTCCGGCCGCTCTCGGGTCCGCGGTCTCGCCGCTCTCTAGTCCGCGGTCTCGCCGCCGCGGACGATCACCAGGAACGTGTCCGTCGCCAGGTCCATCACGACCTCGGCGGGCAGCCCCTCCAGGCGTCGCGCGTGAGCGAACTCCTCGGCGGGCCACGAGCCTCGCGGTCCGCCGGCGGGAAAGCGTTCGAGCACTGTTCGCCCGTTCACCATCCTGCACCTCCAGAAAGCGTCGTTCTTGTAGGAGTTAACGCTCCGGAAGGGAGAAACGCCTCGCCCGGTAACGTGACTGAGACCTACTTGACACCGGCTCAACGCGGACGGTGAGGATCCGTTGACTTTCCGGCATTGCGGACACCATCCGTGCCGGAGTCCTCTCAGTACGTCACCGGCAGCGCGAGCAGACCGCGGGCCCGCAGGGAGGGGCGCCACCGGATGTCCTCGTCGGCGAGGGCGAGGTCCGGGAACCGTTCCAGCAGGGCACCCACCGCGATCTCGGTCTCGGCGCGGGCCAGTGGGGCACCCAGGCAGTAGTGGATGCCCTGCCCGAGGGCGAGATGGCCGGAGGCGTCGCGGCCGAGGTCGAGGCGGTCGGGGTCCGGGAAGCGGGCGGGATCGCGGTTGGCGGCGGACAGCGACACCCATACCGTCTCGCCGGCCGGGACGGTGACACCTCCGATGGTCACGTCCTCGGTGGGAAAGCGCCTGATGCCGAACAGGGCGGGACCCTCGTAGCGGGCGAACTCCTCCACGGCGGCCGGGAGTTGCGCCGGCTCCTTGCGCAGCGCGGCGAGCTGCTCGGGGTGCCGCAGCAGGGCGAGCACCGCGTTGCCGATGAGCTGGACGGTGTTCTCGTACCCGGCGAAGAGGATGAGGAAGGCGAGCGACATCAGCTCGTCCTCGGTGAGCCGGTCGCCCTCGTCGCGGACGGCGATCAGGTCGGAGAGCAGGTCGTCGGCGGGTTCGGCGCGCTTGTCCGCGAGGAGCCGGGTGAGGTAGCCGAGCATGGCGACGACCGCTTCCCGGCCTGCCCCGGGCCGTGCCGGGTCGGGAGCGACCAGGGTGTCCGTCCAGACGCGGAAGTCCAGACGGTGCTCGTCCGGGATGCCGAGCAGGTCGCAGATGACGGTGATGGGCAGGGGCGCCGCATAGGCGGCGACCAGGTCGATGGTGCCGTGCGGCCCGAATCCGTCGAGGAGCCGGTCTGCGGTGTGCCGGATCGGCTCGCGCAGGTGCTCGACACGGCGCGGGGTGAAGGCCCGGGAGACCAGGCGGCGGATGCGGGTGTGGTCGGGCGGGTCCATGTTGAGGAGGTTGGCGTCCAGGGCGGGCGGCAGTGCGAACCCCTTATAGGTGCCCGCCGTGGCATGCGCCTTGTCCAGGGACAGCCGTGGGTCGCCAAGTGCCGCCCGGACGTCCTCGTAGCGGGTGACGAGCCAGGCGGGGGTGCCGTCCGGCCCGGTGATGCGGTGCACGGGCACGCTGTCGCGCAGTCGCGCGTAGACGTCGTAGGGGTGGTCGATGAGGCCGTCCGCAAGGTTCATGGGACCCACCCTAGGGAACCGTCAGGTGGAGTATTCCTGGATGCGCTTCCCGTGGCTCCGGTCGACGAGCGCCGGCAGCCGCTCCGTCAACTCCCTCACCACCGTGGGCACGTCGATGGTCAGCAGCTCGCGGTCGCGCATCAGGATCCGTCCGTCGACAACGGTGGTGCGGACGTCGGAGGAGCGTGCGCTGTGCACGAGGGTGGCGGCGAGGTCGTGGACGGGCTGGGTGTGCGGTCCGGTGAGGTCGACGAGGACGATGTCGGCCCGGCGGCCGGGCGCGAGGGCGCCGACGCGGCCGCCCAGGCCGACCGCTTGCGCGCTCTGGAGGGTTGCGTGGTGCAGGACTTGACGGGACGTCAGCCAACGCGGGTCGCCCTCGGCGAACTTCTGCGCCAGGGCCGTCAGGGTCATCGACTCCCACACGTCGAGAGAGTTGTTGGAGGCGGCGCCGTCCGTGGCGAGTCCGACCGGGACGCCGACGGAACGCAGCGCCCGTACCGGTGTGGTGGTGGGCCAGCCGAACCTGAGGTAGCCGCGGGGCGCGGTGGCCACCGCCGTACGGCCCCGCGTGCGCTCCAGCAGGGGCAGGTCACGTTCGACGATGCCGGTGCCGTGGGCGACGAGCAGGTCGGTGTCGAGGAGCCCGGTGCGGTCCAGGACCTCGATCGGGGTCATACCGTGCCGGGCGAGGCTGGCCTCGGTCTGGTCGCGGTTCTCGGCGGCGTGGATGTGGACGGGCAGGCCGTGGGCGCGGGCGAGTTCGGCGGTGGCGGTGAGGTCGTCGTCCGTGACGGTGTAGGGGGCGTGCGGGGCGAGGGCGGTGGTGATACGACCGTCCGCGCCGCCCCGGTGCCGCAGCGCGAACTCCAGCGACTTCTCCCTGCCTTCGGCTCCTTGGGAGGAGAAGTAGGCCTCCCCCAGATGGGCCCTGATCCCGCACTCGGCGACGACGGCGGCGACCGCGTCCATGGCGAAGTAGTGGTCGGCGAAGCAGGTGACGCCGCCCCGGATCATCTCGGCGCAGGCCAGCCGCGCGCCCAGCTCCACGTCCCGCTCGGTCAGGTTGGACTCGACGGGCCACACGACGTCGTTGAACCACTCCTCGGTCGGCAGATCCTCGGCCAGGCCGCGCAGGGCCACCATCGGAGCGTGCGTATGACAGTTGATCAGACCGGGCATCGCGACCTGGCCGCGGGCGTCCACGCGCTCGGCGGCGGGCAGGTCGCGTACGGCCGCGGAGCCGGTCACCGTGTCGATGACCCGGTCCCGTACCACGATCGCGGCGTCCTCCCGAAACCCGATCCGTTCTTGGTCGTCGTGCACCAGGGCGGTGCATCCGGTGATGATGAGGTCGGCGGGCGCGGGACTCATTGCGCCAACGTACGGCAGGGTCATCGGGTCGTGTGAGCCGAAGCGCGGATCCGCGGCGCCGCCGCCGGGAGCCCCAGCCGCTGCCACCCCCGCTCCAGCTCGGCCAGCAGCTCGTCGAGGCGCTCGGTGTGGTGCGGCGTGAGCCGTCCCGTGTCGTCGAGGTGCACGGCGCACGCCGTGGTCGTGTCGACCAGCCGTTCGAGAACGGCCGCGACGGCGTCCGTGCCCTCGGTGTGCCGGGCGAGGGCGGGCAGCTCGGCGGCGGCGAGGGCGATGGCCGTACGGGCCTCGGACAGGGTGCGGTAGGCCTCCCGCCGCAGGGCCCATCTCTCCGTCCGGTCGTCGGACTCGCCAAGGACGTGGTCGAGATAGACCCGCGCGGCACTCCCGGCGGCCGCCAGCCGCGCTCGCACGCCGCCGCCCCGCTCCCCCGGCATCGGCAGATGCCCGACGATCAGCACGATCGCGCAGGCCAGCAGCGTCTCGCCGATCCGGCCGACGGAGGCCTGCGGCTCCCCGCCGACCATGACCAGGGCGAGGACGAGCACGGTGACGACGGCGGTCACGGCGGCGAAGTGCCGGGTGGCGACGGGGATGAGCGCTCCGCTGACGGCCACCAGCGCGACCAGCCCCTCGGGCCGGGGCAGCACGGCGGCGAAGCCCGCGAAGACGAGGGCGCCGAGCACGGTCCCCGCCGCCCGGCACAGCACCCGGGACACGAGCGGCCCGAGGTCGGGCTTGACGAGGAAGACGGCGGTGACGGGGAGCCAGTACCAGTGCTGGTGCTGCCCGTACCAGCGGGCGTGGTGCAGGGCCTGGGCGATGGCTGCGGCGGCGCCGAAGCAGAGGGCGACGCGCAGGCCGTACTCGCGTCCGCCGGTGCCGAGCGCGGCCCGGACGAGGTCCCGCGCGCGGCGACGGCGGGTGAACACCCGGTGCTCCGCTCCCTCTGCCCGGTCGAAGGCCTCGGCGGCGCGCAGGAGAGCGTCGTCCAGGGCACGGAGGGCGGGAGCGGACCGGGAAGGTGCGGGCAGCGGACCGGTGCCACGGTTGCCCCGCACGGCGGCGGCGAGGCGCCGGGGCCCTTCCCCGGCCCGTTCACCGACGGCCTCCGCCGCCCAGGCCAGGGCGGTCGCGGCCTCGGCGAGGGGCAGCGCGGCGGCGTACTGCGCGTGCAGCCGGCGTTCGGCCGCGGAGCCGGCGTACCGCCGCAGCCGGGGCCCGGCGAGCGCGTCCTGCGCATGGTCCAGGGCGCCGGTGAGCGCGGCCCGCCGGGCGATGGCCGCCTCGGTCCCCACGGCATCCAGCAGTTCGGCGACGGCGTCGTACACCCCGGCGACGGCGTCCCGCTCCCCGTCGAACCGGTAGTCACCCGCGATCGCACCGGGCGTGGGCAGGGCCAGCCGCAGCGCGAGCAGCCAACCGGCCCCGGCGAGGAAGGCGAGGGCCCGCTGCCACCCCGGCTCGGGCAGCGGCATACCGGCTCCGACGGCGGAGGCGACGAGCAGCTGCGTACCGGCACCGGAGGCGACGGGCCCGACGGCGCTCATGCCGCCGGCGAGGAATCCGAGCCCGGTCAGGACGAGGGTCAGCGGCACGGCTCCGACGTGCTGTCCGGCGTACGTCCCGACGAGCAGCCCCGCGGCCCCGGCCAGCGCGGGCACCCCGAGCCACCGGACAGCCGCCCGTCGGCTGCCGGGCCGGTCGTTGACCCCGGCGAGCATGGCGGCGATGGCGGCGACGACGCCGAGGGAGGTGCGGTCGGTGAGGACGGCGACGAGCAGCAGCGGACCGGCGGCCAGCGCACCCCGGGTGACCGCGCTCCAGGGGACGGGCCCGCGCTGGGCGCGGAGGGCATGGGCCAGCCAGGGCGGCAGTGCGGGAACGGGGCGGGACACGGGGCTCCTGTCCGGACGAGGGCGGGGAGTGCCTTCGGGCGACGGTGGCCGAGTGGTGGGCTGCGGTGTCCACGGTAGATCGTGTTCCCGGAGCAAATGGGACGATCAGGTTGCCGGGGCGTGACGGATGCCCGGAGAGCCGAGTTCTTTATGAACGCAATGTCATGCTCGGGCCGGGCGAAGTTGGGTGGACCCGGGGGCGTAGCCTGCCCCCGGGCCCGGAATGGCCGCCCATCGTCGCACGCCGGCACGCTTGAGGACCCGGGTCAGTCGTTATGTCGCCGCGTCCTGCCTTTGGACCACCGCGCATCGAGCTGCGCGGGCAGGACTTGAACCTGCATTTCGACGTGCTGGGGCCCGGGCCCGGTCGATCCGGCGATCGGCGGCGAATGCTGAGTCTGGAGCGAGAGTCTGAGATTGATCGCGGTCTGCCTCTGCCATTTGGGCTACCGCGGCACGGGATGAATGCCGCGGGGAGGACTCGAACCTCCACTGGAACCGCTTCGTCACGACAAGCTTCAGCTTCAGCTTGCGCTCCTCGCGCACCCCGGTCTCAAGGGACCGGGGATTCTTGAAGGCTACCCGAACAGGTAGCCGAACACGGCGTCACCCACCCGCTGGTCGACGACGTCGGTGCCGTTCGCCTCTTCCCGGGCGAACTTCACGGCCTGCTGCAACTTCTCGACGCGGTCGAGGAGTTCGTTGACGCGCCGGGCGGGAAGGGCGCCGGAGAACTTCACGGTGGTCCAGTACCCGACGGGAATGTCCTCGTAGTACACCTCGACCTGAGCCGGGTGCTTCTCGGTGGCCTCGGCCTTGACGTGGTTCCTGGGCACCTTCTTGGTGCGCAGCGTCCGCACGGGCTCCGTCTTCCACGCGTCGGTGGACGGATCCTGCGCCCAGGACTCTGAGGCGTCGAGGACGGGCAGCTTCCGCACGAAGGTGTTGAGATCGACGAGCTGCTTCTCCAGGAACAGCAGATAGGCCACGGGCACGTCGGCGACGAGCACCCGCCCGTCCACCTTCACATCCGCCCGTGCCGTGCAGTTGGCCCAGTCCTTGGTGGCGGTTACATCGAAGAGCCGCGTCAGCGTCGCCGCGGTCTCGCGCAGCACGTCCTCGGCCTTCACCTGCACCCGAGTGGACTCGGGCGGCAACTGCTCGCCCTCCTCGTCCTTGGGCTGGTAGGTCCGCGAGATACCGGCCAGCAACGCGGGCTTCTGCAGGCCGTGGTGCGCGGACGTCAGGTCCTGGTGCGCCTTGGACTTGATGCCCTTCTCCACTGCGATGATCTGATTGAGTTTCGCCACGTCGGTGACGGTAGCAGCGGCAACTGCCCGACTTCGAAGGATTATTCGACGGCCGGGGGCAAGGCATCGGCGACCTGGTTCGACGCCAACGGCCGCCGGCCTCGCTGAGACACACGCGGGGCCCTCGACAAGCACATGCCTGCCGATGGCCCCGCCGCTTTCACAGCTCCACGAACTCCACGAATGCGGTCCACGCAGCAGGCTCCACGCTCAGAGCAGGATGACTCGTGTCCTTGGAGTCACGGACGTGAACCCTGCCGGGACGGACAGCGACCTCGACGCACTCTCCGCCGTTACCAGCGCTGTGACTGCTCTTGAACCAAGTCAGCTCGTCCCCGCTCATCTCTCTCCCAACAACTTCTCGATCAACGCGAGCGATTCTGCCGGAGTGAGCGCCTGCGCGCGAAGAGTCCCGTACGGGCGTTCAAGCTCCCGCACCTTCTCGCGCTCCGTGTGGACATGGCTATCGCCTTGTACCTCCGTGTACGCGATCCTGCGCAGAACCCGCACATCACCCCCGAATCGCAGAGCCGACGCCATTTGTGCACCGTTCCCGACCCGGATCTCGACGGCGAAGACGCGTCGGCTCGAAGCCCGGCAGCGACCGCCTCTCCAACTGAGCACGCGGAACGCGGTCTACGACCGCTCCCACCGCCGGGCCGGGAAGTCGCACGGCTTGCGCGGATTCTTCGTGGGAAGCAGGCGCAGTTGCGCGGTGGGCACCTTGAACGGCTCGGCGGCGTCCGCGTCCCACAGCACGACGTCGTCCCCGGAGACCCCGAACGACAGGTAGGGGCGTCCTGGACGGAGCTCCGCTCCCTGCACGTTCAGCTGTTTCCTGGCCACCGTCGGCTGCACGCAGATCCATTCGGGCCGTACACCGAAGTAGGGCGGTGCCGCCCGGTGCGCCTTGGCAGCCGCCTTCACCGCGTCGGCGGCCTGATATGAGGAGCCGACGGCCAGAGCCGCGACAATTCCGGCGACGAGGAGCTGTACCACGGCATACAGCGGAGGGTTCAGATACTCGGCCGGGCGGAGGAAGGTCGCGTGCACATGCTTCGCGATGCCCCAGCCGGCCGGCACCACCAGGGCCAGACTCAGGAAACTCAGCAGTTTGCCCGCCGCCGCCACCTGCCAGATCCCCGGCACGTGGAAGTCCTCCGGGTCGAGTCCCAACGCGTTCGCGTACAGGGCGTGCAGGACGGAACCGGAGGCCACGACGAAGGACACGAGCGCCGCGAACACCAGCGGAGCCGCCCAGGCCAGCCATTCCCCCCAGCTCCACTGACGCACCAGCAGCCAGACACCGACCGCCGTGGCCAGCAGGACGACGGAGGCAAGCACCTGGAGCGGTGTCAGAGGATCGGCCCCAGGAGGGAGCCAGCCGAAAACCGCCGCCAGAAGCAGAGCCGCCATGGTGAGGAGGCGCAGGGCTTCCCGCATCCGCCCGCCGGAAAGGTGGACCCGGACTGCCGCGCGCACACTGGCGGCGAAGCAGCCGACTGCCAGCGTTCCCCAGAACCACGCGCCATCAGCGGTGGCGAGGCGCGCGTACGCCACGCAAAGGGCCATCGCCAGCAGCCAGGCCAGCTGCTGATTCACCCAACGGTCCGCGGCCCGTTCACGTCTGCGGACGATACGGTCGTGGCCCGGCCCGTGCGCCGGACGTACATCGACATCGCTCCGGGGGGCGGCTCCCGTCGGCATGCCCATCCGGGCCAGCCGCCTGGCCTCCGAGGCCGTGCCGCTCACGAAGGTTCCGGTGTCGTATCGGCCCCGACGTTCGGTGAAACGCGCCTGGCGGACGGCCCAGCGCCGACGCAGTTCCGCGATGCGGTGCCGGGGTCCCGGCGGCGGGCGCAGGGGCAGACGGTGCGCCACGGAATGGACCCGCCACTCGGTGAACTGTTCCCGGTCCGGGTCCAGCAGGTCACAGCGCCTGACGTACATCTCGATCCGGGCGGCCTTCGCCAGCCGCTCCACCCGCCAGGCCGCTGCCCGCTCGGTTCTGCTGTTGCGCGCGCCGAACAGGCGCACTTCCACGCAGTACAGCCGCGTGTCCGGGTCCCCGGTGAGCACTCCCGCCGATATGTCCTCACCGCGTGCGAAGGAGGTGACGACCGGCCAACCGCGCTGGGCGAACTCGTTCTCGGCCGTCTCCCAGTCCCGTCGCCCCCCGCGCACCTCGACGAGTGCCAGTGCCCGCTGGTCGTACCGAACACGCACCACGTGCCTCCCCCATAGGCGTGTGCCGAACGTGGCGAGATGATCCCACGGCGACCGAGGTCCCCGATACGGTCGACTCCTCGGCCGCTTCCTCGATCCACTGCTCAACGGGTAGGCGGAGATCGAAAATTCGGATGCGGTCACCAGCCGGGCTGCGGATGATCGGTAGGTTGTCCTTCGTCCACGCCAGGAGCCCGCATGATCCGGCGCGTCACCGCATCCGGTCTGTTTCCGCCGCCCACCTACTCGCATGCGTCCATAGTCGAGGCCGGTACGAAGCTCGCGTTCCTCGCCGGGGCCGTGCCCCTCGATGCGCGGGGGGAGTTGGTCGGTGTGGGGGATCCCGTGCGGCAGGCCGAGCAGGTGATCGCGAATCTGGGTGAGCAACTGAAGGCCGTGGGCAGCGACTTGGCGCATGTCGTGACGACCGATGTGTACGTGGTGAGCAGTGACCCCTCGGTGCTCTCCGAGGTGTGGGAGGTGGTCGAGGCGTCGGGGCTGAGCGGCGGGCCGCACTCGTCGACCCTGCTCGGCGTGGCCTGCCTCGGGTACACCGGGCAGCTGGTGGAGATCACGGCCACTGCCGTCATCCCCGAGGAGGCGCGCTCATGAGCGGCGAACCCACGGTCCTTCTGCGCCGGGCGGCCGAGTCCGACGCCCTCGCCGCCGCCGATGTCTGGCTGCGCTCCTTCGCGGCCGCGCTGCCGACGGTCGGACGGCCGCGCACCGACGACGAGGTCCGCGCCTACTTCCGGGACGTGGTCGTGCCGTCGCGGGAGACCTGGGTGGCCGAGGCGGGCGGCGCGATGGTGGGCGTGATGGTGCTCGACGAGGGCCTGCTGTCCCAGCTGTATCTCGACCCGGGCTGGCGCGGGCGCGGCCTCGGCGACCGGTTCATGGCCGTCGCCAAGGAGCGCCGTCCGCGGGGCCTCACGCTGTGGACCTTCCAGGTCAACAAGCCCGCCCATCGCTTCTACGAACGGCACGGCTTCGTCGCCGCCGAGTTCACGGACGGCAGCGACAACGAGGAGCGGGAGCCGGATGTCCGGTATGTGTGGCGGCCCTGAGGAGAGACGATGGGGGAGACGATGATCAGCAGACGCGGGCTGTTGGGCGGAGCGGCGATGGTGGGTGCCGGTGCGATGACGGGAGTGGTGGCCGGTGCGGGCACGGCCGCGGCCGACGCGCCGTTGGACACCCCGTTCACCCCCGTCGCGACGCCGCATCTGGCAGAGGCCGAGCGGATGGTCCAGTACCAGCGGCTACTGGCGGCCGGGTATCTCTCGGAGGGCCTCGCCGGGCACTGGCCGCTGGACGGTTCCGCGGGCGACCGCAGCGGACGGGAACACCCCGTCACGCTCGGCCCGGGCGCGACCTGGACGACACTGCGGTCCGGCGGCGAGCTGAGCCTGGACGGCACCTCCGGTGCGTACGCGGCCACCGGCTCCGTCCTCGACACCACGGCCCCGTTCACGGTCTCGGCGTGGGTACGCCTGTCCGACGACCCCGCCGGTCCGGCCGATCTGACCAGCATGTACACCGCCGTCAGCCAGGACGGCGGCTCCGCCAGCCGCTTCCTGCTCCAGTACGACAACACGGCCGGGACATGGGCGTTCAAGGTGCGCAGCGAGGACCAGAGCACCAAGGTGTCCGCCGTCTCCACCACCCCGGTCACCAAGACCGGGGACTGGACGCATCTGACCGGCGTCTGGGACGGCACGCGCATCCATCTGTATGTGAACGGCACGCTGGAGGGCAGCGCCGACACCACGCTCGCGTGGGCCGCGACGCAGGGCTTCAACATCGGGCGGGCCCGCTGGGACGGCGCCTATGCGAACCGGTTCAAGGGCGCGGTGGACGACGTACGGGCGTACTCCCGCGCGCTCACCGCCGCTGAGATCGCCCTGGTCAGCGGCCGTACGGCCCGGGAGAACAACGTCTACCTGATCGGCTCCCCCGCGACCGTCGCCTGGGGCCGCTCCGACGACCTCACGAGCTGGGTGGCCCGCGCCCGCTGCTCGTCGTTCATGACCGCCGTCCTCAAGCACACCTACGGCTGGGCGAGCGACGCCTACTACCTGCAGTACTTCCAGGAGAAGGTCCCGGAGGCCGCCGACTACTGCTCGGCGTTCACCAACGGCACGGCGGGCCCCCGCTTCCAGCGCATCCGCAAGGTCACCGACCTGCGGCCGGGCGACCTGATCGCGATCGACTACAAGCCGGAGCCCGGCACCGACCCCGCGACCGTCAACACCGGGCACATCGTGATGGTCCGCGAGGTCAAGGGCGTCTACACCGGCAACTCGACCGTCAACAACGAGACGCAGTACGCCGTCGAGATCCTCGACTGCACATCGGATCCGCACGGGGTGTACGGCAAGGCCAGCTACGCCCCCTACCCCGACACCCGGATGGTCGACGACGTGACCAACCTCCAGGGCGTCGGCATGGGCCACATGATGGTCTACGCCGACAACGCCTCCGGCGAGTTCTCCCGCTACCGGTGGAGCGTCAACAGCGGCACGTCGTACACCCCCGACAAGCGACCGATCGCGGCGGCCCGCATCGTCTGAGGAGCCCAGGGAACAGCCTCATCGGCGAACGCACAAACGCACGGGCTCACCCGGCCTTCCGGGCCACCGGGTCACCGAGCCCCGCCGCGTCCGCCGCCGTGCGCAACACCTCCCGCAGCATCTCTGGTGTGAGCCGGCCGGTGAAGGTGTTGCGCTGGCTGACGTGGAAGCAGCCGAAGAGATCCAGCCCGTCCGGCCCGTCCTGCCCGTCCTGCCCGTCCTGCCCGTCGAGCCTCACGCGGGTGCCGTGGGCGAAGGCGGGCCGCGGGCGGGGCACGGTCCAGCCCGCCTCGGCGAACGCGGGCAGCGCGGCCTGCCAGCCGAAGGCGCCGAGCACGACGACGGCCCTGAGCGTCGACCGCAGCAGGTCCAGCTCCCGCACCAGCCAGTGCCGGCAGGTGTCGCGCTCCTGGGGGGTTGGCTTGTTGGCGGGCGGAGCGCAGTGCACGGGCGCGGTGACACGTACGCCGTACAGCTCCAGTCCGTCGTCGGCACTGACGGACGTGGGCTGCGAGGCCAGTCCGACGTCGTACAACGCCCGGTACAGCACATCCCCGGAGCGGTCGCCGGTGAACATGCGGCCGGTGCGGTTGCCGCCGTGTGCCGCCGGGGCGAGCCCGATGATCAGCAGCCGCGCACCGGGCGGGCCGAAGCCGGGCACCGGGCGGCCCCAGTAGGTCCAGTCGGCGAAGGCGGCGCGCTTGGTCCGCGCCACCTCCTCCCGCCAGGCGACCAGCCGCGGGCACGCCCGGCAGTCGGCAAGGCGCCGGTCGAGGTCGGGCAAGCCGCGGATGTCCATGCCACAACCGTATGCCTCCGCTCGAAAAACGCGTCCGGCTCACGACGCTCCTGGAGCTAAGGTCGAGGACATGGCTTTGCAGGATGCGGACGAGAGCAATGGCCGCGAGACCGGCGGGACCGGGACGCGGTCGGCAGGCCGCACGCCCGACACACGCCGGGTACGGGTGACCGAGCGACGCGGCTCGGCTGTGCCGAAGACGGGCGGCGACGGCGGCGACGGCGGCAACACTCGCCCGCGGGCCGACGGTGGAACCCGGACCGACGCGGTGGCCGGGACCCCCGGGGCGACCGACGCTGCCCACACCCCGGACGAAGCCGCTACCAGTACCGCCGACGCCACCGGAAACTCCGGTGCCGCCGACGCGACTGCCGTCGACCCGAAGATCGCCGCCGCGATTGCCGCCGCCGAGGCCGCCGGGCCGGCCAACGGCGGGAGCGTCCGCATCGACAGCTGGATCTGGGCCGTGCGTCTGGTCAAGACCCGCTCCCAGGGAGCGACCGCCTGCCGTGGCGGACACGTCCATGTGAACGGCGAGCGCGTCAAGCCCGCCTATTCCGTGCGCATCGGGGACGAGGTGCGCCTGCGGCACGAGGGCCGGGAGCGGGTCGTCGTCGTCAAGCGCCTGATCCGCAAGCGGGTCGGCGCCCCCGTGGCAGCCCAGTGCTACATCGACAACTCCCCGCCGCCCCCGCCCCGCGAGGCCACGGCCCCCATCGGCATCCGCGACCGCGGCACCGGCCGCCCCACCAAGCGCGACCGCCGCGAGCTGGAACGGCTTCGGGGAGCGGGTGGCGCCGGCGGCTTCGGCAGTCCCGGGGGACGGCCAACTTCCGGGGGACGGCCAAATCCCAGGGGACGGCCAAATCCCGGGGGCCGTCCCAAGGAGCGGTGATCCCGCCCGCACGCCCTGGCACAGCGGTGACGCCCGCCCGAGCCCCCGAGGCCCGCCGGACGTCGCCGCCCGCGTGCGCGGATCATGCCCGTCGTCGGACCAGCCGCAGCAGCTCCGCGTTGTGCCCTCGTCGCGCCCAGGCGATGAGGGTCAGGGGCACCATCAGGATGACCGGGGTCGCCGCGTACTGACCGTCGAACACCGTGAGCTGGACGATGAACGCGCCCACCATGAGCGCGCTCAGCGCGATGGCCGCCACCGACTGCAGGACCGGGATCAACAGAGCGACCGCCCCGGCCAGTTCGAGTGCGCCGATGGTGTACATGCCCGTGCTGCCCCAGCCGATCCTGTCGAAGGACTCGACGGCCGAGGGGTGCGCGATGAGCTTGGGCAGTGCGCTCGCGATGGCGTAGAACAGGGCGAGCAGCACCTGCACCGTGCGCAGGGCGATCCGGGCGCGGTGGCCGAGGGCGGTCGGGGCGGAAGTGACGGAAGCGATGATCCCGGTCATGGGTGTCTCCTGGGGAAGCGGTCCCGGTTGCTGTCACAGAGGTAGACCGACCCCTGTCCCAGAACTCATCGCCGTCCGCGGGAAATGCGCCCGCTGTCCCGCGCTCCGACGCCCCTATGCCGTCCGCACCGCCCGCACCCACACCCCGTCCGGTGTCAGATACTCGTCCACCTCCAGCCCCGCCTCCGCCAGCGCCTCCTCGAACTCCTCCTTGGTCAGCGGCCGGGCCCGGAACGTCTGCGTCCAGACCGCGTCCGGGAACACATACTCCGCGCGCACCGAGTTCACCCCGTCCCCGACCGGCTCTGACGACAGCATCCGCACGGTGAAGCCGCTGGGGTCGACCCGCTCCCGCGGGAGGTTGGTGTGGTAGTCCTCGCCCTCCCGCTGGATGAGGACACAGCCTCCCGCCGCCAGGTGCCGGGCGCAGGTGCGCAGCATTCCTTGTCGCACCTCGACGTCCCCGGCGTGCACCAGGAACGACGCGAGCATCACCGCGTCGAACGTCTCGCCCAGGTCGAGGTTCTCGATGGGACTGCATATCGTGCGCGCCCCGTGGACGCGCTCCAGCATCTCGGCGGACTCGTCCACCGCGGTGACCGTGAAGCCGCGCTCCAGCAGGGGGTGGGTCATCCGTCCCACTCCGCTGCCCAGCTCCAGGATGCGCGCACCGGGCGGCACGGCCGCGGCGATGATGTCCGGCTCGTCCCGCACCGGCAGGCGTGAGTAGAGCTCCACCGCGCAGCCGTCCGGTGTGATCGCACCGGGTCCCGTTCCCTCGTACCCCTCACGCATTTCAACCGTCATGCCCGAACAACGGCCCGCCTCCGCAGGCCCGTTCCCGCCCGCCGGTAGTTCACTCGTTCGAGTGTTCCTCATGGCAGCGGGAACCATCCGTGCCCGATGTACCAGTGGCCGCCCGCCCGCAGATGGTCCCCCACGGCCCGCTCCACGGACGTCCGGCGCGGCAGGTCCCGCACCGGCAGGTCCGGATCCCCGAACACGAACTGGACGGGATCTCCGTCGGCCGGCCCCGTGTCCTCCCGGCCCGCCCGGAACCGCTCCTGGAAACGGACGATGTTGGAGTCCTCGGCGAGATACCGCTTCGGCTGCGGATCGAGCAGCCAGGAGTGGCAGACCGCGACCCGAGGCCTTTCCTCGGGAAAGTACCGGGCGAAGAAGTCCCGGGCCAGCGCCACCGACCGGTCGCATGCGGCCGGTGTCAGCGGACCGTGGAAGTCGGGGATGTGCAGGTTCAGACAGGGCACGCCGGGGGCCACGTCCGGTCCGGCGGCCGAGATCACCCGCGCCGTACGCTCGCCGAGCCGTGCGCGCTCGAACTGCAGTCGGCCCAGCTGGTACAGCTCACCGCGGAAGTGGTGGGCCAGCCAGCGCGCCTGCCGAGGGTGCAGCCCGCCCGCGCCGGACCGTCTGCGGTGAATCGTCATGTGCCGCCCCAGGTCGGCGAGGGTGCGCCGGCAGACGTCGGCCGGGATGCCGCGCTCGCGGTGGTACGCGCGCGTGTGGGCAAGCCCGGCGAGGAAGATGTACACCACGAAGTACGGGCCCAGCCCGGCCGGAGCCGCCGCGAGCCGCTCGTCCAGCCCCGGTGCCCCACCCGGCTCCCCCAGGTCCCGGACCAGCTCCTCGACGCACTCCTCCAGGAGCCGCAAAGCGCCCGGGTCGCCGGTCACCGTGCGGCGCAGTCCGACCAATTCGTTGATGTCCTCATGGGGGACGCAGAGGTCGAGGAGCAGTTCGGGCAGGTCGTCGGCGTCCGGCAGCACGGTGCGATTCCCCCTTTGGTGAACGTCCCCTCGAAGAGTACGTTGCAAGGAGGAATGGTGATCCCGATGCGTACGGGCAGTGAGCCGGCGACCGCGCGCAGTTCTCTGCGGGCGCGGTTGTGGCTGAGCGTGTGGGGGCTGGGCTGGGCGATCTTCGGCACGGTGGTCTTCGTGCTCGTCGGGCGCCCCGGCTGGGCCGCCGCCTGCGGGGTGCTCTGGGTGGTGGCCACCGTCGACATGGCCGTGATCCTCAAGCACATGCGGCAGGGCCCGCACTACCAGCCGGGCCGTGATGTCCCGCCGTACGATCCGGTGGACAGTCGTCCGCCGTTCCGTCGGCCTCCGCAGCACCGGCAGCCGTGACGGGCGCACGCGTGGCGGCACGGCACCGCGGCCGGCGTCGGACCGGCGGCGGCGTCAGGAATCGAACCGCGCGGCCTTCAGATACTCCGGGTTGGGGTCCAGCGCGGCCGCCAGCCGGAAGTGACGCTTGGCCTGGTCCGGGCGTCCCAGCCGCTCATAGGTGCGGGCGAGGGCGAAGTGCGCGAACGCGTTGTCCGGCTCGCGCTCCAGGACGATGGTGAACTCCAGCTCGGCCGGCCGCAGTTGGGCGGCGGCGAAGAAGGCGCGGGCACGCAGCAGCCGCGCGGCCGTGTTCTCGGGATGGGCGGCGATGACGCCGTCGAGCAGCTTCACCGCGCCCCTCGGGTCCCGTGCGTTGAGCAGTTGCTCGGCGGCACGGAAGTCGATGACATGCGTCTCCGGCGTACGTCCGGTCGAACCGCTGGTCTCGGGCACGACAAAGTCCTTCCCTTGCTGGAGGCGTTCAACGCCCGGCCGGAGGGCCGCTATTCCCGCGCACGGCGGACCAGCTCGCTCCACACCTCGTCCACGCGCCGCTCCAGGGCTTCGAGCGGTACGTCGTTGTCGATGACGACGTCCGCGATCTCCAGGCGCTTCTCGCGCGTCGCCTGCGCCGCCATGCGCGCGCGTGCGTCCTCATCGGTCATGCCCCGCAGCCGGACGAGCCGGTCGAGCTGGGTCTCGGGGCTCGCGTCGACGACGACCACGAGGTCGTACAGCGGCGCGAGGCCGTTCTCCGCGAGGAGCGGGACGTCGTGGACCACCACCGCGTCGTCGGCCGCCGCGCTCTCCAGCTCGCGGGAGCGGACGCCCACCAGGGGATGCACGATCGAGTTGAGGACGGCCAGCTTCTCCGGGTCGGCGAAGACGATGGAGCCCAGCCGGGGCCGGTCCAGGCTGCCGTCCGCGGCGAGCACCTCCTTGCCGAAGGCCTCGACGACCGCCGCAAGGCCCGGGGTTCCGGGCGCGACGACCTCGCGTGCGATGCGGTCCGCGTCGATCAGTACGGCACCGTGCGCGACGAGCAGCCGCGACACCTCACTCTTGCCGGCGCCGATCCCACCGGTGAGGCCAACTTTCAGCATGAGCGGAAGCTTAGGCCCTGCCGCTGACAGGGCGCCCATCGGCCGCACCGCCTAGTTGTCGCCCTCCCGCTCCGCCAGGAACTTCTCGAATTCCCGTCCGATCTCGTCCGCCGACGGGATGTCCGCCGACTCGGCGAGCATGTTGCCGCGGCTCTCGGCGCCCGCGGCGGCGTCGTACTGGTGCTCAAGGCCCTGGACGAGGGAGGTGAGCTCCTCGTCGCCCTCCTGGATCTGCCGGTCGATCTCCGTCTGCGTGCGGTGCGCCTCCGTGCGCAGGGAGTGCGCGATGCCGGGCAGGACCAGGCCGGTCGCGGCCGTGATGGCCTCCAGGACGGTCAGCGCCGCGTCCGGGTAGGCGGAGCGGGCGATGTAGTGCGGGACGTGCGCGGCGACGCCCAGAACGTCGTGCCCGGACTCCATGAGGCGGTACTCGACCAGCGCCTCGGCGCTGCCGGGCACCTGCGCCTCGTCGAAGGGGCTGCGGTGGCCCGGGACGAGGTCGGTGCGGTTGCCGTGCGGGGTGAGGCCGACCGGGCGGGTGTGCGGGACGCCCATCGGGATGCCGTGGAAGTTCACGGAGAGCCGTACGCCGAGGCGCTCCACGATCTGCCGTACGGCGGCGGCGAAGCGCTCCCACTCCACGTCCGGCTCGGGGCCGGAGAGCACCAGGAAGGGCGCTCCCGTCGTGTCCTGGACGAGCCGTACCTCGATGGTGGGCTCCTCGTACTCGGTCCAGCGGTCCCGCTTGAAGGTGAGCAGCGGGCGGCGGGCCCGGTAGTCCACGAGTCGGTCGTGGTCGAAGCGGGCGACGACCTGGTGGGGCTGAGCGTCGAGGAGCCGCTCGACGATCTGGTCGCCGGTCTCACCCGCGTCGATGTATCCGTCGAAGTGGTAGAGCATGACAAGTCCGGCCGACTCCTGGGCGAGCGCCATGTCGACGACGGCAAGCCCCTTCGGCTCCCATGCGTACAAACCCTGCGGATCAAGCACTGTGACCGCTCCTCCTCGTGTCAGTAGTCGACAACGCGGCCCGGAACGTGGGCATTCCCGCCCACGTCCCTGATCAGGCATCTCTCACCGCGATTTCATGCACTGGTCCACCACGGCACGAGGCGCCGTGCGGCCGTCACGCGCGTGGCCGTGAACTCCTGGACGGGGACGCCGGGTTCCCCGCTCCCGGGCAGCACTGAGGGGCCGTACCCCGAAAGGTACGGCCCCTGCAGTCAACGGCTAAGCCTCAGCGGCAGCGATCAGCTCTGGCCGCCGGCCAGCTTCTCGCGCAGCGCGGCAAGCGCCTCGTCCGAGGCCAGGGCACCAGAGGTGTCCGCGCCCTCGGAGGAGTACGAACCGCCGGTCGCGGCCGGAGCGGCGGCCTCGCCACCCTCGGCGGCAGCAGCCGCGTCGGCCTCGCGGGACTTGATGACCTGCTGCTGGTGCTGCTCGAAGCGCTGCTGCGCCTCGGCGTACTGGTGCTCCCACGCCTCGCGCTGGGTCTCGTAGCCCTCGAGCCAGTCGTTGGTCTCGGGGTCGAAGCCCTCGGGGTAGATGTAGTTGCCCTGGTCGTCGTAGGACGCGGCCATGCCGTACAGGGTCGGGTCGAACTCGACCGTGGCCGGGTCGGCACCGAAGGCCTCGTTGGCCTGCTTCAGCGAGAGGCTGATGCGACGGCGCTCGAGGTCGATGTCGATGACCTTGACGAAGATCTCGTCGTTGACCTGGACGACCTGCTCCGGGATCTCCACGTGGCGCTCGGCCAGCTCGGAGATGTGGACCAGACCCTCGATGCCCTCGTCGACGCGGACGAACGCACCGAACGGAACCAGCTTCGTGACCTTGCCGGGCACGACCTGGCCGATCTGGTGGGTGCGGGCGAACTGCTGCCACGGGTCTTCCTGGGTCGCCTTCAGCGACAGGGAGACGCGCTCGCGGTCCATGTCGACGTCGAGGACCTCGACGGTGACCTCCTGGCCGACCTCGACGACCTCGGACGGGTGGTCGATGTGCTTCCAGGACAGCTCGGAGACGTGGACCAGACCGTCGACGCCACCCAGGTCCACGAAGGCACCGAAGTTGACGATCGAGGAGACGACGCCGGAGCGGACCTGACCCTTCTGGAGGGTCGTGAGGAACGTCTGGCGGACCTCGGACTGGGTCTGCTCCAGCCAGGCACGGCGGGACAGGACCACGTTGTTGCGGTTCTTGTCCAGCTCGATGATCTTGGCCTCGAGCTCCTTGCCGACGTACGGCTGGAGGTCGCGGACGCGGCGCATCTCGACGAGGGAGGCCGGGAGGAAGCCACGGAGGCCGATGTCGAGGATGAGACCACCCTTGACGACCTCGATGACGGTACCGGTGACGATGCCGTCCTCTTCCTTGATCTTCTCGATGGTGCCCCAGGCGCGCTCGTACTGGGCACGCTTCTTCGAGAGGATCAGGCGGCCTTCCTTGTCCTCCTTCTGGAGAACGAGGGCCTCGATCTCGTCGCCGACGGCAACGACCTCGTTGGGGTCGACGTCGTGCTTGATCGAGAGCTCGCGGCTCGGGATGACACCTTCGGTCTTGTAACCGATGTCGAGCAGGACCTCGTCCCGGTCGACCTTCACGATGACGCCGTCGACGATGTCGCCGTCGTTGAAGTACTTGATCGTCTCGTCGATCGCGGCGAGGAAGGCTTCCTCGTTACCGATGTCGTTGACCGCTACCTGCGGGGTGGTGGCGGTGGTCTCGGTGCTGCTCGTCATGTGGGAAAGGGCTCCGGTACGGACATTGAAGTCGTAGGTACTGCTACGCCGGGAGCCCGTATCGCTCTGAAGAAGCCGGACAGCCAAGGAAGCGCCCCACCAGAGACTGGTGATGGCGCCTCGACAACCGAGGGGACATACAACAGATGCGAGCGCAGCCTGCTACGTCTGAGGTGCGCAGGCCCGCAGCGCAACTTGTAGCATACGGGGGCAGCCGGACAGGGTCAATGCGCGAAGGCGCACACCCGGGGCGGATCGCCGCATAACCGGCACAAGAAACGTCCCAGCAGGCCACGCAGGCCTGAGGGAACCTCCTCCGTGACACGGCCCTGAGGGTTGGACGGAAGAGTACGACGAGGGAGCCGATCATCCAAGAGCCCGAAGCGTTCGAACCCGAGGCCACCCGGCGCGACGCCGATACCACCGAGAGCTCCAGGGCCAATCGGGGCTGGTGGGACCGGAACGCGGACGAGTACCAGGTCGAACACGGCACGTTCCTCGGCGACGACCGTTTCGTGTGGGGCCCCGAGGGCCTCGACGAGGTGGAGGCCGAGCTGCTCGGCGCGCCGGAGGAGCTGAAGGGCAAGGACGTCCTGGAGATCGGCGCGGGCGCGGCGCAGTGCTCGCGCTGGCTGGCCGACCAGGGGGCCCGGCCGGTGGCCCTTGATCTCTCCCACCGGCAGCTCCAGCACGCACTGCGCATCGGCGGATCGTTTCCTCTGGTGTGCGCCGACGCCGGTGCGCTCCCCTTCGCGGACGCCTCCTTCGACCTGGCGTGTTCGGCCTACGGGGCGCTGCCGTTCGTGGCGGACCCGCGGCTGGTGCTGCGCGAGGTGCACCGGATACTCCGCCCGGGTGGCCGCTTCGTGTTCTCGGTGACCCATCCCGTCCGCTGGGCCTTCCCGGACGAGCCGGGGCCCGAGGGGCTGTCGGTGGCGGCCTCGTATTTCGACCGCACGCCGTACGTCGAACAGGACGACGAGGGCCGGGCGGTCTACGTAGAGCACCACAGGACGATCGGCGACCGTGTCCGGGACATCGTGGCCACGGGCTTTCGTCTGGTGGACCTGGTGGAGCCGGAGTGGCCGGCCTGGAACACCGCGGAGTGGGGCGGCTGGTCCCCGCTGCGGGGCGCCCTCATTCCCGGGACGGCGATCTTCGTGTGCGAGCGGGACTGAGATTCCGCCGGGCACACGCGCGTGAGGGCGGTTGCGGGGGCCGTACGACACTAGGGGCGTGATCCGTTACGACGCCCTGGACGCTCTGCCCGTACGTGGTGCCCTGCCCGCCCTGGACGACGCCCTGGCGGGACACGGCACCGCCGTCCTGGTCGCGCCGCCCGGCACCGGCAAGACGACGCTGGTGCCGCCGGCGCTGGCGGGGCTGCTGGGCGCGGGGCCGGCCCGGCGGGTGGTCGTGGCCGAGCCGCGGCGGATCGTTGCGCGGGCGGCCGCGCGGCGGATGGCGTGGCTGCTGGGCGAGAAGGTCGGGGAGAGCGTCGGCTACACCGTGCGCGGGGAACGGGTCGTGGGGCGCCACGCGCGCGTGGAGGTCGTCACGACCGGTGTGCTGCTCCAGCGCCTCCAGCGGGACCAGGAGCTGACGGGCGTCGACGTGGTCGTGCTCGACGAGTGCCACGAACGGCATCTGGACGCGGACACGGTGGCGGCGTTCCTGTGGGACGTGCGGGAGACCCTGCGGCCGGAGCTGCGGCTGGTGGCCGCGTCGGCGACCACCGACGCGCAGGGCTGGGCGCGGCTGCTGGGCGGGGCGCCGGTGGTCGAGGCCGCGGGCGTGTCGCATCCCGTGGAGGTGGTGTGGGCGCCGCCGGTGCGCCCGGTACGGCCGCCGCACGGGATGCGCGTCGACCCCGCGCTGCTGTCCCACGTGGCGTCGGTGGTGCGGCGGGCGCTGGCCGAGCGGCCGGGGGACGTGCTGTGTTTTCTGCCCGGCGTGGGCGAGATCGCGCGGGTGGCCGGGCAGCTGGGGGACCTGGGCGACGTCGAGGTGCTCCAGGTGCACGGGCGGGCGCCGGCGGCGGTGCAGGACGCCGTGCTGGCGCCCGGTGAGCGGCGCCGGGTGGTGCTGGCCACGTCGGTGGCGGAGTCCTCGCTGACGGTGCCCGGGGTGCGGGTGGTGGTGGACTCCGGGCTGGCGCGGGAACCACGTGTCGATCACGCGCGCGGGCTGAGCGCGCTGACGACGGTACGGGCCTCGCAGGCGGCGGGGCGGCAGCGCGCGGGGCGGGCCGGGCGTGAGGCGCCGGGTGCGGTGTACCGGTGCTGGGCGGAGGCCGAGGACGCCCGTCTGCCCCGTTATCCGTTGCCGGAGATCAAGGTGGCCGACCTGACGGCGTTCGCGCTTCAGGCCGCCTGCTGGGGGGATCCGGACGCCTCCGGGCTGGCGCTGCTGGACCCGCCGCCGGGCGGGGCCATGGCGGCGGCGCGCTCCGCGCTGACGGCCGTGGGGGCGGTGGACTCCGCCGGGCGGGCCACGGAGCGGGGGGTTCGGCTCGCGCGGCTGGGGTTGCACCCCCGGCTGGGGAGGGCGTTGCTGGACACCTCCGGCGGGGGTGCCGAGGTCGTCGCGCTGCTGAGTGAAGAGGCGCCCAGGGAATACGGGGACGACCTGGCGTCGGCCTTGCGTGTCGCGCGGCGCGGTGGTGACGCCTACGCCAAGCGGTGGGCCGCTGAGGTTCGGCGGCTGCGGGCGGTCGTCTCGGAGGGGGCTTCCCACCCGCCCACCGGTCTGCCCCAGTCGGTGGACACCCGGGCCGGCACAGGAACGGGCGATCAGCAGATCGCCGGGCTCGTCGCCGCGCTCGCCTTTCCCGAGCGGATCGCCAGGCTCGACGGCGGGTCGTACCTGATGCTCTCCGGGACGCGAGCCGAACTCGCCGACGGGTCGCCGCTGCGCCAGGTGCCCTGGATCGCTGTCGCCGCGGCCGACCGCCCGCTCGGCAAGGGGCACGCGCGCGTGCGGCTCGGGGCGGTGGTCGACGAGGAACTCGCGCGGTTCGCGGCGCGGGCCCTGTACGAGGAGCGGAACGAGGTGCGCTGGACGGAGGGGGACGTGGTCGCGCGGCGGGTGCAGCGGCTGGGGGCGGTCGAGCTGGCGGTGCGACCGCTGAAGGACGCCGACCCGGCCCTCGTACGCGACGCGCTTCTCGAAGGGCTGCGGCAGGAGGGGTTCGGGCTGCTGCGGTGGTCGGCGGAGGCGGAGGTACTGCGACAGCGGCTGGCCTTTCTGCGGCTGCGGGTCGGCGAGCCCTGGCCGGACGTGTCGGACGGTGCCCTCCACGCGCGCGTGGACGAATGGCTGGAACCCGAGCTGGGACGGGCCCGGCGGCGGGCCGACCTCGCGCGGATCGATGCCGGGGAGGCGCTCGGACGGCTGTTGCCGTGGGCCGGCGGGGACGCCGCCCGGCTCGACGAACTCGCCCCCGAGCGGATCGTCGTACCCAGTGGGTCCAGAATCCGGATCGACTACGCGAACCCCGAGCAGCCCGTCCTCGCAGTCAAACTGCAGGAGTTGTTCGGGCTGCACGAGTCGCCGCGGGTGGCCGGAGTGCCGCTGCTCGTGCATCTCCTCTCCCCCGCGGGGCGGCCCGCCGCCGTCACCGCCGACCTCGCCTCCTTCTGGAGGGACGGCTACAAGGGCGTACGGGCCGAGCTGCGCGGCCGGTACCCGAAGCATCCGTGGCCGGAGGACCCGGCCACCGCCGAGCCCACCCGGCACACCAACGCCCGGCTCGGGCGCTGACCCGCTCAGGCGCTGACCGGCTCGGGTTCCGCGGCCTGTGCCGGGGCCGGGTCCGCCGGCCGGCGGCCGCGCGCCTCCAGGTACAGGGAGAGCGACAGGAGCACCAGGCCGAGGGCCAGGAAGCCCCAGGGCAGATAGGACGTGAGCAGCAGGACGACGGTGCGGTTGTGCTTGACCAGGGCCACGGTGTGCTCGATGTAGTCCTCGCGCATCTTCACGTGACCGGCGAACGCCGTCACCCGGTCGCGGCCGCCGAGCAGGGTGCCGCCGCGCAGTTCCTCCTTGTGGATCTCCTCGCCGTAGACGGGGGCGCCGGTCACGGGCTCGACCCAGAACTTGCGGACCGTGGTGTACCAGCGGGTCGTCCCGGTCCTGGCGACCGACTCGGGGGTGATGCCCTGCACGGGCATGGTCTTCGGGAAGGGCACCTTGGTCCAGGGAATGGTCTGCTCGAAGTAGTAGACGTGCACGCCGCGGAAGGTCCGGGTGCCCTTGTAGTGGATGGGGTTGGTGGTGCGGGTCTGCGCGTCGAAGTACTCGTAGTCCCGTTTCTCGGTGAGGAAGGGCCACTTGAACTCGATGCCCTCCCGTTTGACCGGGTCGCCGTCGACCGTCTCGCCGGTGGCGTGGACGGGTTCCTGGGAGTGGGCGTCGAAGATGTAGCGCTCGGGGATGCGGGAGACCATCTTGCCGTCGGGGCCCTGGACATAGGACAGGCCGTCCCAGACGACCACGTCCTTCCCCGCCGTCTTCTCGATGCGGTCGGAGGCGTCCACGTTGCCCTTGAGGGTCTGCACGATGGTGACCTCGGGGACCTGCTTCGCCCGCATCGTGCCGTAGTCGAGGAGCGTGGCGTCCTTCGCCTCCAGGACCATGTCCTGGTACTGGTTCGCGGGGATCTTGGCCAGGCGCGGGAAGGCGTACCAGCGCAGCAGCGGGGACAGCGCCGTGAAGAACACGGCGAGGGCGAGCAGGATCAGACTGGTCGTGCGGCGCATCTCGGCCTCCCTCCCGGACGGGTGGTTACGGGTGTGCGGGCACCGTCGTGAGCAGTGGCTTCGGGGATGTCTTTCCCGTGGGCGCCCCCATGGCGGTGATCGCGAGGACCAGGGCGAGCGCGAGGGCGAGACCGGTCGCGGCGGCGATCAGGGCGCGCATGCGGGTCCTCCCGACGGACGGTTCCTGATAGGTCGTCAGGTCCGGCACCGTAGCAACGGGCGGGCGAGATGAGAACACGTTGCGCACACGGACGAGGGCGCCCCTCCGCCGGAGCGGAGGGACGCCCTGTGGAGCCGGCCGGGCCTTACGCCGAAGGACTGGCGGACGGGCTCGCGGAGGTGCTGGGCGACGGGCTGGGCGACGGGTCGGCCGCGGCGACCGTCAGTTCGACGGTCAGCGTGGCGCCACCGGTGGTGGTGATGCGGAGCAGGAAGGTGCCGGTGGCGTCGTCCGCGTACAGCTTCGGCAGCTTGATCAGGCCGTTCGCGTCCGTCTTGAGGTCCGTGAGGGTGCGCACGGCCTTACCGTCGGCGTCCTTGAAGTAGGGGCCCTTGTCGTTCTCGGTCGCGTCGTCCGCCGACTTGACGAGGGTCGCGGTGGCCGCGACCTTGTCCGCGACGGCGCCCTTGTACGTGGCCTTCACCTCGACCTGGTCGGCGAACTCGCCGCCCGGGGTGCAGGTCAGCGCGGTGTCGTTGGTCCGGGCGAGGGTGTCGGCGGCATGCGGGGTGACCGTGGCCTTGTAGTCGGGGGCGGCGACCGAGCGGCCCACGATGGTGGCACGGACGGTGAAGTCGCCGGTCTTCTCGCCCGCCTGGAGCGCGGGCGCGACGGCCACGCCCTTGCTGTCGGTGATGACCATGGCGACGCTCTCGCCGCCGGTGAAGGTGGTGTCCGTGTCCCCGACGATGGTGAACCGGATCCTGACCTTGCCGACGGCCTTGCCCGCCTTGGTCTCCGCGCGCGTGCTGATCTTCTTGGTGAACGCGTGCCCGGCCATCGCGGTGAGCTTGGCGGTGCCCGCGTCCTCCAGGTGGTCCACCGTGTCGGTGGGGGTCTGCGGCGTCTGCGGCGGCTTGGACGGGTCGGGGCTCGGGTTCGTGTCGCGCGGCTTGCCGGGGGTCGGCGTCCTCTCCTTGCCCGGCTTCGCGTTCTTCCCGGTGCGGTCGTCGCTGCGGCCCGAGGGCACGGTTCCGGTGCCGTCGGGGACGGAGTGGGTGCCCTTGCGGTAGTACTCGAACCACGACAGAACCGTGTTGAGGTAGTCCTGCGAGTTGTTGTAGCTGAGGATCGCGCGGTTCATGTCCGCCTGGGCGGACAGGTCCCAGCCGTTGCGGCACAGGTAGTGGCCGGCCGCGAGTGCCGCGTCGTAGACGTTGTTGGGGTCCTTGACGCCGTCGTCGTTGCCGTCGCGGCCCGCCCAGGCCCAGGTCGACGGGATGAACTGCATGGGGCCGACGGCCTGGTCGTACTCGCTGTTGCCGTCGTACTGGCCGTTGTCGGTGTCCTTGATGAGCGCGAAGCCGTTGCCGTCGAGCTCCGGGCCGAGGATCCGGCCGAGGGTGGTGCCGTTCGCGTCGACACGGCCGCCGCGGGCCTGGCCCGACTCGACCTTGCCGATGGCGGCGAGGAGTTGCCAGGGCAGGTTGCAGCCCGGCTTCGAGCTCCGCAGCTCCGCCGCGGCCTTCTTGTAGGCGTCGAGGACGGTCGCGGGGATGCCCGACTCGGCCTCCCCCTGGGAGACGGGGGTGCCTATGGTCGACGAGGGGCTGGGGTTCGGGCTGTTGAGCGGCGGAAGGTCCGTGTAGTACGGCGAGTTGCCGGTGGCGTTGGCACTGCCGTCGGCCTCCGCCTCGGGCGCCGGGCTGGTGGCGCCGGCGGCGGACTGTCTGCCGTGGTCGTCGGACGTGACACCCGGAGCCTGGGACGCGGAGAGGGCCGCGACCGCTGCCGCGGCCACGGCGGTCGTCGCCGCCCCCTTGTACAGCCGCCTGCCGAAATGCGCCGTCATGGCGTGAACCCCTCCCGTGGACGCCCGAGCGCCCGTCTCTGTCTGTCTGCTCGCCCTGTTGTGACGGTTGACCCGGTGCTCTGGTTGCCCCGTTGCGCCATTCGATGCGTGCGCTGCGATGCGGTGGCGCTTTCGCGCCTGCTCCCCGGTAGCGCAACCCAGGTGACCCTACGACAACTTCCTTTGCGGAGGCACCCGATGGTGTCCGGATTTCACCCACTGTCCATGTGCCCTTGTCGTGGGTTGCCATCACCCATACTTGACGGATGTGATCACCGGTCTCGGGCCGGCCGACAACCGCTCCAGGGGGACCCGTTGCCGTTCACTCTCAGCCATGCGGCCGCGGTCCTGCCCGCGGTGCGCGGGGACGGATCAGGCCGGGGGCGGCTCGTGCCCGCGGTGCTCGTCGCGGGCTCCTTCTCTCCCGACATGACCTATTACGCGGCCAGTGTCCTGTCGGGTGCGATGGAGTTCGGGGACGTCACGCACTCGTTCGCCGGTGTCTTCACCGTCGACGTGCTCATCGCCTGGGCGCTGGTGGGGCTGTGGCTGCTGGTGCGGGAACCACTGGTGGCGCTGGCGCCGCGGGCCCGGCAGGGGCGGGTGGCGGCGCTGCTGCGCTGCGGGGCGCCACGCGCGCGCGTGCGGCCCGCTTCGGTGGCGTGGTGGTACGTCTCCGCGGCGCTCGGCGCGCTGACCCACGTCGTGTGGGACGCGTTCACGCATCTCGACCGGTGGGGCATGCGGCTGTTCCCGGTCCTGGGCCGGGAACTGGCGGGCACACCGCTGTACTGGTACCTGCAGTACGGCGGCTCGGCGGTGGCCGCGGTCGTGATCGCGGTGTTCCTGGCGTATGCGGTACGGCGGGCGCCCTCGGGCGAGCCGGTGGGGGTGCCGCCGTTGTCGGTACGGGACCGGTGGTGGGCCGGGGCCGTGATCGGTGGCTGCGCCGTGGCCGGGGCGGCGCAGCGTGTGGCGGGCTGGTGGGAGTACCGCGGCGGGGGCTCGGCCAAGCCCTGGGAGGTGGTGCCGACGGTGTGCTTCGGGGCGGGCGCCGGGCTGGTGCTGGGGCTGCTGGTGTACGCCGCCGGCGTCAGGGTGTGGCGCCCGGTCCGGGTTGCCGCCGTTCCCGGCGGGGAGCGTGCCGAGCCGAGCCGTCCGGTCGCTCGGTGAGGGGCGCGACGAAGACGGTGATCGTGCGGGGCGGGCGTGGCCTCGGGAGCAGGGTGAGAAGCAGCGCGAGGTAGCCGCGGCCGAGGTCGGCCCACTGGCGCCAGGCCAGTGGCCGGGCCGCTCTGGAGGCCCTGGTGGTGAGCCGGTGTCCGAGGGCTGCCGCGGTCCTGCGCGCGGCTGTCCTCAGGTCGGTGTGGATGCGGGCGGTGCTTGCGTCGGCCGCGATGGCCGGGATCCGCGAGGGCGGCATGGACGGGGGCGCGACGGCGTCCGCCTGTGCCGTGGTCCGTGCCAGGGCCGTCCGGCGGTGGAGCATGCGTATACCCATGCCCGCATCCTCACCGCCGGGAGGGCCGGGGGCGCATTGACGGGGGCCACGTGAGTGACGGGCCTCGCGGGGCCCGGGCCGGGGTGGTGCGGGTGCTTGTGCGGAGGGGGCGTCCCCGAGGTGGGCGCCCCCTCCGCCGAGCCGGAGCCGGAGTCTGAGCTGGATCCGGAGCCTGAGCCTGAGCCTGAGCCTGAGCCTGAGCCGCCGGAGGCTAGTGCGCGGCGGACTCCCAGTCCGGTCCCACGCCCACCGACACGTCCAGGGGTGCCCTCAGGTGGACCGCGCCCGCCATCTCACGGCGGACGATCTCCTCCGTGGCCGCGCGCTCCCCGGGGGCGATCTCCAGGACGATTTCGTCGTGCACCTGGAGGAGCATGCGGGACTTGAGGTCCGCCTCCCGCAGGGCCCGGTCGACGTGGAGCATGGCGATCTTGACGATGTCCGCGGCCGTGCCCTGGATGGGCGCGTTGAGGGCCATCCGCTCCGCCGCCTCGCGACGCTGGCGGTTGTCGCTGTTGAGGTCGGGGAGGTAGCGCCGGCGCCCGAAGAGCGTCGCCGTGTAGCCGGTGGCCCGGGCCTCGTCGACCGCCCGCCGCAGATAGTCCCGCACACCGCCGAACCGCTCGAAGTACGTGTCCATCAGGGCGCGGGCCTCGCCCGCCTCGATGTTCAGCTGCTGGGACAGACCGAAGGCCGACAGACCGTACGCCAAGCCGTAGGACATCGCCTTGATCTTGCGGCGCATCTCCGCGTCGACGGCGGAGCGCTCGACCGAGAAGACCTGGGAGGCGACCGTGTTGTGCAGGTCCTCCCCGGAGGTGAACGCCTCGATCAGGCCCTCGTCCTCGGAGAGATGGGCCATCACCCGCAGTTCGATCTGGCTGTAGTCCGCGGTCATGAGGGACTCGAAGCCCTCGCCGACCACGAAGCCGCGGCGGATCGCCCGGCCCTCGTCCGTGCGGACCGGGATGTTCTGCAGGTTGGGGTCGGTGGAGGAGAGCCGGCCGGTCGCCGCCACCGTCTGGTTGAAGGTGGTGTGGATACGGCCGTCGGCGGCGACGGTCTTGATCAGGCCCTCGACCGTGACGCGCAGCTTCGCCTGCTCACGGTGGCGGAGCATGATCACTGGCAGTTCGTTGTCGGTCTGGGTGGCGAGCCAGGCCAGGGCGTCGGCGTCGGTGGTGTAGCCGGTCTTGGTCTTCTTTGTCCTGGGCAGGGCCAGCTCGCCGAAGAGGACCTCCTGGAGCTGCTTGGGCGACCCCAGGTTGAACTCGTGCCCGGCCGCGGCGTGCGCCTCCTTCACGGCCTGTTGCACCGCGCCCGCGAAGGTCTGCTCCATGGCCTCCAGGTGGGCCCGGTCGGCCGCGATGCCGTGCCGCTCCATCCGGGCGAGCAGGGCGGAGGTGGGCAGCTCCATGTCGCGCAGCAGGTCCGCCGCGCCGACCTCCTGGAGCTTGCCCTCGAAGGCCTCGCCCAGGTCGAGGATCGCGCGGGCCTGGATCATCAGGGCCTCGGCCTCGGCGCCGTCGTCCACGCCGAACGCCAGCTGGCCGTCGGCCGCGGCGGCGGGGGCCAGCTCGCGGTGCAGGTATTCCAGGGACAGCGCGTCCAGGTCGAAGGAGCGGCGGCCCGGCTTGACCAGGTAGGCGGCGAGCGCGGTGTCCATGGTGACGCCCGCGACACTCCAGCCGTGCTCGGCGAGGACCCGCATGGCGCCCTTGGCGTTGTGGAAGACCTTGGGCTTCGCCGCGTCGGCCAGCCAGCCGGCGAACGCGTTCTCGTCGGCCTCGTCCAGCTCGGACGGGTCGAACCAGGCGGCCGCGCCGTCGGCCGCGGCGAGCGCGATCTCGGAGACCGAGCCGGCGCCCAGCGCCCAGGCGTCGACCGTGGCGACTCCGAGGGTCTGCGTGCCGTGCCCGGCGAGCCACGGGGCCAGCTCGCCGGTGCCGAGCACGGTGCCGTCCAGTTCCACGCCCTCGGCGGCGACGGGGGTGGTCTCGGCCTCCTCGGCACCGGGGTCGACGGCGAAGAGGCGCTCGCGCAGGGAGGGGTTCCTGATCTCCAGGGTGTCCAGGACCATCGCGACCGTCTTGCGGTCGTACGGGGCCCGCGCCAGGTCGGTGACCGCCTTGGGCAGCTCCACCGCGCGCTCCAGCTCGGTGAGCCGGCGGTTGAGCTTGACCGCCTCCAGGTGGTCGCGGAGGTTCTGCCCGGCCTTGCCCTTGACCTCCTCGACGCGCTCCACCAGCTCGGCGAAGGAACCGAACTGGTTGATCCACTTCGCGGCCGTCTTCTCGCCGACACCGGGGATGCCCGGGAGGTTGTCGGACGGGTCGCCGCGCAGCGCCGCGAAGTCGGGGTACTGGGCGGGCGTCAAGCCGTACTTCTCGAAAACCTTCTCCGGGGTGAACCGGGTCAGCTCCGAGACGCCCTTCGTCGGATACAGCACCGTCGTGTGCTCGGTGACCAGCTGGAAGGAGTCGCGGTCGCCGGTGACGATCAGCACCTCGAAGCCCTCGGCCTCGGCCTGGGTGGCGAGCGTGGCGATGACGTCGTCCGCCTCGAACCCCTCGACGGCGAAGCGCTCGGCGTGCATCGCGTCGAGGAGCTCGCCGATCAGCTCGACCTGGCCCTTGAACTCGTCCGGGGTCTTGGAGCGGTTGGCCTTGTACTCGGTGAACTCCTCCGAGCGCCACGTCTTGCGGGAGACGTCGAAGGCCACCGCGAAGTGCGTGGGCGCCTCGTCGCGGAGCGTGTTGGCCAGCATCGACGCGAAGCCGTAGATCGCGTTCGTCGGCTGGCCCGTCGCGGTCGTGAAGTTCTCCGCGGGCAGCGCGAAGAACGCGCGGTAGGCCAGGGAGTGCCCGTCCATGAGCATCAGCCGCGGGCGGGCTCCGCCGGGGGTGCTGTCGGTCTTCTTCGATGCTGTCTCTGCCACGCCCCCGATCCTGCCACGTGCCACTGACAGCCGGACCCCACCCGTGCGTGCCCCGGCGGCCGGCCGGCACCCACACCTCACATCGTTGCCTCTTCCGCAACCATTGCTTCATACGCAACCATTGCCCGTGTCCTCCGCAAACCCCGGCCGCCTTGCCTGTCGGAGGTGCGTGCGAGGATCAAAGACGTAGTTCACGGGTGCCGGTGAAGGAGAGCGCAGCCATGGCAACGAAGCCACCCCAGGGTGACCCGGTTCAGGACGCGCCGCAGGTCGCCGAGCCCAAGCACGCGGCGGCCGGCCTCCCGGCGATCGGGCACACGCTGCGCATCGCCCAGCAGCAGATGGGCGTGAAGCGCACCATGCTGACGCTGCTGAGCGTCAACCAGAAGAACGGCTTCGACTGCCCGGGCTGTGCCTGGCCGGAGCCGGACCACCGGCACAAGGCGGAGTTCTGCGAGAACGGCGCGAAGGCGGTGGCCGAGGAGGCCACACTGCGCCGGGTCACCCCGGAGTTCTTCGCCGCGCACACCGTGGCGGATCTGGCGACCCGCAGCGGCTACTGGCTGGGCCAGCAGGGCCGCCTCACCCACCCCATGTATCTCCCCGAAGGGGGCGAGCGCTACGAGCCGGTCTCCTGGGAGCGCGCCTTCGACATCGTCGCCGAGGAGATCGCCGGCCTCGCCTCCCCCGACGAGGCCGTCTTCTACACCTCGGGGCGTACGAGCAACGAGGCCGCCTTCCTCTATCAGCTGTTCGCGCGCGAGCTGGGCACGAACAACCTGCCGGACTGCTCGAACATGTGCCACGAGTCGTCCGGCTCGGCGCTGAACGAGACGATCGGCATCGGCAAGGGCAGCGTCCTGCTCGACGACCTCTACAAGGCGGACCTGATCGTCGTCGCGGGGCAGAACCCCGGCACCAACCATCCGCGCATGCTCGCCGCCCTGGAGAAGGCCAAGGCCAACGGCGCGAAGATCATCAGTGTCAACCCGCTGCCCGAGGCGGGCCTGGAGCGCTTCAAGAACCCGCAGACCCCGCAGGGCATGCTCAAGGGCGCCGCGCTGACCGATCTCTTCCTGCAGATCCGCATCGGCGGCGACCAGGCCCTCTTCCGCCTCCTCAACAAGCTGATCCTCGAGACGGACGGCGCGGTCGACGAGGACTTCGTGCGCGAACACACGCACGGATACGAGGAGTTCGCCGAGGCCGCCCGTGCCGCGGACTGGGACGAGACGCTCGCGGCGACCGGACTCACGCGCGCGGAGATCGACGAAACGCTGCGGATGGTGCTCGCCTCGCGGCGCACCATCGTCTGCTGGGCCATGGGTCTCACGCAGCACAAGCACTCGGTACCGACCATCCGCGAGGTCGTGAACTTCCTTCTCCTGCGCGGCAACATCGGCCGTCCGGGCGCGGGCGTGTGCCCGGTGCGCGGTCACTCGAACGTGCAGGGCGACCGCACCATGGGCATCTTCGAGCGGCCCGCCCCTGCCTTCCTGGACGCCCTGGAGAAGGAGTTCGGCTTCGCGCCGCCGCGCGAGCACGGCTTCGACGTCGTACGGGCCATCCGCGCGCTGCGCGACGGCGAGGCGAAGGTGTTCTTCGCGATGGGCGGCAACTTCGTCGCCGCGTCCCCCGACACGGAGGTCACCGAGGCGGCCATGCGGCGCGCGCGGCTGACCGTGCACGTGTCGACCAAGCTGAACCGCTCGCACGTGGTCACGGGCGCGCGTGCGCTGATCCTGCCCACCCTCGGCCGCACCGAGCGGGATCTGCAGGACTCCGGCGAGCAGTTCGTGACCGTCGAGGACTCCATGGGCATGGTGCACGCCTCGCGCGGCCGCCTGGAGCCGGCCGGTGCCCGGCTGCTGTCCGAGCCGGCCATCGTCTGCCGTCTCGCGCGCCGGGTGCTCGGCGAGGCCAGCGTGGTGCCGTGGGAGGAGTTCGAGAAGGACTACGCGACGATCCGTGACCGCATCGCGCGGGTGATCCCCGGCTTCCAGGACTTCAACGCGCGCGTGGCCCGGCCCGGCGGCTTCGCGCTGCCGCACGCCCCGCGCGACGAACGCCGTTTCCCGACGGCCACCGGCAAGGCGAACTTCACGGCGGCGCCGGTCGAGTTCCCCGGGCTGCCCGAGGGCCGGCTGCTGCTCCAGACGCTGCGCTCGCACGACCAGTACAACACCACGATCTACGGTCTCGACGACCGTTACCGGGGCATCCGCAACGGCCGCCGGGTGGTGCTGGTGAACCCCGAGGACGCCCGGGAGCTCAAGGTCGCGGACGGGTCGTACGTGGACCTGGTGAGCGAGTGGCAGGACGGCGTGGAGCGGCGGGCACCCGGCTTCCGGGTCGTGCACTACCCGACGGCACGCGGATGTGCGGCGGCGTACTACCCGGAGACCAATGTGCTGGTGCCGCTGGACGCCACCGCGGACACCAGCAACACCCCGGCCAGCAAGTCCGTGGTGGTGCGTCTGGAACAATCGGCGACCGACTGAGCGTTTGCTCAGTCGACTGGAGCGACCGATCAGAACCGCTGATCACGACGAACGGAGCCGGGTCCCATGGGTGAGCAGCAGCAGGTGAAGTTCCCGCAGGAGGTCATCGACGAGTACGCCGCGCTCGGGGTCGACCTGCCGGCGCTGTTCTCCGCGGGGCACCTCGGGACGCGGATGGGCGTGCAGATCGTCGAGGCGTCGGCGGAGCGGGTCGTCGCCACCATGCCGGTGGAGGGGAACACCCAGCCGTACGGGCTGCTGCACGGCGGCGCGTCCGCCGTGCTGGCGGAGACCCTGGGCTCGGTGGGCGCGATGCTGCACGGCGGCAGCTCCAAGATCGCGGTCGGTGTGGACCTCAACTGCACCCATCACCGCGGGGTGCGCTCCGGGCTGGTCACCGGCGTGGCCACGCCCGTGCACCGGGGGCGGTCGACGGCGACGTACGAGATCGTGATCAGCGACGAGCAGGAGCGCCGGGTGTGCAGTGCCCGGCTGACCTGTCTGCTCCGGGACGTGAAGGCAGGCGACGAGGCCCACGCCCAGACCCCCCAGGGCTGAAACCGGACCCGAAGAGGCCCGCAGCGCCGTTGCTCCCCGCCGTCCGTCCCTTTAGCGTCGGCACATGGAACGGCGAGGAGTCCCCCGCACGGGGGCGACCACACTGGGGCTCGGACTGGCGCTGCTGGCAGGCGTGTTGGCGACCGGGTGCGACGGGTCCGGAGCCTCGGCCGACGATTCCGGTCGCCCCGGGGGCACTTCCCGCTCCGTCTCGGCGTCGGCGACCTCCGACGCCGAGCTGTGCGCCACGATCGTCGCGCACTGGTCGCGCAAGGCGCTCGACAGCGGCACCTACGGCGACTACCAGTCGATGGGACTGTCCAACGGGCAGTACGAGATCCTGCGGGACGTCGTGGATGCCGCGCGAGCCGCGAAACGGCGTCAAGGGGCCGAGGCCGCCGACGAATTGATCGACCGTCGGGCGCGCGCGGCCTGTGCCGAGCGGTACCGCGCCGGAACCCCGAGCGGAGGTCCGTGGCGATGAGCGGCGTCGGCCCGGTCGAGCCGGGGGAGGGCACGCGCGCGTGGGACACGCATGAGGCGGAGGCCGTCCGGCCCCCCGGCCGCACGCGCGCACGTCTCGCGCCGCTGTACGCCCGCCACCGCCGGGCCGCCCTGGCCCTCGCCGCGGCCGCCGCCCTCCTCGCGGGCGGCGGCTACCTCTACGCGACCCGGCCGCGGCAACCGCCCCCGCCCGAGCCGCCGTACCCCGCGCAGGTGGTGGAAATGGCCTTCCTCGACGGCCGGCCCACCCCGCCCGGCGCCCCGCCCCGCAGCTTCAGCTTCGCGGTGTCCCTGAGCGTCCTGTCCGGGCCGCCGGTGACCGTGACCCGGGTCACCCAGCCGTACGCCGGGCTCTCACTGACCGAGACGCCGCGCGCCCCCTTCGGTACAAAAGCGGGCCACACCCGCAAGATCACGATAACCATGCATGTGACCGAATGCGGAAAGGTTCCGAAGGACGCGGGACTGCCTTTCCTGGAAGTAACTCTACGTAATACGCGCGCAATACAGGTCCAGAGTTTCATCCTTGGCTCCCGGTACGCCCAGCACCTGTCAGAGGCCGTTCAGGTCGCCTGCGGCAACAATTCCAGGTAATCACCAAAACCCCTGAGACGCCTGAACGCAGGGGGGTGAGTCCTGCGAGTTCTCACAATGTGGACGGGGCGAATCGGCCTGAATTTCGCTGTTCCCCCCACCGTGTACCGCTGTGCGTTACCTCGTGTCATAACAAGAGCGTCACAGCATTCGTCAGACCCTCCTCGACGTTCCCCACCCGCGCTTAGAGTCACCGCCAGTCACCACGCCGTCGGATTTCTCAGTTCGACTCTGCGGGCGACTCGGCCGCTTCCACGGGGAGGCGGTCGTGCCAGGGGAAAGGACTGATCGTGCGTCAACGTTCGCTCATCGCCATCACCGCCGCACTGGCGGCGGGAGCACTCACCCTCACCGCCTGCGGCTCACGCGACAGCGGCGACAAGGGCTCGGACTCCGGCAACGGTGGCACCACGGTGGTCATCGGCGTCGACGCCCCGCTGACCGGCGACCTGTCCGCGCTCGGCCTGGGCATCAAGAATTCGGCGGACCTCGCGGCCAAGCAGGCCAACAAGAAGAACTTCGTCAAGGGCGTGACCTTCAAGGTCGAGGCCCTCGACGACCAGGCGCAGCCCTCCTCGGGCCAGTCGAACGCCTCGAAGTTCGTCAGCGAGAACGACGTCCTCGGCGTCGTCGGCCCGCTGAACTCCTCCGTGGCCCAGTCGATGCAGAAGGTCTTCGACGACGCCAAGCTCGTCGAGGTCTCGCCGGCCAACACCAACCCGGCCCTGACCCAGGGCGACAACTGGCAGAAGACGAAGACGCGGCCGTACAAGTCGTACTTCCGCACCGCGACCACGGACGCCATCCAGGGCCCGTTCGCCGCCCAGTACATCTACAACAAGGCCAAGAAGACCAAGGTCTTCGTCATCGACGACAAGAAGACCTACGGCGCCGGCCTCGCCGCCACGTTCACCTCCGAGTTCAAGAAGCTCGGCGGCAAGGTGGCCGGCACCGAGCACATCAACCCCGACACCAAGGACTTCTCCGCGGTCGCGACCAAGGTGAAGAACTCCGGGGCCGACGTGGTCTACTACGGCGGCGAGTACCCGCAGGCCGGTCCGCTCAGCAAGCAGATCAAGTCGGCCGGTGCCAAGATCCCGGTGGCCGGCGGCGACGGCATCTACGCCGACGACTTCATCAAGCTGGCGGGCACCTCCGGCACCGGCGACCTCGCCACCTCGGTCGGCGCGCCGGTCGAGACCCTGGCCTCCGCCAAGGAGTTCGTCGCCAACTACAAGGCCGGCGGCTACAGCGAGGCGTACGGCGCCTACGGCGGTTACTCCTACGACTCGACCTGGGCGATCATCGAGGCCGTGAAGAAGGTCGTCGACGACAACGGCGGCAAGCTGCCGTCCGACGCCCGCGCGAAGATCACCGCCGCGGTGCAGAACGTCTCCTTCGACGGTGTGACCGGCAAGGTCTCCTTCGACGAGTACGGTGACGCGACCAACAAGCAGCTCACCGTGTACTCCGTCGAGGGCGGGGCCTGGAAGGCCGTGGAGTCCGGCACCTACAACGGCAGCTGATCCACACCCGCACCATCGAGCCGCGCGGGGCGCTGTTCCACTGGCGCCCCGCGCGGACTCGCATCCGGCACATCCGTCGAACATCCGAAGTCTCGGAGGACATGCGGTGAACGAACTGCCGCAGCAGCTGGTCAACGGCCTGCTACTTGGATCCATGTACGGGCTGGTCGCCATCGGCTACACGATGGTCTATGGCATTGTCCAGCTCATCAACTTCGCCCACGGCGAGATATTCATGACCGGCGCCTTCGGTGCGCTCACGGTCTACGTGTACGTCCTTCCCGACGGCACCAACATGTGGCTGGCCCTGCCGCTGATGCTCATCGGCGCCATCCTGGTCGCCGTCACGATCGCCGTCGGAGCGGAACGGTTCGCCTACCGCCCCCTGCGCAGCGCGCCCCGCCTCGCCCCCCTGATCACCGCGATCGGCCTCTCCCTGGCCCTGCAGCAGGCGGTGTGGGCGTGGTACCCCGAGGCGAAGTCCGCCCGCACCTTCCCCAGCCTGCCGGGCGGCCCCTTCGACATCGGCAACGTCACCATCCAGAGCGGCGACATCTTCCTGCTCATCGCGGCCCCGATCAGCATGGCGTTCCTGGCCTACTTCGTGATGCGCACCCGTACCGGGCGCGGTATGCAGGCCACCGCCCAGGACCCGGACACCGCGAAGCTGATGGGCGTCAACACCGACCGCATCATCGTGGTCGCGTTCGCCCTCGGTGCCACCTTCGCCGCCGTCGGATCCGTCGCCTACGGCTTCAAGTACGGCCAGATCGACTTCCGCATGGGCTTCATCCTCGGTCTGAAGGCCTTCACCGCGGCCGTCCTCGGCGGCATCGGCAACATCTACGGCGCCATGCTCGGCGGCATCGTCCTCGGTATCGCCGAGGCCCTGTCCACCGCGTACATCTCGGACATCCCCGGCATGGACAAGTTCGGCAGCCAGTCCTGGGCAGACGTCTGGGCGTTCGTACTCCTCATCCTCGTGCTGTTGTTCAGGCCCCAGGGTCTGCTCGGCGAGCGCGTCGCGGACAGGGCGTGACACCGATGACCACACAGACCGCAGCAGAAACCCCGAGCGCCCCCGCGGCCGCTCAGTCCGGACTGATCGGCCTCCCGGCCTCCCTCGGGCGGGCCCTCGCCACCGGTGGCGGTGCCCTGACGATCGTCTCCACGTTCCTCGCCTGGACCTGGACCTCGGACTTCCCCGGTGACCTCACCGTCTACGGCTACCCGGGCGGCCTTCAGGTCCTCGTCCTCATCGGCGGCATCCTGACCACCCTGTTCGGCCTCGCCTCGTACGGCGTCAAGGGCCTCGGCTGGCTGACTCCCGGGAGCGCCGACGCCGCCCTGAAGATGTCCGCGCTCGGCACCTTCGCCACCGCCTGGTACACCGTCATCGCCATCAGCGCCAAGCTGGGCGGCCTGGTGAACCTGGAGGCCGGCGGCTTCGTCGTCGCCGGTGCCACGCTGGGCGCCCTCCTCGGCGCGCTGGCCCTGCCGTTCGAGCGTCCGGCCCCCGAGCCGTCCGACCCGGACGACACCGGCATGGAGGCGTTCCGCCACAAGTCCCGCCAGAACTGGAACGTCTTCAAGGCGGCCTTCACCGCCGAGACCCCGGCGCCGGCCCGCAACCTGCCCGGCTACGTCGAGATCCTCGTCATCGTGGCGGCCATGGCCGTCGGCCTGATCGTCTTCACCTACGGCATCGGCACGGAGTACGACCAGCTGTTCATCGGCTTCCTCATCACCGCCGGTTTCAGCTTCTCCGCCATCGCCAAGGCCGGGCTCGTGGCCCGGGTCTCGGCGATCACCGCACGGCACCGCACGGTGACCATGGCCGGCGCCTTCGCGGCCGCCGCCGCCTTCCCCTTCACCCAGTCCAACGACCAGTACGCGACCATCGGCGTCTACATCCTGATCTTCGCCACGGTCGCGCTCGGCCTGAACATCGTCGTCGGCCTCGCCGGCCTCCTCGACCTCGGTTACGTCGCCTTCCTCGGTGTCGGCGCCTACACCGCCGCCCTGGTCTCCGGTTCGCCGTCCTCGCCGCTGCACGTGAACTGGCCGTTCTGGGCCTCGGCGCTGTGCGGCGCGGCCGTCGCCATGGTCTTCGGTGTGCTGATCGGCGCCCCGACCCTGCGTCTGCGCGGCGACTACCTCGCCATCGTGACCCTCGGCTTCGGTGAGATCTTCCGTATCACCGTCCTCAACATGGACGGCACCTCGGGTCCGGACGTCACCAACGGCTCCAACGGCATCTCCTCGATCCCGAACCTGAACATCCTCGGCTTCGACTTCGGCCAGGAGCACGTCATCCTCGGGACCACCGTCGGCCGGTTCGCGAACTACTTCCTGCTGATGCTGCTCATCACGCTCATCGTGGTCGTGGTGTTCCGGCGCAGCAGCGACTCCCGCATCGGCCGCGCCTGGATCGCCATCCGCGAGGACGAGACCGCGGCGCTCGCCATGGGCATCAACGGCTTCCGGGTCAAGCTCATCGCTTTCGCCCTGGGCGCCAGCCTGGCGGGCCTCGCCGGCTCCGTCCAGGCCCACGTCACCTACACGGTGACCCCGGAGCAGTACCAGTTCGCCCACGTCGTCCCGCCGAACTCGGCCTTCCTGCTGGCCGCGGTCGTCCTCGGCGGCATGGGCACCATCGCCGGACCGCTGGTCGGCGCGGCGCTGCTCTACCTGATCCCCGCCAAGCTCCAGTTCCTGGGCGACTACCAGCTCTTCGCCTTCGGCGTCACGCTCATGGTCCTCATGCGCTTCCGTCCGGAGGGCCTCATCCCGAACCGGCGCCGCCAGCTCGAATTCCACGAAGAGGCCGAAGCGCCCGCCGTCCTCACCAAGGCAGGGGCCTGACCACGATGACTACCGACACCACCACCAAGGACGCCGCACCCGGCGCCCCCGCCCCCGGCGAGGTCGTGCTCGACGCCCGTGGCGTCACGATGCGCTTCGGCGGCCTGACGGCCGTGCGCAATGTCGACCTCACCGTCAACAGTGGCGAGATCGTCGGCCTGATCGGCCCGAACGGCGCCGGCAAGACGACCTTCTTCAACTGCCTCACCGGCCTGTACGTCCCCACCGAGGGCGAGGTCCGCTACAAGGGCAACGTCCTGCCGCCGAAGTCCTTCAAGGTCACCGCGGCCGGCATCGCCCGTACCTTCCAGAACATCCGTCTGTTCGCCAACATGACGGTCCTGGAGAACGTCCTCGTCGGCCGCCACACCCGCACCAAGGAGGGCCTCTGGTCCGCCCTGCTGCGCGGCCCCGGCTTCCACAAGGCCGAGGCGGCCTCCCGCGAACGCGCCATGGAGCTCCTGGAGTTCGTGGGCCTGGAGAAGAAGGCCGAGCACCTGGCCCGCAACCTGCCCTACGGCGAGCAGCGCAAGCTGGAGATCGCCCGGGCGCTGGCGAGCGAGCCCGGCCTGCTGCTCCTCGACGAGCCGACCGCGGGTATGAACCCGCAGGAGACCCGGGCCACCGAGGAACTGGTCTTCGCGATCCGTGACAGGGGCATCGCCGTCCTCGTCATCGAGCACGACATGCGCTTCATCTTCAACCTCTGCGACCGCGTCGCCGTCCTGGTGCAGGGCGAGAAGCTCGTCGAGGGCGACAGCGCGACCGTGCAGGGCGACGAGCGGGTCGTCGCCGCGTATCTCGGCGAGCCCTTCGAGAACGCTCCCGGCGACGAGGAGGTGGCCGAGGTCGAGGCCGCCGAAGCGCACGCCGAGACCACGACGGACGCCGCGCCCGGCAAGGAGAACGACCGATGACCGCACTGCTCGAAGTCGAGGACCTCCGGGTCGCCTACGGCAAGATCGAGGCCGTCAAGGGCATCTCCTTCAAGGTCGACGCCGGCGAGGTGGTCACCCTGATCGGCACCAACGGTGCCGGCAAGACCACGACCCTGCGCACCCTGTCCGGCCTGCTCAAGCCGGTCGGCGGACAGATCAGGTTCAACGGCAAGTCGCTGAAGAAGGTCCCGGCCCATCAGGTGGTCTCGCTGGGGCTCGCCCACTCCCCCGAGGGGCGGCACATCTTCCCCCGTATGACCATCGAGGACAACCTGCGCCTCGGTGCGTTCCTGCGGAACGACAAGCCCGGCATCGAGAAGGACATCCAGCGCGCCTACGACCTGTTCCCCATCCTCGGGGAGCGCAGGAAGCAGGCGGCCGGCACCCTCTCGGGCGGTGAGCAGCAGATGCTGGCGATGGGCCGGGCCCTGATGTCCCAGCCGAAGCTGCTGATGCTCGACGAGCCGTCCATGGGCCTCTCCCCGATCATGATGCAGAAGATCATGGCGACCATCGCGGAGCTGAAGTCCCGGGGAACAACGATTCTGCTGGTCGAGCAGAACGCCCAGGCCGCCCTGTCGCTGGCCGACCACGGTCACGTCATGGAGGTCGGCAACATCGTCCTGTCGGGCACCGGCCAGGACCTGCTGCACGACGAGTCCGTGCGCAAGGCCTACCTCGGCGAGGACTGAGCGCGCATACGACGAGGCCCGCGCCCCTTCTCCGGGCGCGGGCCTCGTCGTACGTTCCGGGCGGTTCAGCCCTTGCCGGCCTTCTTCTCCTCGCTGTCCGCGATGACGGCCTCGGCCACCTGCTGCATGGACATCCGGCGGTCCATGGAGGTCTTCTGGATCCACCGGAAGGCCGCCGGCTCGGTCAGCCCGTACTCGGTCTGCAGGACCGACTTCGCCCGGTCGACGAGCTTGCGGGTCTCCAGCCGCTGGGTGAGGTCGGCGACCTCCTGCTCCAGCTGCTTCAGTTCGGTGAAGCGGGAGACGGCCATCTCGATGGCCGGCACGACATCGCTCTTGCTGAACGGCTTCACCAGGTAGGCCATGGCGCCGGCGTCACGGGCGCGCTCGACGAGGTCGCGCTGCGAGAAGGCGGTGAGCATGAGGACCGGTGCGATGGACTCCTCGGCGATCTTCTCCGCCGCCGAGATGCCGTCCAGCTTGGGCATCTTCACATCGAGGATGACCAGGTCCGGCTGGTGCTCACGGGCGAGCTCCACGGCCTGCTCGCCGTCACCGGCCTCGCCGACGACGGTGTACCCCTCCTCCTCCAGCATCTCCTTGAGGTCGAGCCGGATCAGGGCCTCGTCCTCGGCGATGACGACTCGGGTCGTCAGCGGAGGCACGTGCGACTTGTCGTCGTCGGGCGCGTCTACGGGCTGGGGCGACTCGGGGGTCACGGGGGCTCCTCGTTCAGGGCGGAGGTACTGCTGACAAGAGCCTACCTAGCTGCGCTTCTCAACGGTGACCCGGTAGACTCCTCCGGGGTCGCCGAGCCGGGTTGGCGCAACTGGTTGACGCGGAGGTCTCAAACACCTCTGTCCGCAAGGACGTGTGGGTTCGAATCCCATACCCGGCACCCGTAAGCGGAGGATCACGTTACGCGTGATCCTCCGCTTTTTGCTGCATGCGGCCACGATGGGTGACACAGAGTGTCGGCATGAAACGGCCCAGCCCTTCGAGGGGGCCCTCCGCCCGCTACTTGGGGCTGTCGTCCTCGCCGATGTGGTGGACGCGGACCATGTTGGTCGAGCCGGAGACACCGGGCGGGGAGCCGGCCGTGATGACCACGATGTCGCCCTTCTGGCACCGGCCGTACTTCAGGAGGAGTTCGTCCACCTGGTCGACCATCGCGTCCGTCGAGCCGACGTGCGGGCCGAGGAAGGTCTCGACGCCCCAGGTGAGGCTGAGCTGTGAGCGGGTGGCCTGCTCGGGGGTGAAGGCCAGCAGCGGAATGGGCGAGCGGTAGCGGGAGAGGCGGCGCGCGGTGTCGCCGGACGCGGTGAAGGCCACCAGGAACTTCGCGCTGAGGAAGTCGCCCATCTCGGCCGCGGCCCGGGCGACCGCGCCGCCCTGGGTACGGGGCTTGTTCCGCTCGGTCAGCGGCGAAAGGCCCTTGGCCAGGATGTCCTCCTCGGCCGCCTCGACGATACGGGCCATGGTGCGCACCGTCTCCACGGCGTACTTGCCGACGCTCGTCTCGCCGGACAGCATCACCGCGTCCGTGCCGTCGATGACCGCGTTGGCGACGTCGGAGGCCTCCGCGCGGGTCGGGCGCGAGTTGTCGATCATGGAGTCGAGCATCTGCGTCGCCACGATGACCGGCTTGGCATTGCGCTTGGCCAGCTTGATGGCGCGCTTCTGGACGATCGGGACCTGCTCCAGAGGCATCTCCACGCCCAGATCGCCGCGGGCCACCATGAGGCCGTCGAAGGCGGCGACGATGTCGTCGATCGCCTCGACCGCCTGCGGCTTCTCCACCTTGGCGATCACCGGCAGGCGGCGGCCCTCCTCGTCCATGATGCGGTGGACGTCCTCGACGTCCTTGCCGCTGCGGACGAAGGACAGCGCGATGACGTCGCAGCCGGTGCGCAGCGCCCAGCGGAGGTCGGCCTCGTCCTTCTCGGAGAGCGCCGGGACGGAGACGGCGACGCCGGGCAGGTTCAGGCCCTTGTGGTCGGAGACCATGCCGCCCTCGACCACGACGGTGTGCACGCGCGGGCCGTCGACGGAGGTGACTTCGAGGCAGACCTTGCCGTCGTCGACGAGGACGCGCTCACCCGGAGTGACGTCGGCGGCGAGCCCGGAGTAGGTGGTGCCGCACTGGTTGCGGTCTCCCTCGGCGCCCGGTTCCACGGTGATGACGAAGGAGTCGCCGCGTTCAAGGAGTACGGGTCCTTCGGCGAATCGGCCGAGCCGGATCTTCGGACCCTGAAGGTCCGCGAGGACTCCGACGCTGCGGCCCGACTCGTCGGCCGCCTTTCGCACGCGCTGGTAACGCTCCTCGTGCTCGGCGTAGCTGCCGTGGCTGAGATTGAATCGGGCGACGTCCATTCCGGCCTCGACCAGTGCCTTGATCTGGTCGTACGAGTCGGTGGCGGGCCCCAGAGTACAAACGATCTTTGCTCGGCGCATGAATCGAGCCTAGGCCTTACCCGTCGGTAGAGAATTCGCCGGGGGTGACCACTCAACAACCTTTGCGTGAAGCCTCATTGACAAGTGTTGAATTGTGCGCACCGGCGCTCCGATGAGCATATGGAGCGCCGTGGCATTTTCGAGCAGAGGCGTTCCGCTCTTTCTCAAAGGCGCGGCGGCGTCATCGTGAAACGGGCGTTCACCTGGGCGTAGACGTGTTGGCATTGGGGTTCGAGGTCCAGCGGGGCCGCCGTGTCCTCCGCCGCCGCGGCGAAGGCCATGGAGCGGGCCCGGCCGGGGGCCTGGGGGGCGTAGGGATCCGCCTTCTCCGCTCCGATGTCGGCGAGCTCCACCAGCGCGGCCAGTGTGGTGCCGAGCGCCTCCGCGTACTCCCGGGCGCGCTGGACCGCCTCGCGCACCGCCTGCTGGCGGGCCTGACGGTGCACCGGCGAGTCGGGCCGCAGGGCCCACCACGGGCCGTCGACCCGGGTCAGCTCCAAGTCGGCCAGACGCGTGGTGAGTTCGCCGAGGGCGGTGAAGTCGGAGAGTTCCACGGTGACATGGACGCGGCCGTGGTAGGTGCGCACGCGCTCGCTCCGGCCGTGCGAGGACAGTTCCGGGGTGATGGAGAAGAAGCCGGTCTCCAGGCGCTCCACGGCCTCGCCGTAGGACTTCACGAGGTCGAGGACGGCGGCGTTGCGGCGGGTGAGGTCGTCCAGGGCGGAACGCCGGTCCCGTCCCCGCGCGTTGACGGTGACCCCGATGCGGGCGATCTCGGGGGCGACTTCGAGATGGGCCTCGCCGCGGACGGCGATACGGGGGGCGTCGGCGGTGCCGTACGGAGCGGTCATACGCCCCACTCTGTCATGTCTTAGCTGTTTGGTGGCAACGGAGTTCACCGATGAGGTCACCAGATCGCAACCTCCCGGACCTGTTGCCGTCGGTCTTGGCCGGGCCAGAATCTACGCGCGTCGTTGACCGTTCCCCTAGGAGATCCAGACATGCCGTTGAACCGTCGGAAGTTCCTGAAGAAGTCCGCCGCGACCGGAGCGGGCGTGGCGATCGCCGGTGCGGCGGCGGCTCCGGCCGCGCAGGCTGCGGAGACCAGGGCGGCGGCGAAGCGCTACTCCCTGACCGTCATGGGCACCACCGACCTGCACGGTCACGTCTTCAACTGGGACTACTTCAAGAACGCGGAATACGCGGACAAGGCCGGCAACGCGCAGGGCCTGTCCCGTATCTCCACCCTGGTGAACCAGATCCGCGCCGAGAAGGGCCGCTGCAACACGCTGCTGCTGGACGCGGGCGACACGATCCAGGGCACCCCGCTCACGTACTACTACGCCAAGGTCGACCCGATCACCGCCAAGGGCGGTCCGGTGCACCCGATGGCGCAGGCGATGAACGCCATCGGCTACGACGCCGCGGCGCTCGGCAACCACGAGTTCAACTACGGCATCGAGACGCTGCGCAAGTTCGAGGAGCAGTGTCACTTCCCGCTGCTCGGCGCCAACGCCGTGGACGCGAAGTCGCTGAAGCCCGCCTTCCCGCCCTACTTCATCAAGAAGTTCCAGGTACCGGGCGCCCCGCCGGTCAAGGTCGCCGTCCTCGGTCTGACCAACCCGGGCATCGCGATCTGGGACAAGGCCTACGTCCAGGGCAAGCTGGCCTTCCCGGGCCTGGAGGAGCAGGCCGCGAAGTGGGTGCCGAAGCTGCGGGCGATGGGCGCGGACGTGGTCGTCGTGTCGGCGCACTCCGGCTCGTCCGGCACGTCGTCGTACGGTGACCAGCTGCCGTACGTCGAGAACTCGGCGGCGCTGGTCGCCCAGCAGGTGCCCGGCATCGACGCGATCCTCGTCGGCCATGCGCATCTGGAGATCCCGGAGCTGAAGGTCACCAACGCCAAGACCGGCAAGACGGTCGTGCTGTCGGAGCCGCTGGCGTTCGCCGAGCGCCTGTCCGTCTTCGACATCGAGCTGGTCTTCGGCAGGGGCAGGTGGACCGTCGAGTCCGTCTCCTCGAAGGTGCTCAACTCCAACACGGTCGCGGATGACCCGAAGATCACCAAGCTGCTGACCGACGAGCACGCGAAGGTCGTCGAGTACGTCAACCAGGTCGTCGGGTCCGCGACCGAGACCCTGACCACGGTCGACGCCCGCTACAAGGACGCCCCGATCATCGACCTGATCAACAAGGTCCAGGAGGACGTGGTCAAGGCGGCGCTGGCGGGCACCGAGTACGCCGCGCTGCCGGTGGTCTCGCAGGCCTCGCCGTTCTCCCGCACCTCGGAGATCCCGGCCGGCAAGGTGACCATCCGGGACCTGTCGAGCCTGTACGTGTACGACAACACGCTGGTCGCCAAGCTGCTGACGGGCGCCCAGATCCGGGCGTACCTGGAGTACTCGGCCGAATACTTCGTCCAGACGGCCGCCGACGCCGCCGTCGACGTCGAGAAGCTGACGAACGCCAACAACCGCCCAGACTACAACTACGACTACGTGTCGGGCTTCCAGTACGAGATCGACATCGCCCAGGCGGCCGGTTCGCGGATCAAGAACCTCACCTACAACGGTGCCGCGCTGGACGACGCCCAGCAGTTCGTGTTCGCGGTGAACAACTACCGCGCGAACGGCGGCGGCGCGTTCCCGAACGTCGCCTCGGCCAAGGAGCTGTGGTCGGAGTCGACGGAGATCCGGACCCGGATCGCGGAGTGGGTGAGCGCGAAGGGTGTGCTGGACCCGAAGGACTTCGCGTCGGTGGACTGGAAGCTCACCCGCAACGGAACCCCGGTGTTCTAGGGGTCCGGCAGGGCCGGGTCGGCGGCGTCGGCGGTCATCCGTGGCCCCGGCGCCGCCGGCGTACGCGCCGCCCCTTGCGCGTCCGGCGTCTCCCCTACCGGCTCTCCACCAGCGGGGTCAGCGTCTTCCCGCGCCTGGCCTCGGGGACCCGCTCCGGCTGGTCGAGTCCGAACGTGGTGAACGCCGCGCGCGCGGGCAGCGGATATGGTTCCTTCCCGGTCAGGGAGTTGAGGATGACGGCGCTGCGCCAGGCGGCGAGGCCGAGGTCGGGAGCGCCGACGCCGTGGGTGTGGAGTTCGGCGTTCTGCACATAGGCCGTGCCGGTGACCGCGCGGTCGAGGACGAGCCGGAACCGCTCGTCGACACGCGGGCGTTCGCTGGTGTCGCGGCGCAGGTAGGGGTCGAGGCCGGCCAGGATGCGGTCCAGGGGGCGCTCGCGGTAGCCGGTGGCGAGGACGACCGCGTCGGTGGTGAGCCGGGAGCGGCTGTTCTGCTGGACGTGCTCCAGATGGAGCTCGACCTTGGTGGTGGCGACGCGCCCCGCCGTACGGACCCGGACACCGGGGGTGAGGACGGCGTCGGGCCAGCCGCCGCGCAGGGTGCGGCGGTAGAGCTCGTCGTGGATCGCGGCGATGGTGTCGGCGTCGATGCCCTTGTGGAGCTGCCACTGGGAGGCCACGAGCCCGTCGCGGACGCCTTCCTCCAGGGCGTGGAAGTAGCGCGTGTAGTCGGGCGTGAAGTGCTCCAGGCCTAGCTTGGAGTACTCCATCGGCGCGAAGGCCTCCGTACGGCCGATCCAGTGCAGCCGCTCGCGTCCGGCGGGGCGGTGGCGCAGCAGGTCGAGGAAGACCTCGGCGCCGGACTGTCCCGAGCCGACGACGGTGACATGGCCGGCGGCGAGGAAGGCCTCGCGGTGGTCGAGGTAGTCGGAGGCGTGGATGACGGGCGCGCCGGGAGCCTCGACGAGGGGCTTGAGGGGGTCGGGGACGTGGGGGGCGGTGCCGACGCCGAGGACGATGTTCTTCGTGTACGTACAGCCGGTGGCCTCGGCGTTTCCGTCGGCGTCGAGCCGGGTGAAGTCGACCTCGAAGGCGTCGCGTCCGGGGTTCCAGCGGACGGCGTCGACCTGGTGGGAGAAGCGCAGCCCGGGGAGGTTCTCGGAGACCCAGCGGCAGTAGGAGTCGTACTCGGTGCGCTGGATGTGGAAGCGCTCGGCGAAGTAGAAGGGGAACAGCCGGTTGCGGGCCTTGAGGTAGTTGAGGAAGCTCCAGCGGCTGGCCGGGTCGGCGAGGGTCACCAGGTCGGCGAGGAACGGAACCTGGATGGTCGCGCCCTCGATGAGCAGGCCGGGGTGCCAGTCGAAGCCGGGGCGCTGCTCGTAGAAGACGGCGTCGAGTTCGGCGAGCGGGTGGGCGAGGGCGGCGAGGGAGAGGTTGAACGGTCCGATGCCGATGCCGACCAGGTCACGGGGTGCTTCTGGCTCGTGGTCCGGGGGGTGGGTCATCTGGTGGGGGTTCCTTCCACGAGTTTCAGCAGCTCGGCCGGCTCGTCCGGCCGGGTGTGGGGGTTCAGGAGGGTGGCCTTGAGCCAGAGGCGGCCGTCGAGGCGGGCCCGGCCGAGGACGGCGCGGCCCTCGTGCAGCAGGGTGCGCCGTACGCCGGCGACGGCTTCGTCGGTGGCCCCGGCGGGCCGGAACAGGACGGTGCTGATGACCGGCCGGTCGTAGAGCTCGAAGGCGGGGTGCTCCTGGACGAGGGCCGCGAACTCCCTTGCCCGTGCGCAGACCTGGTCGACGAGGGCGCCGAGGCCGGTGCGGCCGAGGGTCCTGAGGGTGACGGCGATCTTGAGGACGTCGGGGCGGCGGGAGGTACGCAGGGACCGGCCGAGCAGGTCGGGCAGGCCGGCCTCGGTGTCGTCGTCTGCGTTGAGGTAGTCGGCGTGCTGGTGCAGTACGGCCAGATCGCGGGGGCGCGAGACGGCGAGCAGGCCCGCGGCGACCGGCTGCCAGCCGAGTTTGTGCAGGTCGAGGGTGACGGTGTGGGCGGCCTCCAGCCCGGCGAGCTTCTCGCGGTGCCGTTCGCTGAAGACCAGTCCGCCGCCGTACGCCGCGTCGATGTGCAGACGGGCCCCGTGGGCGGCGCAGAGGCCGGCGATCTCGGGCAGCGGGTCGATGAGACCGGCATCGGTGGTGCCGGCGGTGGCGGCGACCAGCACGGGGCGGGGGAAGCGGGTGAGGACCTCGTCCAGGGCGGCGGGGTCGAGGGTGCCGTTGGGGGCGGGGACGACCACCGGGTCGGGCAGGCCCAGCAACCAGGCCGCGCGGGGCAGGGAGTGATGGGCGTTGGCGCCGCACACGAGCCGCACGCTTCCGCCGTGGGCCTCGCGGGCGAGCAGCAGGGCGAGCTGGTTGGACTCGGTGCCGCCGGTGGTGACGAGCGAGTCGGCCAGGCCGATCTCGTGGGCGAGCTCTCGGGTGACGAGGGCCTCCAGGGCTGAGGCGGCCGGTGCCTGGTCCCAGGAGTCCAGGGACGGGTTGAGGGCGCTCGCAGCGAGGTCGGCGGCGGTGGCGAGGGCGAGTGGCGGGCAGTGCAGATGCGCCGCGCAGAGCGGGTCGGCGGGGTCGGCGGCACCCTCGGCGAAAACGCGGACGAGGGTGCGCAGCGCGTCGGGGTCGCCCTCGTCCGGCAGTACGTCCCCCACGGCGTCCGCGACGGCCGCGGCAACCGCCTCCGGCCCGCCCGCGGGCAGCGGTCCCCCACGGGCCCGCCCACCCTCCCGCAGGGCGTCGAGCACGGTGTCGATCAACGGCCGCAGGGCGTCGGGCCCTTCGGGACCTGAGGCGAGGGGGTGCGGCGTGCTCATGGGCTCTCCTCCGGGGGCGCGGGGCAGGCGAACATCCATGTGGAGACTTCCAGCTTGTACGCCATCGGGCCGACGCGCCCGGAAAGTCCAACGATCGAAACCCGAAAGTGGGTACTCCCGTGCGGGGAAAGCGTGTTGGGGCTGCGGATGGTTGACGTGACCGCGATCGATACGCCCGGTGGGCAGATGCTGCTGCGGGTGCCGACCCCGTCCGACGAGACGCGGCTGCCGGCCCTGTCCGTGACTGCGACGGGACTGCCGTCCGTACCGGGTGAGGTGCAGAGCCTTCGCTACGCGCTGCCATCGGGCGCGGCCCCCGAAGCCAAGCTGCTCCTGCTGGTGGAGCGGTCCGGCACCGTAAGCGGCCTGCTGGACGCGAGACGGAACCACCCGGCACCGGGCGCGGTCTCGGTGGGCCTGTTCCTGCTGACGCCACGCGGGCTTGGCGGCAGGCCGGTCGCGGCCGGAGGGGGCGGCGGCTCGGTCACGGCCCCGGGGCCGGGGCCGGGGCCGGCCCGCGGACGTCCGGTGCGGCTCATCCAACAGGCGCGACCCGGCCACCCCGGGGGCCGTGGACGCGCGGTGGCGGGGGCCTGGTCTGCAGGATCTGGGCGCGGCGGATCAACGCACATCCGATGGCAGCGCAGCCCGCGCACCGGTTCAGGGCTCGGGCGACAGCGGCGCGCCCCGCACACCGGATCAGCGCACGCCTGGGGGCGGCGCGCCCTGCGCGTCGGGTCAGGGCTCGCCCCGAGGCGGAACCCCCTACGCCACAGACCCGTACACGCCCCGTCACAGCGCGCCCCGCGCATCGGATCACGGCGCACCCAATGACAGGCCCCCGCCTCACATCCACGCACACCAGGGGGCGGCGCACCCCACGCAGAAACAGCCCGCGCCCGAGGACAGAACACCCGCGCCACAGACCCGTACACGCCCCGTCGCAGCGCGCCCCGCGCAGGAACAGCCCACGCTGGCCCCGCGCACCGGATCATGGTGTTCGGAAGTCGGGCGCGTGGTCCTCGGACCATTGGGTGAAGGTGCGGGCCGGGGTGCCGGTGATGTCCTGGACCGTGGTGGTGATCTCCGGGGGTACGCCGACCGTGGCGGCGAAGCTCTTCAGGAGGGACCGTACGAACTCCGGTGGGGCGCCGGGGAACAGTTCGGGTCCCGCCTCCTCCGGCGGCACCTCGACGAACGTCAGATCGCGGCCGATCGCTCGGCCGATCGCGGCGATCTGGTCGGTGTTGGTGGTGGCCCCGGGGCCGGTGAGCCGGTGGGCCGCGCCCTCGTGACCGCCGTCGACGAGGGCGCGTTCGGCGACGGCCGCGATGTCGTCCTCGTGGATCGGCGCCGTGAGCATGTCCGCGAAGACGCCGCGGACGGTGTTCCCGAACCGGATCTGCGGCGCCCACTGGAGCGCGTTGGTGGCGAACGCGTGGGGGCGCAGGAAGGTCCACTCCAGGCCGCTGTCGCGAACCTGCCGCTCGGCCGTGGCATGCATGACGTGGATGGGGTGCGTCTCGTCGGAACCCTCCTGGACGATCCCGGAGGAGAGCAGGACGACGTGCCGCACACCGGCCTTGCGGGCGGCGTCGAGCAGGGCCGGGGTCTGCGCGCCGGCCGCCTGGACGTAGAGGAAGAGCCCTGTCGCTCCTTCGAAGAGCGCGTCGGGCTCGTCCAGGCGGAATTTCACCACCTCGGCCTTCCCGGGCAGCCGGGCCCGCTCCGGGTCGCGAGTGAGCGCCCGTACGGGCCGGTCCGCGGCGACGAGCCGGTCGACGAGAGCCCGGCCGACGTGGCCGGTGGCGCCGGTGACTACGATCACTGGAATCCTCCTGGGGGGCGGAGTACTTCCTGACCAGTCGAACCTAGGCAGACAACTCCCGCCCTCGCACCCGCAACGCCCGCGCCAGGTCGTCGAGTTCGTCGACGAGTCGGCGGCGCAGGGCCGTCACCGGGTCGGCGTCGCGCAGACAGGCCTCGCCCAGGGCGAGGTTCTCCGCGTCCACGGCGTAGGACGGGAAGGCGTACCGGCCGGTGGCGGTGGCGATGGCGGGTCCGCGGCGGGCGGCCACCGGGAGCACGTCCGTGTAGTACCGCGCCACGTACTCCCGGACCAGGTCGGCCTGCTCGGGCTGCCAGAAGCCCTGGGCGGTGGCCGTGAAGAGATAGTTGGACAGGTCGTCCGTGGCGAACATCGCGTCCCAGGCCGCACGCTTGGTCTCGGGATCGGGCAGCGCGGCCCGGCAGCGGGCGGCGCCCTCCTGGCCGGTGGCGCTCGGGTCGCGCTCCAGCTCGGCGTCGATCGCGGCCTCGTCGGTGGCGCCGAGGACGGCGAGGCGGCCGAGGATGCGCCAGCGCAGCTCCGGGTCGAGCTCCGGCCCACCGGGCACAGTGCCGTCGGCGAGCCAGGCGGCGATGGTGTCCGGGTGGGCGGCGACGTCGATGAAATGGCGGACGGCGATCAGCCGCAGTCCGGGGTTGTCGCCGTCCTCGGTGCGCCGGATGAAGTCGCGGCACAGCGAGGAGAGGGCGGCCAGGGCCGCAGGACGCTCCTCGGGGTCGAGGTAGCGGTCGGCGATGTACGTCGAGGCGAAGGCCAGCACGCCCTGGACGAGGGCCAGGTCCGCCTCGCGGGGAAGGTGGGCGCGCGCGGTCTCCAGGAACGCGGCGGGCGGGAGCTCGCCGTCGCGGACGGCGTCCCTGAGGGCGTTCCACACCACCGCGCGGGTGAGCGGCTCGGGCAGGCCGGACAGCCCCGTGCGGACCGCCTCGAAGGACCTGGCGTCGAACCGGACCTTGGCGTAGGTCAGGTCGCCGTCGTTGAGCAGGAGCAGCGCGGGGCGCTTGCCGATGGGCTGCGGGGCGGTCTGCGGGACGTCCAGGCCGATGCGCTCACGCAGGACGAGGCCGCACTCGTCGGCGAGATCATGGTCGTACACCCCGACGCTGATGCGGTGCGGGCGGCTGCCGTCGCGCTTCACGGTGAGCGCGTACGTGCCGGTCTCGTCACCCGTCGTGACCACCGGGGTGAGCGTGTCGACGCCGGTGGTGCGCAGCCAGGCGTCCGCCCAGGCGTGGACGTCGCGGTCGGTGGCGGCGGACAGGGAGTCGATGAAGTCTGCGAGGGTGGCGTTGCCGAACCTGTGCCGGGCGAAGTGGATGTTGATGCCGGCGAGGAAGTCCTTCTCGCCGAGCCAGGCCACCAGCTGGCGCAGCGCGGAGGCGCCCTTGGCGTAGGAGATGCCGTCGAAGTTGAGCAGCGCGGCGGCCGTGTCGTCGACGGCCTCGGGGGCGACGGGGTGGGTGGAGGGGCGCTGGTCGGCGTCGTAGCCCCAGGCCTTGCGGGCCACGCCGAAGTCGACCCAGGTGTCGGTGAAGCGGGTTGCCTCGATGGTGGTCTGGTAGCCCATGTACTCGGCGAAGGACTCGTTCAGCCAGATGTCGTCCCACCACTTGAGGGTGACGAGGTCGCCGAACCACATGTGGGCCATCTCGTGGGCGATGACCATGGCGCGGGTCTGCCGCTCGGTGTCGGTGACGGCGGAGCGGTAGACGAACTCGTCGCGGAAGGTGACCAGGCCCGGGTTCTCCATGGCGCCCGCGTTGAACTCGGGGACGAAGGCCTGGTCGTAGGAGTCGAAGGGGTAGGGCTCCTCGAACTTCTCGTGGAACCGGTCGAAGCACGCGCGCGTGATGTCGAGGATCTCGTCGGCGTCCGCGTCGAGGTACGGCGCGAGGGAGCGGCGGCAGTGGATGCCGAAGGGCAGGCCGCGGTGCTCGGTGCGCACGGAGTGCCAGGGGCCGGCGGCGACGGCGACCAGGTACGTGGAGATCAGCGGGGTGGGGGCGGCCTGCCAACGGCCCTCGCCGAGGTGCTCGGTGATGCCGTTGGCGAGGACGGTCCAGCCCTCGGGGGCCTTGACGGTCAGCTCGAAGACGGCCTTCAGGTCGGGCTGGTCGAAGGCGGCGAAGACGCGCTGCACGTCGTCCATGAACAGCTGCGTGTAAGCGTACGTCTCCCCGTCGGTGGGGTCGGTGAAGCGGTGCATGCCCTCCCCGGTGCGGGAATAGCGCATGACGGCGTCGACGTGCAGCTCGTGCTCACCGGCCGTGAGGCCCTTCAGCGGCAGCCGGTCCTGGTCCAGGGTCTCCGGGTCCAGGGGCTGTCCGTCGAGGGTGACGGAGCGCAGCTCGGCGGGCTTGAGCTCGACGAACGCGTCCCCGGCGGTCCGCGCGCCGAACCGGATCACGGTGCGCGAGTCGAAGGTCTCGTCCCCGGTGGTCAGGTCGAGTTCGATCGCGTAGCGGTGGACGTCGAGGAGCTGTGCTCGGATCTGCGCTTCGTCGCGCGTCAGTACGGACATGCAGGACATGCTGCCTGATGGCACTGACGGCGCACAGGGGCGGATCGGTACACGGCTTATGTCCGGTCCTGCGCCGGGGCGGTCAGGGAGGTGTCCCGCTGGGGCGGAACCCGGCTGCCGGGGCGGGCGGGCGCACGTCGCAGAGCGTTCTTTCCGCCCTCGGCGCGGCCCTCGACGCGGGCACGCAGTTCGCGGACCTCCCGCTCCAGGGCGAGGTTGCGCTGATGGGCGTCGTACAGGTAGCGCACCTTGGTGCGCAGGGCCCAGGGGTCGATGGGCTTGAGGACGAGGTCGGCGACGCCCAGCCCGAACGCGGTGGTGGTCAGTTCGTGGTCCGGGCCGAATCCGGTGAGCAGGACGACCGGTATGTGCTGGGTCTGCTCGACGCGGCGCATGTAACGCACCACGTCCAGGCCGCTGACGCCGGGCATGCGCACATCCAGCAGCAGGAGGCCGACCCGGCCGCGGAGCACCTGTTTGAGCGCCTCGTCGCCGCTGGTGGCGCGGCCGAGTTGGTAGCCCAGCGGGGCGAGGGCGCTCTCCAGCGCGTACAGCGTTTCCTTGTGGTCGTCGACGATGAGGATCTTGGCATCCGGCGGCATGACCCAGGTCCCTCCCGTGTGGACAACCAGCGTACGACCCCGCACTGACACGGAGTGCTCGCCGGCTGACGAGGAGTGCACAGGGCAGCATGCCCCTCCCCGCCCCCGCTGTCACGACCCCCGCCGCATCGGCCGAGGTCAGTTCGCTCCCGGCGCCTGTCCGTTGACGGTGTCCCCGGCGATGCGCTCGTGGTGTCTGATCACCTCGGCGATGATGAAATTGAGAAATTTCTCAGCGAACGCCGGGTCCAGCTTGGCGTTCTCGGCGAGGGTGCGCAGCCGGGCGATCTGCCGTGCCTCGCGGGCGGGATCGGCGGGCGGCAGTTGGTGGACGGCCTTGAGCCGGCCGACCTGCTGGGTGCACTTGAAGCGCTCGGCGAGCATGTGGACGACGGCCGCGTCGATGTTGTCGATGCTGTCGCGCAGGCGGTCGAGCTCCTCGCGCACGGCGGGGTCGACGTCACCGGTACCGGTGTGGCTGGTGGTCATGGATGTCAACCCTAAGGGGCGGACGGGTTCTCGATCATCGGCGGATGGTCGGGGCCGGGGTGCTCACCGAGGAGGACGACTTCGGCGCACATCCGCCTACAGTGGAGAGGAGTTCTGGGCGTCTTTGGGGGTCAGGGCGTGGCGAACGACGGACCGGTCGAGCACGGCTACCCGCATCTGGAGACGGTGCGGGCGGCCATCACCGCGCTGTACCAGCGCCTCTCGTACGACACCATCCAGACCTTTTCGGCCAGCGTGGCCCCCGCCGACGTGGCGTTCTGCGACACGGACGACCTGCATCTGGGCGCGCAGCGCGTGGCCCGCGAGATGATGCGGCACTTCCGGCTGCCGGATGCCCGGCTGATCGTCTGCTTCCGCGAGATGACCCATGCGGCGAACGTGGAACTCGCGGCGGGCCCGGAGTACTTCGTCGAGCTGAACGACCGGTTCCGCACCCATCGCGGGGACATCGGCGCGGCGCTCGCCCACGAGGTGATGCACGTCTATCTGCACCGTCTGGACCTGTCGTTCCCGGGCACCGCGCAGAACGAGATCCTCACGGACACGGCAACGACGTACCTGGGGGCGGGCTGGCTGCTGCTGGACGCGTACCGGGAGGACACGGTGTCGTCCCAGAAGCTCGGGTATCTCACCCCCGAGGAGTTCGGCTACGTCCTGGCCAAGCGCTCCCTGGTCTTCGGCGAGGACCCCTCGGTGTGGTTCACCAGCCCGCAGGCCTACACGGCGTACACCAAGGGCATGGCCCAGGCCCGGCGCGACGAGCAGCAGCCCCCGCTGACCGCCGCCGGCTGGGCGGGCCGCCGCCGCTATGCCCGCGACCGTCGTCACGCCCACGGTCCGCAGCCCGGGGTCCCGTACACCTTCACCCCCGACGGGGTCGGCGGCCACCTGCGCGTCTCGTTCCCCTGTCCCACCTGCCACCAGCGGATCAGGGTGCCGGTACGAGGGCGGGTCCGGGCGCGGTGCGGGCTGTGCCGGACGGTGCTGGAGTGCGACACGTAGGTTGTCGGCGCCGTCCGCCGCGGGTGTTGCCGGGAAGCGGAAGGGGCGGAGCCGCACCGGGCCCCGCCCCGAACCATCGCCCGCCTCACCCCTCGTGCCCCGCCACCGCCCGCCGCGGCAGCGCCGCGCACAACCCGGCACACACCAGGAACCCGTCGGCCACCCACGGCATCGCCGCGCCGAGGGCCTCGGTCATGCCCTCCCCCACGTGGTCGAAGAACACCGTGCCGACCACCGCGGCGCCCAGCGCTCCGCCGAACTGCTGAGCCGTGGAGAAGATGCCGGACGCGCCGCCCGCGAGCTCCGCCGGCACCGCGGACAGGACCACGTTCACCAGCGGCACCACCAGGAAGCCGAGCCCGGCTCCGGCAATCACCAGCCCCGGCACCAGCGGCCAGGCCCCGGTGTGCGCGGCGGACGCTCCGTGCACCGCTGCCCACACCCAGCCGAAGCCGCCCGCCATCATCAGCGCGCCGGCCCCGAGCACGGTCCGCCCGTACTTCACGGCGAGCCCGTCCGCGGCGGGCGCGGTCAGGAAGCCGCCCACCGAGAAGGCCACGGTCACCACGCCGGCCTGCATCGGCGTGTACCCCTCGCTCCCCTGCAGCCAGATCGCGAAGACCAGGAAGAAGCCCTGCATGCCGACGGAGAACAGCAGTTGGACCAGGACGCCCACCGAGAACGCGGGGAGCCGGAAGGCCCGCGCCGGCAGCAGCGGCACCGTCCCGGCCCGCTCCCTGCGCCGTGCCTCGTACACGCCGAGCCCGACGACCCCGGCCGTCCCCGCGGCGAGGCAGACCCAGCCCCACAGCGGCCAGCCGTTCTCCCGGCCCTGCACCAGCGGCAGCACGATCGCCACCAGTCCGGCGGCCAGCACCAGGCTGCCCAGCACGTCCGGCCGGCCCGCGGACCGCTCCCGGGTGGCCGGCACCAGCAGCAGTCCGCCCACGAAGGTACCCACGGCCACCGGCACGTTCACCAGGAATACCGACCGCCAGCCCCAGCCGAACAGATCGGCGTCGGTGAGCAGCCCGCCGAGCAGCAGCCCCACGGCCGAGGCGAATCCGGCGACGGCGCCGTACATCCCGAAGGCGGCCCCGCGCTCCTTCCCCCGGAACAGCGTGCGGAACGAGCCGAGCACCTGCGGCACCAGCACCGCGGCCATCACGCCCTGCACCGCCCGCGCGGCGATCAGCTGGCCCGGCGACTGCGCGACCCCGCACGCCAGACTGGCGGCTCCGAAGCCCGCCGTACCGGCGAGGAAGAGGGCCCGGCGTCCCAGGCGGTCCCCGAGGTGGCCGGAGACGATCAGGGTCGCCGCGAAGCCGAGCAGGTAGGCGGAGACCAGCCATTGCAGTTCGCTCGCCGAGGCATGCAGGTCGCGTCCGATGGACGGGATCGCCACGTTGACGATCGTCACGTCCAGCAGGTCCATCAGTGCCGCGATCATCATCACGACGGCGGCGGCCCAGCGGCGCGGATGCGGCTGGGCCGCGGTGGGCGGGGTTGTGGTGAGGGTCGTGGACACGGTGCCTCCCCGGGCTCCAGATTTATTTCGTTCGACCTAACGAAAGACTTGCATCCCCACGGGCGCCGGCGCAAGTCATTAGTTCGACCGAACGAAATATTTGTTAGCCTGGAGCCATGAGCAGCAGCGGAGCAACGAGCGGCGACCGGCGGGCCGAGACCCTGCAGCGCCTGATGGAGGTGGGCCGCGTGCACAGCGGCGTCACCGTGATGTTCCATTCGGCGATCGCCGCCAAGCAGGGCCTGAACGCCACGGAGGAGAAGACCCTCGACCTCCTGGAGCGCCACGGCCCGCTCACCGCGAAGGAGTTGGCGCAGCTGACCGGCCTGGCCCCCGCCTCCGTCACCGGTCTGGTCGACCGTCTGGAGGCCAAGGGCTTCGCCCGCCGGGTCAAGCACCCCACCGACAAACGCCGGGTGCTCGTCGAGCTGAACCGGGAGAAGATCGGCGAACTCGCCGTGTTCTTCGAGGACTGGGCACGCGACATCGTGGCGGCGTGCGAGGAGTTCGGTACGGAGGAACTGGAGACCGTGGTCAGGTTTCTGACGGTCATGTCGGAGGCACAGCGCAAGGCCGCCGCCCGGCTGTCGTCGTAGGAGCGCCTACGCCCCGTAGACCCGCCCGGGAACCTCCGCCTCGGCGAGCAGCTTGCCTGCCGTCTCCCCCGCCTCGGCCGGTGTCCACAGCGCGCCCTTGTCGGCGGTGGGGCCCGGCCGCCAGCCCTCCATGACAGTGATCCGGCCGCCCTCGGCCTCGAAGACCCGGCCGGTGACACCGGCGCTCGCGGCGGAGCCCAGCCAGACCACCAGCGGGGACACGTTCGCCGGCGCCATGGCGTCGAAGCCGGAGTCGGGGGCCGCCATGGTCTCGGCGAAGGCGCCTTCGGTCATACGGGTGCGGGCCGCGGGGGCAACCGCGTTGACCTGGACGCCGTACCGGCCGAGTTCGGCCGCCGCGACCAGGGTCAGCCCGACGATCCCGGCCTTCGCGGCGCTGTAGTTCCCCTGCCCGACGGAGCCCAGCAGTCCCGCGCCGCTGCTGGTGTTGACGATCCGGGCCACCGGTGTCCGGCCCGCCTTGGCCTCGGCCCGCCAGTGCGCGGCGGCGTGCTTGAGGGGCAGGAAGTGGCCCTTGAGGTGGACGCGGAGCACGGCGTCCCAGTCGTCCTCGTCGAGGTTGACGAGCATGCGGTCGCGCAGGAAGCCGGCGTTGTTGACGAGCGTGTCGAGCCGGCCGTACGTCTCCAGGGCCGCCGCCACCAGGGATTCGGCCCCGGCGCTCGTGGCGATGTCGGCGCCGTGGGCGACGGCCTCGCCGCCCGCCGCGCGGATCTCCCCGACGACCCGGTGGGCCGGGCTGCCGGGCCCGGGTGCCCCGTCGAGCCCGACGCCCAGGTCGTTGACGACGACGCGGGCGCCCTCCGCGGCGAACGCGAGCGCGTGGGCCCGGCCCAGCCCCCGCCCGGCGCCGGTGACGACGACGACCCGTCCCGCGCAGATTCCGCTCATCTCACTCCTCCTTGTCGGCGGGCTTGTTGGCAGTCGCGGCGGCCAGGAAGGCCGGCCGCTCCCCTCCTCCGTGCACGAGCAGACTCGCCCCGCTGATGTACGCGGCCGCGTCGGAGGCGAGGAAGACGGCGGCCGCGCCGATGTCGGACGGAGCGGCCAGCCGTCCGAGCGGAACGGTGCCGGAGACCGCGGCGACGCCGTCCTCACCGCCGTAGTGGAGGTGGGACAGCTCGGTGCGGACCATGCCGACGACGAGGGTGTTGACGCGGACCTCCGGCGCCCATTCCACCGCCATGGAACGGGCCAGGTTCTCCAGTCCCGCCTTGGCCGCGCCGTAGGCCGCCGAGCCGGGGGAGGGACGGCTGCCGCTGACGCTGCCGACCATCACGACCGAGCCCCGGGCCCGTCGGAGGTGGTCGTACGCCGCGAGGGAGGCCGTCAGCGGGGTGACGAGGTTCAGCTCGATCACCCGGGCGTGCCGCTCGGCGTCCGCGTTGGCCAGCCGCCGGTACGGGGTGCCGCCGGCGTTGTTGACGAGGACGTCGAGCCGGGGCAGCGCGTCGAAGAAGGCGCGCACGGCGGGCGGGTCGCGCAGGTCGAGGGGCGTGAACTCGACGCCGTCGAGGGGAACTTCGGGTGGTCTGCGGGCGCAGACGAGAACCCGGTCGCCGGTCTCGGCGAAGGCCCTCGCGATCCCCGCGCCGACGCCCCGGGTGCCGCCCGTGACGACGACGGTTCTGTCGCGCGGCGAGTTATCCACAGGGCCTCCCGCTCGTCTTCGCCGACTGCTAGCTTCGAAGCCTCACACCTAACAAATGTTTGGTGGAAAGGCAGCTGAGTGCGAAGGTAGCTGATGCGTCCATGGGTGTCTCCACCTCGTCCCCGGAAAAGGGGATTTCGCTCGTCACGGTCGACTTCCCACCGGTGAACGCGCTGCCGGTGGCCGGATGGTTCGCCCTGGCCGAGGCCGTGCGCGCGGCGGGCCGTGACCCGGAGGTCCGGTGCGTCGTGCTAGCCGCCGAGGGGCGGGGCTTCAACGCGGGCGTGGACATCAAGGAGATACAGACGGACGGGCAGGCGGCGCTGATCGGCGCCAACCAGGGCTGCGCGGCGGCCTTCGCGGCGGTCTACGAGTGCGAGACGCCCGTGGTCGCGGCGGTGCAGGGCTTCTGTCTGGGCGGCGGAATAGGCCTGGTGGGGAACGCGGACGCGATCGTGGCGAGCGACGACGCCACGTTCGGGCTGCCCGAGCTGGACCGGGGCGCGCTCGGTGCCGCCACGCATCTGGCCCGGCTGGTCCCGCAGCATCTGATGCGCGCGCTGTACTACACCTCGCGCACGGCGAGCGCGGCCGAGCTGCATGCGCACGGCTCGGTGTGGCGGGTGGTGCCGCGAGAGGGCTTACGGGCGGCCGCGCTGGAGCTGGCGCGGGAGATCGCCGCCAAGGACGGGCGGCTGCTGCGCATGGCCAAGGCGGCCATCAACGGGATCGATCCGGTCGACGTGCGTCGCAGCTACCGCTTCGAACAGGGCTTCACCTTCGAGGCCAACCTCAGCGGGCTGGCCGACCGGGTCCGGGACACGTTCGGGAAGGAGGGCGCATAGGTGGGCGACAAGACGATGACCGCCGACGAGGTGGTCTCCCGCCTGGAGAGCGGCATGACCCTCGGCATCGGCGGCTGGGGGTCACGCCGCAAGCCGATGTCCCTGGTCAGAGCACTGCTCCGAACCGGGATCGGCGATCTTACCGTCGTGTCGTACGGCGGCCCGGACGTCGGCATGCTGGCGGCGGCCGGACGCGTGCGCAAGCTGGTGACGGCCTTCGTCACCCTCGACTCGATCCCGCTCGAACCGCACTACCGCGCTGCGCGCGAGCGCGGGGCCTTCGAGCTGACGGAGGTCGACGAGGGGATGTTCATGTGGGGGCTGCAGGCGGCGGCGAACCGGCTGCCCTTCCTTCCGGTGCGGGCGGGGATCGGCTCCGACGTGATGCGGGTCAACCCCGGCCTGCGGACGGTCACTTCGCCGTACGAGGACGGCGAGACGTTCGTGGCGATGCCCGCCCTGCGGCTGGACGCGGCCCTGGTGCACGTCAACCGCGCCGACCGGCTGGGCAACGGGCAGTACCTGGGCCCGGATCCGTACTTCGACGACCTGTTCTGCGAGGCGGCGACGGCGGCCTATGTCTCGTGCGAACGGATCGTGGACACCGTCGAGTTGACGAAGGACGCGGCCCCGCAGTCGCTGCTGCTCAAGCGGCACACGGTGACGGGCGTGGTGGAGGCGCCGAACGGCGCCCACTTCACCTCGTGCGCGCCCGACTACGGCAGGGACGAGAGCTTCCAGAAGGAGTACGCGTCCACTCCGTGGCCCGAGTTCGCCGAGCGGTTCCTCGGCGGGGACGAGCAGGCCTACGAGTCGGCGGTGCGGAACTGGCCCAGGGAGCAGGAGCGATGAGTGCGACCCGCGCCGAGTACTGCGTGATCGCCTGCGCCGAGGCCTGGCGCGGCTCCGGTGAGGTCCTGGCGAGTCCGATGGGCGTGATCCCCTCGCTGGGGGCGCGGCTGGCCCGGCTGACCTTCGCGCCGGACCTGCTGCTGACCGACGGCGAGGCGACGCTCGTCCGCCCGGACGGGACACCCGAGGGCTGGCTGCCGTACCGGCAGCATCTGGCCCTGGTGGCCGGCGGGCGACGGCACGTGATGATGGGCGCGAGCCAGATCGACCGGTTCGGCAACCAGAACATCTCGTGCATCGGCGACTGGGCGCGGCCCGCGCGGCAGTTGCTCGGCGTGCGCGGCGCCCCGCTCAACACACTGAACAACCCGACGAGTTACTGGATCCCGAGACACTCGCGGCGGGTCTTCGTGGAGAAGGTCGACATGGTGTGCGGGGTGGGGTACGACCATGCCGCCGAGCACCCGGACACGGCCCGCCATCACCGCATCGCGCGCGTGGTCTCGGACCTCGGCGTCTTCGACTTCGCCACGCCCGACCGCAGCATGCGGCTGGCCTCGCTGCATCCGGGGGTGGACGTCGGACAGGTGCGGGAGGCGACGGACTTCGCGCTCACCGTCCCGGACGAGGTGCCGTACACCCGCGAGCCCACCGAGCGGGAGCTGCGGTTGATCCGGGACGTGCTCGATCCCGGGGGCGCCCGCGCGCGTGAGGTGCCGGAGAGGGCGAGGGGCTGATGGAGACCGCGCTCACCCGGCTGGTCGGGGTCCGGCACCCGGTCGTGCAGACCGGGATGGGCTGGGTGGCGGGCCCGCGGCTGGTCTCGGCGGCGGCGAACGCGGGCGCACTGGGCATCCTGGCGTCGGCGACGATGACCCTGGATCAGCTGCGCGGGGCGATACGCGAGGTCGGGTCGCGGACGGACGCGCCGTTCGGGGTGAACCTCCGGGCGGACGCGGGCGACGCCGGCGACCGGGTGCGCCTGATCATCGACGAGGGAGTGCGGGTGGCGTCCTTCGCGCTCGCCCCCTCCCGTGAGCTGATCGCCGAGCTCAAGGAGGCCGGGGTGGTCGTGATCCCGTCCGTCGGGGCGCGGCGGCACGCGGAGAAGGTCGCGGCCTGGGGCGCGGACGCGGTGATCGTGCAGGGCGGAGAGGGGGGCGGACACACCGGCGAGGTAGCGACGACCGTACTGCTGCCGCAGGTGGTGGACGCGGTGCGGATACCCGTGGTGGCGGCCGGTGGCTTCTTCGACGGCCGGGGCCTGGTCGCGGCGCTCGCCTACGGGGCGGCGGGGGTCGCGATGGGGACGCGGTTCCTGCTCACCTCGGACTCGACGGTGCCGGACGCGGTGAAGGCCAGGTATCTGGCGGCGACGGTCCGGGACGTCACCGTCACCACGGCGGTCGACGGTCTGCCGCACCGCATGCTGCGCACGGATCTGGTGGACTCCCTGGAACGTTCCGGCCGCGCCCGCGCGCTGGTGCACGCCGTGCGCCGGGCGGCCGGGTTCCGGAGGCTGTCGGGTCTCACCTGGCGGCGGATGGTCCGTGACGGGCTCGCCCTGAAGCACGGCAAGGAGCTGTCCTGGAGTCAGGTGCTGCTCGCCGCGAACACGCCGATGCTGCTGAAGTCCGCGATGGTGGACGGCCGTACGGACCTCGGGGTGATGGCGTCCGGGCAGGTCGCCGGGGTGATCGACGACCTGCCGTCGTGCGCGGAGCTGATGGAGCGGATCGTGAAGGAGGCTCAGGAGGTGCGGGAGAGGCTCACAGCCGTTCGATGATCGTGACGTTGGCCTGGCCGCCGCCCTCGCACATGGGCACCATCCCCGACGGCCCCCTCGCCCTGCTCGGCCCCAGGGGCGCCTCCCAGGCTTCGGGAGCCTGCGCCGGACTCCGTCCGCCGAAGCGGGTGGCCGCCCTCGTCGCCGCTCGGGTCACACGCGTTCGATGATCGTGACGTTGGCCTGGCCGCCGCCCTCGCACATGGTCTGCAGCCCCCATCGGCCGCCGGTGCGCTCCAGTTCGTGCAGCAGGGTCGTCATCAGCCGGACGCCGGTGGCGCCCAGGGGGTGGCCGAGGGCGATCGCGCCGCCGTTGACGTTGACCTTCTCCGGGTCGGCGCCGGTCTCCTTCAACCAGGCCAGCACGACGGGCGCGAAGGCCTCGTTGATCTCGACGAGGTCGATGGCGTCGATGGCGAGTCCGGTCTTCTTCAGGGCGTGCGCGGTGGCCGGGATGGGGGCGGAGAGCATGCGGATGGGGTCCTCGCCGCGCACGGAGAGATGGTGCACACGGGCCCGCGGGCGCAGCCCGTGCTCACGCACCGCCCGCTCCGAGGCCAGCAGCATGGCCGCCGCGCCGTCGGAGACCTGCGAGGAGCAGGCGGCGGTGATGGTGCCGCCGTCGATCACGGGCTTCAGCGCGGCCATCTTCTCCAGGGAGGTGTCCCGGCGCGGGCCCTCGTCGGCGGTGACGTCCCCGTGGGGGACGAGTTCGCGGTCGAAGCGGCCCTCGTCGATCGCCCGCACCGCCCGCCGGTGCGAGCGCAGGGCGAACTCCTCCTGGTCCTGCCTGCTGATCCCCCACTTGGCGGCGATCGTCTCGGCGCCGGTGAACTGATTGACGGGCTGCGTGCCGTAGCGGGCCCGCCAGCCCTCGCTGCCCAGGAAGGGGCCCTCGGTCAGGCCGAGCGGTTCGGCGGCCTGCCGGGAGGCGAAGGCGATGGGGATCTGCGACATGTTCTGGACACCGCCGGCGACCACCAGGTCCTGGGTGCCGGACAGCACGGCCTGCGCGGCGAAGTGCACGGCCTGCTGCGAGGAGCCGCACTGCCGGTCCACGGTCACACCGGGCACCTCCTCGGGCAGCCCGGCGGCCAGCCAGCAGGTCCGGGCGATGTCCCCGGCCTGCGGTCCGACCGTGTCCAGACAGCCGAACACGACGTCCTCCACGGCGCCCGGGTCCACGCCGGCACGCGCGACGAGTTCCTTGAGGACATGGGCGCCCAGGTCGGCCGGGTGGACTGCGCTCAGTCCGCCGCCGCGCCGCCCGACGGGCGTGCGGACCGCTTCGACTATGTAGGCCTCGGGCATGACAACTCCCCAGTGGGTTAGGTGCGGACGGCGATCCCGTCCAGCACCATCGACAGGTACTGCCGGGCGATCTCCTCCGGGCTGTGCTGTCCGCCGGGCCGGTACCAGGACGCGGCGACCCAGACCGTGTCGCGCACGAAGCGGTAGGTGAGCCGTACGTCGAGGTCGGCGCGGAAGACGCGCTCGGCGACCCCGAGCTCCAGCGTGGACAGCCAGGCCTTCTCGAACTTGCGCTGGGACTCGGCGAGGAAGGTGAACCGGTCCTGCGCGACCAGTTGCTTGCTCTCCTTCTGGTAGATCGCGACGGCGGCGCGGTGCCGGTCGATCTCCCGGAACGACTCGGTGACCAGGGCCTCCAGCGTCTCGCGGGGCCCGAGTCCGGCGGCGAGGACGGTGTCGTAGCCGTCCCAGAGCTCGTCGAGGAAGGTGCGCAGGATCTCTTCGAGCATCGACTCCTTGGAGTCGAAGTGGTAGTAGAGGCTGCCCGCGAGCATGCCCGCGTGGTCCGCGATCCTGCGCACGGTGGTGGCGTTGTAGCCCTGCTCGGCGAACACCTCGGCGGCGGTCTCCAGGAGTTCGCCGCGGCGCGCGTGAGCGGCGGCGGCCGCCGGCTTCTTCGGGGCGGTCACCTGGGGCTTCTTCTTGGTCGGCACGGGTCCATTGTGGTCCTAGGGGGTGTCGTTCGGATCATCCCGGCGTCGCCGCGTCCGCACCGTTCGTCACAGCCGGCCTGATCCAAACGACACCCCCTAGGCATGCTGGCTGCTGACGCTGACGACTTCGCCGGTCAGGTAGGAGGAATAGCCGGAGGCCAGGAAGACGATCACGTTGGCGACCTCCCACGGTTCCGCGTACCGTCCGAAGGCCTCGCGGGCGGTCAGCTCCGCCAGCAGTTCGGGTGTGGTCACCTTCGCCAGGTGCGGGTGCATGGCGAGGCTCGGCGCCACCGCGTTGACCCGCACGCCGTACTCGGCGGCCTCGACGGCGGCGCACCGGGTCAGCGCCATCACGCCGGCCTTCGCGGCCGCGTAGTGCGCCTGCCCGGCCTGGGCACGCCAGCCGACGACGGAGGCGTTGTTGACGATCACGCCGCCGCCGGTCTCCTTCATCGACCGCAGGGCCGCCCGGGTGCAGCGGAAGGTACCGTTCAGCGTCACGTCCAGGACACGGGACCACTGCTCGTCGGTCATGTCGACCAGGGCCGAAGTACCGCCCAGTCCGGCGTTGTTGACGACGATGTCCAGCCGCCCGTGATCCCGCACGGCGGTGTCGAACAGGGCCCGCACCTGGGACTCGTCGGTGACGTCACAGGGGACCGCGGTCACGGCTCCCGGGTGCTCGCGGCCCAGTTCTGCCTCGTGCTCCTTCAGCCGTCGCGCGTGCGCGTCGCTGATCAGCACGCGCGCGCCCTCCTCCAGGAAGCGGCGGGCGGTCGCCCCGCCGATCCCCGCTCCGGCCGCCGCGGTGATGACGGCGGTGCGCCCCTTCAGCAGTCCGTGCCCGGGCATGTACGCCGGGCTCTCGACGCCTGTCATGGGCCCACGCTAACCTACCAAACACTTGTTAGGGAAGGTCTCAGGGAAGGAGGACCACCGTGGACCTCACCCACGCTCCGGCCGACGAGGAGTTCCGCGCCGAGGCCCGCGCCTGGCTCGACGCGCACGTGCCCGGCACGCCTCTGCCCTCCCTGGAGACCGAGGAGGGCTTCGCGGCGCACCGCGCCTGGGAGGCCGAACTGGCCGCGGACCGCTGGTCGGTGGTGTCCTGGCCCGAGGAGTACGGCGGCCGGGGCGCGGGACTGATGCGGTGGCTGGTCTTCGAGGAGGAGTACTGGGCGGCGGGCGCGCCGGGCCGGGTGAGCCAGAACGGCATCAGCCTGCTCGCCCCGACCCTCTTCGACCACGGCACCGCGGAGCAACGCGCGCGCGTGCTGCCCCGGATGGCATCCGGCGAGGTGGTCTGGGCGCAGGCCTGGTCCGAGCCGGAGGCGGGCTCCGACCTGGCCTCCCTCACCTCCCGGGCCGTGCGCACGGACGGCGGCTGGCTGCTGAGCGGACAGAAGACCTGGTCGTCGCGGGCCGCCTTCGCCGACCGCGCCTTCGGCCTGTTCCGCAGCGATCCGGCCGCCCCGAAACCCCACCAGGGCCTCACCTACCTCATGTTCGATCTGCGGGCCCCGGGCGTCACGGTCCGCCCGATCGGCCGCCTCGACGGGAAGCCCGCGTTCGCCGAGCTGTTCCTGGACGAGGTATTCGTGCCGGACGAGGACGTGATCGGCGAGCCCGGCCAAGGCTGGCGGATCGCGATGTCGACGACCGGCAACGAACGCGGCCTCACGCTGCGCTCCCCCGGCCGTTTCCTGGCCGCCGCCGACAGGCTCTTCGACCTGTGGCGGGCCCAGGGCAGTCCGGAGCGGGCGCGCGCCCGGGTCACCGACGCCCTGATCGGCGCCCGCGCCTACCAGCTGTTCACCTACGAGGCCGCCTCCCACTTCCTGGACGGCGAACCGCTCGGCCCAAAGTCCAGCCTGAACAAGGTGTTCTGGTCCGAGTACGACCTCGCGCTGCACGAGACGGCACTCGATCTTCTGGGCGAGGAGGGCGAGTTGGCGGACACGGCCTGGGCGGAGGGGTATGTCTTCTCGCTCGCCGGACCCATCTACGCGGGCACGAACGAGATCCAGCGCGACATCATCGCCGAGCGCCTGCTCGGCCTGCCGAAGGGACGTCGCTGATGCGGTTCCTGCCCGACGCCGAGCAGCGTGCCTTCGCCGGCTCCCTGCACGCGATGCTGGCCGCCGCGGACACACCGTCGGTCGTCCGGGACTGGAGCCGCGGCGACCGTACGAGGGGCCGCGCGCTGTGGCGCCGTATCGCAGAGGCGGGGGTGTTCGGGCTCGTGGTGCCGGAGGCGTACGAAGGGATGGGGCCCCGGCCGGTGGAACTCGCCCTCGCCTTCGTGGAGCTGGGACGGCACGTCGTACCCGGCCCGCTGGTCGAGACCGTGGCGGCGGCCGCGCTGCTCACCGAGCCCGGCCCGGCCAAGCGGTTCCTCCCGCCGCTCGCGGCGGGCGAGACCCTGGCGACGGTCGCGGCCGGCGGGTACGCGCTGGACGGGGACGCGGCGACCACCCGTCTCGCCCTCGCCCCCGACGGTCTGCGCCTGTCCCCGGGCGCCGGCCCGGTGCGCCCCTCCCTGGACCCGGCACGCCGTCTCACCCCGCTCTTGCCCGGCGGTGAACTCCTCACCCCCGACCCGCCCGTGGACCACGCCCTCACCTGGGCCCGCCTCGCCACCGCCGCCCAGGCCCTCGGTGTCGGCCTCGCGCTGCTCGACAGGACCGTCGCGTACGTCCGCCAGCGCACCCAGTTCGGCGTCCCCATCGGCTCGTTCCAGGCCGTGAAGCACCGGCTGGCCGACGCGAGGACCGCCCTCGCGTTCGCGCGCCCCCTGCTCTTCGGCGCCGCGCTGACGATGGACCCGGCCGACGTGGCCGCCGCCAAGCTGAAGGCGTGCGAGGCCGCCTACGCCACCGCCCGCACCGCGTTGCAACTGCACGGCGCGATCGGGTACACGGCCGAGTACGACCTGTCCCTGTGGCTGACCAGGGCCCGCGCGCTGCGCATGGCCTGGGGCGGCCCGGACGAGTGCCGTGAGCGGGTCCTCAGTGGTGGTGGTCGCCGCTGGTGAGCTCCCGGTACTCCTCGCGGGTCGGCTTCGGGATGTGCGTCTCGGGCCCGAACAACGCCCGGGCGAGCCGTGCACGCACGCGCTGGGACACGGTGACCGGCCGCCGCACACCGTTGGCGTCCTCCCGCGGTCCGATCTCGTACGGCGGGTTCTGCTCGTGCTGGGTCAGGACGAACAGCCGGTCCTGCGACAGGGGTTCATGGACCTCGACGTACTCGCCGTGCGGCAGCAGTTTGATGATGCCCGTCTCCCTGCCGTGCAGCACCTTGTCCCGGTCCCGGCGTTGCAGCCCGAGGCAGATCCGCTTGGTCAGCGTGAAGGCGACGACCGGCACGACGAAGACGGAGATCCGCACGAACCAGGTGATCGAGTTGATCGACAGATGCAGATGCGTGGCCACGATGTCGTTGCCGCCGCCGATCAGCAGCACCACGTACAGGCTCAGCCAGGCCACGCCCAGCCCGGTGCGCACGGGCACGTTGCGCGGCCGGTCCAGGATGTGGTGCTCGCGCCGGTCGCCGGTGACCCACGCCTCGACGAAGGGATAGAGGCCCAGCGCCAGCAGGATCAGCGGGAACAGCGAGAACGGGATGAAGACGCCCAGCTCCAACGTGTGGCCCCAGGCGTCGATCTCCCATCCCGGCATCACCCGGATCAGGCCCTCGGAGAAGCCGAGGTACCAGTCGGGCTGCGCGCCCGTGGTGACGAGGTCCGGCCGGTACGGCCCGAAGGCCCACACCGGGTTGATGCTGGCGATCCCGCCCATCAGGGCGAGCACGCCGAAGGTGAGGAAGAAGAAGCCGCCCGCCTTGGCCATGTAGACCGGCAGGAAGGGCATGCCGACCACGCTCTTCTGATCCCGTCCGGGCCCGGGGTACTGGGTGTGCTTGTGGAAGAAGACCAGGATCAGATGGGCCACGACCAGGCCCAGCATGATCCCGGGCAGCAGCAGGACATGGATCGGGAAGAGCCGCGAGATGATGTCGTGGCCGGGGAACTCCCCGCCGAACAGGAACATGGACAGGTACGTCCCCACGACCGGGACGGACAGGATCGCGCCGTCGGCGAAGCGGATGCCGGTCCCGGAGAGCAGGTCGTCGGGGAGCGAGTAGCCGGTCAGGCCGGTGATGATGCCGAGCATCAGCAGGGTCCAGCCGAACACCCAGTTGAGCTCGCGCGGCTTGCGGAAGGCGCCGGTGAAGAACACCCGCATCATGTGCACGAGCATGCCGGTGACGAAGACCAGCGCCGCCCAGTGGTGGATCTGCCGGATCAGCAGTCCGCCGCGCACATCGAAGCTGATGTGCAGCGTCGACTCGTACGCCTTGGTCATGACGATGCCGTTGAGCGGGCCGTAGGAGCCGTGGTAGACGACCTCGGCACCGCTCGGCTCGAAGAAGAGCGTGAGGTAGACGCCGGTGAGGATCAGGATGAGGAAGCTGTAGAGACAGACCTCGCCGAGCATGAAGGACCAGTGGTCCGGGAACACCTTGCGCATATTGGCCTTGGCCAGGGCGTAGAGCCCGAGCCGTCCGTCGGCCCAGTCGGCGAGCCGCTCGCCCTTGGCGGGCTCGCCCCTGCGGGCAAAAGCCCCTTCGCCGTTCTCCGATCGTGCGCCGTCCATACGTCGTCGCCTCCCCGCCGGATCTCCCTCAGGGTGACACGACGCTGCGGCTGAGCCAACGGGGCCGACACGATCTATGCCCGTACGATCCCCCGCGCCCGCGCGGCCACCAGCCACTGGGGGAACTCGCCCACGAGACGGTCGTACAGCTCGGCGTCGGACACCTGCCGCGGATCGGAACCCGCGTGGAAGAAGCCCGCGTTGTCCACCACCCGCTTCTGCGGCACGGGCAGCTCGTCCAGCTTCCGCAGGAAGTCGAACTGCTTGCTGTCCGGGTCGCCGAAGCCGACGAACTGCCAGAACAGCGGCAGGGGCGCGGCCTTGCACAGGAACCGTTCGGCGGCGAGCTTGTTGATCGGGCCGCCGTCGGTCTGGAAGATCACCAGGGCGGGGGCGGTGGACCCGCTTTCGAGATAGTGGTCGATGACGGCGTCCATCGCCAGGTGGTAGCTGGTCTTGCCCATGTGCCCGAGCCCGGCCGCGATCCGTGCGATGCGGCCCTCGTGGTCGGCGAGGGCGATGTCGGTGACCGCGTCGATGTCGGTGGAGAAGAACACCACAGGCACCCGGCCGTCGTCGTCGAAGTGCGCGGACAGCCCGAGGACCCGGTCGGCGAGCGCCTGGACGCTGCCGTCCTGGTAGTACGGCTTCATGGAGCCCGAGTAGTCGACCACGAGGTACACGGCGGCCCGCTGTCCGTCCAGCCCGTGCTTCGTGAGGGACACCCCGGCCGTCTTGTACAGGCTGACCAGCGCGGGCGCGGTCTCCTGAACCTTGCTGAGACTGATCGCAACCATGGCCCCCACCCTCCCACACGCACCGGGGTTCGCTATTTTGTTCGCCGCCGACCCCACCGGCTCACCCTGTCCCCAGACCCTTGCGAGGAGCCGGCCGTGGATGCCGAGTCCCCCGAGTCCACCGTCACCACCTGCTACCGCCATCCCAAGGTGGAGTCGTACGTCCGCTGTACCCGCTGCGACCGCTACATCTGCCCCGACTGCATGCGCGAGGCCGCCGTGGGCCACCAGTGCGTGGAGTGCGTGAAGGAGGGCGCGCAGTCGGTGCGGCAGGCGCGTACGGCGTTCGGCGGCCGGATCTCCGCGGTGCCGCTCGTGACGTACGTGCTCATCGGGCTCAACGTCCTCGCCTACCTTGCCGAGCTGGTGCGCCCGTCGGTGGTCGACCGGTTCGACATGCTGGGCACCGTGCCCGCCGGCTACCTTCCCGAGGGCGTCGCCCACGGGGAGTGGTACCGGCTGCTGACCGGGGCGTTTCTCCATCTGCCGCCCACCCAGGGCACGTTCGGCATCCTGCACATCGTGATGAACATGGTGTCGCTGTGGAACCTGGGCCGGGTGGTGGAGACTCTGCTGGGCCGCGCGCGGTTCACGGCGCTGTATCTGTTGTCGGCGCTCGGCGGTTCGGTCCTCGTGCTGCTGATCGCGCCGGAGACGCCCACGCTCGGCGCGTCCGGCGCGATCTTCGGGCTGGGTGCCGCCTACTACGTCATGGCCCGCCGCCTGGGCGCCGACATGAACGCGGTCAACCGCTTGATGACGGGTCTGCTGCTGTGGCTGGTGGTCTCCGCGTGGGTGACCTCCTGGCAGGGGCACCTCGGCGGTCTCCTGGCGGGCGGTGTGGTGACGCTGGGATACGCCTACGCGCCCCGGGACCGCCGACGGGCCCTGGTCCAGGCGGGCGTGTGCGTGGCGCTCCTGGCCCTGCTGGTGGTGCTGACGATCACGAAGGTCACGGAGCTGACCGGGGCCGCTGCCTAGGTTTCAGGGAGTCAGCCGGCCCACTTCTGGCGCAGCACCTCCTCCGCGGGTTTGCCGTGCGGGGTGTACGCCAGGTGTGCCGGGGTCTCTCCGCTGTTCGGCCAGTCGTCCCACATCCACCAGCAGACGCCGGCCCACCAGGCGCGGCCCTCGAAGGAGTCGAGGAGCGCCCGGTAGGCGGCGGCCTGTTCGGCGTCCGCCGGGTGTGTGCTGACGGTCCAGGAGTACGGGGCGGTGGTGGCGCCGCGCTGGCTGACGTAGCCGGCCTCGGTGAACAGGATCCGGCGGTGCTGCCGTGCGGAGTACGCGGCGAGCTTCTCCCGGATCGGCGCCCAGGCGCGGTCCAGCAGGGCGGGATCGGTGGTGGGCTTCTCGACGAGGGGCCAGTAGGCGTCGATGCCGATGAGGTCGAGGACCTGCCAGAAGTGGATGTGCTGGTACTCGTCGTAGTTGGCGGCGTAGGTCAGCGGGCCGTCGTAGTGGTCGCGGACCGACTTGATCACCTGCGTCCAGGCGGCGGTGTCGCCGGAGACCCCGGCGAGTTCGGTGCCGACCGCGAGCTGTTCGGCTCCGGTGTCGGCGGCGATGTCCGCGTAGTGGGTGATGAAGCGGCGGTAGGCGGTGAACCAGGCGGCCCGGTCGCGGGGGCGGATCCCGGCGCGGTCCGCGTCGCCGGGCAGGTCCACGTGGGGCTTGATCATCACCTTGAGGCCGGCCGCGTGGGCGCGCTCGACGATCCCGCGCAGGCTCGCGTCGCTCGCCGTCTCCTCGGTGGTGTGCAGGGCGGAGTCGGTGACGCGCTTCTGGTACCAGGTCGGGGTGAAGGTGACCCAGCGTGCCCCGGTGGCCCTGATGCCGCGCAGATAGCGTGGCGCGGCCGGGCTGTCGTAGTCGGTGCGGTACCACGAGGGCAGCGTGATGCCGCGCATGGTCGAGGTCCCCGGTTCGGGACGGGAGGCGTGTGTGCTGCCGTGGGCGGACCCCTTGCCGCCGCCGGTGGACACGCATCCGCCGACGGCGAGGAGGACCGCCGCCATGACGGCGACGGTCCTCCTCCTGGGGGCGGGCGCCGTCACAGCGCCGCCGGGCTGACGAAGGTGTAGCCGAGTGCCTTCATGCCGTCGATCGTGTCCTTCAACGGCTGCACCGGGTAGTACGGGTGGTAGAAGAAGCTCGCCACGCCGTCCCGTACGGCCAGGTTGGCCTTCGCCGACGCGATGAGGTCGGCGGGCAGCCGGGCCGGGTGGTTGTTGTACGCCTCCGGTTCGTAGTTGCCGATGTTCTCCGGCAGCACCTTGGTGCCGTACACGTCCTTCACCACGTACGGGAAGAACTGGCCGATGAACCGGTTCGGGTCGGACGGGGCCCCGCTCAGCGTCCCGGCGAAGTAGAGCGAACGCTCCAGCCGCGCCGAGAAGTTGGAGCTGAAGACCTTGTAGTCGGCCGCCGAGCCCGCGTAGTGCGGGGTGGTCCACAGCGCCGGCCTGGGCAGGCCGGCCAGGGCGAACTGGAGGAGCGCGCTGGTGACGCGGGTCTGCGCCCACAGGGCGGAGTCCTCGGCGACCGGGCCGTCGTAGACGACGTTGTCGGCGGCGTCGACGTGCGCCCGGTAGAACTCGAAGTCGTCACCGGTCACGCCGTCGTAGGGGTTGGCGATGTTGCTGTACTGGTGCGTGTAGCCGTGGTCCATCAGGACCGCGCCCCTGGCCAGCATGTACTTCAGCGCGTTGACCACCTGCGGCCGCTGGGCGAGCGTGACGGTCTGCGGGACCCCGTTGTTGTAGGTGCCCTTGGGGTCCGTGTAGACGGGGATCACATTGATGCCGTACGGGATGTTCTGCGCGTGCAGGTAGTCGGCCATCGCCCGTAGTTCGGCGGGGTCCGAGTCGGGGCTGATGTCCTCCAGGCGCACCATCGCCCGGTGCTGCTCGGCGGTGGCCGGGGCGAGGGCGTCGAAGAGCAGGTCCTCGAAGGCGATGACGCGGTCGCTCTCGGAGACGTAGGCGAACGGGATCTCACCGATGTAGGTGAGGTTGGACGAGCGGACCGCCCAGCCGAAGGTGTGCCCGTTCGAGCTGTCCAGGCCCTCCGCGAGCCGGGTGACGGCCGGATACCCCGTGCCCGTCAGGACGTTGGGGCGCAGCACTCCGCCGTCCTGCCCGGCCGGAATGGTGCGGGTCAGCGTCTGGCCGCGGTACGTCACCTGGGTGACGTTGCCGATCGAACCGCCGTCCTCGTAGTACGACGTCGTCGGGTCCCAGCCGTACTTCTGCGTGAACTGGGCTACGCCCACCGCACCCGCCATGTTCCAGATGTTGGCGCCCATCCAGATCACCGGCTTGGTGCTCGACGCCGCGTCGGCGTAGAACGCGGCCGGGACGGCGTCCGGGATACTGCCGCCGTAGTACGTCGAGCCGATGTAGATCACGGCCGAGTACGAGTCGATCATCCCGGCGGTGTACTGCTGGACCGGCTTGGCCGTCACCGTGCCGAAGTGGCCGGCGAGGTTGGCCGTGGCCATCGCGTACAGCTCGCCCAACTGCCCGTAGGGGCCCGCCGTGTCGTAGAGGACGAGGGTGGTCGGGTTGGCATCGGCGGCCGCGTTCGCCGAGGCGGCGACCGGGGCGAGCAGGGCCGCCTGCCGGGTGACGGCGCTCGCGGTGCGGACCGGGAGGCCGGCCGCGGACGCGAGCGCGGTCGCGGCGGTCTTCGGGTGCGGCCGGGCACGCCGCGCCCGGTCCGCCGTGAGCTGGGTCTTCGCCCAGCCCTTGAGATCGACCCGGCTCAGTCCGGACCTGGCACCGACGGCCTCGCCCCTGTGCCGGTGCCCCCCGGCTGCCTGTGCGTTCGTGGCCATGAATGTGCCGCTCAGCAGAGCGGCGACGAGTAGTAGAACGACGGAAATTCGGCTGCGTGCCCGCTTCCAGGGCGGGATCACTGGTCTCACGATCTTCCCCCCACTTTGCCAAATGATTGACAAAGCATTTGGCGACAGGAAGGCACCGATTCTTATGGCGATCGCGAGGCCTGTCAAATGGACTCCTCCCCCCTCGAAACGTCTGCTAAGTTCACCTCCGCGCGTTGGGGACGCGCACCGAATATGGGGGGACAATGTACGGACGACCCGCCCTGGGGGCACTATTGCCCCTGGCAGGAGCGATGGCCGCACCGGAAGCGATACCCGGCCTTCCTTTGGCCAAAGCACTACAGGCGATAGCGGGAGCCGGATTCCTGTTCTATTGCCTGACGGCGTGCCTGATACTGCTGGCCAGGCTGCGTCTGCGACGCCGGGGACACGGGATGCGGGCCCATACCGGGGGCAGCCGTGATCATTGAGTTGCTCCTGTGGTCAAGCATCACTCTCATCGTGATGGCCGGCTGTTACAACACCAGTCTTTTTCTTCTCTCGCGACGCAGAATTCGCCGTTCTCGAACGGACCGGAGAGAGCGGTTCTACGTATTTCTGCTGGCATGTCTGAACGAGGAGAAAGTCCTTTCGGAAAGCCTGGCGCGCATCACTTCCCTGCCCGCCGGGAATTTCATGGCCCTGGTCATAGACGACGGCTCCGACGACCGCACCAGTGACATCGCGCTGGCCGCGGACCCGGGTCTGGTACGGCTGCACCGGCGCACTTTGCCGAACGCACGCCGGGGCAAGGGTGCCGCACTCAACGACGGGGTGCGGCACCTCAGGGAGTCCGGCCTGCTCGCCGGGCGTGACCCGGCGGACGTCGTGCTGTGCGTGGTCGACGCGGACGGGCGGCTCGACCCGCACGTCGTGCAGTCCGTCGATCCGTACTTCGACGATCCGGGTACGGGCGCGGTTCAGGTCTGCGTCCGTATGTACAACCGGCACCTGGGGCTGCTCGCCCGCATGCAGGACATGGAGTTCGTCGTCTACGGCGATGTGTTCCAGAGCGCACGGCGCTTCATCGGCAGCGTGGGCATGGGCGGGAACGGGCAGTTCATGCGGCTGTCCGCCCTCGACACGCTCGATGGGGACGGCCCGTGGAGCGACAGTCTCACCGAGGACCTCGACCTCGGGGTGCGGCTGATCGCCAAGGGCTGGACCAATATGCACTGCACCACCGCCGCGGTCTCCCAGCAGGCCGTACTCAGTCTGCGGCGCCTGGTCCGGCAGCGATCCCGCTGGTTCCAGGGCCATCTGCAGTCCGCCGGTCTCGTCCCGCTCATCCTCAGGGACGTGCCGACCCGGCCGGCGCTGGACATGCTCTACCACCTGTCGAGCCCGGTCCTGATCCTGCTGACCTCGCTGCTGCCCGTCTCCTTCCTGGTCGCCCTGGGCGCCACCATGGTGGCCTCCGTCCAGGTGGGCCACGCGCTCGTGTCGCCCATGTGGCTGCTCGGGCCGTACGCCCTCTCGTTCACGGCCGCCTACACGTACGGCTACGTGTACTTCAAGCGTGAGCGCGAGCTGGGGCTGGTGCGCTGTGTGCTGCTCGCCCATGTCTTCGTCTTCTACGGCTACATCTGGTTCTTCGCCGGCTGGTGGGGGTTCTGGCGGATGCTCACCGGCAAGCAGACCTGGCTGAAGACCGCCCGCACCTGAGGACTGCGCACACCAGACGGGCCGGGCCACGCCCGGGCTCCGCTCTCTCCCCTCTCCTCACTCCTTCTCTCATCTTCCGTGCCTCGGCACGTTCTTCTCGCATGCCCTAAGGGGGCCTTCCATGTCCACACCTCCGTCAAGCCTGCCCGTACGCGCCATGCTCGTGCTCGGCACCCGGCCGGAAGCGATCAAACTGGCGCCCGTGGCGCGGGCCATGGCCGGCAGCGAGCTGTTCGAGCCGGTCGTCGTCACCACCGGCCAGCACCGCGAGATGCTCCAGCAGATGCTCGGCCTGCTCTGTGTCGACGTACGGATCGAGCTCGACGTGATGCGCAGCCGGCAGCAACTGTCCGAGTTGACCGCCCGGCTGGTCGGCGAACTCGGCGAGGTCATGCGGGAGCAGCGGCCGGACCTGGTCGTGGTGCAGGGGGACACCACGACCGCGCTGGTCGGCGCCCTGGCCGCGTTCTACGAGAAGATCCCGGTCGCCCATGTCGAGGCGGGACTGCGCACCGGGGTCATCGACAACCCCTTCCCGGAGGAGCTCAACCGCAGCCTCATCGGACGCATCGCCCGCTGGCACTTCGCCCCGACACCGCGCGCGGCACGGCAGCTGACCGAGGAGGGCGTCCCCGCGGAGCAGGTGTTCACCACCGGCAACACGGTGATCGACAACCTGCTGTGGGTGCTGGCCGAGGGCACCGGCACCTCCGCGTTCCGCACGGGCGCCCGGCGGGTCCTCGTGACCCTGCACCGCCGGGAGAACCAGGGCGAGCGGATGCGCGGGATGGGCCGTGCGCTCACCCGGCTCGCGCAGCGCGGGGACGTGGAGATCGTGCTGCCGCTGCACAAGAGCCCCGCCGTACGAGATGCGCTGCTGCCCGAACTCGACGGGCACACCGGTATCTCGCTCGTCGAACCGCTCGACTATCTGGACTTCGCGGCGACGCTGGCCGAGTGCGACCTAGTGCTCACCGACTCCGGCGGCATCCAGGAGGAGGCCCCGAGTCTGAGCAAGCCCGCGCTGGTGCTGCGTACGACCACCGAACGCCCGGAGGCGGTCGAGGCCGGCGCGGCGAAGCTGATCGGCACGGACCCGGACGCCATCGTGGCCTGGGCCGGGAAGCTGCTGGACGATCCGGCGGAGTACCGGCGGATGGCGAGCGCCGGCAACCCGTTCGGTGACGGACTGGCCGCCTCCCGCGTCCTGGCCCAACTGGCGGAGGACTTCGCCGCCGATGTGCCCGTCGGCCTCACCGCGTCCGGGCCATACTCGACGGCATGACCCCCTCGCCCCTGCGCACCGTCCGCCGGATCCCGCCGATCCCGCGGGTCCCGCCGGGGCGCAGGGGCCGTCTCCTCACCACCCTGGCACTGGCGCTCGCGCTGGCCGCACTGCTGTCGGTCACGGTGAGCCGGTGCCGGGGAGAGGCGGCGCCAACGCCCAGGCCCTGGCTCGACGGCACCGTCCACGGCCGCTGGCTCTCGGTGTTCAACGGCCATGGCACCAACGTGGGCGACGACGACTCGCTGTCGCTCTCCCCCGAGGTCGCAGGGGACCCGGGCACGACGCACGCGGGCCTGGTGGTGAGCACCGCCTCCTACACGAACGTGCGGTACGAGGCCCGGATGCGGACGGTGAAGCAACTGCGCGATCCCGACCCGAACCCCTGGGAAGTGCCGTGGCTGGTCTGGGCGTACACCGATCCGGAGCACTTCTACTACATCACCCTCAAGCCCAACGGCTGGGAGCTGGGCAAGCGGGATCCCGCCTATCCGGGGGGCCAGCGCTTCCTGGCGACGGGGCGTACGACGTACCCGGTGGGCGACTGGTACACGGTGCGCGTGGAGCAGAACGGCGCCGGCCTCGTCGTCGAGGCGGACGGGAAGCCTCTGGTGACCTTCAGCGACCACGAACACCCGTACAACGAGGGCAAGGTGGGGGCGTACACCGAGGACGCGACGGTGAAGTTCGAGGGGCTGAAGGCGAGTTCGCGCTGAAAAGGCGGCGGCGCCTGCCCAGTCCGGTCGGGGACTGCGGGCAGGCGCCGTCAGTGTTCCGCACGCCGTTGTACGGGACGTTTTCGAGGTGCCGTCAGACCATCAGGGAGCGGTCCGTCGGGCGGATCGGCGCCGGCAGGTCGCTGGCACCGGTCAGGAAGCGGTCGACGCCGCGGGCGGCCGAGCGGCCCTCCGCGATCGCCCAGACGATGAGCGACTGGCCGCGGCCGGCGTCACCGGCGACGAACACACCCGGCACATTGGTCTGGAAGTCGGCGTCACGGGCGACGTTGCCGCGCTCGTCCAGGTTCAGGCCGAACTGCTCGACCAGGCCGTTGTCCCGGTCGGTGCCGGTGAAGCCCATGGCGAGGGTGACCAGCTGGGCCGGGATCTTGCGCTCCGTGCCCGGCTTCTGGGTCAGCTTGCCCTCGACGAACTCGACCTCGACCAGGTGCAGCCACTGGACGTTGCCGTCCTCGTCGCCCTCGAAGTGGGTGGTCGAGACGGAGTAGACCCGCTCGCCGCCCTCCTCGTGGGCACTGGTCACCTTGTAGAGCATCGGGAAGGTCGGCCAGGGCTGGGCGACCGGGTTCCGCTCCTCGCCCGGGCGGGGCATGATCTCCAGTTGCGTGACGGAGGCCGCGCCCTGGCGGTGGGCGGTGCCCACGCAGTCGGCGCCGGTGTCGCCACCGCCGATGACCACCACGTGCTTGCCCGCCGCCGAGACCGGAGCGGTGACGTAGTCGCCCTCCTGGACCTTGTTGGCCAGCGGCAGGTACTCCATGGCCTGGTAGACGCCCTTGAGCTCGCGGCCGGGGGCCGGGAGGTCACGGGCGGTCGTGGCGCCGGCGGCGATGACGACCGCGTCGTACCGCTTCTTCAGGTCGGTCGCCTTGAGGTCGCGGCCGATCTCGATGCCGGTGCGGAAGCGGGTGCCCTCCGCGCGCATCTGCTCGATACGGCGGTTGATGTGCCGCTTCTCCATCTTGAACTCGGGGATGCCGTAGCGGAGGAGGCCTCCGATGCGGTCCGCGCGCTCGTAGACGGCGACCGTGTGGCCGGCCCGGGTGAGCTGCTGGGCGGCGGCCAGGCCCGCCGGGCCCGAGCCGATGACCGCGACGGTCTTGCCGGACAGCCGCTCGGGCGCCTGCGGGGCGACGTCACCGGTCTCCCACGCCTTGTCGATGATCGAGACCTCGACGTTCTTGATGGTGACCGGCAGCTGGTTGATGCCCAGCACACACGCCGACTCGCAGGGAGCGGGGCACAGCCGGCCCGTGAACTCCGGGAAGTTGTTCGTCGCGTGCAGCCGCTCGGAGGCGGCCGCCCAGTCCTCGCGGAAGGCGTAGTCGTTCCACTCGGGGATCAGGTTCCCCAGCGGACAGCCGTTGTGGCAGAACGGGATGCCGCAGTCCATGCACCGGCTGGCCTGCTTGCTGATGATCGGCAGCAGGGAGCCCGGAACGTAGACCTCGTTCCAGTCCTTGACGCGCTCGCTGACGGGACGGGTCTTGGCGACCTCACGGCCGTGGTTCAGGAAGCCCTTCGGGTCAGCCATTGATCGCCGCCTCCATCATCTTCTCGTGGGTCTCGGTCTCGGAGAGACCGGCTCGCTCGGCGGCGTCCTTGGCGGCGAGCACTGCCTTGTAGGTGCTGGGGATGATCTTGCTGAAGCGCTCCACGGCGGAGTCCCACTCGGCGAGCAGCTTCTCGGCGACCGTCGAACCGGTCTCCTCGTGGTGGCGGCGCACCACGTCGTGCAGCCACTGCTTGTCCGTGTCGTCCAGCGCCTCGACCGCGCCGAGGTTGCCGGCGTTGACGTTGTCGCGGTCGAGGTCGATCACGTACGCGACGCCACCGGACATACCGGCCGCGAAGTTGCGGCCCGTCTCGCCGAGGACCACCGCGTGGCCGCCGGTCATGTACTCGCAGCCGTGGTCGCCCACGCCCTCCGAGACCACCAGCGCACCGGAGTTGCGGACGCAGAACCGCTCGCCCGTACGACCGCGCAGATACAGCTCACCGCCGGTCGCACCGTACGCGATGGTGTTGCCCGCGATCGTCGAGTACTCGGCGAGGTGGTCGGCGGCCCGGTCCGGGCGGACGATCACACGGCCGCCGGAGAGGCCCTTGCCGACGTAGTCGTTGGCGTCGCCCTCCAGGCGCAGCGTGATGCCGCGCGGCAGGAAGGCGCCGAAGGACTGGCCCGCCGAACCCGTGAAGGTGATGTCGATGGTGTCGTCGGGCAGACCCGCGCCGCCGAACTTCTTCGTCACCTCGTGGCCGAGCATGGTGCCGACCGTGCGGTTGATGTTGCGGATCTGGACCTGGGCGCGCACCGGCTGGGCGTCGGTGGCGCTGGACGCGGCCAGGGCGTCGGCGGCGAGCTTGATCAGCTCGTTGTCCAGGGCCTTCGCCAGGCCGTGGTCCTGCTCGACGATCTGGTGCCGCACCGCGCCCGCGGGCAGCTCGGGCACGTGGAACAGCGGCGCCAGGTCCAGGCCCTGTGCCTTCCAGTGGTCGACGGCACGGGTGACGTCGAGCGCCTCGGCGTGGCCGACGGCCTCCTCGATGGAGCGGAAGCCCAGCTCGGCGAGGATCTCGCGGACCTCCTCGGCGATGAACTGGAAGAAGTTCACCACGTACTCGGCCTTGCCGGTGAAGCGCTCGCGCAGCACCGGGTTCTGGGTGGCGACGCCGACCGGGCAGGTGTCCAGGTGACAGACGCGCATCATGATGCAGCCGGAGACGACGAGCGGAGCGGTCGCGAAACCGAACTCCTCGGCGCCGAGCAGCGCGGCGATGACGACGTCACGGCCGGTCTTCAGCTGGCCGTCGGTCTGTACGACGATGCGGTCGCGCAGGCCGTTGAGCAGCAGGGTCTGCTGGGTCTCGGCGAGGCCGAGCTCCCAGGGACCGCCGGCGTGCTTCAGCGAGGTCAGCGGCGAGGCGCCCGTACCACCGTCGTGGCCGGAGATCAGGACCACGTCCGCGTGCGCCTTGGACACACCGGCCGCGACCGTGCCGACGCCGACCTCGGAGACCAGCTTCACGTGAATCCGCGCCTGCGGGTTCGCGTTCTTCAGGTCGTGGATCAGCTGGGCCAGGTCCTCGATCGAGTAGATGTCGTGGTGCGGCGGCGGGGAGATCAGACCGACACCCGGGGTCGAGTGACGGGTCTTGGCCACCCACGGGTAGACCTTGTGGCCGGGCAGCTGGCCGCCCTCGCCGGGCTTTGCGCCCTGGGCCATCTTGATCTGGATGTCGTCCGCGTTGACCAGGTACTCGGAGGTGACGCCGAAGCGGCCGGAGGCGACCTGCTTGATGCTGGACCGGCGCGCCGGGTCGTACAGGCGCTCCGGGTCCTCGCCGCCCTCACCGGTGTTGGACTTGCCGCCCAGCTGGTTCATGGCGATGGCGAGGGTCTCGTGCGCCTCCTTGGAGATGGAGCCGTACGACATGGCGCCGGTGGAGAAGCGCTTGACGATCTCGCTGACCGGCTCGACCTCGTCGATGGAGATCGGCTGCCGGTCCGAGGTGAAGCCGAACAGACCGCGCAGCGTCATCAGGCGCTCGGACTGCTCGTTCACCCGGTCCGTGTACTTCTTGAAGATGTCGTAGCGGGCGGTGCGCGTCGAGTGCTGGAGGCGGAAGACCGTCTCCGGGTCGAACAGGTGCGGCTCGCCCTCGCGGCGCCACTGGTACTCGCCGCCGATCTCCAGCGCGCGGTGGGCCGGGGCGATGCCCGAGGCCGGGTACGCCTTGGCGTGGCGGGCGGCGACCTCCTTGGCGATGACGTCGATGCCGACGCCGCCGATCTTGGTGGCCGTACCGTTGAAGTACTTCTCGACGAAGGCCTCGTCGAGGCCGACGCCCTCGAAGACCTGGGCGCCGCGGTAGGAGGCGACGGTCGAGATGCCCATCTTGGACATGACCTTCAGGACGCCCTTGCCGAGGGCGTAGATCAGGTTGCGGATGGCCTGCTCGGACTCGATGTCCGACAGGAACGTCCCCGCGCGGACCAGGTCCTCGACCGACTCCATCGCCAGGTACGGGTTGACGGCCGCGGCGCCGTAGCCGATGAGCAGGGCGACGTGGTGGACCTCGCGGACGTCACCGGCCTCGACCAGCAGGCCCACGTGGGTGCGCTGCTTGGTGCGGATGAGGTGGTGGTGGACAGCCGCGGTGAGCAGCAGCGAGGGGATCGGCGCGTGCTCGGCGTCCGAGTGACGGTCCGACAGGACGATCAGACGGGCGCCGTTCTCGATGGCGGCGTCGGCCTCGGCACAGATCTCCTCGATGCGCGCGGCGAGAGCGTCACCGCCGCCGCCGACCCGGAACAGGCCGGAGAGGGTCGCGGCCTTGAAGCCGGGCATGTCGCCGTCGGCGTTGATGTGGATGAGCTTGGCCAGCTCGTCGTTGTCGATGACCGGGAAGGGCAGCGTGACGCTGCGGCAGGAAGCGGCCGTCGGCTCCAGGATGTTGCCCTCGGGGCCCAGCGACGAGCGCAGCGAGGTGACCAGCTCCTCGCGGATGGCGTCCAGCGGCGGGTTGGTGACCTGCGCGAACAGCTGGGTGAAGTAGTCGAAGAGCAGCCGCGGGCGCTCGGAGAGGGCCGCGATCGGGGAGTCCGTGCCCATCGACCCGATCGGCTCGGCGGCGGCCTTGGCCATCGGCGCCAGGATGACGCGCAGCTCCTCCTCGGTGTAACCGAAGGTCTGCTGGCGGCGGGTGACCGAGGCGTGGGTGTGGACGATGTGCTCGCGCTCGGGCAGGTCGCCCAGCTCGATCTCACCGGCCTCCAGCCACTCGGCGTAGGGGTGTTCGGCGGCGAGGGTCGCCTTGATCTCGTCGTCCTCGATGATGCGGTGCTCGGCGGTGTCGACGAGGAACATCCGGCCGGGCTGCAGCCGGCCCTTGCGGACGACCTTGGCGGGGTCGATGTCGAGGACGCCGACCTCGGAGCCGAGGACGACGAGGCCCTCGTCGGTGACCCAGTAGCGGCCGGGGCGCAGGCCGTTGCGGTCGAGCACGGCGCCGACCTGGGTGCCGTCGGTGAAGGTGACGCAGGCCGGGCCGTCCCAGGGCTCCATCATCGTGGAGTGGTACTGGTAGAAGGCGCGCCGGGCCGGGTCCATGGAGTCGTGGTTCTCCCACGCCTCCGGGATCATCATCAGCACGGAGTGGGGCAGCGAACGGCCGCCCAGGTGCAGGAGTTCGAGCACCTCGTCGAACGAGGCCGAGTCGGAGGCGTCCGGCGTGCAGACCGGGAAGACGCGCTCGATGTCGCGCTCGCCGAAGAGGTCCGAGACCAGCTGGGACTCGCGGGCGCGCATCCAGTTGCGGTTGCCCTTGACGGTGTTGATCTCACCGTTGTGCGCGACGAAGCGGTACGGGTGCGCCAGCGGCCACGACGGGAAGGTGTTCGTGGAGAAGCGCGAGTGGACGAGCGCGACGGCCGACGCGAAGCGGCGGTCGGACAGGTCCGAGAAGAAGGGCTCCAGCTGACCGGTGGTCAGCATGCCCTTGTAGACGATCGTCCGCGCGGACAGCGACGGGAAGTAGACACCGGCCTCGCGCTCGGCGCGCTTGCGCAGCACGAAGGCCTTGCGGTCCAGCGCGATGCCCTCGCTGGCGCCGTCGGTGACGAAGATCTGCCGGAAGGCCGGCATGGTCGAACGGGCGGTGGCGCCGAGCAGTTCGGGCGCGACCGGGACCTCACGCCAGCCGAGGACCGTCAGGCCCTCCTCGCCGGCAATCGTCTCAATGCGTGAGACGGTGTCCTGGGTGCCCTCCTCCGGCAGGAAGGCGATGCCGACGGCGTAGGAGCCCGCCGCGGGGAGTTCGAATCCGGCCACCTCACGGAAGAAGGCGTCCGGCACCTGCGAGAGGATGCCCGCGCCGTCGCCGGAGTCGGGCTCGGAGCCGGTGGCGCCGCGGTGCTCCAGGTTGCGCAGAACCGTGAGTGCCTGCTCGACCAGCACGTGGCTCGCCTCGCCCGTGAGGGTGGCCACGAAGCCGACGCCACAGGCGTCGCGCTCGTTGCGGGGGTCGTACATACCCTGCGCAGCAGGGCGAGCATCCATGAACGACCAGTTCTGGCCATTCGCGGAATGCTGGGACGGCTGGCGCGGCGTACGCATCGGCTCTCCCGTCGTCGTCATGTGGCATGTGCTGGTGCCGAGGGACGACGTTGGCCCTCTGCGAAGTGCGAAATTTCGTGCAGGTTACATGATGGAGTGGTGCTCGGGAACCGGATACTCCGTTCCAACATGCGGACGCCAGGGGATGCGGCGGGGGTGCCGCGCACGGGCGGCAAAAGTGTGTGGGGGCCGAACGGACAGGATCGATCAGATCGGCGTCGTACGGCCCGAAGGGCGGCGGGGGAAGCGTCGTCGCCCCTCCCGCGGGTGCGCGGCAGGCGTCATTGCCCGCAGCGCTTACGGCTCATGCCCATTGGTTAAGCATTCGAAACCAGCGAGTAACGGCTACTTATGCGGCCCAACGCATAGGTAGCGGTCGGCCTATCCTACGGCCGTTCCGAACAGGCTGCCCAGGGCGTACGTCACACCGGCCGCGGCACCGCCGAGCGCGAGCTGCCGCAGCCCGCTGTACCACCAGCTGCGCGCCGTCACCTTGGCCACCACGGCACCGCAGCCGAACAGCCCGGCGAGCGCCAGCAGCAAGGCGGGCCACAGGGCGGTCGCGCCCAGCAGATACGGCAGCACGGGCAGCAGGGCGCCCAGCGCGAAGGCGCCGAACGACGACACGGCCGCGACCAGCGGCGACGGCAGCTCGCCGGGGTCGATGCCCAGTTCCTCGCGGGCGTGTATCTCCAGGGCCTGCTCGGGGTCCTTGGACAGCTGCCGGGCCACCTCACGGGCCAGCGCCGGCTCGACGCCACGGGCCTCGTACAGGGCGGCCAGCTCCTCCTGCTCGTCCTCAGGATGCTTGCGCAGCTCCCGCCGCTCCACGTCGAGCTCCGCCTCGACGAGCTCACGCTGCGAGGCCACGGAGGTGTACTCGCCGGCCGCCATCGAGAACGCACCGGCGGCAAGACCGGCGAGGCCGGTGATGACAATGGTCTGATGGCCCACGGAGCCGCCCGCAACACCGGTCAGCAGCGCGAGGTTGGAGACCAGGCCGTCCATGGCACCGAAGACGGCGGGGCGCAGCCAGCCGCCGTTCACATCCCGGTGCGTGTGGTTGTCGCGGTGCGCCACGTGCAGCGACGCCTCGGTGTCGATGATGGCCATACGGGGTCCCCCAATGAGCTTAGGCAAAGCTAACTTTTAGACTGGTTCTACTTTTCGATAACGCTGAACCTACGCCTCCAATTTCCATTCCGCCAGCAAGGAAAGGCTGGGCTAACCTGGGGCTTTACCTCGAAACGCTCATCCGAGTTGGCATATGCACATATGTCGACCGGGTGATGCTGGGGCTCAAGAGGCTCAGATGAGCCGCTCAGGTGGCAGACATCCCCGCATGGCATCCATCGCCTGCATTCCCCCGGTCCCGGCGCCGGGGGGCGCCGCCGAACTCCGCGAACGGGCGCGCGGCGCGCTGCTCGGCCTGGCGGTCGGGGACGCGCTCGGCGCCCCGGCGGAGAACATGAAGCCCTCCGAGATCCGCGCCCGCTGGGGCCGTATCACCGGATACGTCGCCGAGAAGCCGTCCGGCACGGACGACACCGAGTACGCGATCTTCTCGGGGCTGCTGCTCGCCCGGCACGGCTCCGCGCTCACCCCGGCCCATGTCGAGGCGGCCTGGCACCAGTGGATCGCCGACCGCGACGAGGGCCCCTTCCGCGGCGCGGGCTTCAGCGAGCGCGGCACCCTGGAGAACCTCCGGCGGGGCCTGGCCGCGCCCATCTCGGCCCAGCACCGCCACGCCTGGAGCGACGGCCTCGCGATGCGGGCGGCCCCCTTCGGGGTGTTCGCGGCGGGCCGCCCCGCCGAGGCCGCCCGCCTGGTGGCGATCGACGGCTCGGTCAGCCACGACGGCGAGGGCATCTACGGCGGCCAGGCGGTGGCGGCCGGGGTCGCGGCGGCGATGGCGGGAGCCCCGCCGAGCGTGGTCGTCGCCTCCGCCCTGGCGGTCGTCCCCGACGACTCGTGGACGGCCCGTTCACTGCGCCGGGCGGTGGCGGCGGCCCACCGCGGGGAACGGGCGGTCCGCTCCGCCGTGGTCGTCGGCGGCTATCCCTGGACCGACCTGGCCCCCGAGGCGGTGGCCCTGGCCTTCGGGGCGTACGCGGCGGCCGACGGCGACTTCCGGGAGGCCGTCCTCACCGCGGTGAACATGGGCCGCGACGCCGACACCACGGCCGCGGTGGCGGGCGCCCTGGCCGGCGCGACCCAGGGCGTGGCCGCGATCCCGGCCGACTGGGCCGCGGCGATCGGCCCGGCCCGCGGCAGCTGTCTGCCCTCCATGGCGGGCCACCACGTGCTGGACGTGGCGGAGCTGCTGATGCCGGGCGAGGGCGGCAAGTGGGGCGCCGACGTGGTCGTACCGGACTACCTGCCGGGTGTGGTGCGCGATTACCTGCCAGGGGTGGTGCGGGATCACCCGCCGGGAGTGCTGCCGGCCGGCGTCAACGAGGTCCTGCCGTGAGCCGCCGTGTCGAAGGCCTGCTGCTGGGCCTGGCCGCGGGCGACGCCGCCGGCTGGCCCGCCGCCCGGCACCGGGCCGCGCGGATGCCCGAGTGGACCCGGCGCCTGACCCGCGAGCTGGACACCTTCGCCGAGCAGAACGCGACCACGACCCTGCCCGTTCCCATCGCGCTCAACCAGCCCCCCGAGCCGCTCCGCCTCGGTCCCTCCGACGACGCCGAGTGGGCGGTGTTCGCCGCGGAGGCGGTCCTGCGGGCCGGGGACGACACTGTGCTCGGGGACCTCAGCCGGGAGCGCAGGACCCGGGCCGCCATCGACCTCACCTGGAGCGCCGTCGCCTCCGAGGTGGCGGCGGCCGCCGACCGCGCCCCCGAGGTCGAGTCGGCGGTACTGCCCCTGCGCGCCCGTATCTCGGTGCGCGCCGGACTCGGCAACCTCGCCACCGGCCTGCGCCCGCCCGCCACCGGCCACGACAACCCCCACTACTTCGACGACGCGGCCTGTGTACGCGCCTGTGTCCTGGCCGTGGCCCACCCCGGCGACCCCCGCGGCGCCGCCGACCTCGCCGAGTTCGACGCCCGCTACACCCAGGACGGCGACGGGGTGCACGGCGCCCGGGCGATGGCGGCGGCACTCGCGCTGGCCCTCACCGGGGCGGACGCCGATACGTGTGTGACGGCCGCGCTCGCCGAGCTGCCCGAGGAGACGGAGATCGGCCGCAACGCCCGGCAGGCATTGGCCCTCGCGCGGGAGACGGACACCGCCTTCGCCCTCATCCCGCTCCTCGAACATCAGATCGTCGACCACGTGTACAGCTATGGCATCGCCGCCGCCGAGACGGTCCCGGTCGCCCTCGCCCTGGCCACGGCGGCGCACGGCCGGATCGCCGAGGCCGTCCCCGCCGCGGCCTGTCTCTCCCGGGTCGCCGACTCGGCGCCCGCCCTCGCCGGTGCGCTGACCGGGGCCCTGGGTGGCGGCGAGTCGATCCCGCGCGCCTGGCGGGAGGCCTGCCGCACTCTCCCCGGCTGCACACTCCCCCGTCTCACCGGCACCGACCTGGTGGAACTCGCCGAACTCCTGGAAGCGGCACAACCGGCCCGACCAGGAGGATGATTCGGGGCATGACGCCCAAAGGAGAAGAAAACAGTGGGCCGGGCCTGGACGAACGGATCACCGGGGCACTCGTCGGAGCCGCCGTCGGCGACGCCCTCGGCGGGCCCGTCGAGGGCTACTCCCCCGACCAGATCCTCGAACGCCACGGCGGCCGCGTCACCGGCGTCGTCGGCCCCTGGAACGGCGACGCGTGGCGCACCGCCCGCCCCATCGCCCCGTACCACAAGGGCGACGGCCACGTCACCGACGACACCTTGATGACACATGCGCTGGTCCGGGTGTACGCGACGGTGCGTGACCATCTCGACGCGTACGCGATCGCCGACCACCTGGTCCCCGACCTCATGACGAACCCGCGCTGGATCCCCGAACTGGAGGCCGAGGCACTTTTGCTCCAGCGCATCTTCCTCGCGGAGAAATGGCTGGTGGCGAGGCTGGCGTACGGCCATGTGGACCCCCGCGAGGCCGGTACGGGCAACATCGTCAACTGCGGCGCGGCGATGTACATGGCCCCCGTCGGGCTGGTCAACGCCGCCAACCCCGCCGCCGCGTACGCCGAGGCCCTGGACGTCGCGGGCGCGCACCAGTCGTCGTACGGCCGTGAGGCGGCGGGCGTCTTCGCGGCGGCGGTCGCGGCCGCCTGCGCGCCGGGGGCGACACCGGAGTCGGTGGTGGCGGCCTGTCTGTCGCTGGCGAAGGACGGCACCCGGGAGGCGATCGAGCGGGTCTGCGAAGTGGCGGCCGCGCACCGGGACTTCGAGTCGGCGCTGGTCCCGCTCCGGGAGGCGGTGGCGCCCTACGACACGGTCGGCCCCGACTACCGCGCACCCTCCCTCGCGGCCCGCCGCCCCTCCCGCCTCCACTCCATCGAGGAACTCCCCATCGCCCTGGGCATGCTGGTCGTCTCCGGCGGCGACCACCGCCGGGCGGTCCTGGGCGCGGTCAACTACGGCCGAGACTGCGACTCGATCGCGACGATGGCGGGGGCGCTGGCCGGGGCTCTCGGTTCACCGGTCCCGGACGACTGGTCGAAGACGGTCGCCGAGGCCAGCCGCCTGGACCTGTGGGAACCCGCGCGGACGCTCACCGAGGTGACCCGCGAGATCTTCGAGCGGGACGTACGGCGTCGGCGAGCCCACGAGCGCGCGATCGCCGAGCTCGGGGGCCCGCGTTGCTCCGGCTGACCTGGGTCCAGCCGGAGGACCTGATCGGCCACGAACTCCGCCAGGCAAGCCAGGACGGCCGCGAACCCTGGGCGATCGCGGCACGGTGGCGGGCGGCGGGGGGCCCGGAGGCTCCGGCGCGGGCGGGCGCTTCGACGGGGCGGGCATCGCGCTATCTCCGGCAGCTGGCGGAGGACCTGCTGGACGAACTCGCCGACCTGCCAAGCAGGTTGACGGACGAGGAACCAACGGACCTCACAAGGATCAAGGCTCTGTGTCCGACCTGGCCGACGCCCGCTCCGGCGGCGGCGGCGTCCAACCCACCCAGCTGCGGGCCGCGCAGCGGCACCCCGCAGCGCCGGGCTGCGCACCCCACCCCCACGTCGACCCCCACCCCGCCCAGCCTCGAAGCGGCCTGGCTCGGCCGAGCCGCAGGATGCCTCCTCGGCAAACCCGTGGAAAAGCTCCCCCTCGACGGCATCCGACAACTCGCCAAAGCCACCGGTAACTGGCCCCTGACCACCTGGTTCACCGCAAAGGGCGTCCCCGAGGACCTCCTCGCCGCCCACCCCTGGAACCGCCGCTCGGCCCCCACCTCCCTCGCCGAGAACATCGACGGAATGCCCGAGGACGACGACCTCAACTACCCCCTCCTCAACCTCCTCCTGCTCCGCCGCCACGGCAGGACCTTCACCACCACGGACGTGGCCCGGCTCTGGCTCGACGAACTCCCCGCCGGCCGCACCTTCACCGCCGAGCGCATCGCCTACCGCAACCTCCTCACCGGCGTCGAACCCCCGCACACCGCCCGCCACCGCAACCCCTTCCGCGAGTGGATCGGCGCCCTGATCCGCGCGGACGTGCACGGCTGGACCAACCCGGGAGACCCGGCGGCCGCCGCCGAACAGGCCCACCGCGACGCCACCCTCACCCACACCGCCAACGGCGTGTACGCGGGGATGTTCATCGCGGCCGTCATCGCCACCGCCGCCACCGGCACCCATGACATCCACACCTGCCTGCACACCGGCCGCACGGTGATCCCGCCCCGCTCCCGGCTGGCCACGGCAATCGACCACGCCATCGAACTGGCCGAGTCCCACGAGGACTTCGACGCCGTCGTGGACGGACTTCACGCCGTCCACTCCCCCACCCACCACTGGGTCCACGCCGTCCCCAACACCGCCCTGATCGCCGCCGCCCTCACCCACGCTGACGGCGACTTCACCGGCTCCATCTGCCGGGCGGTGTCGGGCGGCTGGGACACCGACTCCAACGGCGCCACGGCGGGGAGCATCGCCGGTCTCCTCGCCGGGAGCCCCACCGCCCTCCCCGACCGCTGGACGACGCCCCTGAAGAACCGGCTCGCCACGTCCGTCGCCGACTTCGACGGCACCGGTTTCGACACCCTCGCCCACCTCACCCACCTGGAGGCGACCCGCCCATGACCCATATCGCCGTACTCGGCAGCTTGAACATGGATCTCGTCGCGTACGTCGAGAAGGCCCCGCAGCTCGGAGAGACCGTCACGGGACGGGAGTTCCGTACGACCCCCGGCGGCAAGGGCGCCAACCAGGCGATCGCCGCGGCCCGCGCGGGCGCCACCGTCTCGATGATCGGCGCGGTCGGCAACGACATCTTCGGCACCCGGCTGCGCGACACCCTGGAGCACTCCGGCGTGGACACCGACGACCTGCGCACCATGGAGGGCTCGTCCGGCACCGCGCACATCGTGGTGGACGACGAGGGCGGCAACTCGATCGTGGTGGTCCCGGGCGCGAACGGCACCGTGGACCATCTCTCGCCCGGCGACGAGGGCGTGATCGCCTCCGCCGACGCGTTGCTCCTGCAACTGGAGATCCCCATGGCGGCGGTGCTCGCGGGCGCGGAGGCGGCCCGCAGACACGGCGTCCGTACGATCCTCACCCCCGCCCCCGCCCAGCCGCTGCCGGACGGCCTCCTCGCCGCCACCGATCTGCTGGTCCCCAACGAGCACGAGGCGACCGCCCTCACCGGACGGCCCGACCCGCGCGAGGCGGCCGACGTCCTGCTCGACCGGGTGCCGGAGGTGGTCGTCACCCTGGGCGCGGCCGGCTGCCTGTACCTGACCCGGGGGGCCGAACCGCTCGTCGTTCCCGCCCCGAAGGTGACCGCCGTGGACTCGACGGGCGCGGGCGACACCTTCGTCGGCGCCCTCGCGGTGGCGCTCGGCGAGGAGCGGCCGATCCGGGAGGCGCTGACGTGGGCCGCCGCGGCGGCCGCCGTCTCCGTCCAGCGGGAGGGGGCATCGGCGTCGATGCCGTACCGCCCGGAGATCGAGGCGCAGTACACCGCATGAACACCTCCACCCAACCCCTGACCGGCCTGCGCGTCCTCGATCTCGCCACCCTCTTCGCCGGCCCCCTCTGCGCCACCCTGCTCGGTGACTTCGGCGCCGAGGTGATCAAGGTCGAGCATCCCGCCAAGCCCGATCCCTGCCGGGGCCACGGCCCCTCGAAGCAGGGCGTCGGCCTGTGGTGGAAGCTGCTCGGCCGCAACAAGCGCACCATCACCCTCGATCTGTCCAGGCCCGGCGGCCGCACCACCCTGCTGCGCCTGGCCGCCACCGCCGATGTGATCGTCGAGAACTTCCGCCCCGGCACCCTGGAGAAGTGGGACCTGGGCTGGGCGGAGCTGTCGGCCGCCAACCCGCGGCTGATCCTCGCCCGGGTCACCGCCTTCGGCCAGTTCGGCCCCTACGCGCACCGCCCCGGCTTCGGGACCCTGGCCGAGGCGATGAGCGGCTTCGCCGCGATCACCGGCGAGCCGGACGCACCCCCGACGCTCCCGCCCTTCGGCCTCGCCGACTCCATCGCGGGCCTGGCCACGGCGTACGCGGTGATGACGGCACTCGCGGCCCGGGAGCGCACCGGCGAGGGCCAGGTCGTCGACATGGCGATCATCGAGCCGATCCTGACCGTGCTCGGCCCGCAGCCCGTCTGGTACGACCAGCTGGGCCACATCCAGCCGCGCACCGGCAACCGCTCCCAGAACAACGCCCCGCGCAACACCTATCGCACGGCGGACGGCACCTGGGTCGCGGTCTCCACGTCCGCCCAGTCGATCGCCGAGCGCGTGATGCACCTGGTCGGCCGTCCGGAGCTGATCGACGAGCCGTGGTTCGCGACGGGCGCCGAACGGGCCGCGCACGCCGACGTCCTCGACCAGGCGGTCGGCGCCTGGATCGCCGGCCGCACCCGGGACGAGGTCCTGTCGGCCTTCGAGAAGGCGGAGGCCGCCGCGGCGCCGATCCAGGACGTGCGGGACGTGATGGCGGACCCGCAGTACCAGGCCCTGGACACCATCACCGCCGTCGACGACCCGGAGCTGGGCCTCCTGCGCATGCAGAACGTCCTCTTCCGGCTCTCCGCCACCCCCGGCGCGATCCGCTGGGCGGGCCGCCCGCACGGCGCGGACACGGAGGCGGTCCTGACCGAGCTGGGCCTCACCCCGGCGGAACTCGGCTCGCTGCGCGCGGAGGGCGCCCTGTGACCCCCTTCCCGCTCACCTGGCTGTACGTCCCGGGCGACCGTCCGCACGTGGTGGCCAAGGCGCTGGCCTGCGGCGCGGACGTGGTGGTGATCGACCTGGAGGACGCGGTCGCCCCGGACCGCAAGGTGTACGCCCGCGAGGCGACCGCCGACCTGCTGTCCGAACCCCGGCCGGCCCGGGTCCACGTCCGGGTCAACGCCCTGGAGGCGCCGTGGGCGGCCGCCGACCTGCGCGCGGTGGCCGCGCTTCCGGGCGTGTCCGGGCTACGGCTCCCGAAGGTGACGTACGCCGAGGAGGTGGTGCGGGTCGCGGAGGCCACCGGGCTCCCTGTCTACGCCCTCCTGGAGACGGCCCTGGGCATCGAGCACGCCTATGCCATCGCCTCCGCCCACCCGTCCCTGCGGGGCGTCTCCCTCGGCGAGGCGGATCTACGGGCCGACCTGGGCGTACGCGAGGACGCGGGGCTGGACTGGTGCCGTTCCCGGGTCGTGGTCGCGGCGCGGGCGGCGGGGCTCGCCCCGCCGCCCCAGTCGGTGCACCCCGACATCCGCGATCTGGCGGGACTGGCCGCCTCCTGCGCCCACGGCCGCTCCCTGGGCTTCCTCGGCCGGGCCGCCATCCACCCCCGTCAGCTCCCGGTCATCGAGCGGGCGTATCTGCCCACGGAGGAGGAGATCGAACAGGCCGAGACGATCGTCAAGGCCGCGACGGAGGAGCAGGGCGCCCTGGCGCTGCCGGACGGCAGATTCGTCGACGCGGCGGTGGTGGCCGCGGCACAGCGCACGTTGTCGCTGGCCCACAGACCCTGAGACGCGACGAGGGCGCCCGGATCGATCCGGGCGCCCTCGTCGTCATACGTCGTCATACGTCGCCATACATCGTCACTTGACGTCGTACGGCCGAAGGTGTCAGCTCTTCTTCGACGCCGACTCGGCCTCGTCCTTCGTCTCCTCGGCTTCCGCGTCCTCGGCGGACCCGGTGGCGTCCGTCTCGGCCTCCGCCCCCGTCCCGGCCTCGGCCTCGGCTTCCGGCTTGTCCGCGGACTTGTCCTCGGGCTCCGCCGTACCGTCTTCCGCTGCCTCGCCCTCGGCGGCGCCGGGCTCGACCACGGCCTCCCGTCCGGGCCGCTTCTTCGACGACACCACGATGTAGACCACCGCGAGCAGGAACACGATCATCGCGGTCCAGTCGTTGAGGCGGAGGCCCAGGATGTGGTGGGCGTCGTCGACGCGCATGTACTCGATCCAGCCGCGGCCCACGCAGTACGCCGCGACGTACAGGGCGAACGCCCGGCCGTGACCCAGTTGGAAGCGGCGGTCGGCCCAGATGACCAGGAGGGCGACGCCGATGCACCACAGGGACTCGTACAGGAACGTCGGGTGGTAGTAGCCCGGCACCCGGCCGCCCTCGGAGGAGGTGATGTGCAGCGCCCACGGAACGTGCGTCTCGCGGCCGTACAGCTCCTGGTTGAACCAGTTGCCCCAGCGGCCGATGGCCTGCGCCAGGGCGATGCCGGGGGCGATGGCGTCGGCGTAGGCGGGCAGCGGGATGCCCCGGCGCCGGCAGCCGATCCACGCGCCGACCGCGCCGAGGGCGATCGCGCCCCAGATACCGAGGCCGCCCTCCCACACCTTGAAGGCGTCCACCCAGTCGCGGCCCTCGCTGAAGTACAGCTCGTAGTCCGTGATCACGTGGTAGAGACGGCCGCCGACCAGGCCGAAGGGCACGGCCCAGACGGCGATGTCGGCCACCGTGCCGGACCGGCCGCCGCGGGCGATCCAGCGCTTGTTGCCGAGCCAGACGGCTACGAAGACGCCGATGATGATGCAGAACGCGTAGCCGCGCAGCGGAATCGGGCCGAGGTACAGGACCCCGCGCGACGGGCTGGGAATGTAGGCAAGTTCCATGGCAAGGTCGACGCTACCGTGCCGGGCCCGGCACACGGCAGGCAGCCCGGCTACGGGTCCATAACGGGGGTGTGAGAAACGCTTACCCCTGGTTGGCCGCCTCCACCATCTGCTTCAGCTTCTGCGGGGTCATCGTCCGGTCCTCGTAGATGTTCTTGCCGTCGAGCAGGACGGTCGGCGTGCCGCTGAAGTTGCCCGCCTTGAAGGCCGCCTGCGACTTGTCGACCCAGCTGTCGTGCTTCCCGTCGTTGACACAGGCCCGGAAGGCCGGGGTGTCGAGGCCCTGGACCTTGCCCGCCAGCTCGATCAGCTTGGCGTTGTCCGCCAAGGCGTCGTCCGTCTCCTTGGGCTGGTTCGCGTAGAGGACATCGTGGTAGTCGCGGAACTTTCCGGCGTCCTGGGCGCAGGCCGCCGCGTTGGCCGCGCGCAGCGAGCCGGTGCCGCCGAGGTTGCCGTCGATCAGTCTGACCAGGTGGTACTCGACTCTGAGTTTGCCGGCGTCGGTGAGCTCGTGGAGCGTCGGGCGGTAGGCCGCCTCGAAGGCCTGGCAGGCCGGGCAGCGGAAGTCCTCCCACACCGTGAGCGTCGACTTGGCCCCGTCCTTGCCGACCGGGATCGCGAGGCTGTCCTTGCCCTGCGCGCCCGAGGGCGCCACCACCGGGCCCGAGCTCTTGCTTCCCTTGTTCTTGCCGGCGTTCGCGGCGATCACGCCGATCACCGCCGCGAGGCCGAGGACGCAGACGACGCTCGCGCCCACGATCAGCGCACGGCGTCGCTTCTCCGCGGCCTTCTGCTTCTCGCGCTCGACCGCAATCCGCTCCCGGGCGGTGCGCTTTCCGTCACGGTTCTTCTCGCTCACACCCCCAGAACGAACCGGGGAGGCGCAGCGCGCCTCCCCGGTCCCAGGTCCACCCGTTCGAGTGACCGAATATTCCGTTATGCCTGACGGCTGGTCCGCCGTGCCGGACGGCTAGGCCTGGCCGCGCACGCCCTTGGCCAGCTCACCGGCCAGTTCACGGACCGCTTCGAGACCGGCCACGTCATCCGGCGCGTCCAGCATCCGCTTCACGAAGGCCGAGCCGACAATCACCCCGTCGGCGAAGCCGGCCACCTCGGCGGCCTGGGCGCGGTTGGAGACGCCGAGCCCGACACAGACCGGCAGGCCGGTGCCGGTGCCCCGGGTGCGCCGCACCAGGTCCTGCGCCTGCGCGCCGACCGACTCACGGGTGCCGGTGACACCCATCAGGGACGCGGCGTAGACGAAGCCGCTGCCCGCCGCGGTGATCTGGGCGAGCCGCTCGTCCTTGCTGCTGGGGGCGACCACGAAGACCGTCGCGAGCCCGTGCTTCTCGGCGTGCTCCCGCCACAGCGCCGACTCCTGGACCGGCAGGTCGGGCAGGATGCAGCCCGCCCCGCCCGCCTCGGCCAGCTCGGCGGTGAAGCGCTCGACGCCGTAGCGGTCGATGGGGTTCCAGTACGTCATCACGAGCACCGGCTTCCCGGTGGCCGTGTGGGCCTCGCGGACCGTGCGCATGACGTCCGCGATCTTCACACCGCCCCGCAGGGCGATGTCGTCGGCGGTCTGGATGACCGGACCGTCCAGGACCGGGTCGCTGTGCGGCAGCCCGACCTCGACGACGTCGGCGCCGCCGTCGAGGACGGCCTTGATCGCCTCGATGCCGCCGTCCACGGACGGGAACCCGGCCGGGAGGTAGGCGATGAGCGCGGACCGTCCCTCGGCCTTCGCGGCCGCGAGGGTGTCGGTCAACAAGTTGATGTTCCCGCTCACTTGGCGTCCCCCTCGATCTCGGCGGTGTCACTGTCGGCGTCGGCGGCGACCTCCGCGTCCACACCGCTGTCGTACAGACCGAAGTAGCGGGCGGCCGTGTCCATGTCCTTGTCGCCGCGGCCGGACAGGTTGATCACCATCAGCCCGTCCCTGCCCAGTTCCTTGCCGATCTCCAGGGCACCGGCGAGGGCGTGCGCGCTCTCGATGGCCGGGATGATGCCCTCCGTGCGCGACAGCAGGCGCAGGGCCTGCATGGCCGCGTCGTCGGTGACCGCGCGGTACTCGCCGCGGCCGCTGTCCTTGAGGTAGGAGTGCTCGGGCCCGATGCCCGGGTAGTCCAGACCGGCCGAGATCGAGTACGGCTCGGTGATCTGGCCCTCCTCGTCCTGCAGGACGTAGGACCGGGAGCCGTGCAGGATGCCGGGCTCGCCCGCGGTGAGGGTCGCCGCGTGCTCGCCGGTCTCGACGCCGTGTCCGGCCGGCTCGCAGCCGATCAGGCGGACGGAGGTGTCCGGGATGAAGGCGTGGAAGAGGCCGATGGCGTTGGAGCCGCCGCCGACACAGGCGACGGCCGCGTCGGGCAGGCGCCCGGCGCGCTCCAGGAGCTGACGGCGGGCCTCCACCCCGATCACCCGGTGGAAGTCGCGGACCATGGCCGGGAAGGGGTGCGGACCGGCGACGGTGCCGAAGAGGTAGTGGGTGTGGTCGACGTTGGCGACCCAGTCCCGGAAGGCCTCGTTGATGGCGTCCTTCAGGGTGCGGCTGCCGGACTTCACGGCGACGACCTCGGCACCGAGCATGCGCATACGGGCCACGTTGAGGGCCTGGCGCTGGGTGTCGATCTCGCCCATGTAAACGGTGCATTCGAGGCCGAACAGCGCGCAGGCGGTGGCGGTGGCGACGCCGTGCTGGCCGGCGCCCGTCTCCGCGATGACGCGCGTCTTGCCCATCCGCTTGGTGAGCAGGGCCTGGCCGAGCACGTTGTTGATCTTGTGGGACCCGGTGTGGTTGAGGTCCTCGCGCTTGAGGAACACCCGGGCGCCACCGGCGTGTTCGGCGAACCGCGGCACCTCGGTGAGGGCGCTGGGCCGGCCGGTGTAGTTGACGAGCAGGTCGTCGAGTTCGCGGGCGAACTCGGGGTCGGCCTTCGCCTTGTCGTACTCGACGGCGACCTCGTCGACGGCGGCGACGAGCGCCTCCGGGATGAACTTGCCGCCGTACGCGCCGAAGTAGCCTTCGGCGCTGGGGACTTGACCCTTCGGGTCGGGGATGAAGAACTCGCTGGGCATGCGGAAACCTCACGGTGAGTTGTGGAAAGTCACTAATCGCCGTGGGGGCGGGGATCTCAGTCGGCTGCGGGCCCGTTGTGGGTGCGCGCGCAGTTCCCCGCGCCCCTGTAGGTCGGCTGCTGCCATCGCATGCCGTTCACCTGCCCGGGTTCGTCACCGATGACGTACCGCACCCGGCGCCCGTGCACCCGGCGGGCGGGCGCGCGGCAGCCGCGGGGCCGGCAGCCGCGCGCGAGGCGGGCGTACGGGTCCCGGGGCATCGGGGTGATCGGAAGCGTCATCGGGGCCAGCCTACCGGGAGTTCAGCTCCGGCCGTGCCGCAGTGCGGGGTGCTCGCCCGCGGCGACCAGGTCGGCCACCGCCGCCTTCGGGTCGCGCCCGGTGACGAGGGACTCGCCGACCAGGACGGCGTCGGCGCCCGCGTTGGCGTAGGCGATCAGGTCGTGCGGGCCGCGGACGCCGGACTCGGCGACCTTGACGATGCCGTCCGGGATCTCCGGCGCGACCCGCTCGAAGGTGCCGCGGTCGACCTCCAGCGTCTTCAGGTTGCGGGCGTTGACGCCGATCACCTTGGCGCCCGCGTCCACCGCGCGTTCGACCTCGTCCTCGTCGTGCACCTCGACGAGGGGAGTGAGGCCGATGGAGACGGCACGCTCGATCAGCGACTCGAGGGCCGACTGGTCGAGGGCCGCGACGATCAGCAGCGCGAGGTCGGCACCGTAGGCGCGGGCCTCCCACAGCTGGTACGACGTGACGATGAAGTCCTTGCGCAGGACCGGGATGTCCACGCGGGCGCGGACGGCCTCCAGGTCTGCCAGCGAGCCGCCGAAGCGGCGCTGCTCGGTCAGGACCGAGATGACGGCCGCGCCGCCTGCCTCGTAGTCCGCGGCGAGCCCGGCCGGATCGGCGATCGCGGCCAGCGCGCCCTTGGACGGGCTGGAACGCTTGACCTCGCAGATCACCTTGACGCCTTCGCCGCGCAGCGCGGCAACGCCGTCCTTGGCCGCGGGCGCCTTCGCCGCGCGCTCCTTGAGCTCGTCGAGGCTGACGCGCGCCTGCCGCTCCGCGAGGTCGGCACGGACTCCGTCGATGATCTCGTCGAGCACACTCACGCGAGCGGCCCCCTTCCGAACGATCGAAAAACCCATGGTCACTGCGATGGTATCCGGAGGACGGCGCAGGCCTCGCATCCGGATGACGTGCGGTCCCACTACCTGGACATTCGCCGGTCGATCAAGGGTGCAGCCAGCCACCGAAGGGCAGGTTCCGGACAACCGTGAACGCCAGGACCAGCGCCCCCAGGCCCCACAGCGGCAGCGGCCCGAGATCGATCCGCAGCGGCCGTCCGCGCACCGCCCGGACGACCCAGACGGTCCACAGCACCGCGAAGCCCGCATAGGCGGCCACGGCCATCGCGTTGTCCTGGAGCGCGGTGAGGAAGTCCCCGTGCACAAAGGCGTGGGCGCTGCGCAGACCGCCGCAGCCGGGGCAGTAGACGCCCGCGTAGCGCAGCAGCGGGCACACCGGGTAGTGGCCGGGTTCATTGGGGTCGACGGCGCCGACGTAGGCGAAGGCTCCGACGACGGCCGCGAGGATCCCGGCGGGGACGGCCAGCCGTCCCGGCAGGGTGGAGGGCGGCCCGGTCCGCCGGTCGATCCCCGGGGCGCTGTGGCTGTCGGCGTTCACGCCTTGCATTGTGCCGCGCACGGGCCGCACGCGCGCGAGGGGCGGCCCGCACCTCGTCGGTGCGGGCCGCCCCTCGGGCAGGAACTGCTGGTCAGCCCTCGACGCCGGCCGGCTCGGGCGTCACCGCGGCCCGGGGCTGCGGCTGGGGCACCGCGTGGACGTCCTTCGGCTGGCCGAGGCCCATGGAGCGCATGACGGCGCCGACGACACCGCCGAGCGCCACCATCGCCATACCGGCCCAGAAGCCGAGCGGCTGGGCCATCACCATGAACGCGCCCGCGACGCAGAACCCGAAGAAGGCGATAGTGACACCGGTCCAGGCGGCCGGGGTGTGTCCGTGGCTGCTGCCCGCCATTGCTTGCTCCTCGTTGCTGGTTGCGTGCTCGTTTGCTTGGTGCGTGTGAGCCGGACGCTCGCGGTCCATTGTCCCGTACCCGGGTGGCCGCCGTGAGCTCGGGTGGCGTCTGTTTCGCCACATCGGGACCGGGGTCCCGCGACCGGCGGCCGGCGGCTACGCCCCCGTCGGGTCCTCACCGCGGTCCAGGGCCTTCCACAGGTCCTCGGGGCGGTCGGGGTCCGCGGCCGGGGCCTGGCGGCGGGGGCGGGCGGTGCCGCGCTCGTAGCGGCCGGACATGGCGGGCCACAGGCGTCCGTAGCGCAGGGCGAGGAGCCCGGCGATCAGCAGCAGGAGGCCGCCGGCGGCCGCGACATAGGGCCAGCCGGTGTGGGTGAGCGCGGCCACGCTCGCGGAGGTGTCTCCGGTGGCCTCGGCCGCCTTGTCGTCGAGCGCCGAGCTGTCCGAGGCGCCGACCAGGGCCGCGGCGATCGTGCCGGCGCCGGAGAGCGCGAGGAGCCCGGCGACCAGCAGACGGCCGGCCCGGCGGACGGCGAAGACGGCGACGAGCGCGGCGAGGCCCACTATGGCGAGGGCCGCGGGGACACCCGTGACGTCGCTGCCCTTGGCGGTCAGCGGAAAGGCACCGCCGGCCACGGTCGCGGTGCCCTCCGCCCAGCGCTGACGGGTGGCCAGCAGCGCCACGGCAGCGCCGAGCGCACCGCACATGAGGGCGACGGCGAGGCTGCGGCGGCCGGAGCGTGCGGGTCCGGCGGCTTCGGGGCGGGGGTGAGGTACGGCAGTCACGTAGTCCACTATCGCCTGAACCCCGGGCGAACCGTCACCCGGGGTTCACGTGATACGCGCCCCACTGTGCGGTAAGCGCCCTACTTGCCCAGCCGGTTGGCCGTGTGCACGGCGCGCAGGACCGCCGCCGCCTTGTTGCGGCACTCCTGGTCCTCGGCGACCGGGTCGGAGTCGGCGACGATGCCCGCGCCCGCCTGGACGTACGCGGTGCCGTCGCGCAGCAGGGCCGTACGGATGGCGATGGCCGTGTCGGAGTCGCCCGCGAAGTCGAGGTAGCCGACACAGCCGCCGTACAGCCCGCGGCGGGACGGCTCCAGTTCGTCGATGATCTGCATCGCGCGCGGCTTGGGGGCTCCCGACAGGGTGCCGGCCGGGAAGCAGGCTGTCAGGACGTCGAAGGCCGTACGGCCCTCGGCCACCTGTCCGGTCACCGTCGAGACGATGTGCATCACATGGGAGTACCGCTCGACGGACATGAAGTCGACCACCTCGACCGAGCCGGGTGCGCAGACCCGCCCCAGGTCGTTGCGGCCGAGGTCGACGAGCATCAGGTGCTCGGCGCGCTCCTTGGGGTCGGCGAGCAGTTCGTCGGCGAGGGCCTGGTCCTCCTGCGGGGTGGCGCCGCGGTGCCGGGTGCCGGCGATGGGGTGGACCATGGCCTGCCCGTCCTCGACCTTCACCAGGGCCTCCGGGCTGGAGCCCACGACGTCGAAGGCGCCTCCGCCCCCGTCGGGGAACCGGAACAGGTACATGTACGGCGAGGGGTTGGTCGCCCTGAGGACCCGGTACACGTCCAACGCGCTTGCCGTGCACGGCGTTTCGAAGCGCTGCGAGGGTACGACCTGGAAGGCCTCGCCCGCGCGGATGCGCTCCTTGATGTCCTCGACGGCCTCCTGGAAGTCCGGGCCGCCCCACAGTGCGGTGTACTCGGGCAGTTCGGAGGGCGGCAGGACGGCCGGGGGCTGGGCGACGGGGCGCGAGAGGTCGGCCTCCATGGCGTCGAGGCGGGCCATGGCGTCCGCGTGTGCCTCGTCGACGCCGGTGTCGAGGTCGTTGTGGTTGATCGCGTTGGCGATCAGCAGGACGGAGCCCTCCCAGTGGTCCATGACCGCGAGGTCGCTGGTGAGGAGCATGGTGAGCTCGGGGAGCCGCAGGTCGTCCCGCTCGCCGGGGCCGATCTTCTCCAGGCGGCGGACGATGTCGTAGCCGAGGTAGCCGACCATGCCGCCGGTGAAGGGCGGCATGCCCTCCTGGTGGGGCGTGTGCAGGGCCTCGATGGTGGCGCGCAGGGCGGCCAGCGGGTCGCCCTCGACGGGGACGCCGACGGGCGGGACGCCCAGCCAGTGGGCCTGGCCGTCGCGCTCGGTCAGCGTCGCCGCGGAGCGCACGCCCACGAAGGAGTAGCGGGACCAGGAGCGGCCGTTCTCCGCGGACTCCAGCAGGAACGTGCCGGGGCGCTCGGCGGCGAGCTTGCGGTAGAGCCCGACCGGGGTGTCGCCGTCGGCGAGGAGCTTGCGGGTGACCGGGATGACGCGGCGGTCGGTGGCCAGCTTGCGGAACGTCTCTAGGTCCATGGCGGCTGACCTTACTGATCCGAGACGGGTACGCCGGAATCGGCGTCCTTGAGCAGTACGTCGGCGTCGAAGCAGGTGCGGGCGCCGGTGTGGCAGGCGGCGCCGACCTGGTCCACCTGGACCAGCACGGTGTCGGCGTCGCAGTCGAGGGCGACGGACTTGACCCACTGGAAGTGGCCGGAGGTGTCGCCCTTGACCCAGTACTCCCGGCGGCTGCGCGACCAGTAGGTGCAGCGGCCGGTGGTCAGCGTGCGGTGCAGCGCCTCGTCGTCCATCCAGCCGAGCATCAGCACCTCTCCGGTGTCGTACTGCTGGGCGATGGCGGGGACGAGACCGTCGGCGCTGCGCTTGAGGCGCGCGGCGATCTCGGGGTCGAGGCTGCTGGGCCCGGTCGTACTGGTCATGCGGCCATTGTGCCGCGCCGCACGGACAGTGACGGTTCGTGTCCACTGGACGGACCCGCACGCGCGCGTGCGGTGGATGTCCACTGGGCCGACCCCGTGGCTGGTCGTAGGCTGACTGTATGTCGACCTTCGCCAAGCGTGAACGGCTCCTGCTCGCCGACCTCTTGGAAACCGCCGGTCCGGAGGCACCGACCCTCTGCGAGGGCTGGCAGACCCGCGACCTGGCCGCGCACGTGGTGGTGCGCGAGCGCCGGCCGGACGCCGCCGGGGGCACGCTGATCAAGCCCCTCGCCCCGCGTCTGGAAAAGGTGATGCAGGAGTACGCGGCGAAGCCGTACGAGGAGCTCATCCAGCTGATCCGCACCGGCCCGCCGCGGTTCTCGCCGTTCCAGCTCAAGCAGATCGACGAGGCGGCGAACACGGTGGAGTTCTACGTCCACACGGAGGACGTCCGCCGCGCCCACCCCGACTGGACGCCGCGCGAGCTCGACCCGGTCTTCCAGGACGCGCTGTGGTCCCGCCTGGAGCGCACGGCCCGGCTGCTGGGCCGGGGTGCGCCGACCGGCCTGGTGCTGCGGCGCCCGGACGGCCAGACGGCGGTCGCGCACCGGGGCTCGCCGGTGGTGACGGTGACGGGCGAGCCGTCGGAGCTGCTCCTGTTCACGTTCGGCCGGCAGAGCGCCGCCAAGGTCGAGCTGGACGGCGACGAGAACGCGATCGCCAAGCTGCACGAGTCGAAGCAGCTCGGCATCTGAGAGGACCCCTCATGATCAAGGTCGCGATGACCAGCGTGTTCGTCGACGATGTGACCAAGGCCCACGCCTTCTACACGGACGTCCTCGGCTTCGAGACGCGCACCAACCTGGATCTGGGCGGCGGCACGCTGTTCATCACGGTCGGCGCGCCGGACGGGGGCCAGCCGGATCTCCAGCTGCTGCTGGAGCCCGGCGACAGCCCCATCGCGGAGCCGTACCGCCGGGCCCTGTACGAGGCCGGGATCCCCGCCATCGTCTTCTCCGTGGACGACATCGGGGCGCAGTACGAGCGGCTGCGCGGCCTCGGTGTGCGGTTCACGCACGAGCCGCAGCAGCAGGGGCCGGTGCTCGCGGCCGTGCTCGACGACACGGTCGGCAACTATGTGCAGCTGACGCAGCCGTTGCAGCGGCCGGGCGGCTGAGCGTCAGCGGGGCAGTTCTGCGCGGCGCAGGGCCGGTACGACCAGGGCGACCACGCCGCCGAGTCCGCAGACGGCGGCACTGACGACGTAGACCGGGCCAAGGCCCCAGGCGCCGATCGCGGCGGCCGCGAGGGGCATGCTCAGCGGGGCGAGGCCGAGGCTGACCAGGCCGGAGACCGCGGTGACGCGGCCCAGGCGGGCGGGGTCGGCGACGGTCTGCAGCAGGGCGCCGCACAGGGCACCGCTGAGCCCGGCCAGGAGACCCACGAGCAGGGCCACCGCGACGGCCCCGGCGAGGCTCGGGACGAAGGCCAGGGCGCCGATCGCGACGGAGCCGGCGAGGATCGCGCACCCGATGACCAGCCCCGCGCGCGGCAGTCGCCCCCGGACGGTCAGCAGCAGGGAGGCCGCACCGGCGCCGACACCGAATCCCGCGAGCACCGTGCCCATCCCGGAGGCACCCCAGCCGCGCTCGTCGGCCAGCAGGGTCAGACCGACGTTGAAGGGGCCGACGAAGCCGAAGTCGCCGAGGGCGATGGCCAGCATCAGGGGAGCCAGGACGCGATGGCGGCGGATGTAGGCCAGCCCGGCCCTCAGGTCCCGCCAGGCGGTGTCCCGGTGCGCCCCGGTCCTGTCGTCGGCCGGCAGCTCCCGGACCCGTACGGACACCAGCAGGGGCACCGACACCGCGATGAGCAGCCCGGCGAGCCCGAACGCGGCCGCCGCGCCGCCGACCGCCACACCGAGCCCGCCGAGCGGGGCGCCGACGACACTCGCGCAGCGGATCGCGAGGCCGCGCATGCCGTGCACCCGAGCCAGCTGGTCCCTGGTGGTGATCCGCGCGGGGAGGGCGCCCACGGCGGGCATGAAGACGGCGTCGACGGTGCCGAAGACCAGGGCGAGCAGGGCCAGCGGCCACAGTCCGGGGCCGGCGAGGAACAGCAGCGCTGCCACCGCGAGGACGGCCGCGCAGCGCACCGCGTCGCTGCCGATGACGACCCGGCGCGGCCCCAGCCGGTCGGCCAGCACACCGCCGCCCAGCATCAGCACGGCCCTCGGCAGCGCGCTGGCCGACATCACGAGTCCGGCCTGTGCGGGCGTTCCGGCCTGGACCGCGGCCCAGGACAGGGCGATGTAGTACACGCTGTCGCCGAGCATCGAGAAGGTGTAGGCGCCGAGCCAGCGCAGGACATCCGGGTCGCGATGGGCGGCCCGCACGGTCGGCGACGGTATGAGCGTGGCAGTCACGTCAGGCGGGTCCTCTCAGACGCGGAACGGGAAGCCGTACATGTGCAGCGCGACGTGCTCGCGCCCTTCGGTGTCGCCGGCGGCCTCGTGGGCACGCCCCTGCTCGTCGTAGCGCTTGACCAGGTCGTGCAGGTCCTTCTTCAGCTCCGCGAGCTCCCCGGCGGTCAGCCGGAGCAGCGACTCGGAGTCGTGGGCGGCCCCGCTCCACTCCGGGCCCCAGTGGGCGCGCTCGTCCAGATACGTCCGGTACATCTCGGCGCGTTGGTCCAGGAACAGCCGTGAGGCCGCGAGGTGTGCCGCCACCTTCTCGGGGGCGTCCTGGAAGTCCTCGTCGCGGACGGAGACGCCTTCGGAGGCCGGCCGCCACCAGCGCTCACGGCCGTCCGCGCTGCGCGGCTCGGCCTCCTCGACCAGACCGTGCTCGGCGAGCTTGCGCAGGTGGTAACTGACCAGCGAGACGGCCTCGTCGACCTGCTCGGCGAGCTGTGAGGCGGTGGCCGCCTCGGCGACGAACAGCAGCCGGTAGAGCTTCATGCGCAGCGGATGCGCGAGTGCCTTGAGCGTGCCGACATCGGTGATCCGCCGGTTCTCCTTGCTTGCCATGGGCACGACTGTAGATACGAAGGAAAAGTTGCACAATAGATTTTGCGCAACTTCTCTTTCGTAATGGGCCACGAAGAGGCCCCGGCGGCAGCCCGCCGGGGCCGGTGTGGGCGTATGTGTACGCGCTAACGGACGGGGTGGCCCGCCTCGCGCAAGGTCTGCTTCACCTCGGCGATGCGCAGGTCGCCGAAGTGGAAGACGGAAGCGGCCAGGACCGCGTCCGCGCCCGCCGCGATCGCCGGCGGGAAGTGGGCGAGCCGGCCGGCGCCGCCGGAGGCGATGACCGGGACCGTGACGTGCTTGCGCACGGCCGCGATCATCTCCAGGTCGTAGCCGTCCTTCGTGCCGTCCGCGTCCATCGAGTTGAGCAGGATCTCCCCCGCGCCCAGCTCGGCGGCCCGGTGCGCCCACTCGACGGCGTCGATGCCGGTGCCCTTGCGGCCGCCGTGCGTCGTCACCTCGAAGGATCCGCTCTGCGTGCGGCGCGCGTCCACCGACAGCACCAGCACCTGCCGGCCGAACCGCTCGGCGATCTCGCGGATCAGCTCGGGCCGGGCGATCGCGGCCGTGTTCACGCCGACCTTGTCCGCGCCCGCGCGGAGCAGCTTGTCGACGTCCTCGGCCGTGCGCACGCCGCCGCCGACCGTGAGCGGGATGAACACCTGCTCGGCGGTGCGGCGCACCACGTCGTACGTCGTCTCACGGTTGCCCGAGGACGCGGTGATGTCCAGGAACGTCAGCTCGTCGGCGCCCTCGGCGTCGTACACCTTCGCCATCTCGACGGGGTCGCCCGCGTCGCGCAGGTTCTGGAAGTTGACGCCCTTGACGACCCGGCCGTTGTCCACGTCCAGGCACGGGATCACGCGTACAGCCAGGGTCATGAGGACACTCCTCGGAACGCCTCCACCTCGACCTCGACCACCAGGCTGGGGTCCACGAAGCCGGAGACGATGATCATGGTTGCGACGGGCCGGACGGTGTCGAACAGCTCCTTGTGCGCCCGTCCGACCTCGTCCACGTCACGCGCGTGCGTGATGTACATGCGCGTCCGTACGACGTCGTCACGCCCGAGTCCCACCTGCCGCAGCGCGGACAGCGCGACGTCGAAGGCGTTGACCGCCTGCTCGTACGGCCCACCGCCGACGATCTGACCGTCCACGACGGACGTGGAGCCGGCGACCAGCACCAGACCGTTCGGCAGCTCCACCGCGCGGGAGTAACCGAACTGCTCCTCCCAGGGCGCGCCCGTGGACACGCGCCGTACGTCGCTCACCGGGACACCGCCTCCAAGGCCTCTTCCAGTGTGAATGCCTTCGCGTACAGGGCCTTCCCGACGATGGCGCCCTCGACACCGAGGGGTACCAGCTCGGCGATGGCCCGCAGGTCGTCCAGGGACGACACGCCGCCCGAGGCCACGACCGGCCGGTCGGTCGCCGCGCACACGTTCTTCAGCAGCTCCAGGTTCGGGCCCTGGAGGGTGCCGTCCTTGGCGATGTCCGTGACGACGTAGCGGGCGCAGCCCTCCTTGTCGAGACGCTCCAGCGTCTCGTAGAGGTCGCCGCCGTCGCGGGTCCAGCCGCGGCCGCGAAGGGTCGTGCCCCGCACGTCCAGACCGACCGCGATCTTGTCGCCGTGCTCGGCGATGACCTTGGCGACCCACTCCGGGGTCTCCAGCGCGGCGGTGCCGAGGTTCACCCGGGTGCAGCCGGTGGCGAGCGCGGCCGCGAGGGTGTCGTCGTCACGGATGCCGCCGGACAGCTCCACCTTGATGTCCATCGCCTTTGCGACCTCGGCGATCAGCGCACGGTTGTCGCCGGTGCCGAACGCGGCGTCCAGGTCGACGAGGTGGAGCCACTCGGCGCCCGAGCGCTGCCAGGCGAGCGCGGCCTCCAGAGGGGATCCGTAGGAGGTCTCGGTCCCGGACTCGCCGTGCACCAGGCGGACGGCCTGTCCGTCCCGGACGTCGACGGCGGGGAGGAGTTCGAGCTTGCTCACAGTGTTCCGATCCAGTTGGTGAGGAGCTGGGCTCCGGCGTCGCCGGACTTCTCGGGGTGGAACTGCGTGGCCCACAGGGCGCCGTTCTCCACGGCGGCCACGAAGGGCTTGCCGTGCGTCGACCAGGTCACCCTGGGCGCGTGCATCGCCGCGTTGTGCGTCTCCAGGGACCAGTCGTGGACCGCGTAGGAGTGCACGAAATAGAAGCGCGCGTCCGCGTCCAGGCCGGCGAACAGCTCGGAGTCGGCGGGCGCCTCGACGGTGTTCCAGCCCATGTGGGGCACGATCTCGGCCTGGAGCGGCTCGACCGAGCCGGGCCACTCGTCGAGGCCCTCGGTCTCCACGCCGTGCTCGATGCCGCGCGCGAACAGGATCTGCATGCCGACGCAGATGCCCATCACCGGCCGCCCGCCGGACAGCCGGCGGTCGATGATCCAGTCCCCGCGGGCCGCACGCAGGCCCTGCATACAGGCGGCGAAGGCGCCGACGCCCGGCACCAGCAGCCCGTCGGCGTTCATGGCCGCGTCGAAGTCGCGCGTTATCTCCACCTCGGCCCCCGCGCGCGCGAGGGCACGCTCGGCCGAGCGGACGTTGCCGAAGCCGTAGTCGAAGACCACGACCTTCTTCGGCGCGCTCATCAGTTCCACACCTCCAGCCGCAGCACACCCGCGACCAGACACATCGCCGCGCCGATCGAGAGCAGCACGATCAGGCTCGTGGGCATCTTCTGCTTGACGAAGGAGATGATGCCGCCGACCAGGAAGAGGCCGACGACGATCAGGATGGTGGACAGACCGTTCATGGTTTACAGCGCACCCTTCGTGGACGGCAGAATGCCCGCCGCGCGCGGGTCACGCTCGCTGGCGTAGCGCAGTGCCCGCGCCAGCGCCTTGAACTGGCACTCCACGATGTGGTGTGCGTTGCGCCCATAGGGCACGTGCACATGGAGTGCGATCTGTGCCTGGGCGACGAAGGACTCCAGGATGTGCCGGGTCATCGTGGTGTCGTACTGGCCGATCATCGGCGCCATGTTCTCGGGCTCGGTGTGCACGAGGTACGGGCGGCCGGACAGGTCGACGGTGACCTGGGCGAGGGACTCGTCCAGCGGCACCGTGCAGTTGCCGAAGCGGTAGATCCCCACCTTGTCACCGAGCGCCTGCTTGAAGGCGGCGCCCAGCGCGAGGGCGGTGTCCTCGATGGTGTGGTGCGAGTCGATGTGCAGGTCGCCGTCGGTCTTCACGGTCAGGTCGAACAGACCGTGCCGGCCGAGCTGGTCGAGCATGTGGTCGTAGAAGCCGACGCCCGTCGCGATGTCGGTCCTCCCGGTGCCGTCGAGGTCTATCTCGACGAGGACCGACGTCTCCTTGGTGGTCCGCTCCACGCGTCCAACGCGGCTCATGCGTCCAGCTCCTTCTTCATGTCACGTACCGCGTCGAGGAACGCGTCGTTCTCCTCCGGGGTTCCGGCGGACACCCGCAGCCACCCCGGTACGCCGTTGTCCCGGACCAGGACACCCCGGTCGAGGATCTTCTGCCAGGCGGCGTGGGTGTCCTCGAACCGGCCGAACTGCACGAAGTTCGCGTCGGACTCCGTGACGGCGTAACCGATCGCCCGCAGCTCGCTCACCAGCCGGTCCCGCTCCGACTTGAGCTGCTCGACGTACTTGAGCAGCGTGTCGGTGTGCTCCAGGGCGGCCAGCGCGGTCGCCTGGGTGACCGCCGACAGGTGGTACGGCAGTCGTACGAGCTGTACGGCGTCCACCACCGCCGGGTGCGCGGCGAGATAGCCGAGCCGCAGACCCGCCGCGCCGAAGGCCTTCGACATGGTCCGCGACACGACGAGATGCGGCCGGCCTTCGAGCAGCGGCAGCAGCGAGTCGCCGTGGCTGAACTCGATGTAGGCCTCGTCCACGATCACCATGGACGGCTTGGCCGCCTGCGCCGCGTCATAGAGCGCGAGCACCGTCTCGGGCGGGACCGCGTTGCCCGTGGGGTTGTTGGGGGTGGTGATGAAGACGACGTCGGGCCGGTGCTCGGCGATGGCCCGCTCGGCCGCCGCAAGGTCGATGGTGAAGTCCTCGTTGCGGGGGCCGGAGATCCAGCCGGTGCCCGTGCCGCGCGCGATGAGCGGGTGCATCGAGTACGACGGCTCGAAGCCGATCGCCGTACGGCCCGGTCCGCCGAAGGTCTGCAACAGTTGCTGGATGACCTCGTTGGAGCCGTTGGCCGCCCAGACGTTCGCCATGCCGAGCGGGTACTTGCCCGTCTTCGTCAGGTAGGCCGCCAGCTCGGTGCGCAGCTGGACCGCGTCCCGGTCGGGGTAGCGGTTCAGATCGCGGGCGGCCTCGCGCACCCGCTCCGCGATCCGCTCGACCAGCGGCTCGGGCAGCGGGTACGGGTTCTCGTTCGTGTTCAGCCGTACGGGCACGTCCAGCTGGGGCGCGCCATAGGGGGACTTGCCGCGCAGCTCGTCCCGTACGGGGAGATCGTCGATTCCGAAGCTCACTTGCTCGTCGGTACCTTCCACCCGAACCTTGCCTTGATCGCCGCGCCGTGCGCGGGCAGGTCCTCCGCCTCCGCGAGCGTCACCACGTGGTGCGCGACCTCGGCCAGCGCGTCCTTCGTGTAGTCGACGATGTGGATGCCGCGCAGGAAGGACTGGACGGACAGGCCCGAGGAGTGGCAGGCGCAGCCGCCGGTGGGCAGGACGTGGTTGGAGCCTGCCGCGTAGTCGCCCAGCGAGACGGGCGCCCAGGGGCCGATGAAGATCGCGCCGGCGTTCCTGACCCGGTCGGCGACCGCGGCCGCGTCCGCCGTCTGGATCTCCAGGTGCTCGGCGCCGTACGCGTCGACCACCCGAAGGCCCTCTTCGACGCCGTCGACCAGCACGATCGCGGACTGCCTGCCGCGCAGCGCGGGGACGATCCGGTCGTCGATGTGCCGGGTGGCCGCGATCTGCGGCTCCAGTTCCTTCTCCACCGCGTCGGCCAGCTCGACGGAGTCGGTGACCAGCACGGCCGCCGCGAGCGGGTCGTGCTCGGCCTGGCTGATCAGGTCGGCCGCCACGTGCGCCGGGTCGGCGGTGTCGTCCGCGAGGACGGCGATCTCGGTGGGGCCGGCCTCCGCGTCGATGCCGATCCTGCCGGTGAAGAAGCGCTTGGCGGCGGCGACCCAGATGTTGCCGGGGCCGGTGACCATGTTGGCGGGGGCGCAGGACTCGGTGCCGTACGCGAACATCGCGACGGCGGTGGCGCCTCCCGCGGCGTAGACCTCGTCGACGCCGAGCAGCGCGCACGCGGCGAGGATCGTCGGGTGCGGCAGGCCGCCGAAGTCCGCCTGGGCCGGTGAGGCCAGCGCGACCGATCCGACGCCCGCCTCCTGCGCCGGGACCACGTTCATGATCACGGAGGAGGGGTAGACGGAACGGCCGCCGGGCGCGTACAGGCCGACGCGCTCCACGGGCACCCACTTCTCGGTCACCGAGCCGCCGGGCACGACCTGGGTCGTGTGGGTCGTACGACGCTGGGCGCGGTGCACGAGGCGGGTCCGGCGGATGGACTCCTCCAGGGCCGCCCGTACGGCCGGGTCGAGGGACTCCAGGGCGTCGGCGAGCGCCTGCGCCGGGACCCGTACGGATTCGAGCCGTACACCGTCGAACCTCTCCGCGAAGTCGATCAGCGCCGCGTCGCCCCGATGATGCACGGCTTCGCAGATCGGACGCACCTTCTCAAGGGCGGCCTGAACGTCGAAGTCGGCTCGGGGCAGCAGGTCGCGCAGGGCGGGTCCCTCGGGAAGGGCGTCGCCGCGCAGATCGATTCGGGAGATCACAGCCCCAATTCTCTCAGACCGGCGTCGGCCGTCGTCCGCGCGTATCAATGGCTGATACAGAACCCGGCCGGGAACCCGGAAGATCCGCTTCACGTCTGGCGTTCGGGACGTCACTCAGCGGGCATGAACGGTTGTACACAGTTGCGACTCGCGAGTAGTTGAGAAAGTCGCGAGTAGTTGAGAAAGAAGGAAAAGCAGTGACCGAGGGGGCCGGCCTGCGCGCCGGGGACCTGCCGGACGATCTGACCGCCGCCGAGGCCGGCATGTGGCAGGCCTTCCGCAACGGCAGTGTGTACGACCTGAGCAGCGGGGACGCCGTCGTGGACGACCCGCACGGCGGTCACCCCTGGGGACCGGAGCGGACCGTGCGGGCGAGGATCCTGTGCTGGCTGCTCCTGGACGGTCCGCCCGCGCTGGCCGGCCGCGTGTCCTCGCTGAAGCTCGTCGGCGTGCGCGTCACCGGCGCCCTGGACCTGGCGGGCGGCACGGTCATGCCGTATCTGGAGCTGCGGGACTGCCGTTTCGACCAGGAGGTCCTGCTGCCGGAGGCCCGCTTCACGACCGCGCGGTTCGTGAACTGCTCGGTGCCCCGGCTGGAGGCGGCCCGGGTGCACACCGAGGGCGATCTGCATCTGCCGCGCTGCCGCTTCCACAACGGTGTCCGGCTGACCGACGCGCACATCGGCACGGATCTGCTGCTCAACCAGGCGATCGTGTACCGGGACCGCAGCGGCCGCTCGATCGCCGGGGACGGGGTGACCGTCGGCCAGGACTTACAGGCGGAGCTCCTGGAGTCGCACGGCGAGCTGAGCCTGCGCGGAGCCAAGATCGGGGTCTCACTGAGCCTGCGCGGCGCCCGGCTGCTCAACCCGTACTCGCGGCTCGCCCTGAACGCGCCCCAGCTGACGGTGGAGCGCACGCTGTATCTGACCCCGGCCGGTGTCGGCAGCCCGCTGCTGAGCGGCACGACTCCCGCGCGCGGGACACGGATCCAGCGGTTCGAGTGCCAGGGCGGGGTGCGGCTGGACGACGGGCGGTTCGGCGACGCGGTCGACCTGGAGCGGGCGCGGTTCACCTTCACCGACGACCAGGAGCTGTCGCTGCGCCGGGTGCAGACGCCCGAGCTGCGCTTCCTCGGGGACGCGCCGCAGCGCGGCAAGGTGGTGCTGTCGGGCGCGCGGACCGTCAACCTCGTGGACCGCGCGGCCGGCTGGCCGGGGCCGGGCAATCTGCACATGGGCGGCTTCGCGTACGAGAACCTGGTGCCGCAGGGCCCGTTCCCGCTGAACCGGCGGCTGGACTGGGTGGCGGCGGCGACCGCCGAGTACAACCCGGAGCCGTACGAGCGGCTCGCCGCCGTGCTGCGCGCTGCCGGCGAGGACGAGGACGCCCGCGAGGTGCTGCTCGCCAAGCAGCGCCGGCGCCGCGAGACGCTGCCGCCGGCCGCCAAGCTGTGGGGATACGCCCAGGACTGGACGGTGGCCTACGGCTACCGGCCGGGCCGGGCGGCCGTGTGGATGGCGGTGCTGTGGGCGGCGGGCACACTGGCCTTCGCGCACGCCGGCCATCCGCCGATGAACCCCGGCGGGCACCCGGTCTGGAACCCGGCACTGTTCGCCCTCGATCTGCTGCTGCCGGTGATAGACCTCGGCCAGGTGGGCCAGTGGCAGCTGCGCGGCGGCTGGCAGTGGCTGTCCGCGGCGATGATCCTCCTGGGCTGGATCCTCGCGACGACGGTGGCGGCGGGGGCGACACGACTGCTCAGACGCCGCTAGGGGCCCGTCGGAACCGGCTGTGCGACAGGTGCCCTCTGGCAGGTACTCAACAGGAATGGAACAGTCACCTTTTACCCGGCCTTGACCGGTGCGCGTACAACTTTCCTCGGGTTGGGCATACCCCCTGGCGCGTCCTGGACCTGCGGACTTTCAATGGTCGACACCATGGCTCTGCTGCCCGCTTTCATCCGCCCCACCCGGATGAAGAGGATCGCCTCGCTCCCGGCCGGTCCACCGGTCGATGACGAGGTGCTGCTCGACGCGCCCGACGACCGCCTCGGCCCCGCCCTCGTCGCGGCCGGCAGGGGCGAGTTCCGTGCCGCCGCCGAGCTGCTGGCCGCCACCCGCGCGGCCGCCGAGTGGGAGAACCGCGACCGGTACACGCGGCGCCTGGCCGCCTTCGCCCGCTCGCGTGCCGAGTGGTTCGAGGAGTGGCGCAGGCAAGCCCCGGACGACCACGGCGGGCTGCTGATCGCGGCCCAGCTGGCGGTGTACCGCGCCTGGCCGTCACCGGCCCGCGCCGAGCTGCTGCGCAACGTCAGCCCGCTGATCACGGCCGCCGCGCGCGCCGACGACCGCGACCCGGTGCCCTGGCGGATCGCGCTGGACCACGCGCGGGGCTCGCACGCCGGGCCCAAGTACTTCGAGGAGCTGTGGGGCGCCGCGGTCCGGCGTGCCCCGCACCACTACGGCTGTCATACGGCGGCCCTGCGCTATCTGGCCGCCTCCTGGCACGGTTCCCACCGCGAGTGCTTCGACTTCGCCGACCTGGCCGCGCAGGACGCCCCGCCGGACTCACTGGTCCAGGCGCTGCCCGTGCGGGCGGCCCTCGGCTATCTGACCGACGACTGCGGGGCCGAGGTGGCACGGGAGCGGCTGGAGACGGCGGCCGACCGGGCGATCGACCTGTCCGCCCGGTTCCCCGCGGCGGACCCCTGGCCGGCCGAGATCCGCAACAAACTGATGTACGTCCTCGTCACGCTGGACCGCCGGCAGGACGCCCTGGCCCAGCTGCGTCTGATCGGCCCGTATGCCACGTCCTTCCCCTGGGACCGGCTGTCGGACGACCCGCTGGGCCACTTCCTGCGGCTGCGCGCCGAACTCCTGACGACGGCCCGCCCGGCGCCACGGACGCGGCTGGACCCGGGCCCCCGGCGCCCACGGACCGGGCACGGCGGACATGCCCACGCCGGTGACCATTAGGGTGGCGCCGTGACCACCGTCCGTCTCCCCCTCTTCCCGCTGAACTCAGTGCTGTTCCCGGGGCTCGTGCTCCCTCTGAACGTGTTCGAGGAGCGCTATCGCGCCATGATGCGCGAACTGCTGAAGACCCCCGAGGACGAGCCGCGCCGGTTCGCCGTCGTGGCGATCCGCGACGGCCACGAGGTGGCGCCGAGCGCACCGGGCATGCCGGACCCGACGGCCATGCCCGAGCTCGGCCCGGCGGCGGGCTTCGGCGCCGACCCTGCCAAGGCTTTCAACGCGGTGGGCTGCGTGGCCGACGCGGCGACCATCCGGGAGCGGTCGGGCGGCACCTTCGAGGTGCTGGCGACCGGCACGACCCGGGTGCGGCTGCTGTCGGTGGACTCTTCGGGCGCGTTCCTGACGGCCGAGCTGGAGGAGCTGCCGGAGGAGCCGGGCAATGAGGCGGGCGCGCTGGCGGAGGGGGTGCTGCGCGCCTTCCGGCAGTACCAGAAGCGCCTGGCGGGCGCGCGGGAACGCTCCCTGTCCACGAGCGCGGAACTCCCGGACGAACCGGCGGTGGTCTCCTATCTCGTGGCGGCGGCGATGATGCTGGACACCCCGACGAAGCAGCGCCTGCTCCAGGCCCCGGACACCGCCTCCCGCCTGCGGGACGAGCTGAAACTCCTTCGCTCGGAGACGGCCATCATCCGTAACCTGCCGTCGTTGCCGGCGTCGGACCTGACGCGCGGCCGGACGAGTCTGAACTGAGGCCGGAACCTCGATGGCGAAGAAGTCGAAGAAGCAGCAGCAGTCCGGGGGCACCCCCGCGACGGTGGCACTGACGGCCGCGGGCGTGGACTACACGGTCCACTCCTACGACCACGACCCCGGCCACCCCTCCTACGGCGAGGAGGCGGCCGAGGCGATGGGCGTCTCCCCCGACCGGGTCTTCAAGACACTGGTGGCGGACGTGGACGGCAGGCTGACGGTGGCCGTGGTCCCCGTGGCGGGCTCCCTGGACCTCAAGGCCCTGGCGACGGCCGTCGGGGGCAAGCGGGCGGCGATGGCGGACCCGGTCCTCGCCGAGCGCACGACGGGCTATGTCCGCGGTGGCATCTCCCCGCTGGGCCAGCGCAAGAAGCTCCCCACGGTCCTGGACGCGTCGGCCTCGGCGCACACCACGATCTGCGTCTCGGCAGGCCGCCGCGGCCTGGAGGTCGAACTGTCCCCCGCGGACCTCGCCGGCCTCACCGGGGCGACGCTGGCCCCCATCGGGCGCGTTTGACCTCTCGACGGGCGCCCCGTCCTCGGTTAAGTACGAGGGACATGTCGAAGAAAACCCGGAAACGCAAGTGGCGCATCAAGAAGGGCCGCTCGAACCACGGGAGGCGCCCGGCATAGAAGCCGCCCCCTCAGCGCCGGCCGGCACGACCGAGCCCGTCCGGCGCTGGGGGACGAGACGACGCGGCCCGAAACGGGGGCTTCCGGAGCGGGGCGGGTGGTGCAGCGTACGGTCCCCGCGGGTACGGGTCCGGAACCCATGGACGCCGTGAGCCCGACGCACACCACCAGCACGGCCACCCGGCCACGCCGGCAACACGCCCTTCACCCCCAGCCTCAGCGGCACCGACCAGCACGCCCCAGCCCGGCCGGAGCCCTCTACGCGGGCGGCGCCGCGTACAACCCCTGCGGGTACGAGTCCAGAACCCTCGAACGCCGTGAGCCCGACGCACACCACCAGCACGTCCACCGGCCCGCACCACCCAGTCCACCCGGCACTCGTAGACAAGATCGCCCGGGCCGAAGCGCGCGCCCCCGGAGCGAAACGCCCGAGCCCTCTACGCGGGCGGTGCCGCGTACGGACCCTGTGGGTACGGGCCCTCCTCGTACCGGTCCGGGTCCCGTGGGCCGAACAGGGCCGTGAGGCCGAGGTGTACCACCAGCGCGGCCACCGGCCAGGCCAGCAGCGCGCCCTTCGCCCCCAGCTTCAGCGGTGCCGAGAAGGTCACGCCCTTGCCGACCTCCTTGGCGTGGGCGAGGACGTTCTGGGCGGGCCCCAGCCACACCCCGAGCCGCCAGGCGAGCAGCGCCCCGAGCAGGCCCCCGACGGTCAGCGCCACCACCAGCGGCACACCGCCGCGCCGCCGGAGCAGGAAGACTACGATCGCGCTGACCGCTCCGAAGGCGAGGGCGAGCAGCGTGAACGTTCCGTCCACCCCGATCGCCTGCTCCCCCTCGGTGTCCTTGATGTAGACGACCCAGCCCCGGCCCACCTGGTCCCCGACCAGCGGCACGTGCGGAGCCAGCCACAGCCACAGCAGACCGAGCGCCACCCCGCCGAGCGCCACCGTCAGCGTGATCACGGCCGCGTCGCGCACTTCGGTCTTCATTCCGGGACCGTCCTGTTCGTACACACCTCCCACCGCCCCGGCGGGCGGCGGCGCCTGCCAGGCCTGGTGCGGGGACTGGTCGTGCGGCGGCGGAGGCGGCGTCAGCGGTGCGGTCACCCTGACATCGTGCCAGGTCGGCCCGTGCGGCGCGTCATCGGACGGCAGCCCGCCGGTACGCCCAGGTGGCGACGGCCAGCGAGACGACCCCGACGGCGGCGCACACGCCCAGGTCAGCGATGACGAACGCCCAGTCGGGATGCGCCCCGAAGGTCCGCGCATAGGCCTCCACGCCGTACGTCGAGGGCAGCAGGTCCCGGGCCAGCCGCACGAGCTCCGGCATCCGGTCGGGCGGCAGCACCCCGAGCAGCAGCGCCGCCGACATCCCCAACTGACCAAGCAGCGTGGCCAGTTCGGGCCGTGACGAGAGCAGTCCGAAGACGGCGCCGAGCCCGGCGAGCGCGGCGCCGGCGAGCGGGATCACGGCCACCAGGATCCAGAGGTTGGTCAGCGGCAGCCCGAAGAGCACACAGCCGAACCCGGCCGTCACCAGCGTTCCCGGCACGGTGAAGGACGCGTACGCCCCCGCCGCTCCGAGCACCACCGCCGCGGGTGGCACCGGCAGCGTCGCGTAGTGGTCGAGCCCGCCGCCGGCCCGCAGCTGTCCGAAGTACTGGGCGAGCAGGTTCAGCGCGACGTACGCCACGACCACGACCGACGCGCCCGCCACCACGGACTGGGCCTCGACGCGGGTGTCCACCACCCCGCGCATCATGATCATGATGCCGACCGACTGGAACGTCGCCACGAACAGCAGCGGGATCCGCGCCACCCGCGCGCGGGACAGCTGCGCCCGGTACACGGCCGCCAGTGACGGCCACAGCCGGGCGGCCGGCGCGAGTTCGGCCGCGCCCTTCACCGTGTCCTTCACGGCCACGGCACTGCCCTGCAGAACCTCGGCGGGTACGACACTCACCTGGAACCGCTCCTCTCCGCCACGGATCTCACGCCGTCCCATACGCATACGGCTCTCCACCGCTCACGCCTTCACCAGCCCCTGCCGTGCGGCGCCACCGAGCGCCAGATACACGTCCTCCAGGCTGGGCGTGGCGAGCGTGAAGTCGTCCAGGGCGGCGAACGCGGCCCCGCCGGTCACCGTGGCGACGGCGGCGCGGGCCTCCTCGGGAGCCAGCCGCAGCGTCCAGCGGCGGCCGGCCTCCACGGCCCGCTCCCGCAGCCGGGCGACCTCGGGCACCTCCAGCGGCGCCCGCTCCCGCCACACCAGCTCGACGCGCACCTCGCCGTCGACCCGCTCCTTGAGCCCGGCCGGCGTGTCGCAGGCGATGACCCGGCCCCTGTCGAGAACGGCGACCCGGTCCAGCACGGTCTCGGCCTCGATGACGTTGTGGGTGACCAGCAGCACGGTCGTACCGCGCTCGGCGCGCCGCCGGTCGACGGCCGTCCACACGGCGCGCCGGGCCACCGGGTCCATGCCGGTGGTCGGCTCGTCGAGCACGAGCAGCGGCCGCTCCCCGACCAGCGCGGTGGCGAAGCAGGCGAGCCGTCGCTGCCCGCCGGACAGCTTCTTCAGCGCCCGCCCGGCGATCGGGGTGAGCCCCAGCTCGTGGAGCACGGCGTCCCGCTCGGCCCGCGCCCGCCCGAGGTCCAGTCCGCGCAGCCGTGCGGTGGTCTCCACGGCGAGGGAGACCGTCAGCTCGTCGAGGGCGGTGGATTCCTGGCCGAGGTAGGCGAGGATGCGCGAGGCCCGCTCCGGGTGGCGCACGATGTCGTGGCCGAGGATCTCGACCCTGCCGGCGTCGGGTCGCATCAGCCCGGTCAGCTGGCGTACGAGGGTGGACTTGCCGGCCCCGTTCGGCCCGAGCAGTCCGAAGATCTCACCGCGCCGGACGTCCAGCTCCACCCCGTCGGTGGCCCGCACCTCGGGCGCGTCCGGTGCCCCGCGCCGTCCGCGTACGGCCGCGTAGGTCTTGGTCAGCCCGCGCACCGCGCACACGACGTCACCGGAATGCCGTGGAGCCTGTGCCGAGCGCGTGTTCACAAAGCACGAGAGTACGGGGTCCGGGACCTTTACTCGCCTTTGGGGCCTCCTACCTCGATTCATTCTCCAGCGGGCGCATGCTCCGCGGCCGTGGGGACGTCGATCTCCCGCCAGAAGCCTGCCCGGATGGCGTAACGGTCGTGCTCGTCGATCTGGTCGTCCTTGTGGGCCAGCAGCCCGAAGCGGGCGGCATAGCGCAGCAGCTCGCCGTCGATGCGGTGCGGGATGCGCGGATACATGCCGGACAGCTTCTGCAGATGGCTCTGATCGCTCAGCCGGGAGATCCACCGCCGGGCGAAGACCTGTCCCACCTCGTACGGGTCGCCGCCGACCGTGGTGATGTCCTCCTCCCGGTCGGCCCACCGCTGCTCGGCGGTGGTCAGCTGGGCCAGCATCGGCATGGAGGCGGCATCGGCCGGCTCCGCGGCCACGCCCGGCCGGTCCACCCAGCCCTTGTCGGAGGACCAGCGCAGGGTCGCGGTCGCCGGGTGCTGGGCGGGCTGGGCGCCGGGGGCGCGCAGCGCGGCGAGGTCCTTGGGGGTGGGCACGCCCTTGGCCGGCACCCGTTCCTGGGTGCCGTTCTCCGAGACCGCGGCGGCGGGCGCGTGTTCGCCCTCCTCCGGCGGCCGCTCGGGCGCCGGAGCGAGGGAGGACTCGGGCAGCGGCGCGGAGAGGATCGCGGCGATCTCGGGGCGGGGCGCGGGCGGCGGCGCGCAGATGCCGGTGAGCTCCTTGGCGCGTACGGCCCTGGTGATCCACGTACGGTCCAGGACGCGCCGTTCGTCGGCCTCGGCGACCAGGTCCTCGGACTGGTTGTAGTCGCCGTCGGCGGCCTGTACGGCCCACAGGTGGACGGCGACGCCGTGCTCCTTGGCGGCCATCATGCCGGGCAGCAGGTCGCCGTCGCCGGTGACGAGGACGACGTCGGAGCAGGCGCGGTTGCGGGCCAGTTCGGTCAGCTCGGCGTGCATGGCGGCGTCCACGCCCTTCTGCGCCCAGCGTCCGTCGCTGCGGGTCAGGGCGCCGAGCCGGACGGTGACCCGGGGCATCACGCGCAGCCTGCGGTGCTCCGGCTGGGGGACGCGGTCGGGGGCGCCGTCGAACCAGTAGATGCGCAGCAGCGGCCGCTCGGTGTCGGCCTCGGCGCGCTCGCGCAGCGCCTGGATGAGCGCGGTGTGGTCGACGGTGATGCGGGAGCGGGAGGGTTCTCCGGCGAGGAGGCTGGCTGCGGCCCCCAGCAGATACCCGGCGTCCACCAGGACGATGCATCGGTCCACACGACTCACCCTCTTCCCCGGAGGTTTGCTTCGGGCCTGATTCGAGTCTGCCCGACTGCGCGGGGGTTAACGGCCCGAACTCGATCTTCGGCGTGGCGTTTCGGGGCCTCGTTCGCCGACCAGCCCTGTCACAGACGGTAATTATCCGACATGCGCCTCTTGTCAGGCTATGTGAATCTGATTCCGGCCCTGGCCCCTAGATCCCCCACAGGAGGCAGATCACCATGGCCAAGAACAAGAACCGCAAGCAGGGTGGCCCGCAGACCCGCGCGTCGCAGGCAGAGCAGGCCCGCGAGCAGGCGCAGCGGACGTCGACGGAGGCGCACGAGTCTCCGGCGGCGAACATCCAGGGCAGCCCCGCTGATGTTGCCCGTAAGCAGAAGAAGAGCTTCGGCCACAACTGAATCAAGGGCTGTTGAGCCCAGGTACTGACGAGGGGCGTACCCGCTGCCGGGTACGCCCCTCGGTCATGTCCGTCCCGGGCCGGACGCTCAACCCGCCAGGCAGGACGGGCCGAGCAGCACCTTCAGGTCTCCGAACAGGGCCGGATCGGGCTTCACACGGTGCCGGTCGAGGCGCAGGACCGTCGTCTTGCGCGGGCCCTGGAGCCTGATGCGGACCTCGCTGTCGCCCTTGTGGTGGCTGAGGATCTCACCGAGGCGACTGACCATGGGCGGGGTGACCCTGGTGGCCGGGATGGTCAGGATCACGGGGGCGTTGGTACCCGCGTTGGACAGGTCCGGGACCATCAGCTCCATCGCGACGAGCCGCGGCACGTCCTCCCGCTTGTCGAGCCGGCCCTTGACGAACACGACCGCGTCCTCGACGAGTTGGGTCGAGATGAGCTGGTACGTCGCCGGGAAGAACATGCACTCGATGGAACCGGCGAGGTCCTCCACCGTGGCGATCGCCCAGGCGTTGCCCTGCTTGGTCATCTTGCGCTGCAGGCCCGAGATGATGCCGCCGATGGTGACGACCGCACCGTCCGCGTGCTCACCTCCGGTGAGCTGGGCGATGCCCGCGTCGGCCTTGTCGGACAGCACGTGTTCCAGGCCGAAGAGCGGGTGGTCGGAGACGTACAGACCGAGCATCTCCCGCTCCTGGGCGAGCAGATAGGTCTTGTCCCACTCCTCGTCGGTGAACTGCACGTCGAGTCCGAAGCCGGGCTCGCTGCTCTCCTCCTCGCCCATCCCTCCGAAGAGGTCGAACTGTCCCTCGGCCTCCTTGCGCTTGACCGCGACCACGTTGTCGATCATCGGCTCGTACTGCGCGGTGAGGCCCTTGCGGGTGTGTCCCATGGTGTCGAAGGCGCCGGCCTTGATCAGGGATTCCGTGGTGCGCTTGTTGCACGCGACCGCCTCGACCTTGTCGAGGTAGTCGGGGAAGGAGGCGTACTTGCCCTTCGCCTTGCGGCTCTTGATGATCGACTCGACCACGTTGGTGCCGACGTTGCGCACCGCTTCGAGGCCGAAGAGGATCACGTCGTCGCCCTGGGCCGCGAAGTTGTGCACCGACTCGTTGACGTTCGGCGGGAGCACCTTGATGCCCATGCGGCGGCACTCGTTGAGGTAGATCGCCGACTTGTCCTTGTCGTCCTTGACGGAGGTGAGGAGCGCGGCCATGTACTCGGCGGGGTAGTTCGCCTTGAGGTAGGCGGTCCAGTAGGAGACCAGGCCGTACGCGGCCGAGTGCGCCTTGTTGAAGGCGTAGCCGGCGAACGGGACCAGCACGTCCCACAGGGCCTGGATGGCCTCGTCGCTGTAGCCGTTCTTTTGGGCGCCGGCCTGGAAGATGGTGAAGTTCTTGGCCAGTTCGTCGGGCTTCTTCTTGCCCATCACGCGGCGGAGGATGTCGGCCTCGCCGAGGGAGTAGCCGGCGATGATCTGGGCGGCCTTCTGCACCTGCTCCTGGTAGACGATCAGGCCGTAGGTGACGGCCAGGACCTCTTCGAGGGGCTCCTCCAACTCCTTGTGGATCGGGGTGATCTCCTGGAGCTTGTTCTTGCGCAGCGCGTAGTTGGTGTGCGAGTCCATGCCCATCGGGCCCGGGCGGTACAGCGCCGACACGGCGGAGATGTCTTCGAAGTTGTCGGGCTTCATCAGGCGCAGCAGGGAGCGCATGGGGCCGCCGTCGAACTGGAAGACGCCGAGGGTGTCGCCGCGCTGGAGCAGTTCGAAGGTCGTCGGGTCGTCGAGCGGGAGGCCCAGGAGGTCGATGTCGACCCCTTTGTTGGACTTCACCATCTTGACGGCGTCGTCCATGATCGTGAGGTTGCGCAGGCCCAGGAAGTCCATCTTCAGCAGGCCGAGCGACTCACAGCTCGGGTAGTCCCACTGCGTGATGGTCACGCCGTCGGTGTGCCGCACCCACACGGGGACGTGCTCGGTGATGGTCTCGCTGGACATGATCACGCCGGCCGCGTGCACACCCATCTGCCGGACCAGGCCCTCGACGCCCTTGGCGGTGTCGATGACCTTCTTCACGTCCGGCTCGTTCTCGTACATCCCGCGGATCTCGCCCGCCTCGCTGTAGCGCGGGTGCGAGGGGTCGGTGATGCCGTTCAGGTCGATGCCCTTGCCGAGGACGTCGGCGGGCATCGCCTTGGTGAGCCGGTCGCCCATGGCGTACGGGTAGCCCAGCACGCGCGCGGAGTCCTTGATCGCGTTCTTGGCCTTGATCTTGCCGTAGGTGCCGATCATGGCGACCTTGTCGGCGCCGTACTTCTCGGTCACGTACCTGATCACCTCGACGCGCCTGCGCTCGTCGAAGTCGATGTCGACATCGGGCATGGAGACGCGCTCGGGGTTGAGGAACCGCTCGAAGATCAGGCCGTGCGGGATCGGGTCGAGGTCGGTGATGCCCATGGCGTAGGCGACGATCGAGCCGGCCGCGGAGCCTCGGCCGGGGCCCACCGCGATGCCGTTGTTCTTGGCCCACATGATGAAGTCGGCGACCACGAGGAAGTAGCCCGGGAACCCCATCTGGATGATGACGTCCATCTCGTACTCGACCTGCTTCTGCCGGTCGTCCGGGACGCCGCCGGGGAAACGGCGGTCCATGCCCCGGCGGACCTCCTCCTTGAACCAGGTGACCTCGGTATAGCCGTCCGGGATGTCAAACTTCGGCATGAGGTTCCTGGCCTCGAACATGCCGGTGGTGTCGACCATCTCGGCGACCAGGAGGGTGTTGGCGCAGCCCTGCTGCCAGGCGTCCGAGGAGTCGATGGCGTACATCTCGTCCGTGGACTTCAGGTAGTAGCCGGTGCCGTCGAACTTGAAGCGGTCCGGGTCGGAGAGGTTCTTGCCGGTCTGGATGCACAGCAGGGCGTCGTGGGCGGTCGCCTCGTGCGCGTACGTGTAGTGCGAGTCATTCGTGACCAGCGGCGGGATGCCGAGCTTCTTGCCGATCTCGAGGAGGCCGTCGCGGACCCGGTGCTCGATCTCGATGCCGTGGTCCATCAGCTCCAGGAAGTAGCGGTCCTTGCCGAAGATGTCCTGGTAGTCGGCGGCGGCCTTCAGGGCCTCGTCGTACTGCCCGAGGCGCAGCCGCGTCTGAAGCTCGCCGGAGGGGCAGCCGGTGGAGGCCACGATCCCCTCGGACCACTGGGCGATGGTCTCCTTGTCCATCCGGGGCCACTTCTGGAGCCAGCCCTCGGCGTACGCGTCCGAGGAGAGCCGGAAGAGGTTGTGCAGACCCGTGCTGTTCACGGCCCACATCGTCTTGTGGGTGTAACCACCGGAACCGGAGACGTCGTCGCGCTTCTGGTGCGGCTGGCCCCACTGGATCTTGCGCTTGTTGCGCCGGGACTCGGGCGCGACATAGGCCTCGATCCCGATGATCGGGGTGACTCCGGCCTTCTTCGCACTGTGGAAGAAGTCGTACGCCCCGTGGAGGTTGCCGTGGTCGGACATGGCGATGTGCGTCATGCCCATCTCGTTGCAGGCGTTGAACATGTCCTTGAGCCGCGCGGCACCGTCCAGCAGCGAGTACTGGGTGTGGACGTGCAGGTGCGTGAAGGGCGGCTTTGACACGGTTTCGGCCTCCGAGGGAAACGAGCGTCGACGATCTTCCGACCGGCTGCGGACAGTCTGGGGGACAGCGTCGAAGTCTATGCCCCGGCACTGACACAGGAAGGGCACTCCCGCGTACCTTCGTCCGTTGGGTCAGTTCGGAAGGCCCACCCGGACGGATGTCCCGTCCGCCCCATACGTCACGCATCACCTGTACCAGGAGGCACCCAGCGATGTCGGTACCCCAGCTCAACGACGAGCAGCGCGGCGAGGAGATCCTCGCCGTCTTCGACACCGCCTTCGGCCAGCTCCTGGCCGCCGACCCGGCCGCGTTCCGCGTGAAGTTCCGGAAGATGGCGGCCTCGGCCTTCGCGTTCTACCGGGGCACGGCGGCCCTCTTCTACCACGACCTCGACGCAGAAAAGCGCGGCGGCCCGTACCTGGACGAGCGCACCTCGCGCGTGTGGATCCACGGCGACCTGCACGCGGAGAACTTCGGCACGTACATGGACTCGAACGGCCGCCTGGTCTTCAACGTCAACGACTTCGACGAGGCGTACGTCGGCCCCTTCACCTGGGACCTGAAGCGCTTCGCCGCCTCCATCGCGCTGATCGGCTACGCGAAGGCGCTCAGCGACGAGCAGATCACCGAGCTGGTGCAGGTGTACGCGGGCGCGTACCGCGAGCGCGTACACGCGCTGGCGACCGGCGCCAAGCGCGACGAGGTGCCGCCGTTCACGCTGGACACCGCGCAGGGTCCCCTCCTCGACGCGCTGCGTGACGCCCGCTCGCTGACCCGCTTCGGGCTGCTGGACTCGATGACCGAGATCCGCGACTTCGAGCGCCGCTTCGCGCCGGGCGGCGGCTCCATCGAGCTGGACGCGGCCACCCGCTACAAGGTGCTCGCCGCCTTCGACGGCTATCTGGAGACCCTGCCGGAGACGTCCCTGGACCGCCCGGACTCCTACCGGGTCAAGGACGTCGTGGGCCGCCGCGGCATCGGCATCGGCTCGGCCGGCCTGCCGTCGTACAACATCCTCCTGGAGGGCCACAGCGACGCCCTGGAGAACGACGTCGTGATCTACATCAAGCAGGCCCAGACCCCGGCCGTCTCCCGGCACATCACGGACCCGGCGATCGCGGAGTACTTCCAGCACGAGGGCCACCGCACGGTGATCTCGCAGCGCGCCCTGCAGGCGCACGCGGACCCGTGGCTGGGCTGGACCGAGCTGGACGGCGCGGGCCAGCTGGTCGCCGAGGTCTCGCCGTACGCCGTGGACCTGGACTGGGGCGACATCGACGACCCGGAGGAGATCGCGGCCGTGGTCGCCGACCTGGGCCGGGCCACCGCCACCATGCACGCGGCGGCGGACGACACCTCCGGCGAGTCCCTGGTGCCGTTCTCCACGGAGCGGGCCATCGACGCGGCGATCGCGGCCGACGAGGAGGGCTTCGCGGGCCTGCTGTCGGACTTCGCGCACAGTTACGGCGCACGCGCGCGTGCCGATCACCAGATCTTCGTGGACCTGTTCCGCAACGGCCGGATTCCGGGCCTGTAACCTTCCCGGACCCACAGGCCCCCTTTAGGGGTCTCTTACCTGAGTACGTGACAGACTCTCCAGCGCTATGGACATATCCGGGACTCAGCTCAGAGCCGTGCGCGCGGCGCTGTTCACGGCTTTCGTCGTGACGCTCAGCACCGCGTCGCACGTCCTGCTGTCCCGGGCCCCGCTGCCGCTGACGACCGTGGCGGCGGTCGCCGCCGGAGTGTTCCTCACCGCGTACACGCTGGCGGGCCGCGAGCGCGGCTTCGGCCGCATCGCGGCGCTGCTGGTCCCGCTGGAACTGGCCGCCGACACGGTGTTCACCACCGGCCAGCACGAGTGCTACGGCAGGGCGGGCGGCCCGGTCGCCGGCCCGCTGCGCGCGGTCGGCCTGGACGTACTGTGCGGCGGCGGCGCCGTGGGCACGCCGCTGGCCCAGGTGACCGGCGGCCCCGGCCACGCCTCCGCGCTGCTCGCGCACGCCGACCCGGCCGCGGCCTGGCTGCTGCTCGCGGCGCACATCGGCGTCGGCCTCCTGGCCGCCGCCTGGCTGCGCCGGGGCGAGCGGGCGCTGACCCAGCTCCTGCGCGCGGTGGCCGCGACCACCTTCCGGCCGCTGCTGCTGGCGGTGGCCGCGGTGACGGTACGGCCGGCTGCGGTACGCCGGCTGTCGCGCCCCGCGCCGCGCAGGGCCATTGCCCGCGATCTGCTCCTCGTGCACTCCCTGGGACGGCGTGGACCGCCGTGCTCCTGCTCCCGCTCACTGGCCCTCGCCTGAGCGACGGCAGCTGAGCACAAGCAGTCCCCCACACGTATCCCGCGCACGACACATGCGCGTCCCATATGGAGATCACCAACATGAGCAAGCGGAACAGCCAGGCGGCGAAGAACGCGGCCCGGGAGCGGCTGCGTCTGGAGCGCGAGAAGCAGGCCAAGCGCGCCAAGGTCAAGCGGCAGGTCATCGTGGCCTGCTCGGTGGTGGCCGTACTGGCCGCGGCGGGCGGCATAGGCTATGCCGTCGTCCAGGCCAACAAGCCCAGCTACTGGGAGGGCATGAAGGACGCCAAGGTCGTCGCCCCGGCCAACACCACGGGCACGAACGGCACCACGGTCCTCCTCGGCAAGGACACCGCCAAGAAGACCCTCAAGGTCTACGAGGACCCGCGCTGCCCGGTGTGTGCCTCGTTCGAGCAGGCCGTCAGTCCGACCGTGAAGAAGGACATCGACGACGGCAAGTACAAGCTCCAGTTCATCAGCGGCACGTTCCTCGACGGGCACGACAACGGCGTGGGCTCCAAGAACGCGCTCAGCGCACTGGGTGCCGCGCTCAACGTCAGCCCCGAGGCGTTCCTCGAGTACAAGACCGCGATGTACTCCGCGAAGTGGCACCCGGACGAGACGACCGACAAGTTCAAGGACGACAGCTACCTCATCAAGATCGCCGACACCGTGCCGGCGCTGAAGGGCAACGCGAAGTTCCAGGACGCGGTCAAGAAGGGCACCTACGACGCCTGGGCGATGGCCATGTCGAAGACCTTCGACGACAACAAGGACGGCGTGACGGGCACCCCGAGCTTCATCATGGACGGCAAGAAGCTCACCGCCGACAGCCAGGGCAACCCGCCCATGTCGGTGGCCGATTTCAACAAGGTGGTGGACGCGGCCCTGAAGGGCTGACGATCTTCCTGACGATCCGTCGGAACCTGATCACCGCATGAAGAGCGGGCGAACTTTGAAAGTTCGCCCGCTCTTGCGCGTACCGCTCAGTAACCTGATCGGTCGTGACTAGTCCATACAAGCCATCCGAGGCAGCCAAGCGCCTCAACTCCCTCTCGCCCCGCCGCCGTACGGTCGTCAAGGCCGCGGCGGCGACCGCTGTCCTGGCCGGACCGCTCGCCGCCGCCCTGCCGGCGCGCGCCGCCACGGACGCCCCCGCCTTCCTGCACGGCGTCGCCTCCGGTGACCCGCTGCCCGACGGCATCCTGCTGTGGACCCGTGTGACCCCCACCGCCGACGCGGTACCCGGCTCCGGGCTCGGCCCGGACACCGAGGTGAGCTGGGTCGTCGCCACGGACAAGTCGCTCACGAACATCGTCGCCAGGGGGTCCACCACCGCGACCGCCGCCTCCGACCACACCGTCAAGGCGGACATACGCGGCCTGGCCCCGGCCACCGACTACTGGTTCCGTTTCGCGGCGGGCGGCACCGACTCCCCGGTGGCGCGCACCCGCACCGCGCCGGCGGCGGACGCGGCCGTGCCGGGCCTGCGCTTCGGCGTGGTCTCCTGCGCCAACTGGGAGGCGGGCTACTTCTCCGCGTACCGCCACCTGGCCGCCCGCAACGACCTCGACGCCTGGATGCACCTGGGCGACTACATCTACGAGTACAAGTCCGGCGAGTACGCCGCCCGCGGCACCGTCGTCCGCCCGCACGCGCCGGCGAACGAGATCCTCACGCTCGCCGACTACCGCACCCGGCACGGCAAGTACAAGACCGACCCGGATCTGCAGGCCCTGCACCTCAAGGCACCGGTCGTCGCGATCTGGGACGACCACGAGTTCGCCGACAACTCCTGGTCGGGCGGCGCGGTCAACCACACCGAGGGCGCCGAGGGCACCTGGACCGCCCGTCAGAAGGCCGCCAAGCAGGCCTACTTCGAGTGGATGCCGGTCCGCCCCGCCATCGCGGGCACCACCTACCGCCGGCTGCGCTTCGGCAGGCTCGCCGACCTGTCCCTGCTCGACCTGCGCTCCTTCCGCTCGCAGCAGGCGACCACGGCCAGCGGCTCGGTCGACGACCCCGACCGCACCATCACGGGCCGCGCACAGCTCGACTGGCTGAAGGCCGGTCTGAAGGCCTCCGACACCACCTGGCGGCTGGTCGGCAACTCGGTGATGATCTCGCCGTTCTCCTTCGGCTCCCTCTCCGCCGACCTGCTCAAGCCGCTCGCCAAGCTGCTCGGGCTGCCGCAGGAGGGCATCGCCGCCAACACCGACCAGTGGGACGGCTACACCGACGACCGCCGCGAGCTGCTGGCCCACCTGCGCTCCAACGCCATCCGCAACACCGTCTTCCTGACCGGCGACATCCACATGGCGTGGGCCAACGACGTGCCGGTGGACGCGGGCACCTACCCGCTGTCGGCCTCGGCCGCCACGGAGTTCGTGGTCACCTCGGTGACCTCCGACAACCTCGACGACATCGTCAAGGTCCCCGAGGGCACCGTCTCCGCGATCGCCTCGCCGATCATCCGCGCCGCCAACCGGCACGTCCACTGGGTCGACACCGACCGCCACGGCTACGGCGTCCTGGACATCACCGCCGACCGCGCGCAGATGGACTACTACGTCCTGTCCGACCGCACCAACGCCAACGCCACCTCGTCCTGGGTGCGTTCGTACCGGACGCGCACCGGCACGCAGAAGGTCGAGCGGACCTACGACCCGGTGTAACGGCCCGCTAGAGCGATGCGAGGAAGCCGAGCGCCACCCGCCAGGTGGCCTCGGCGGCCTCCTCGTCGTAGTCCGGGAGGTCCGGGTCGGTGTAGAGGTGGCCCGCCCCGGCGTATCTGTAGACCTCCACTTCGGCACCCGCCCTGCCCATCTGCAGATACCAGGCGCTCAGCCAGTCGTCCGTCTCGAACGGGTCCGGCTCGGCCACGTGCAACTGGACCGGCAGCTCGTCCACGGAGGCGTTCGGCGCGATGTCCGACGTGCCGTGCAGGAGCAGCAGTCCGCGCGCCTTGTCGTCTCCGAGGGCCAGGGTCTGGGCGACGGAGGCGCCCAGCGAGAACCCGGCGTACACCAGCCCCCGCTCCGAGTAGGGCGCCGCCGCCAGGACCGCCCGCTTCAGCAGCTCGTCCTTGCCGATCTCCTCCTTGAAGGCCATGCCCTCCTCGACCGTCTGAAACGTGCGCCCCTCGAAGAGATCCGGCGTCCACACCTCGTGCCCCGCGGCCCGCAGACGGTCCGCCGCCGCGCGCACCGCGGGCCCAAGCCCATAGGTCGAGTGAAAGAGCATGATGTTCATGAGGCCATCGTGCCAGCCGACTGTGACAGCGCCGGACCACGGCCCTGCCCGTCCAGCTCCCGAACACACATGTTCGTGACCGCCCGGTGCCGGTTACGTTCGGAGGCATGGAGAACGTACTGCGCCCTTTGATCGTGGTCGGCGGCGCCGTCGTCCTGACCGTGCTGATCGGGTGGGCCACGGATCTGCTGCTGCGCAAGGCCGACGAACGGCACAGCGAGACGCCTCTGTGGGGCCGGCTGCGCCGCGCCCGCGTCCCCTACCAACTGGTGCTGTGCGCGGCCCTGCTCAGAGGCTCCTACGACCAGGCGGAACTGCTTCAGGAGCACCGCGTCGGCATCGGCCGGGCGCTGACCCTGGTGCTGATCGGGTCGGCGGCCTGGCTGGTGGTGCGCATCACGGCGGCGATCGTCGAAACCTCCTACAGCCGCTACGCCCGCGCGCACCGCGACCCGGCCCGGCTGCGCCGGGTCCGCACCCAGGTGTCGCTGATCATGCGCGTGGTCTCGGCCGTCGTCGGGGTGGTCGCCGTGGCCTCGATGCTGCTGACGTTCCCCGCGATGCGCGCGGCCGGTGCCTCGCTGCTGGCCTCCGCCGGCATCCTGGGCATCGTCGCCGGTGTCGCCGCACAGTCCACGCTCGCCAATATGTTCGCGGGGCTGCAGATCGCCTTCGGCGACATGGTGCGGCTCGGCGACACCGTCGTGGTGGACGGCGAGTGGGGCACGGTCGAGGAGATCACGCTGACCTTCCTGACCGTACGCACCTGGGACGAGCGCCGGATCACCATGCCCGTGTCGTACTTCACCTCCAAACCCTTCGAGAACTGGTCCCGCGGCACCCCGCAGATGACCGGGATCGTCTTCTGGCACCTCGACCACTCGGCGCCCGTCGAGGCGATGCGCGAGAAGCTCCGGGACCTGCTGCGCGAGTGCCCGGCCTGGGACGGCCGTGACTACGGGCTCGCGGTCACCGACTCCACGCCGAACACCCTGCAGGTACGCGCCCTGGTGACCGCCAAGGACGCGGACGACGTGTGGACCGTGCGGGTCACGGTCCGCGAGCAGATGATCCGCTGGCTGTGCACGGAGCATCCGTACGCGCTGCCCCGGGTCAACACGGCGGACGCGGTCCTGCCGCCGGGCGGTGTGCCCTCCCCCGACGGCTCGGCGCGCCGGGCGTACGAGCCGCCGCGGACCGGCCGGGGGTGAACCCACGGTGAACCCCGGTGAGCCCCTCCTTCATCGGATCCGCTGCTGTCAGTGACCTCGTTCGGCACCCCCGTTGACCTGGATGATCTGCGAGGTGATGTGCCCGGCCAGCGGGGAGGCCAGCCAGTGCAGGGTGGCGGCGACGTCCCCGGGGGTGCCGGCCCGGCCGGTGGACGTCTCGGCGACGAGCCGTTCCCGTCGCGCCTCCTCGATCGGTCCGCCGAAGAAGTCGGTGTCCTCGACATAGCCCGGCGCCACCACGTTCACGGTGACACCGCGCGGTCCCAGCTCCCGGGCCAGGTCATGGGCGTAGGGGTGGAGGGCGGCCTTGGAGGCGGCGTAGGCCCCGCTGCCCGAGCCGCGAAAGGCGGCTATGGAGCTCAGGAACAGCACCCGGCCTCCCGGGTCGGCCAGCCGGTCCTTGAGCGCCTCCGTGAGCAGCACGGCGGTGAGGGTGTTGAGCCGGAAGTTGATGCCCCAGGCGTGTGCGAGGGCGTCGAGCGGATCGTCGGTCCCGGGCCCGGGTTCCAGTCCCCCGTTGCCCCCGGCGCTGTGCACGAGCACGTCCACGGTGCCCAGTTCCTCGGCGACGAACCGGGCCACGCCCCGCACGTCCGCCGGGTCGCCGAGGTCGGCCGCACGGGTGAGTGCCCCGGGCACCCCGGCCTTCTCCAGCACCTCCGCGCGCCGCCCGAGCAGCAGCACCCGGTCCCCGTCCGCCGCGAAGACGCGCGCCGTCGCGAGCCCGATCCCCGTACCGCCACCACTGATCACAATGTTGCGAGCCATGATCCGAGAGTACGAGCGGTGCGACGACCCGGCCTCCGGATATCCACAGCCGCCATGTGTTCGTATGACCGCCATCGCGTCGTGTGTGCGGCCGTCACATGGACGGCGTCGCGTCGTACGCCCTCAGCGCAGGCTTCGCACATCCAGATGCCGAAGCACCCGGTCCACGATCTCCGGATCCGCCCCCGGCTCGCTGCGCGCCGCCAGCACCTCGTGCCGCGCCGCACTCAGCATCTCCCCCTGGATCCGCCGCACCCGCTTCAACCGCCGGACCCGCTGCTGGTGGGCCCCCCGCCGCTCCTCCTCGCCCACGTCCGGGCTGATCCGCGCCCCGATGTCGAAGGCGCTGCGCAGCATCTGCTCGGACAGGTCCTCCGACAGGTCCTCGACCTGCTCGATCTCCCGGAGCCTGCGTTTGGCCGCCTTCGCCGCCCGCACGGCCAGCTGCTTCTCGAACTCCTTCTCCCGCTCGTTGTCGGCCCGCACGCCCAGCCGCTTCACCAGCCACGGCAGGGTCAGCCCCTGCAGCACCAGCGTTGCCATGATCACCCCGAACGCGATGAACACGATCTCGTCCCGGTCGGGGAAGGCGGAGCCGTCGTCGGTCTTCAGCGGGATGGCCAGCGCCAGCGCCACCGAGGCCACCCCGCGCATCCCCGACCACCACATGACGACCGTCTCCCGCCAGCTCATCGGGATGTCCTCGTCGTAGTCCCGCTTGGCGTGCAGCCGCTTGGTCAGCCAGGTGGCGGGGAGCAGCCACACCAGCCGTACGAACACCACCACGGCCACGACGGTGCCCGCCCAGCCCAGCATCTCGCCCCACCGCCCGGACGCGGTGCGGATCGCGTTGTGCAGCTCCAGGCCGATCAGCCCGAACGCGACGCCGGTGACGAGTGTGTCCACGATGTCCCAGAACGTGTGCCCGGCGAGCCGTGTCATCACGTCGTCGGCGCCCAGGGCGTACTCGGCGAGGAACAGCGCGGCGGTGAGCACGGCGAGGACCCCGGACCCGTGCAGCTCCTCCGCGAGCACGTAGGACGCGTACGGCACCAGCAGGGTCAGGCCGATCTGCAGGGTCGGGTCCCCCAGCAGGTCGAGCAGCTTGTTCGCGCCCCAGCCCAGCGCGAGCCCCACGGCCACGGCGACCACCGCGGACAGCACGAGGTCGAGACCGGCCCGCCACGGCGAGAAGGTGCCGCTGACGACGGCGGCGATCGCCACGTGGTAGAGCACGATCGCCGTGACGTCGTTGAACAGCCCCTCGCCCTCCAGGATCGACACCAGCCGGCGCGGCAGCCCGAGCTGCCCCGCGACGGCGGTGGCGGCGACCGGGTCGGGCGGGGCCACCAGCGCGCCCAGCGCCACGGCGGCGGCCATCGACAGCCCCGGCACGATCGCCCCGGCGACGACGGCCACGCTTGCGGTGGTGACGAACACGAGGGCCACGGCCAGCAGGAAGATCGGCCGTTTGTTGGCCGCGAACTGCCGCCACGAGGTCCGTCTCACCGCCGCGTACAGCAGGGGCGGCAGCAGCAGCGGCAGGATCAGCTCGGGCGGGAAGTCCACGTTCGGCACGAAGTCGGCCACGGCGAGGGCGATGCCGAGCAGCGTCATGAGCACCGGAGCGGGCAGTCCCAGCCGGTCCCCCACCGGCACGCTCACCAGGGCCCCCAGCAGCAACACGAACAACAGGGCCAACTGATCCACGGGCGGCGCTCCGGGAGTCGACGATCACGCGGCAGGCCTCAAGCCTGCCACGGCCGCCTCGGCACCGGCCTGTCGGCGGCCCCGGCCGCTACAGGCGGCGCCGCATCGCCCGGTGCGGGATCCCCGCCTCCGGGTACTCCGGGCCGTACGCCTCGTACCCGAGCCGCTCGTAGAAGCCCAGCGCGTGCGTCTGGGCGTGCAGGTCCAGCGCCGTCAGGCCACGCGCGCGTGCCGCCTCCTCGATGGCCCGTACGAGCGCGACGCCGACGCCCAGCCCGCGCGCCTCCCGCGCGACCGCGAGCCGTCCCAGGGAGCCCACCGACGGGTCGCCGCCGGTTTTCGAAGCGGCCGCCTCGCCGAACAGCAGCCGCCCGGTGCCGAGCGGCACGCCGTCCTCCCGGACCGCCAGCACGTGCACGGCCACGGCGTCGTACTCGTCGTACTCGATGTCCTGCGGGACGCGCTGCTCGACGACGAAGACCTCCTTGCGCACCGCGAAGCACGCCTCGCGGTCGGCGAGGTCCTCGGCGATCCGCACGGCGTAGGGGGCGCTCATGCCCAGGTCTCCTCGCGGACCTGGTCCAGGGCCTGCTGAAGGTCCTCGGGGTAGTCGCACTCGAACTCGACCCACTGCCCGTCCCCGGGGTGCTCGAAGCCGAGCCGGACGGCGTGCAGCCACTGGCGGGTGAGGCGCAGACGCTTGGCGAGGGTCGGGTCGGCGCCGTAGGTCAGATCGCCGACGCAGGGGTGGCGGTGGGCGGCCATGTGGACGCGGATCTGATGGGTGCGGCCGGTCTCCAGCTTCACGTCGAGGAGGGAGGCGGCGCGGAAGGCCTCGATGAGGTCGTAGTGGGTCACGGAGGGCTTGCCGTCGGCCGTGACCGCCCACTTGTAGTCATGGTGGGGGTGGCGGCCGATGGGGGCGTCGATGGTGCCGCTGGTCGGGTCGGGGTGGCCCTGGACGAGCGTGTGGTAGCGCTTGTCGACCGTGCGCTCCTTGAACTGCCGCTTGAGCGACGTGTACGCGTACTCGGACTTGGCGACCACCATCAGGCCGGAGGTGCCGACGTCGAGGCGGTGCACGATGCCCTGGCGCTCCGCGGCGCCCGAGGTGGAGATCCGGTAGCCGGCGGCGGCCAGGCCGCCGATCACGGTCGTTCCGCTCCAGCCCGGCGACGGGTGCGCGGCGACGCCGACCGGCTTGACGATCACGACCACGTCATCGTCGTCGTGCACGATCTCCATGCCCTCGACCGGCTCGGCCACGACCTGCACCGGTGCGGGCGCCTGCGGCATCTCGACCTCCAGCCAGGCGCCGCCGCGCACCCGCTCGGACTTGCCGACCACCGAGCCGTCGACCTGCACCTTGCCTGCCGCGGCGAGCTCCGCCGCCTTCGTACGGGAGAAGCCGAACATGCGGGAGATGGCGGCGTCGACGCGCTCGCCCTCCAGGCCGTCGGGCACGGGCAGGGTACGGATCTCGGGAATCGTGCTCACCCGTCGAGTATGCCGGACGGGTGAGACAGCCCCGTACGAGAGTCCCGCGGCCTCAGTCCTTGTGGACGGTGCCGTCCGGGTCCAGACCGCGGAAGGACAGCAGCACGATCAGGATGCCGCCGCAGACGATCGCCGAGTCGGCCAGGTTGAAGACGGCGAAGCCCTTGGGCGCGATGAAGTCGACGACCTCGCCCTCGAAGAGTCCCGGCGAACGGAAGATCCGGTCGGTGAGGTTGCCGAGCGCACCGCCGAGCAGCAGACCGAGCGCGATCGCCCAGGGCAGGCTGTAGAGCTTGCGGGCGAGACGGATGATCACCACGATCACGGCGGCCGCGATCACCGTGAAGATGATCGTGAAGGCCTGCCCGACACCGAAGGCCGCGCCGGGGTTGCGCAGGGCGTTGAGCTCCAGCCAGTCCCCGACGAGCTTGATCGGCGCGTGGTGCTCCAGCCTCGCGACCACGAGCATCTTGCTGATCAGGTCGAGGGCGTACGCCAAGGCGGCCACCGCGAACAGCACGGCGATCCGGCGCTTGCCCCGGGGCCGCGAGGCCACGGCCCCCCGCTCGTCCGCGCCGGACGCACCGGGGACGGCGGGCGCGTCGGCCGACGCCGCCTGCTCGCCTCCGTCGTCCGGGGTGTCCGGCGTACCGATGATGCGCTCCGCCTCTGCCACGTGAGTCCCTCAACCTAGGTGCCTGACTGAGGACGAGACTACGGCACGCCTCGGACGACCCCTGCGCTCAGTAGCGGCGTTCCTGCTTCTGCTTGCACTCCACGCACAGGGTGGCGCGCGGGAAGGCCTGCATCCGGGCCTTGCCGATGGGGTCGCCGCAGTTCTCGCACAGGCCGTAGGTGCCCGCGTCCAGGCGTTCCAGGGCGCGCTCGGTCTGGACGAGCATCTCGCGCGCGTTGGCGGCCAGGGCCATCTCGTGCTCGCGCGTGATGTTCTTGGTGCCGGTGTCCGCCTGGTCGTCGCCCGCGCCGTCCCCGGAGTCCCGCATCAGGCCGACGATCGACTCCTCGGAGTTGGTGATCTCGGCGCGCAGCCGCGCCTCCTCGGACAGCAGCTCGGCGCGTGCTTCCTCGACCTCCTCCTTCGTCCAGGGGTCCTCGCCCGGGCGCACCGCGAGCTCACCGGGCTCCACCGCGGCAACCCGCGCCTTGGGGACGGCGGTCTTCGCCGCCGTGGCCGTGCCAGGAGTCTTCTTCGCAACCACCGTCGTGGCTCCCGTCTGCTTCGCGGCCCGCGCCGCGCCCGCTTTCTTGGCCGTGCTCTTCTTGGCCGCCCCCTTGGCGACAGCCTTTCCGGAGTCGGCGGCCTTCCCGGCACCCGCCTTCCCCGCGACCGCCTTCTTCCCGACGGTCTTCTTGGCGGCCCCCTTCTTCTCTGCGGTTTGCTTCTCAGCGGCCGTCTTCCCGGCGGCCTTCTTCTTCGAGGTGGCGGCCCTCTCGGCTGCCGTCCTCGTGTCGGCGCCGGTCGTCTCCTCAACAGCCGTCTGTTCGGCAATCGACGTCTTCACGGTCACCTTCTTGGTAGCGGGCTTCTTCGCGGCAGACTTCTTCGCGGCGGCCTTCTTGGCGCCGGCCTGCTTCGAGGCGATCTGCTTCGAGGCGGCCTTCTTTGTCGCACCCTGCTCAGTGACCGCCGTCCCGGTTGCCGCGGTCCCGGTTGCCGCCTTCTTGCCCGCTCGTCTCCCGCCCCCCTCCCCCTCGACCGCCTTCTTCGAAGGAGCCGCCCTCGTAGCGGTCGCCTTCTTCGCGACGGTCTCCTCGGCACCGGCCGACCGCACGGCCTTGACCGGCTTCATCGGCTTCACGGAGTTCGCGGTCCGCGCAGCGGTGCCTTTCTGCGTGCTCTTCTTCCCCCCTATGCCCTTGGCCGTACCGGCCGAGGCATCCGCGCTGCCGGAGGCCGCCGCGCCCCTGGACCTGCCGGACGCCGACTGCTGTACGGCGGTCTGTTTCACCACCATGGCCGCGGCCCCTTCACATATTGTGATCTTGCACGCGAATCGTGCTGGGACGATAAATCGACTTGAGTCCCGCGGCAACGGGGCACGCCGCCCGATTCGCCCGCCCCGCGCCCCCCGCGCAGCAGGTCTGCATGCGTTGTGCCCAGCTCCCCGCCAGGTAATCCGCCGGGCCGGGCATACCGGGATCCGAACACGCGCGCCTCGCCATTCGGGTCATCTTCGCCGTCCACGGGCCGGCGCCCCGGCCGGGCCTTCCGGCCCCGGGGCCCGAAATCCGGTCGGCCACTGTCCCCGCGGCGCCGTACACTGGGCGGAGCGAAAAGCGTGGATGGGGACGAGTAGCGACGTACGCAGCCCAGAGCGACCCGGGGACGGTGGAAGCCCGGGGGCGAGCGCGACGTGAAGATCACCCCGGAGCCGCCGGAAGAAAGCCCCAGCGCAGGCCCAGGGGCCGGTAGAACCGGCATCGCGACCCCAATGAGGGGGCTCACCGGCGCATACGGCGCACGGGGAGCCAAGGAGGGTGGTACCGCGGGAGCGCGCCGCACACGGCGTACGTAGCACATACGGCTCTCGTCCCTCCGACGGAAGGCAGCAAGTCCGTTGGAGGAAGCTCGCAGATGACAGCGCCGACGTACCGCCAGGTACCCGCCCAGGTCGACCTGCCCGCGCTTGAGCACGCGGTGCTCGACTTCTGGCGCGAGCAGAAGATCTTCGCCAAGAGCCTGGAGCAGTCCGAGGGCCGCCCCGAGTGGGTGTTCTACGAGGGCCCGCCCACCGCGAACGGCATGCCCGGCGCCCACCACATCGAGGCGCGCGTCTTCAAGGACGTCTTCCCCCGCTTCCGCACCATGCGCGGCTACCACGTGGCCCGCAAGGCCGGCTGGGACTGCCACGGCCTGCCCGTGGAGCTGGCGGTCGAGAAGGAGCTCGGCTTCTCCGGCAAGCAGGACATCGAGGCGTACGGCATCGCCGAGTTCAACGCCAAGTGCCGTGACTCCGTGCTCCGCCACACCGACGCCTTCACCCAGCTCACGACCCGCATGGGCTACTGGGTCGACCTCGACGACGCCTACGTCACGATGGACCCCGAGTACATCGAGTCGGTCTGGTGGTCGCTGAAGGAGATCTTCAACAAGGGCCTGCTGGTCCAGGACCACCGCGTCGCCCCCTGGTGCCCGCGCTGCGGCACCGGCCTGTCGGACCACGAGCTGGCGCAGGGCTACGAGACGGTCGTCGACCCGTCCGTGTACGTCCGCTTCCCGCTCACCTCCGGTCCGCTCGCCGGCCAGGCCGCGCTCCTGGTGTGGACGACCACCCCCTGGACCCTGGTCTCCAACACGGCGGTCGCCGCGCACCCCGAGGTCACCTACGTCGTCGCGACGAACGGCGAGGAGAAGCTCGTCGTCGCCGAGCCGCTCGTCGAGAAGGCGCTCGGCGAGGGCTGGGAGTCCACGGGCCAGACCTTCACGGGCGCCGAGATGGAGCGCTGGACGTATCAACGTCCCTTCGAGCTGGTGGAGTTCCCGGAGCCCGCCCACTACGTGGTGAACGCCGAGTACGTCACGACCGAGGACGGTACGGGTCTGGTCCACCAGTCGCCCGCCTTCGGTGAGGACGACCTCCGGGTCTGCCGCGCGTACGGCCTGCCCGTCGTGAACCCGGTCCGCCCGGACGGCACCTTCGAGGAGGACGTCCCGCTGGTCGGCGGCGTCTTCTTCAAGAAGGCCGACGAAAAGCTCACCGAGGACCTCCAGCAGCGCGGTCTGCTCTTCAAGCACATCCCGTACGAGCACAGCTACCCGCACTGCTGGCGCTGCCACACCGCGCTGCTGTACTACGCGCAGCCGTCCTGGTACATCCGCACGACGGCCGTCAAGGACCGCCTCCTCGAAGAGAACGAGAAGACCAACTGGTACCCGGAGACGGTCAAGCACGGCCGCTTCGGCGACTGGCTGAACAACAACATCGACTGGGCGCTGTCCCGCAACCGCTACTGGGGCACCCCGCTGCCCATCTGGCGCTGCGAGGACGACCACCTCACCGTCGTCGGCTCCCGTGCCGAGCTCAGCGAGCTGACCGGCACGGACCAGTCCCAGCTCGACCCGCACCGCCCGTTCATCGACGACGTCACCTTCGGCTGCCCGCAGTGCGCCAAGACGGCCACGCGCGTGCCGGAGGTCATCGACGCCTGGTACGACTCGGGTTCGATGCCGTTCGCGCAGTGGGGCTACCCGTACAAGAACAAGGAGCTGTTCGAGAGCCGCTACCCGGCGCAGTTCATCTCCGAGGCGATCGACCAGACCCGCGGCTGGTTCTACACGCTGATGGCCGTCGGCACGCTGGTCTTCGACAAATCGTCGTACGAGAACGTGGTCTGCCTGGGCCACATCCTCGCCGAGGACGGCCGCAAGATGTCCAAGCACCTGGGCAACATCCTGCAGCCGATCCCGCTCATGGATCAGCACGGTGCGGACGCGGTGCGCTGGTTCATGGCGGCCGGCGGCTCCCCGTGGGCGGCCCGCCGGGTCGGTCACGGCACCATCCAGGAGGTCGTCCGCAAGACGCTCCTCACGTACTGGAACACGGTCGCCTTCCAGGCGCTGTACGCCCGTACGTCGAACTGGGCGCCCAGCGCGGCCGACCCGGCCCCGGCCGACCGCCCGGTACTGGACCGCTGGCTGCTGTCCGAACTGCACGCGCTCACCGACCAGGTGACGCAGGCGCTGGAGGCGTACGACACCCAGCGCGCCGGCAAGCTGCTGTCGGCGTTCGTCGACGACCTGTCGAACTGGTACGTCCGCCGCTCGCGTCGCCGCTTCTGGCAGGGCGACAAGGCCGCGCTGCGCACTCTGCACGAGGTCGTCGAGACAGTCACCAAGCTGATGGCCCCGCTGACCCCGTTCATCACCGAGCGGGTCTGGCAGGACCTGGTCGTACCGGTGACCCCGGGCGCCCCGGAGTCGGTGCATCTGGCGGCCTGGCCGGAGGCGGACCTGTCCGCGATCGACCCGGAGCTGTCGAGGCAGATGGTCCTGGTCCGCCGCTTGGTGGAGCTGGGCCGCGCCACGCGCGCGGAGTCGGGCGTCAAGACCCGCCAGCCGCTGTCCCGTGCCCTGGTGGCGGTCGCGGGCTTCGAGTCCCTCGACCCGGAGCTGCACGCGCAGATCACCGAGGAGCTGAACGTCAGTTCCCTGGCCTCGCTGTCCGAGGTCGGCGGTTCCCTGGTGGACACCACCGCCAAGGCGAACTTCCGGGCCCTGGGCAAGCGCTTCGGCAAGCGGGTCCAGGACGTGGCCAAGGCCGTCGCGAACGCCGACGCGGCGGCGCTGTCCCTCGCCCTGCGCGAGGGCACGGCGTCGGTGGAGGTCGACGGGGAGACGGTCACCCTCGCCCCCGACGAGGTGATCATCACGGAGACCCCGCGCGAGGGCTGGTCGGTCGCCTCCGACTCCGGTGCCACGGTCGCGCTCGACCTGGAGATCACCGAGGAGCTGCGGCAGGCGGGCCTCGCCCGTGACGCGATCAGGCTGATCCAGGAGGCCCGCAAGAACAGCGGCCTCGACGTGGCCGACCGCATCGCGCTGCGCTGGACCTCCACGGACCCGGCGGTCATCGCGGCCCTGAGCGAGCACGCCGAACTGATCGCCGACGAGGTCCTGGCGACCGACTTCGCCCAGGGCGAGGCGGACGACACCTACGGCGAGCCGTTCACCGACGAGGGCCTGTCGCTCACCTTCCGCCTGCGCAAGGCCTGAGCCACACGCCTACCCGGGGCCCGGCCCTCCTACGGGAGCCGGGCCCCGACCCATGCCGGGCACTCTCCCACAGCACGGTGCCTCCAGGCCCAGCGACTCCAGTAGCCGTCGACGTGGAGGGCCGATCACATACACCGCGCCCTCCGCAAAATCGTTCGGGCTGTCACCGATGTCGAAGCCGCCCGCGGTGAGGACGGCGCGGATCGCCTCCGTCATCGCCGAGTCGATCGCACCTATGTGCCCGAGCACCGGGTCCTCGGGCCGCTGCTCCATGGCACAGCGCATCGCGGCCACGCGCAGCACCGGCGCCGGGCGCCAGCTGACGTAGACCCCGCCCGCCTCGTCCGCTCCCGGGTCGACCTCCACGACGGCGCCGGCTCCCACGGCCGGGTCCAGTCCGTGCGGTTCCACGGGCAGCCCCGCCGCCGCCAACTGCGTACGGGCCTCGCTCGCCCACGCCTCCCAGCGCCGCAGCGTCTCGGCGTCGGCCTGCCGGTACCCGGCGAACTCCTGATCGTCCACGGTGCGCACGCTACAGCCCCCACCGACGTCACCGTCAACACGCGTAAACAGGGCGGGGCCCCGGATCGAATCCGGGGCCCCGCCCTGTTGAACGCCGCCGACGCCTAAGGCGTACTACTGACCGTGCCGGCCGTCAGTTGTCGTCCTCGTCGATCAGGAACCCACGCATCGGCGAGGGAGCCTGGCCCATCGGGCCGGGGCCCTGCGGACGGACGGGAGCCATCGGCTGGGTCATCGCCGGGGACATCTGCTGCTGGCCGCCGTAGGACGGGGCAGGAGGCGCCGGGGGGCCGCCCATGGGCTGGTTGCCGCCGTAGGACGGGGCACTCGCGCCGGCCGGAGCCATGGAAGGCGCCGGGGACGGCGGCAGGGAGGCCGCAGCCGGGGTACGCGGCGGGGCGAGCGAGTCGTCGGCCTGGGTCTCCAGCTGGCGCAGCTGCGACTCCAGGTACGACTTCAGGCGCGTGCGGTACTCGCGCTCGAAGCCACGCAGGTCCTCGACCTTGCGCTCCAGCGTGGCGCGGGCGGACTCCAGGGAGCCCATCGCGACGCGGTGCTTCTCCTGCGCGTCCCGCTCCAGGGCGTCGGCCTTGGCACGGGCGTCACGCTCCAGACCCTCGGCGCGGCTGCGGGCCTCGCCGACGATCTTGTTCGCCTCGGAGCGGGCCTCGGCGATCGCCTGGTCGGCGGTCTGCTGGGCCAGCGAGAGGACACGGGCGGCGCTGTCGCCACCGGGGCCCTGACCGGGGCCGCCCATCGGGCCACCCATGGGGCCGCCCATCGGGCCGCCCATCTGCTGCATCGGGGGCTGACCACCCATGGGCCCCTGGCCCATGCCGGGGCCCATGCCCTGGCCCATGCCCTGGCCCATACCCTGACCCATGCCGGGGCCCTGGCCCATCGGACCCTGGCCCATCGGACCGGGACCCTGCGGACCGCCCTGGCCACTGGGACCGGCCGGCAGCTGCGGAGCACCGCTGGGCAGCTGGGGCGGGCCTCCCATGGGGCCACCCATCTGCTGCTGCGGCGGGCCCGATATGCCGGCGGGCACCGGAGCGCCGGGACCTCGCATCCCCTGCTGAGGCATGCCGGGAGGTCCGTCCTGCTCCGGAGGCTTGCGCATGTTCTGCTGGTTCTGGGCAGCAGCACGCGTCGCCGCGGCCAGTTTGGCGCGCAGGTCCTCGTTCTCGCGAAGCAGTCGGGTCAGCTCGGCTTCGACCTCGTCGAGGAAGGCATCGACCTCGTCCTCGTCATAGCCTTCTCGGAGGCGGACGGTCGTGAACTGCTTGTTCCGCACGTCCTCGGGGGTCAACGGCATCTCTTCACCTCAACGTAGTCGTCGGCATTCGGCAAGACGGTAGTTCACATCGCTCACAGCCGGCTCACGATCGAGATCAGGATGTAGACGATGATCATCAGTACGAAGAAGGACAGGTCGAGCGCCACGCCCCCGAGACGCAGCGGCGGAATGAACCGCCGCAGAAGCTTGAGCGGTGGATCGGTGACAGTGTAGGTGGCCTCCAGAACGACCACCATCGCCTTGCCTGGTTGCCATGAGCGGGCGAACTGGAAGACATAGTCCATGACCAACCGGAAGATCAGCACGATGAGGAAGCACATCAGCGCGATGTAGATCACGTCCAGGAACACGCTCATGATCCGTGCTTCCCTCTCCCCTGTTTCGTGCGTTCGACCGGTCTGCGTCTCAGCTCTGGTTGAAGAACCCGCCCTCTGCGATGCGGGCCTTGTCCTCCGCCGTGACATCGACGTTAGCAGGCGACAACAGGAACACCTTCTGCGTCACCCGCTCGATGCTGCCGTGAAGACCAAACACCAAACCAGCCGCAAAGTCGACAAGTCGCTTCGCGTCTGTGTCGTCCATCTCAGTCAGATTCATGATCACCGGGGTGCCCTCACGGAAGTGTTCCCCGATGGTACGGGCCTCGTTGTAGGTCCGGGGATGCAGCGTGGTGATCCGGTACGGCTCTCGTTCCGACACGACCTTGGGCATGATCACCGGTGCGTTCTTCTCCAGGGACTGACGTTCTTGTGTGATGGACGCCACGGGTGCGATCCGCGCGGGGCGCCCGGATTCCGCAGGCAGCGAGGCGGCATGGGACACCGGTTCGCGTTGCGCGGGCGGCTGCACCACTCGCACCGCTTCATCCCTTTGGGACTGATGTGCGGCGTGTGACTGATGTGACGGCTCGTGCCGCCGGTGGTCCCGCTCGGGCTCCGGGTCCAGTTCGGGCTCGAAGTCGTCGTCGGGGTCGAATCCGCGGCCGTCGTACCCATCGTCCTCCACGAGGCCGAGGTAGACCGCCATCTTGCGCATCGCGCCGGCCATGCTCTGAGTCCTCCGCTCTGTGGTGGATCGGCTGACGACTGCCAAGTCCCGCGATCCACGAGGTCGTTGTGCCCGCCTTCGGCGGCATTGACCATATTTTCTGCTGTGGTCCGACTTCCTGGCGACGTTACCCGAGGCTGGGGCGGACTCCGAGCACCGCGGTGCCGACGCGCACATGTGTCGCCCCGGCCGCCACGGCCTCCTCGAGGTCCGCACTCATCCCTGCAGAGACCATGTTCGCAGCCGGATGGATTCGGCGCAGGTCAGTCGACAAATCCATCAACCGCTCGAACGCAGCCTGTTGACGCCCCGCGTATTCACCGGTGAGCGGAGCGACGGTCATCAGTCCGTCGAGCCGCAGCCCAGGAGCACGGGCGACCAGGTCGGCCAACTCTTCGATTCCGCCGGGTGCCACGCCACCGCGCTCGCCCCGGCCGGCCGCGCCCGCGTCCAGCGCGACCTGGATGAGGCACCCGACCTCGCGTCCGGCCCGCTCGGCCTCGTTCGACAGAGCCGTGACAAGTCGGGAACGGTCGACGGACTGCACGACATCCGCATAACCGACCACAGATCGCACCTTGTTGGTCTGCAATTGCCCGACAAAGTGCCAATTAAGGGGCAGATCCGAACAGGCGGCGGCCTTGGGGGCCGCGTCCTGGTCGCGGTTCTCGGCCACGTGACGCACACCGAGTTCCGACAGCATTCGTACATCGCTCGCCGGATAGGTCTTGGTGACCACGATCAGGGTCACCTCTTCCCGCTTGCGCCCGGCGGCCGCGCACGCGGCGGCGATGCGTTCCTCCACCTTCGCCAGGTTTCGGGCGAGTTCAGTCTTACGGTCCGTCATGCCCCATCAGTCCAGCCACACATAGCCCGCGAGCCGTCCGGTGGTGCGGTCGCGGCGGTACGAGAAGTGGTCGCCCGACTCGAGCGTGCACACCGGCGACTGCTCCCGGTCGTGCACCCCGAGCCGTTCGAGCTGCGCGTGCACTCCGGCGCTCACATCGACCGCCGGTGTGCCCCAGCTCGTCTCCGAGTGCGCCGTCGGTTCGACGGCGGCGACCTCGGCGCGCATCGCCTGCGGTACTTCGTAGCACCGGCCGCAGACGGCGGGCCCGGTGCGGGCGACGATCCGGGACGGCTCGGCGCCGAGCTCCACCATGGCCCGTACGGCGGCGGGGACGACCCCGGCGACCAGCCCGGGACGGCCCGCGTGGGCCGCGGCGGCGATCTTGGCGACCGGATCGGCGAGCAGCACCGGCACGCAGTCGGCGGTGAGCACGGCCAGGGCGAGTCCGCGGCGGGCGGTGACGACCGCGTCGACCGAGGGGATCTCGGCGGCGGGGTCCCAGGGTCCGTCCACCACGACCACGTCGGCGCCGTGCACCTGGTTCATCCAGACCACTCGGCCCGGGTCGACCCCCAGGGACTCGGCCGCGAGTTCGCGGTTGGCCCGGACGGCGGCGGGGTCGTCGCCGACCGCGCCGCCGAGGTTGAGCTCTTCGTACGGAACGGCGCTCACCCCGCCCCACCTGTCGGTGAAGGCGAAGTGCGCGCCGTTCACGGTCTCGCGCTGTCCTATCACTTCAGGAAGTCCGGCACGTCCAGTTCCTCGGCCGTGCTGTCGGCGTAGGTCCGCGGCGCCGGGGTGATCGGCGGCACGGCCGGGGCCTCGTTCACCGGGGCGGGGACGGGCTCCGGCTCCTCCTTCGGGGTCACGCTGCCGAGCGAACCGAAGGACGGGCGGCTCTCCGGCTGCCGCACCGGAGCGGGCTCGTCACGACGGGCGGAGGCCGAGGCCGAGCCGAGGACGTTGTCCCGGCGGGCCGGCGGCTGGCCGCCGTCGAAGCCGGCCGCGATCACGGTGACCCGGACCTCGTCGCCGAGGGCGTCGTCGATGACCGCGCCGAAGATGATGTTGGCCTCGGGGTGGGCGGCCTCGCTGACCAGCTGGGCGGCCTCGTTGATCTCGAACAGGCCGAGGTCGGAGCCACCGGAGATGGACAGCAGCACGCCCCGTGCGCCGTCGATGGACGCTTCGAGCAGCGGAGAGGAGATCGCCATCTCGGCCGCGGCCACCGCACGGTCGTCGCCGCGCGCCGAGCCGATGCCCATGAGGGCGGAGCCGGCCTCGGACATGACCGACTTGACGTCGGCGAAGTCGAGGTTGATCAGGCCGGGGGTGGTGATGAGGTCGGTGATGCCCTGGACACCGGAGAGCAGAACCTGGTCGGCCGACTTGAAGGCGTCGAGCACCGAGACCTGGCGGTCCGAGATGGACAGCAGCCGGTCGTTCGGGATGACGATGAGGGTGTCGACCTCTTCGCGGAGCTCGGCGATGCCGTCCTCGGCCTGGTTCGCCCGGCGCCGTCCCTCGAAGGTGAACGGGCGCGTGACCACGCCGATGGTGAGGGCACCCAGGGAGCGCGCGATGTTGGCCACGACGGGCGCGCCGCCGGTGCCGGTGCCGCCGCCTTCACCGGCCGTCACGAAGACCATGTCGGCCCCCTTGAGAACCTCCTCGATCTCCTCGCGGTGGTCCTCTGCGGCCTTGCGGCCGACGGCCGGGTTGGCTCCGGCTCCGAGTCCGCGCGTCAGTTCGCGGCCGACGTCGAGCTTGACGTCGGCGTCGCTCATCAACAGCGCCTGCGCGTCGGTGTTGATGGCGATGAACTCGACACCCTTGAGACCGACCTCGATCATCCGGTTGATGGCATTGACACCACCGCCGCCGACACCGATGACCTTGATGACTGCGAGGTAGTTCTGCGGTGCTGCCACGTCGAAGGCCTCTCGCCTCGAATTACGTTGCCGTCGTCTCGCGGGTCCGCCGCGCTCCGCCGACTGATGCCGAATGGGACGGTCCGAGCGCCGACCCGAACCCTAACGCTGAAGTTTAGGGTTACCAGTGTTTCCGTTCCTTGGAGTCTTCTGAACAGGACACTAAGTCGACAAGTGGCGCACGTTCAACGAACACGCCGAACCTCCCGTTTTTCTTTTCACCCTATGTGATCAGGCATAGCGGTGCCCAACCAGGGTGCTGGCCTGCGCTGATGTGCGTCAACTCCCCGCTGACGCAGGGGCGGTGGGAACACTGACATCGAAGTGCCGTGCGCCGGGCGAGGCTTTCATCAGGGCGGTGAGGGTGCGGGCCTTGGCGCGGCCGCTCTCGGAGCTGCCCCAGGCGACCGTGCGGCCGCCGGTCAACTCCAGCGAGATGTCGTCGTAGGAACGGACCTTGACGACCCTCGTGTCGTGCGCGACGGCGGCCGGAATGTCGCCGGCGACCCGGACCGCCTCCCGCACGAGCCGGTCCGGCCCGAAACGCCGCAGGCTCGCGGTGGCCGAACCCCGGCGAGGTGCCTTCAATTCCAGCGTCGGAACGCCTTTCGGCGCCTGTGAAACCGTGGCGAAACGGACACCTTCGTCGTCCACTTCGACAAACTTTCCGGCCTTTTGGACAAGGAGGACCGCAGTACGCTCGGTCACTTTGAGCCCGATTCCCCCGGGCCAGGAACGGACCACATCAACCGTGTCAATTCGGGGCAATTTCTTGCGGAGTCGGGCCCCGATCGCATCTGTGTCGACCGAAATCAGCGGTTCCCCGACCGGCACATCGGCGGCCTCGCGCACCTGTGCGGGCGTCAGGACACGGGTCCCGGAGACCGACACATGGTGCACGCGCAGCCACTGCGAGCCGTACAACAGCCAGACGGAACCGGCACCGAGGAGCACGACGACAACCGCCAGGATGACGATCGTACGAACGCGGGGATTCCTCAACGGTCGGACGAGCGGCGGGCCGGACGACTCCTGCTGGCGGTCACCACGCTCGGTGGTGGTCGGTCCGGCCACGCGCGCGCTCCTTCCACGGCTCGGCTGCCCTCCGGCGCGCCCTTCGGATCACTCGCCGATGCTAAGCGGCCTCGGAGAGGTGAGGCACGCCCCCACGCCGCCCGGCACGGCACCTCGCCGCACCGCCGCATCACCCAAGTACATCCAGTACGAGGGCGATGCGGCAGCACGCCGATGCACCGCACCGAACGACGCGGAAACGCACCCCACTTCCCCGAGACCGCTTAGCGACGGTGCGAGGCGATCGCCTCGTACACCATGCCGACGAGCAGGTCGTCGGCGTCCCGGCGGCCGAACTCACCCGCGGCGCGGGACATCTCGTACAACCGGTGCGGATCGGCGAGCACGGGCAGGACGTTCTGCTGGACCCACTCGGGGGTCAGCTCCGCGTCGTCGACCAGCAGTCCGCCTCCGGCCTTGACCACCGGCTGGGCGTTGAGCCGCTGTTCGCCGTTGCCGATGGGCAGCGGGACATAGGCGGCCGGGAGTCCGACGGCGGAGAGCTCGGCGACGGTCATCGCGCCCGCGCGGCAGAGCATCATGTCGGCCGCGGCGTACGCGAGGTCCATCCGGTCCAGATAACTTACCGGGATGTAGGGGGGCATCCCCGGCATCTGCTGCACGTGCGGCAGTTCGTTCTTCGGGCCGACCGCGTGCAGGATCTGGATGCCGGCCTGCTGGAGCCAGGGGGCGACCTGCTGGACCACCTCGTTGAGGCGGCGGGCGCCCTGCGAGCCGCCGGAGACGAGCAGCGTGGGCAGGTTCGGGTCGAGGCCGAAGCGGGCGCGGGCCTCGGGACGCATGGCCGCGCGGTCCAGCGTGGCGATGGAGCGGCGCAGCGGGATGCCGATGTAGCGGGCGCCTCGCAGCTTGCTGTCCGGCGTGGAGACGGCGACCTGGGCCGCGTACCGGGAGCCGATCTTGTTGGCGAGTCCGGGCCGGGCGTTGGCCTCGTGGATCACGATCGGCACACCGAGGCGCTTGGCGGCGAGATAGCCGGGCAGGGCCACGTAGCCGCCGAAGCCGACCACACAGTCGGCCTTGGTGCGCTCCAGGATCTGCTCGGTCGCCTTGATCGTGCCGCGCAGCCGGCCCGGGACGGTGATCAGCTCCGGCGTGGGCTTGCGCGGCAGCGGCACCGCCGGGATCAGCGCGAGCTCGTAGCCGCGCTCGGGCACGAGCCTGGTCTCCAGGCCGCGCTCAGTGCCCAGGGCCGTGATCCCCACGGTGGGGTCCTGCCTGCGCAGGGCGTCCGCGAGGGCGAGCGCGGGCTCGATGTGGCCGGCGGTCCCCCCACCGGCGAGTACGACATGCACCGAAATTCACCGCTCTCCGGACGAGCGCGCCGCAGTGGCACGCCGTCGCATCGTGTTCCATCTCCGGGGTCCCGGAGTACCCCCGGCCCGCTTTCTACCAAACCGAGGTTGCCGCATGGCAAGTGCCGCCCGCGCGGCGGGCTCGTCGCGCGCGAAGGCGATCAGCAGCCCGATGGCGAACATGGTCGGCAGCAGGGCGGAACCTCCGTAGGAGAACAGCGGGAGGGGGACGCCGGCGATCGGCAGCAGACCGAGCACCGCACCGATGTTGATCACTGCCTGCGCGGTGATCCAGGTGGTCACGCCTCCCGCGGCGTACCTCACGAAGGGGTCCTCCGTGCGTCCGGCCACGCGGATACCCGCATAGCCTAGAGCCGCGAAGAGGGCCAGCACCGACAGCGTCCCGGCGAGGCCCAGTTCCTCACCGGTGACGGCGAAGATGAAGTCGGTGTGGGCTTCGGGTAGTTGGCCCCATTTTTCCACGCTCGCGCCGAGGCCGGAGCCGAAGAGCCCGCCGGAGGCGAGGGCGTAGATGCCGTGCACGGCCTGCCAGCAGTCGGTGACCCCGGAGCGCGGCTCGGTGGCGCCGATGCAGGCGAGCCGGGCCATGCGGTTGGGGCTGGTCTTGATCAGGATCACACCGATCGCGGAGGCGACCGAGAGCACGCCGACGAACAGCCTGGTGGGCGCTCCCGCCAGCCACAGCAGCCCGAACAGGATCGCGGTGAGGATGATCGCCGTGCCCATGTCGCCGCCGAGCATGATCAGCCCGAGCAGCAGGAAGGCGACCGGGACCAGCGGAACCAGCATGTGCTTCCACTGGGTCAGCAGCTTCTTCTCCTGCTTGCGCGCGATCAGGTCCGCGCCCCAGAGCACCAGCGCCAGCTTGCCGAACTCGCTCGGCTGGATCTGGAAGGAGCCGCCGAGGGAGATCCAGTTCTGGTTGCCGTTGACCGCCATCCCTATCCCCGGCACCTGCACCAGGACCATCAGGAACACGGCGCCGGCGAGGATCGGGTAGGCCAGCGCCCGGTGCAGTTTCACCGGCACGCGGGAGGCGGCGAACATCAGACCGCCGCCGATGACGGCGGCCAGGAACTGCTTGCGGAAGAAGTACGAGCCCGGCAGCGCCAGCTGGAGCGCGGTGATCTGGGAGGCCGAGTAGACCATCACCAGGCCGAGCACGGTGATCAGCAGGCTGCCGCCGAGGATCAGGTAGTACGCGGTCAGCGGCCGGTCCCAGGCCTTTCGCGCGCGCGTGTAGAGCCGTCGTACGGGGTTCTCACGCGGGCCGCGGGGGGCCGTGGGCCGTCCGGCGGTCCGCCGGACCGGCGGACGGCCCGTACGGCTACCGGACATCCCCGGCTCCTCCCGGCCTGAGCCACATGCGAGTCACGCGTCCCTCCCAGGGTCCCGAAGCACCCGCTGTGGCCGAGACCCGCCGTCAGGCGCCCGCGCCGAGTTCGCGAACCGCCTCCGCGAACGCGTCACCGCGCTTGTTGTAGTTGGTGAACATGTCCATGGAGGCGCAGGCCGGGGCGAGGAGCACCGTGTCGCCGGGCCGCGCGAGCCGCTTCGCCTCCTGGACCGCCTGGAGCATCGCCCCAGTGTCGGTCCGGTCGAGGTCGACGACGGGTACTTCCGGCGCGTGTCGCGCGAGGGCGTCGCGGATCAGGGCGCGGTCGGCGCCGATGAGGACGGCGCCGCGAAGCCGCTTCGCCGACTTGGCGACCAGCTCGTCGAAGGTCGCGCCCTTCGCCAGACCGCCCGCAATCCATACGATCGACTCATATGCCGCCAACGAGGCTTCTGCCGCATGCGTGTTGGTGGCCTTGGAGTCGTCGATGTACGCGACCCCGTCCACGTCGGCCACGTGCGCGATGCGGTGCGCGTCCGGCCGGAAGGCCCGCAGACCGTCCCGTACGGCCGTGGCGGGCACCCCGAAGGCACGGGCGAGGCCCGCCGCGGCAAGGGCGTTGGCGATGTTGTGCGGGGCGGGCGGGTTGACGTCGGAGACCTCCGCCAGCTCTTGCGCGTTCTTGTGGCGGTTCTCGACGAAGGCGCGGTCGACCAGGATGCCGTCCACGACGCCGAGTTGGGAGGGTCCCGGGGCGCCGAGGGTGAAGCCGACGGCCCGGCAGCCCTCCTCGACGTCCGCCTCGCGCACCAGGTCCTCGGTGAGTTTGTCGGCCACGTTGTAGACGCAGGCGACCCGATTCCCCTCGTAGATACGGCCCTTGTCGGCGGCGTACGCCTCCATGGAGCCGTGCCAGTCGAGGTGATCGGGCGCCAGGTTCAGTACGGCGGCCGAGTGGGCGCGCAGCGACGGCGCCCAGTGGAGCTGGTAGCTGGAGAGCTCGACGGCCAGGACGTCGTACTCCTCCTCGCCGAGGACGGCGTCGAGGAGCGAGACGCCGATGTTGCCGACGGCGGCCGTGCGCAGGCCCGCCGCCGCCAGGATGGAGGCGAGCATCTGGACGGTCGTGGTCTTGCCGTTGGTGCCGGTGACGGCCAGCCAGGGGGCGGCGTCCGGACCGCGGAGCCGCCAGGCCAGCTCGACGTCGCCCCAGATCGGCACGCCCGCCTCGGCCGCCGCCGTGAACAGCGGCTTGTCCGGCTGCCAGCCGGGGGCGGTGACGATGAGCTCGGTGCCCTCGGGCAGGGTCGCGCCGTCGCCGAGGCGCACGGTGATGCCGAGCGCCTCCAGGCCGGCCGCCTGGGCGCGGGCACGCTCGTCGTCGCCGTCGTTGACGACCGTGACGAGGGCGCCGAGCCCGTGCAGCACCTTGGCCGCCGGGACGCCGGAGACGCCGAGCCCGGCGACGGTGACGTGCTTGGCCCGGAAGTCGAACGCCCCGGAAGACTCCGAAGCCGCCGAGGACACCGATGAGGTCACTTGTCCGCTGCCCATCCCGCATAGAAGAGGCCCAGTCCGACGATGACACAGATGCCCTGAATGATCCAGAATCGGACCACTACAAGGACTTCGGACCAGCCTTTGAGTTCGAAGTGGTGCTGGAGTGGCGCCATCCGGAAGACGCGCTTGCCGGTGAGCTTGAAGGAGCCGACCTGGATGACGACCGACATGGTGATCAGGACGAACAGGCCGCCGAGGATGGCGATCAGCAGCTCGGTGCGGGAGCAGATGGCGAGACCCGCGAGCACACCGCCGAGGGCGAGCGAACCGGTGTCACCCATGAAGATCTTGGCGGGCGAGGTGTTCCACCACAGGAAGCCGAGGCAGGCGCCCATCAGCGCGGAGGAGACGACCGCGAGGTCGAGCGGGTCGCGCACCTCGTAGCAGGCGTTGGGGTTGGTCAGGGTCCCCGCGTTGGCGCAGGACTCCTGGAACTGCCAGACGCCGATGAAGGTGTAGGCGCCGAAGACCAGGACGGAGGCGCCGGTGGCGAGACCGTCCAGACCGTCGGTGAGGTTCACGCCGTTCGACATCGCCAGGATCATGAACAGCGCCCAGACCACGAACAGCACCGGGCCGATCGTCCAGCCGAAGTCGGTGATGAACGACAGCTTGGTGGAGGCCGGGGTGTTGCCGCGCGCGTCCGCGAACTGGAGCGAGAGCACGGCGAAGGCGATGCCGCCGAGCAGCTGGCCGGCCATCTTGGCCTTGGCCCGCAGACCCAGCGAGCGCCGCTTGACGATCTTGATGTAGTCGTCGAGGAAGCCGACCAGACCCATGCCGGTCATGAGGCCGAGCACCAGGAGGCCGGAGTAGGTCGGCGCGTAGCCGGTGATCACCTTGGACAGGAAGTACGCGGCGATCGTCGCCAGGATGAAGGCGATACCGCCCATCGTCGGCGTACCGCGCTTGCTGGCGTGCTCGCGGGGGCCGTCGTCGCGGATGTACTGGCCGTAGCCCTTGCGCGCGAGGAGCTTGATCAGCAGCGGGGTGCCGATCAGGGTGAGGAACAGACCAATGACACCCGCGAACAGGATCTGCTTCATCATCGGGCGGCAACCTCACCCTCGGCACCGGACTCGAGCAGTGCCTGGGCAACGCTCTCCAGACCCACCGAACGGGACGCCTTCACGAGCACGACGTCCCCCGGGCGCAACTCGCTGCGCAACAGGTCGACCGCCGCCTGTGCGTCGGACACGTGCACCGACTCCTCACCCCACGAACCCTCGTTATATGCGCCCAGTTGCAGCCAGGACGCTTCCCTGTCCCCGACCGCGACGAGCTTGCTGACGTTGAGCCGGACGGCGAGCCGTCCGACCGCGTCGTGCTCGGCGAGCGCCTCGTCCCCGAGCTCGGCCATCTTGCCGAGCACCGCCCAGGTCCGCCGCCCCTTGCCCATGGCCGCGAGCGCGCGCAGAGCGGCTCGCATGGACTCGGGATTGGCGTTGTAGGCATCGTTGACGATGGTCACGCCGTCCGGGCGCTCGGTGACCTCCATCCGCCAGCGGGAGAGGGTGCCCGCCTCGGAGAGCGCGGTGGCGATCTCTTCCGCGGACATGCCCAGCTCATGGGCGACGGCGGCCGCGGCGAGCGCGTTCGACACGTGGTGCTCACCGTACAGGCGCATGGTCACATCGCTTGCACCGGAGGGTGTGTGAAGCCTGAAGGAGGGCTGTCCGCTGTCCGTGAGTCGTACGTTCTCGGCGCGTACGTCCGCTTCGGCCGACTCTCCGAAAAGGATCACCTTCGCCTTGGTACGGGCGGCCATGGCCCGTACCAACGGATCGTCGGCGTTGAGGATCGCCGCGCCGTCCTCGGGAAGCGCCTCCACGAGTTCGCCCTTCGTCTGGGCGATCTGCTCGCGGCCGCCGAACTCGCCGATGTGCGCGGTGCCGACATTGAGCACCAGGCCGATCCTCGGCGGGGTCAGCTCGGTGAGGTGGCGGATGTGGCCGAGGCCGCGGGCGCCCATCTCCAGCACGAGGAACTTCGTCTCCTCGGTGGCGCTGAGGGCGGTCAGCGGCAGCCCGATCTCGTTGTTGAGGGAGCCGGGGGTGAAGACGGTCGGCGCCTTGCTGCGCAGCACCTGGGCGACGAGGTCCTTGGTGCTGGTCTTGCCCGCCGAGCCGGTGAGGGCCACGAGGGTCGCGCCGAGGCGGCCGACGACATGCCGGGCCAGGGCGCCGAGGGCGCTCTGGACGTCGTCGACGACGATCGCGGGCACGCCGACGGGGCGCGTCGCCAGTACGGCGACCGCGCCCGCCTCGACGACGGCCGCCGCGAAGTCGTGGCCGTCCACGCGTTCGCCGGCGAAGGCGACGAAGAGGCTGCCGGGCACCACCTCGCGGGAGTCCCGGACGACCGGTCCGGTGACCTGGACGGACGGATCCGGTATGTCGTGCGTCTGCCCGCCGACGACTGCTGCGATCTCGGCGAGGGAGAGGGCGATCACAAGTTCATCCCTGGGTCTTCTGGATAGCTTCGCGGAGCACCTGGCGGTCGTCGAAGGGACGGACCACTCCGGCGATGTCCTGGCCCTGCTCGTGCCCCTTGCCCGCGACCAGCACCGTGTCGCCGGGCGCGGCACGACTCACCGCGGCGGCGATCGCGGCGGCCCGGTCCTCGAAGAGGAGCACCTCACCGCGCTCGTGCACGGGTACGGAGGCCGCGCCCTGGAGCATGGTGGCGAGGATCGCCAGGGGATCCTCTGAACGAGGGTTGTCGGAGGTCAGTACGGCCGTGTCGGCGAGCCGGGCCGCGGCGGCGCCCATCGGGGAGCGCTTGGTCCGGTCGCGGTCGCCGCCGCAGCCGAGGACGACGTGCAGCCGGCCCTTGGTGACCTTGCGCAGCGCCTTGAGCACCGATTCGACCGCGTCGGTCTTGTGGGCGTAGTCGACGACCGCGAGATACGGCTGTCCGGCGTCCACCCGCTCCAGGCGGCCCGGTACGCCGGGTACGGCGGCGACGCCGTCGGCGGCGGTCTGCGGGTCGAGGCCCGCGGCGGCGAGGGCGACCACGGCGGCGAGGGTGTTCGCCACGTTGAACGGGCCCGGCAGCGGCGACTTCGCGGTGATCCGCTCGCCCCGGGGACCGACGACGGTGAACGTCGAGTCCATCGGGCCGATGCGGACGTCCTCGGCGCGCCAGTCGGCGTCGGGGTGTCCCTCGGCGGAGAAGGTGACCACCGGGACGGGGGCCTCCTCGGCGAGCCGGCGGCCGTACTCGTCGTCGAAGTTGACCACACCGCGTTTGCTGCGCTGCGGCGTGAACAGCTGTGCCTTGGCCCGGTAGTAGTCCTCCATGTCGGAGTGGAACTCCATGTGTTCCGGGCTGAGGTTGGTGAAGACGGCGATGTCGAAGACGCAGCCGTCGACCCGGCCGAGGACCAGGGCGTGGCTGGAGACCTCCATGGCGACCGCCTCGACGCCGCGCTCGCGCATGACGGCGAACAGGGCCTGGAGGTCGGTGGCCTCGGGGGTGGTGCGCTCGGACTTGATGCGCTCGTCGCCGATGCGCATCTCGACCGTGCCGACCAGACCGGTGGACTTCACCGTCCTGAGGCCGCCCTCGACGAGATAGGCGGTGGTGGTCTTGCCGGAGGTGCCGGTGATGCCGATCTGGAGCAGATCACGGCCGGGACGGCCGTAGATCGTGGCCGCCAGCTCGCCCATCCGCGCGCGCGGGTCGTCGACCACCAGGACCGGCAGGCCGGTCGCGGCGGCGCGCTCGGCGCCCGTCGGGTCGGTCAGCACGGCGACGGCGCCCAGGCCCGCGGCCTGGGTGACGAAGTCGGCGCCGTGCAGCCGGGCACCGGGGAGGGCGGCGTACAGGTCGCCGGGGCGGACGGCGCGCGAGTCGTGGGTGATGCCCGTGACCTCGGCGGCAGGGTGCGAAGCGGCGACACCCAGCTGATCGGCGAGCTCCGCGAGGGGTGTGGCGGAGACCTGAACCGGTCGTGGCGGCCCCGGGTAGGTCACGGAAGCGCCCTTCTGGGTGGTTTGGGACTGATCAGCGTGTGGCACGGCGGTGAGCGTACCGGGCGCACCCGCCGTGGAGCGAAGCGAGGGGCCGGAGGGGCCGTGGTTCCCGGGATCCGGGGTGATCGTTCTCACGAGCTCGTTCCTGGTGGTCTGTGCGAGGTACCGGTGCAGGTCAGGGCTTGTAGGTGACCGGCAGATGCGCGGCCTTGGCCCCGGTCGGCGGGATCTGGAGGGTCTTCAGGGCGAACTCCATCACCTGCTTGTAGATGGGGCCGCAGATCTGGCCGCCGAAGTAGCTGCCGGCGGTGGCGTTCTGGATGGCGCAGTAGACGGTGATCCGGGGGTTGTCCGCGGGTGCGAATCCGGCGAATGAAGAGGTGTAGCCGCGGTACTTGCCGGTGGCCGGATCCACGCGGTTGGCCGTACCCGTCTTCCCCGCGACGCGGTAGCCGGGGATGCGCGCCTTGGTGCCGGTGCCCTCCCGGTCGTCCACGACGGACTCCAGCATCTGGGCGACGGTCTTCGCCGTCTTCTCGCTGATCACCCGGGTCTTCTCGGGCTTGGCGGTGGGGGTGAAGCGGCCGTCGGCGCCCTCGGTGCCGCGCACCAGGGTGGGTTCGATGCGGACGCCGCCGTTGGCGATCGTCGAGTAGACGGAGGCCGCCTGCATGGCGTTGAGGGACATGCCCTGGCCGAAAGGAATCGTGTACTGCTGCGACGTCGACCACTTGTCCGCGGGCGCGAGGATGCCCTTGGTCTCACCGGGGAAGCCGAGTCCGGTGTAGCTGCCGAGGCCGAACTTCTTCAGATAGGAGTAGAGGACGTCGTTGGCCTCCCGCTGGGTCTTTCCGAGCTGGCCGGCGGCCAGGATGGTGCCGATGTTGCTGGACTTGGCCAGGACGCCGTTGAGCGTGAGGTACCAGGTCCCGTGGTCGACGTCGTCCTGGAAGAGGCGGTCGCCGCGGTGCAGCCGGTTGGGGACGACGACATGGGTGAGCGGGGTGGCGGCGTTCTCCTCCAGCACGGCCGACATCGACATCACCTTGGCGGTGGAGCCGGGCTCGTAGGCGTCCTGGAGGGCCGGGTTGCCCATCGCGGCGGAATCCGCCTTCGACAGGTCGTTCGGGTCGAAGCCGGGTGAGTCGGCCATGGCGAGGATCTCGCCGGTACGGGTGTCCTGCACGACGACATACCCGCGGTCGGCCTTGGACTTCTTCACCTGCTCGCTGATGGCGTTCTGCGCGGCCCACTGGATGTCGCGGTCGATGGTGAGTTCGACGTCGGCGCCGGGCACGGCGGGGGTCTCGGTGGAGCCCGCGGTGGGCACCTCGCGGCCGCCGGACTGGGCGTAGCGGATCTTGCCGTCCGTGCCGGTCAGCGTCTTGTTCAGCTGCTGCTCGATGCCGCCGCCGCCCTTGCCCTCGGCATTGACCCAGCCCAGTATCCCGGCGGCGAGGTCGCCGTTCGGGTACACGCGCTTGCTGCTGGGGTCGGAGAAGACGCCGGCGAGGACGTTGACGGTGGTCTTGTCCGTGTTCGCCTTCTGGGCGAGCGCGCTCCTCAGGTCCTTGATCTGGTTCCAGACCTGCGGGGTCCGGCGGCCGGCGAGTTTGACGTAGCGCAGGTCCTTGTTGGCGGGCCGCAGCTTGCGGACGAGTGTGTCCTGGTCCTGCCCGACGATCGGCGCGAGGAGTGCGGCCGCCCGCTCGGGGCCGTCGTCGATGCCGAGCTGCTTGCGCGTGAACATCGTCGGGTCGGCCGTGATGTCGTACGCGTCCTCGCTGATCGCCAGGGCCACGCCGTTGCGGTCGGTGATCCCGCCGCGCTCGGCGGCGAGGGTGTGGACGACATACCGGTTCTGCTCGGCCTTGGCCGCGTACGCGCTCGCGTCGACGGCCTGCACCTGGAGCAGCCGCACCACGAAGGCGAGCAGCACCAGGGTCAGCGCGAGACTGACCATGCGCAGGCGCGGGCGGGGGCTGCCGAGCCGCAGCGGGCGGGCGGCCGCCGGGCGGGCCTGCTGGGGGCGGCGGACCGGGCGGGCCCCGGGACCGGGACCGGGACCGGGTTGCCGACGGCCGCCGTTCCCGGGCCGGGGCGGCTTGGCGGGGCCGGGCACACGGCGGCGCGGCGGTTGCCTTTCTCCAGAGGTGTCTGACACTTCCGTCACCTGCCGGGGGTCGGGGTCGTGGCGGGCTGGGGGGTGGAGACGGGCGTCGGTGGCGCCGGAGAGACGGGGCCCGGGGAAGTCGGGGTCGGGGTGGCCGGTGTGGTCTGCCGGGCCGGGGACGCGGGGGCGGCCGGGAGGATCGCCTCGGGCGGGAGGGGCGCGGTCGTGGTCGGGGCGGACTGCCGCAGGGCGGCGGGGCCGGGAACGCCCTTGACGGTGCCGTCGGGGTCGAGGAAGGCCGGGTCGCCGCCGGGCACCATGCCGAGTTCACGGGCACGGCGCTGGAGGGCGTCGGGGGCGGAGTACGCGTCGATGTCCCGCTGGAGGGCCTGTTGCTCGTCGGTGAGGTTCTTCGTCTGTTTCTGGAGGTCGTCCAGCCGGAACGAGCCTTCGCTGAGCGCCGAGTTCAGCACCAGGAGCCCGATGAGACCACCGCCGAGGAGCAGGACGACGAGGAGGACGAACGGCGTCCGGGCCGCCTGCCCCCGCCCGGCCGGAAAGAGCCGTGCGAGCCGGGCGGCCCTCCCCCTCAGTTCGGGTTTCCTACTCACATGCCCTCCGGTGAGTTCGGGTACCCAACTCACTCACGCCCCTCATACGACGTCTTCCCTGATGCGCTGGGCCCCGCGCAGCCGCGCCGGAGCCGCCCGGCGGTTCTCGGCGACCTCTTCCTCGGTGGGAAGTTCGGCACCGCGCGTGAGCAGCTTGAGCCGGGGCTGGTAGCGCTCGGGCACGACCGGCAGTCCGGGCGGCGCGGTGTTCGCGGCACCGGCCGCGAACACCTGCTTGACCAGGCGGTCCTCCAGCGAGTGGTACGACAGCACGGCGATCCGCCCGCCCACGTCGAGCGCCTTGACCGCGGCCGGGATCGCCCGCTCCAGAACGGACAGCTCTCCGTTGACCTCGATCCGCAGCGCCTGGAAGGTGCGCTTGGCCGGGTTGCCGCCCGTCCGCTTGGCGGCCTGCGGCAGGGCGTCGCGGATCAGCTCCACGAGCCGCGCGCTGTTGTCGAACGGCTTCTTGTCCCGCTCGCGGACGATCGCGGCGACGATCCGCTTGGCCTGCTTCTCCTCGCCGTACGCCCGCAGGATCCGCACCAACTCGCCCGCCGGGTAGGTGTTGAGGACCTCGGCCGCGCTGATGCCGGTCGTCTGGTCCATGCGCATGTCGAGCGGCGCGTCCTGAGCGTAGGCGAAGCCGCGGCCGGCCTCGTCGAGTTGCATGGAGGAGACGCCGAGGTCGAACAGGACGCCCTGCACGCGCGCGATGCCGAGCCGGTTCAGTACGTCGGGGAGCTCGTCGTACACGGCGTGCACGAGGGTGGCCCGCTCGCCGAAGGGCGCGAGCCGCTCGCCGGACAGCCGCAGGGCCTCCTTGTCCCGGTCGAGGGCGACGAGCCGGGCCTCGGGGAAGCGGCTCAGCAGCGCCTCGCTGTGGCCGCCCAGGCCCAGGGTGCAGTCGACGACCACCGCTCCCGGCCGCTCCAGTGCGGGCGCCAGCAGATCCAGGCACCGCTGGAGCATCACCGGGACGTGTCGACTCTGGCTCAAGGGGGCCTCTCAGGTCCGGCGCGGGCCGTACGCACCGCCGGGTCCCCGCCCGCTCGTGAAGGGGAGGCCTGCCGGCGCCGGAAGCGTCAGCCGGCCGGGAGCGGGAGGAGGCCGAGCCGTACGTACGCGCCGCGCACGTGGGGAGACGGTCCGACGGAGCCGGGATCTCCGGGGGAATTCAGTCCAGCAGGGAGAGTCTCGCCTCCCGCTTCGCGTCACTTTAGTCCACCCTGTCTCGCGGTCAATCAACCGGCCTGCGCGTCGCGGACCGCACCTCGGGCAGGGACGCATTTCGACGGCAATCACACCTCCGGCGCAGGTTTGCCCTCCGTGTGGGTTAGCTCACAACAAGCCACGATGACGTTCTTTGTCCACTCTCACAACAGGCTCGGACCAGCGGTGACCAGTAACGTCATGGGTATGACGACTTCCGCAGCAGCTCCCACTGGATCCGAAGGCGCCATAACTCACGGCGGCACCGTGACGGATCGCCTGGTCGAGGCCAACCAGCACTACTCCGCCGCCTTCTCCGACCCCGGCATGGACGCGCACCCCGTCCTCCATGTCGCCGTCGTGGCCTGTATGGACGCCCGGCTCGACCTGCACGCCGCGCTCGGCCTGGAGCTCGGCGACTGCCACACCATCCGCAACGCGGGCGGCGTGGTCACCGACGACGTGATCCGCTCGCTCACCATCAGCCAGCGCAAGCTGGGCACGCGCAGCATCGTCCTCATCCACCACACCGGCTGCGGCCTGGAGTCCCTCACCGAGGACTTCCGCACCGAACTGGAGATGGAGGTCGGCCAGCGCCCGGCCTGGGCCGTGGAGTCCTTCCGGGACGTCGACCAGGACGTACGGCAGTCCATGCAGCGGGTGCGTACCTCGCCGTTCCTGCTGCACACCGACGATGTGCGGGGCTTCGTGTTCGACGTCAGGACGGGTCTGCTGCGCGAGGTCGACCCGGCCTGACCGGCCCGCCGACGGCCCGCCCGCTCCGGAACGTCCCGCCACCGGCATCGAAAATGCCGGTCGAAAACGCCGTAAGACCGACATAGTGCGGGCAGTTGTCCACAGGCGAGTGACACGAATCGGTAACGGCAGCAAGAATGCGGGGTGTGGCGTCACGCGGAACCATTCACGCGTGGTGTCCGTGTTCGGGGTGGGCCGGTCCGCATCGCAGAGCGACGGCCCGGAGTAAGAACGGGCCGAGGAGGGCCGGGTGACGACCTATGACGATCGAGCGAGCCTCACTGATCTGACTGCCACTGTGGAGCGGGTCCGCAGTTCGGTGGAGGGAGTGATCGAGGGCAAGCCCGAGGTCGTACGGCTTTCGCTGACCGTGCTGCTCGCCGAGGGACATCTTCTGATCGAGGACGTTCCCGGGGTGGGCAAGACCATGCTGGCCAAGGCGCTGGCGCGGTCCATCGACTGTTCGGTGCGGCGTATCCAGTTCACGCCCGACCTGCTGCCGTCGGACATCACCGGCGTGTCCATCTGGGACCAGCAGCGGCGGGACTTCGAGTTCAAGCCGGGCGCCATCTTCGCGCAGATCGTGATCGGCGACGAGATCAACCGCGCCTCGCCCAAGACCCAGTCGGCGCTGCTGGAGTCGATGGAGGAGCGCCAGGTCACCATCGACGGGCAGACCTATGAACTGCCCAGCCCGTTCATGGTGGTGGCCACGCAGAACCCGGTCGAGATGGAGGGCACCTACCCGCTGCCCGAGGCCCAGCGCGACCGCTTCATGGCCCGGGTCTCCGTCGGCTACCCCAGTGTGGAGGCCGAGTTGCAGATGCTCGACATCCACGGCGGGGTGAGCCCGCTGGAGGACCTCCAGCCGGTGGCGCACGCGCACGACATCGTGAAGCTGATCGAGGCCGTGCGGGGCGTCCATGTCGCCGAGCCGGTCCGGCGGTACGCGGTGGACCTGGTCGCCGCCACGCGCACGCACCCCGATCTGAGACTCGGCGCCTCACCGCGCGCGACGCTGCACCTGCTGCGCGCGGCGAAGGCGTCGGCCGCCCTCAGCGGCCGGGAGTACGCGCTGCCGGACGATGTGCAAACTCTCGCCGTGGCGGTCCTGGCACACCGGCTGCTGCCGACGGCGCAGGCCCAGCTCAACCGTCGTACGTCGGAGCAGGTCGTCCAGGAGATCCTGCAGCACACCCCGGTGCCCGCGGCGCCCCAGCAGCAGTCCGGCTTCGGCGGCCTGGTCCGGGGCACGCCCGCCTATCCCTCGCAGCCTCCGCGGAGGCTGTGATGACGGCCGGCAGGACCGGGCAGGCGGAGACCGAGCGCGACGAGAAGGGCGGCGTCCGTACGGCTCTGGCGGGGCTGACCACCCGCGGGCGGTCCTTCCTGGCCGCGGGCATCGCGGCCGCGATCTGCGCGTACGTCCTGGGGCAGAGCGATCTGCTCCGGGTCGGGCTGCTGCTGGCCGTCCTGCCCCTGATCTGCGCGACCATGCTCTACCGCACCCGTTACCGGGTGGCCGGCAGCCGCAGGCTCGCCCCCTCGCGGGTGCCGGCCGGCAGCGAGGCCCGGGTCCATCTGCGGATGGACAACGTCTCGCGGCTGCCCACGGGACTGCTGATGCTGCAGGACCGGGTGCCGTACGTGCTCGGTCCCCGGCCCCGCTTCGTCCTGGACCGGGTGGAGCCGGGCGGCCGCCGCGAGGTGTCCTACCGGGTCCGCTCGGACCTGCGCGGCCGCTATCCGCTCGGCCCGCTCCAGCTGCGTCTCACGGACCCGTTCGGGATGTGCGAACTGACCAGATCCTTCTCGACATTCGACACCCTGACCGTGATCCCGCGCGTGGAGCCGCTGCCGCCGGTCCGGTTCAGCGGTGAGGCGAAGGGGTACGGCGACGGGCGGCAGCGCTCGCTGGCCCTGGCGGGCGAGGACGACGTGATCCCGCGCGGGTACCGCTACGGCGACGATCTGCGCCGCGTCCACTGGCGTTCCACCGCCCGCTACGGCGAGTTGATGGTGCGCAGGGAGGAGCAGCCGCAGCGCTCCCGCTGCACGGTGCTGCTCGACACGCGTGGCATCGCCTTCGCGGGCGCGGGTCCGGACTCGCCCTTCGAGTGGGCGGTGTCGGGCACCGCGTCGGTCCTGGTCCACATGCTCGAACGCGGCTTCTCGGTGCGGCTGTTGACCGACACGGGCAGCGCCGTGCCCGGCGAGGGCACCGACGGGTTCGCGGGCGCCAGCCAGGAGACCGCGGACGCCGCCGGGCTGATGATGGACACCCTCGCCGTGATCGACCACTCGGACGGCACGGGGCTCTCCCGGGCCTACGACGTGCTGCGCGGCGGCAACGAAGGACTGCTGGTCGCCTTCCTGGGCGACCTCGACGACGAACAGGCCGCGGTGGTGGCCAAGATGCGCCAGCGCAGCGGCGGCGCGGTCGCCTTCCTGCTGGACAGCGACGCGTGGATGAGCGAGCCGACCGATGTACCCGGCCCCACGGCGCAGCACGGGGAGCGACTGCGCCTGCTGCACGAGGCGGGCTGGACCGCCGTGAGCGTCCCCCGGGGCGCCTCACTGAGCGAACTGTGGCGCCAGGCGGACCGCGAACGCACGGGCGTCGCCGCGGTGTCCGGCGGAGAGGCACTGTCATGAGTGGGCGGGCACGGCTGGCCATGTGTGCCGCCGCGGCAACGTTGATGGCGGCGTGTGCGCTGCTGCCGCTGGTGGACAAGCCCACGTGGCTGCTGCAGGCGGTCTTCCTGGTGGCGGTGCAGACGGGGGTGGGCGCGGCGACCCGCCGGGTGCCGCTGGCCCGGCCGCTGACCGTGGCGGCACAGGCGCTCACCACGCTGATGCTGCTGACCCTCGTGTTCGCCCGGGAGCACGCGATCGCCGGGCTGATCCCCGGTCCGGACGCGATCCGGCACTTCGCCGACCTGTTCCGGCAGGGCTCGGAGGACGTCAACCAGTACGCGATCCCGGCACCGTTGTCCGACGGCATCCGGCTGATGCTCGTCGGCGGCGTCCTGGTGATCGGGCTGATCGTGGACACCCTCGCGGTGACCTTCCGCAGCGCGGCCCCGGCCGGACTGCCGCTGCTCGCGCTGTACTCGGTGGCCGCGGGGCTGTCCGACGGCGGTGCCGACTGGCTGTGGTTCCTGGTCGCGGCGGCCGGCTATCTGATGCTGCTCCTGGCCGAGGGCCGGGACCGGCTCTCCCAGTGGGGCCGCGTCTTCGGCGGCGCGCCGCGCGCCCCCGGCGAGCCCGCGGGCAACGCGGTGGCACCGGTCCGCACCGGCCGCCGTATCGGCGCGGTCGCGCTCGGCGTCGCCCTGTTCGTGCCGCTCGCCCTGCCCGCGATGCAGGGCGGCCTCCTGGACGGCACCGGAACCGGCGTGGGCGCGGGCAACGGGAACGGCGGCACCATCTCCGCGGTCAACCCCCTGGTGTCGCTGCGCGACAGTCTGAACGTGGACCAGGACCGCCAGGTCCTGTCCGTGAAGACCGACACCAACGACATCTCCGACCTGTATCTGCGCATCGTCTCCCTGGACGACTTCGACGGCGTCACCTGGAAGCCGTCCCAGCGGCACATCGTCGGCGTACCGGACCGGTTCCCCACGCCGATCGGCCTGGGCCAGGGGATCAAGCGCACGACGGTCACGACCACCATCTCGGCGGCGGACTGGTACGCCCAGGACTGGCTGCCGATGCCCTACCCGCCGAGCAGCGTGAAGGTCGGCGGCAACTGGCGCTACGAACCCGTGGGCATGACGCTCGTCGGCGACCACGGCCAGAACACGCGCGGCGCGACCTACCAAGTGACCAGCCTGGACGTACAGCCGTCCGCGGACCAGTTGGCCACGGCGCCGGAGCCGTCGGCGGCGCTGAAGCGCGACTACACCAAGGTGCCCTCCTCGCTCCCGTCGGTCGTGGCCAAGACCGCCAAGGAGGTCACCGACGGCGCGACGAGCCACTACGACCAGGCGGTCAAGCTCCAGGACTACTTCGCCGTCACGGGCGGCTTCCAGTACGACACCCAGGTGGAGGTCGGCAGGGGCCGCAACGCCATTGCCGCCTTCCTGCAGAAGAAGCAGGGCTTCTGTGTCCACTTCTCGTTCGCGATGGCCGCGATGGCCCGCACGCTGGGCATCCCGGCCCGGGTCGCGGTGGGCTTCGCGCCCGGTTCCCCGCAGGCGGACGGCTCGGTGTCGGTCGGTCTGAAGGACGCGCACGCCTGGCCCGAGCTGTACTTCGAGGGCGTGGGCTGGACCCGCTTCGAGCCGACCCCGACCCGCGGTACGACCCCCTCGTACACCCAGACGGACACGCCGGGCAGCTCCCTGCCGGACCAGGTGCGTCCGTCCCAGGCGGCGAGCGCGGTGCCCTCGACGGAGGCCTCGCCGAGCGAGAGCTGCACGGCCCAGCAGCGCAAGCAGGACGTGTGCTCCAGCCCGTCCGCGGCAGCCGCGCCGCACACGGACGACAACGGTCCCCCGTGGTGGGAGTACGCGCTGTGGGCGCTCGGCGGGCTGGCCGTCGTGACGATCCCGCTGACGCCGATGCTGTGGCGGATGCGGCTGCGCGCCGTACGGCTGGGCGGGCACGCCCGTACCGACGAGGGCGCGGCGGCCCACGCGCTGGCGGCCTGGCAGGAACTGACCGACACCGCATGGGACTTCGGCATCATGCCGGACGACTCGCAGACCCCGCGCAAGGCGGCCGCCCGGATCGTCCGGCTCGGGCATCTGGCCCCGGTGGCCGGGGCCGCGGTGCACCGGGTGGCCGACGCCGTGGAGCAGGTCCTCTACGCGCCGCGGCCGCGCGCGACGGCGGGGCTCGCCGAGGACGTGCGCCGGGCCGTCGACGGGCTGAGCGGCACGGTCGGCCGCGGTACGCAACTGCGCGCGCGGTTCGCCCCGCGGTCCAGCGTGCGGGTGCTGTGGGCGGCGTCGGCCTGGTGGGCGTCGCTCAGGGCCCGCACGGCGGCGGCCCGGCCCGCCCTGCGCAGGCCATCGGGCCAGCGGGGCTGAGGACGGGCCGGCGGGGGCCGAGGACAGAACTGAGGGGTGACCACCCGGTGGGTGGTCACCCCTCAGCGCGTCTCATTCGGATCTTCCGGCGAAACAGGCGCGGTACTAGTGGCCTTGTTCGTCCCGGCGGCGCTGCCAGCGCTGTTCGATGCGGTCCATCATGGAACGCTTCGGCCGTCCCTGACGGCGCGCATGCGGGGTGCCGGCGGGCTGTTCGCCCGGCTTGGGAGCCTTGCGCCACCCCGTTACGGCGAGTACCGCACAGCCCAGCATGACAAGGAAGCCCACCACGCTGACCCAGATCTGCTGTGCGACCATTCCGGCCATGAGGAGCGCGATACCTACGAGGAAGCCCGCCACCGCCTGGTAGACCCGTCGCCGGGTGTACGTGCGCAGCCCGCTTCCCTCAAGCGCTGTCGCGAACTTGGGATCTTCGGCGTACAGCGCTCGCTCCATCTGCTCGAGCATGCGCTGCTCGTGCTCCGAGAGCGGCACGGAGTCCTCCTCATCGTGCAGTCGCCGGGGCGACCCGGGGGGTCCCTTCAGGATAGGCAGGGAATCGCCCCCGTGAAACCCGCCCCTCTACGCCAATTGGCCAACCGGAATCCCGCCATGGCCGGCCCGGCTCGCTGAGGCTTCCATTCCCCGGCGGCCGACCCGTCATGCCGGGCGGTCTCCCTCGATCATACGGCGCAAACCGCTCGATCGGGGGGCCTGTGGCGTACTCCATGTGCGCCCGCGGCGCTGATCAGCAGCGTCACTCGGGGGGCGGTTCAGGCCCCGTTCGCACCCCTCGTCTCGCCCAGGACGTGCAGCTGGGTGGCGACGGAGTGGAACGCGGGGAGCTCGGCCGCCGCGGCCTCCAGCTTCAGCAGGGCGTCCAGGGCCCCGGGCTCGGTGTCCACGAGGACGCCGGGTACCAGGTCGGCGAAGACCCGTACGCCGTGCACGGCGGCCACCCGGAGGCCCGCGGCCTCGACCAGCTCGGTGAGCTGCTCGGCGGTGAAGCGCCGCGGCATCGGGTCGCCGGTGCCCCAGCGGCCGGCCGGGTCCTCCAGCGCCTGCTTGGCCTCCGTGAAGTGGCCCGCGAGGGCGCGGGCGAGCACGGCGCCGCCGAGGCCGGCCGCGAGGAGGCTGAGGACGCCCTCGGGGCGCAGGGCGGCCACCGCGTTGCGGACGCCCTCGGCCGGGTCGTCCACGTACTCCAGCACGCCGTGGCACAGCACCACGTCGTAGCCGCCGCGCTCGACCACGTCGAAGAGCCCGTGGGCGTCGCCCTGCACGCCCCGGACCCGGTCGGCGACCCCGGCCTCGGCGGTCCGGCGCTCCAGCGCGAACAGCGCGTTCGGGCTGGGGTCGACGACGGTGACGCGGTGGCCGAGGCGGGCCAGGGGCACAGCGAAGTTGCCGCTGCCGCCGCCGGTGTCCAGCACGTCCAGCGAGTCCCGGCCCGTGGCCTTGACGCGGCGGTCCAGGGCGTCCTGGAGGACCTCCCAGACCACGGCGGTACGGAGGGAGGAACGGGGGCGCATCGGATCCGACACGGCAGTTGACTCCTCGGCACGGCACCGCCTGTTGCCCGGCGGCGCGAACGGGGTGCCTCCCCGGCCCGGGGTACCGGAGGAGGGAAGGCTGCAGGCGCTCTCCACCCTATTGCCTCCGGTGCCGTACCAGGTCACCGCGATGGTGTACCGCCGCGTCCGTCTCGCTCGGCGGACACCGGTCGCCGTCGGCCCCGCTCCGCGGCGGGTGGTCAGCCCGCGTCCGGGAGCTCTCCGCGGGCGAGGGGGCGGTCCGGCCCTTCCGTGTCCTGGCGTGGCTGTGGCAGGACCGGCTGGAGCACCAGCATCCGCTCGACGAGGCGGACGAACATCGCCACGTCCCGTATGAGGTCGTCGGCGTCCCGCTGGGTGGCCGCGCCCTGGATGCCCGCCTCGGCCCGGGCGCGGCGCCGGGCGCCGGAGGCGAACAGTGCGCTCCACTCGGTGAGCTCGGGCGCGATCTCGGGGAGCACTTCCCAGGCGCTCCTGATGCGGGGGCGGCGCCTGGGCGAGGGCTCCGGGCGGCCTCGCGCGGCGAGGACGGCGGCAGCCGTGCGCAGGGCGGCGAGATGGGCCGTCGCATAGCGCTCGTTCGGCGTTTCGAGGACGGCGGCCTCGTCGAGTCCGGCGCGGGCCTGGGCGAGCAGGTCGAGGGCAGCGGGCGGGGCCGTGGTCCGGCGGAGCACGGGGTGCACATCGCTCGCCGGGCCGGTCAGTGAGGGGGCAGGGCCGGTGGCGCTGCGCCGACGTGCGGCGGCTGCGGACGAGTTGGCCATGACGAACCTCCTGTCGTCTGGGTGACGGCACTACCTGTCCGGTGATGCCGTATGTGCCCATCGTGAGGTATGCCACTGACAATCCGTTCTGACCTGGGGTTTTGCTTCGATCGAAAGTTCGGGCTAGTTTTTGCACTGACCAGTCAGTTCAAATTGGGGAACGATCGGGGATGCGGGGAACATCCCCGGGCCCCAGGGATGGGGGAGCTGTGAGCAGTCCGCCAGGACTCGCCGTCGCCGCCCGGGACTTCGGCCTCAAGGGCCCCCGGGGCTGGGCGTTCCAAGGGGTCTCAGTCGACGCCGAGCCCGGCTCGCTGATCGCCGTCGAGGGACCGTCCGGCTCCGGCCGGACGTGTCTGCTGCTCGCGCTCACCGGCCGGATGAAGGCCACCACGGGAACGGCGGCGGTGGGCCCGGCCCATCTGCCCAAGCAGCTCGCGGCGGTGCGCCGCCTCAGCGCGGTGGCCAACGTCGCCGGTGTCACCGACCTCGAACCGGCCCTGACCGTCGGCGAGCACCTGCGCGAACGGGCGCTGCTGCAGCGGCGGTTCGGGGACTCGCTGCGCGGGCTGATGCGGCCGCACCGGGAGCGGACGCTGGAGGCGAGGCTGCGGATCGACGCCGCGCTGGGTGCCGCCGGGCTCGACCGGGAGGCCCTGCCCAAGGGTTCCCGCACCGCCGTACGCGACCTGGAGCGGCCGGAGGCGCTGCGCCTGTCCGTCGCCCTCGCACTCATCGGCAGGCCCCGACTGCTCGGGGTGGACGACGTCGACCTGAAGCTCTCGGACGCCGAACGGGCCGAGGTCTGGGCCCTCCTGAAGTCCCTCGCCGAAGCCGGGACGACGGTCGTCGCGGTGTGCAGCCAGGCCCCGGACGACGCCGTGGTCATCTCGACCGGGACCACGAAGGAAACAGAGACCGAGACCGAGGCCGAGGCCGGCACCGACACCGGCACCGGCACCGGCACCGGCACCACGATCGACGACCTGGCGAAGGAGGACGGCGATGCGCTCGCCGAGGCTGGCCGCGCTTGAGCTGAGGCGCTTCGGCCGGGGGAGGCTGCCGCGTGCCGCCCTGGTCGCGCTCCTGGTCCTGCCGCTGCTGTACGGCGCGCTGTACCTGTGGTCCTTCTGGGACCCGTACGGCCGTCTGGACCGCATCCCCGTGGCGCTCGTCAACGACGACAAGGGGGCGACCGCCGGCGGGAAGAGGATCACGGCGGGCGACGACATCGTCGGCGGGCTGCGGGACAGCAAGACCTTCGAGTGGCACGAGGTCGACGGGGCCGAGGCACGCAAGGGCGTCGAGAACGGCACGTACTACCTGTCGCTGACCATGCCGGCCGACTTCAGCCGGCGCATCGCCTCCAGCTCGGGCGACTCCCCGGAGACGGGCGCCCTCCAGGTGCGTACGAACGACGCGAACAACTACATCGTCGGGCAGATATCCCGGACGGTCTTCAGTGAGGTGCGCACGGCCGCGTCCACCAAGACCTCCCGGTCCTTCCTGGACCGGATCTTCATCTCCTTCTCCGACATCCACGGGCAGACCGTGAAGGCCGCGAACGGCGCCGACAGGCTCAAGGGCGGCATCGGGAAGGCGGAGAAGGGCTCCAAGGACCTCGCGGACGGGCTGACGGACGCCAAGAGCGGCAGCGGCAAGCTGTCCAAGGGCCTGAAGAAGCTCAACACGGGCGCCGGCGACCTGGAGGACGGTTCGCAGCAGGTCTCCGAGGGCACGCAGACACTCGCGGACAACGTCAACGGGGTCTACGACAAGGTCGGCCCGTTCCTCAAGGACAACGAGAAGACCATCGGTGACACGGCACAGCTGGTCGCCGACTCGGCCAAGGCGGTCGGCCACAACCTCGACGTCCTGGTGAAGGCCGCCCCGGGCGCCGCCAGGACCGCGCACGCGGCCTCCGAGGCGCTCGACGAGGTCTACCGGACGCACTGCGAGGCAACGGTGCTGCCCGACCCGATCTGCCCCGATCTGAAGAAGGCCAAGGAGGCCGCCGCCGACGTGGCCACGGTGGCCGACGACCTCAACACGCTGATCGCCGACCAGGACGGCGACCTGAAGACGCTCCGCACCAACCTCGGCACGCTCCAGAAGCAGGCCCAGGCCCTGGCCGACCGCTCGCCGCACCTCTCCGAGGACGTCGACGACGCCGTCAAGAAGATCAACAAGCTGAACGACGGCGCGGGCAAGGTCGCCGCGGGCGCCAAGAAGCTGCACACCGGGCTCGGCACGGCCAAGACCGGCGCCACCGACCTGGACGAGGGCGTCGGCAAGCTCAAGACGGGCGCCGAGGACCTCAACGGCGGCATGTACAAGCTCGTCGACGGCTCGGGGAAGCTCGCCGGCGGACTGCACGACGGGGCCGGGCGGATCCCCGACTACGACAAGAAAGACCGCGACCAGCGCACCGAGGTGATGGCCGACCCGGTCCAGCTCGCCTCCAGGGACCTGCACAAGGCGCCCAACTACGGCACCGGATTCGCCCCGTACTTCATCCCGCTGTCCCTGTGGGTGGGCGCGATGGTGGCGTACATGCTGATCCAGCCGCTCAACCGGCGCGCCCTGGCGGCCGGTTCCGCCGCCTGGCGGATCGCGCTGGCGGGCTGGCTGCCGGTGGTCGCGGTCGGCGTGCTGCAGACGGCGGCCCTGATGGCGGTGCTGCACTGGGCGATCGGTCTGCAGATGGCCCGGGCGGCCGGGACGGTGGGCTTCCTGTTCCTGGTGGCGGCGTGCTTCGGGGCGCTCGTGCAGTGGCTGAACGCGCGCTTCGGGGCGGCGGGCCGGATCCTCGTGCTCGCCCTGCTGATGCTCCAGCTGACGTCGGCGGGCGGCACGTACCCCGTACAGACCAGCCCGGGCTTCTTCAACGCGATCCACCCCTTCCTGCCGATGAGCTATGTCGTCGCGGCCCTCAGAAGGCTGATCACCGGCGGCGGCCTGGGCCCGGTGTGGCAGGCCTGCGCCGTGCTGGTCGCCTTCACGGCCGGTGCCCTGGCGCTGACCGCCCTGTCGGCCCGCCGCAGCCAGGTGTGGACCCTGGACCGGCTGCACCCGGAGCTGAGCCTGTGACAACCTCACGTATGACCTCGGCTTCCACACCCTCCGGGGCCACGGTTCCTGTGACAATCGGGCCCATGGAAAGCAGCAGCACCACGTCGGGCGGCCGCACGCGCCGCGAGGCCACCCGGCAGAAGCTCTACGAGGCGGCCGTCACACTCATCGCCGAGCAGGGCTTCTCCGCCACCACCGTGGACGAGATCGCCGAGCGGGCCGGGGTCGCGAAGGGCACGGTCTACTACAACTTCGCGAGCAAGTCGGTCCTCTTCGAGGAGCTGCTGCGGCACGGCGTGGGCCTCCTCACCGCCTCCCTCCGGGAGGCGGCCGAACGGACCGAGCGCGAGGGGGGCAGCAAGGTCGACGCCCTGGACGAGATGGTCCGCGCCGGACTCGTGTTCATCGACCGGTACCCGGCGTTCACCCAGCTGTACGTGGCCGAGCTGTGGCGCACCAACCGGGCCTGGCAGTCCACCCTGATGGTGGTCCGGCAGGAGGCCGTCGCGGTCGTCGAGGGCGTGCTGCGCGAGGGCGTGGCGAACGGCGAGTTCAGCGAGGAGATCGATGTCCAGCTGACGGCGGCAGCGCTGGTGGGCATGGTGCTGGTGGCCGCGCTGGACTGGAAGTCGTTCCAACCGGAGCGGTCCCTGGACGATGTCCACGCTGCCCTGTCCCGGCTGCTCCAGGGACGGGTGAGCGGACGGGGCTGAACGCGAAAACGCCGGTCCGCCGTGGCCGCGTCCCCCGCGGGCCACCGTCGGACCGGCGCCTTCCGTACTCCCCCGTTGGAACCCCCGTTCCGGTCTTCCCCCGGGTCTCCCCCTTGCTCCCCCCGTGTCTCGCTTCCGCCGACGAATCGGCGGAAGGAGCGGACCAGGGCGCGACTGCCGTTCCGCCGCCCCGTGTCGGCGGTGCCGGACGTGGCGCCCTTTCCGTGTCTCCACTGTCTCGTTCGCGCCGGTCGGCCCCCATCCGCGCGCGTACTCATCTCACTCCCTAGGTACGCGTACTCAGGCCTGCGCGCTCATGCCCAGGACGCGCCGATGCCGACTGGTTACGATCGCGTCCGTGTCCGTACTCCCTCTCGTCTTCACGAGCGGCTGGGCCAGCGGGATCAACGCCTACGCCGTGGCGCTGCTGCTCGGCGTCTTCGGCGCGACGGGGCTGAGCGACGACGTCCCCGAGACGCTGCAGCGGCCCGAGGTCCTCATCGCGGCGGGCGTGCTGTTCCTGTGCGAGGCGGTCGCCGACAAGATCCCGTACGTCGACTCGGTGTGGGACTCCGTGCACACGGTGGTCCGGCCGGTCGCGGGAGCCTGGGTCGGGGCGCTGCTCGCCGGGCACAGCGGTTCGCCGTCCGAGGTGGCGGCGGCCCTGATCGGCGGCTCGACGGCACTCGCCAGCCATACGGTCAAGGCCGGCACCCGCATGGCGATCAACACCTCGCCGGAACCCTTCAGCAACATGATCATGAGCCTGGCCGAGGATCTCGGAGTGGCCGGCATCGTCACGTTCGCCATGTTCCATCCGGGGGCGGCGGCGGTGATCGCGGCGGTCCTGCTGGCCGCCGGACTGATCGCGCTGTTCTTCCTGGTCTCACGGATCCACCGCTTCCTGCGCCGCAGGGCCCAGCGGCGGGAGGAGCGCCGGCTGGCCGCGCACGAGGGCCGGCCGCCGGACTGACCGCCCGCGGGCGGGATTGTCAGTGGCGGTCGATAAAGTCGCGGGCATGGCACGGATTGCGGTGATCGGCGCCGGGATGGGCGCGATGGCGGCTGCCGCCCGGCTGGCCGTCGCGGGCCACCGGGTGGTGGTGTACGAGCGCACGGAGACATACGGCGGCGCGCTGCGCCGGTTCGAGCGGGACGGGTTCCGCTTCGACACCGGTCCCGGGCTGCTGCCCCTGCCTGCCGTTTACCGCGATCTGTTCGTCAAGACCGGCAAGGAGCCGCTGGAGGACTGCGTCGAGCTGGTGCAGGTCGATCCGTCGTCCCGGCATGTGTTCGCGGACGGCACCGCCGTGTCCCTGCCCAACGCCTCGCGCGCGGGTGTCGTCTCCGCCCTGGACGAGGCCCTCGGAGCGGGTACGGGGCAGCGCTGGGGCGACTTCCTCGTCAGGGCCCGGGAGGCCTGGGACCGCACCCGCCGGCCCCTGCTGGAGGAACCCCTGTGGCCCGACTGGGCGGTGTTGGCGGAGCGTGAGCCCTATCCGTCCGTCCCCCACAGGCGTCTGCTGCGCACCCGCCGGGCCGGCACGCTCGCCGAGGTCGGCACCTGGGAGCTGCGGGACCCGCGGCTCGCGGCGCTCCTGGAGAGCCACGCCCTGGCGTACGGCCTCGATCCCCGGGTGGCCCCGGCGAGCGCGGCCGTGCTGCCGTACATGGAGCACGCCTTCGGCATCTGGTATGTCCGCGGCGGCATACGGGAGTTGGCGCGCGCGGTCCACGAGCGGTGTCTGGCCCGCAGGGTGGAGTTCGTCTTCGGCACCGAGGTCACCGGGATCCTGGAGAAGGACGGCCGGGCGGCGGGGGTGGAACTCGCTGGGGGCACCTCCCAGGCTTTCGGCTCTGGGGGAGGGACGGTGGCCGAGGCGGACCATGTGGTGGCGGACGTGGATCCGGTACGGCTGCGGGGGCTGACGGGGCATCCGCTCGACGCGGAGGGCGACGTACGCGCCGAGACCGCGGCCGCCCGGCTCGGACGGTTCACCGTGCTGCTGGCGCTGCGCGGCGCGCGCGAGGCCGGTGCCGCGCACCGCACGGTCGTGCACGCGCCCGACCGGGACGCCGAGTTGGACTTCCTGACCTCGCCGGGCGCCGGGCTGGCGCGCCCCACGGTGACCGTGCTGCGGCCCGCCGACCCCGCCCTGTGCCCGGACGCGGACCATGAGTCGGTGGTGGTGTCGGCGACCGTGCCGACGGAGGCCGGCTGGGAGCGGGAGAGCACCGTCGAGGGCTTCGCCGACATGGTGATGGAGGCCGCGGGGGCGGCCCTGCCCGGGCTGCGCGAGCGGCTCATCTGGCGTGAGGTGCGTACGCCCGGCCACAGTGCGGAGGAGACCGGCGCCGGGCCGGTGCCCGCTCCCGCGCTCGCCGCGGGCGGGGGGCGCTTCCTGCATCCGGCGAACACCACGCGCCTGCCGGGCCTGTACCGGGTGGGCGGCTGGTCGCACCCGGGCGGTGGACTCCCCCACGCGGGCATGTCCGGCGCGCTGGTCGCGGGGCTGATCGTGGAGGGACCGGACTTCCGGGGCTCCCAGTGAGGCCCCGCCAGCTTTCAGAAACGGTACTGCTCGTCGTAGCCGTTCCCCGGCTGCTGACCGTTGCCCTGCTGGTACGGGTACTGCTGCTCCTGCGGCAACTCGCCGCCGTACGTCTCGTCGGTGCGCTGCTGCGGGACCCAGACTCCGCCGGCCGGGGTCTCGCCGTAGCCGCCGGTGGCGTACTGGTCCTGGCCGTAGCCCTGCTGGGGGTACTGCTGGCCGCCGTAGCCGTTGTCGTACGAGGCACCGCCGTAGGTCTGGTTGCCGACGTACGGGTCGGAGTAGTTGGCGTACTGCTGCTGACCGGTGGTGTCGTAGCCGTACTGCTGCTGGCCGTATCCGGAGTAGTCGTACGCGTAGTTCTGGTCGGTGCCCTGGGCAGCGGTCGCGTAGCTCTGGTCCTGGGGCTGGCCAGCGGTCGCATAGGCGGGGCCGCCGTATATGCCGTACGAGCCCGTGTCATCGGGGAGCGGCTGCGGCTCGTAGACGGCGGTCGCCTCGGCGGCGGTGGGCTCGGCGGAGCGGGTCGGCGCGAACACGTCCTCGCGGTCGTAGTCGTCGTCGCCGTACGAGACGCTGTCGCGGCGGTAGGCGCCGTCCCGGTCGTCCCCCTCGGCCTCTTCCAGGTCGGAGACCTCAAGGGTGGGGTCAACCGGCTCGCCGCGGCGGCGCTTGCTGCTGCCGCCCGCGGCCGGGCCGCGGACCGCCCAGCCGGACGCGAAGCCACGGCGGAACGACAGCGTGACGTAGGTCTGGCCGATCGCGAAGGCGGCCGCGCCCAGTCCGATGACCACGACGGACGGGATCAGCACGCCGAGCACGACGCCGAGGAACCCGACGAAGGCGAGCAGGCGCCAGCGCAGGCGCGCCTTGTACTGCAGCAGCACCTCGCCGAGCAACCACAGCGCGACGATGCCGAACGCGATGTAGAGGACCGTCCAGCCCATGTACGCCCCTCTCCCAGTGACCGCTACGCAGTGTGTCGTATACCCGTGCGGCCGGTCTAGGCCTGCGGGGGGTGGTGCAGGCCCAGGTTCTCGTAGATTTCCAGCGGTGCCGTGGAGTTGTTGAGCGTGATGAAGTGCAGTCCGGGGACTCCCTCGGCCAGCAGCCGTGCGCAGAACTCCGTGGCGAATTCGATGCCAATGGAGCGTACCGCCGCCGGATCGTCTTTTGCTGTGAGGATCCGCTCTTTCAGGGCTTCCGGGAACATGGCGTTGCTGAGCTTGGGCAGCCGCTCCAGCATCTTCACGCTCGTGACCGGCAGGACCTCGGGAATGACCGGCGTCTCGCAGCCCGCGGCCACGACCCGGTCACGCAGCCGCAGATAGGAATCCGGCTGGAAGAACATCTGCGTGATCGCGTAGTCGGCGCCCGCGCGGCACTTGTCGACGAAGTGCTCGACGTCCGTGTCCCAGTCGCTGGAGCGCGGGTGCATCTCCGGGAAGGCGGCGACGCCCACGCAGAAGTCGCCCGACTCCTTGATGAGACGGACGAGTTCGGCCGCGTAGGTCAGGCCCTTGGGGTGCGGCACCCAGTCGCCCATCGGGTCGCCGGGCGGGTCGCCGCGCACGGCGAGCATGTTGCGGATGCCGGCGTCGGCGTACTGGCCGATGATGTTGCGCAGTTCGGCGATGGAGTGGTCGACCGCGGTGAGATGGGCGACCGGCGTGAGCGTCGTGTCGACGACGATCTGCTGGGTCTCCTTGACCGTGGTGGCCCGGGTGGAGCCGCCGGCGCCGTAGGTGACGGAGACGAAGTCCGGAGCCACCGCCTCGACCCTGCGCAGCGCGTTCCACAGGCTCCGCTCGCCCTTGGGGGTCTTCGGCGCGTAGAACTCGAACGAGTACGTCGTCTTGCCGGTGCCGAGGATGTCGCGCACGGTGCGTGCGCGATCCGTCCTGGTCGATGCGGTTCCGAGGGCCATACCGGCAGGTTAGCCAGGGGCGGGCGGAGGCCCAACCGAGGGCCGGAGATTTGCCCGTTTTGCCGACTTTCTGTCCACTCCTTGGACAGAAGACGAACGGGAATACGGACAGTGACGGGTGCTACACCTGCCGCAGCCGCTTCTGGAACTCGGCCGCCGCCGCTCCCGGGTCGTCCGCCTCCGTGATCGCACGGACGACGACCACCCGGCGGGCGCCCGCGTCGATCACCTCGTCGAGGTTGCCGAGGTCGATGCCGCCGATGGCGAACCAGGGACGCTCGGTGCCGAGGGAGGCGGTGCGGCGGACCAGGTCGAGGCCGGGGGCATGGCGGCCGGGCTTCGTGGGGGTCGGCCAGCAGGGGCCCGTGCAGAAGTAGTCCACGCCTTCCTGCACCGCGGCCGCGGCGGCCTCTTGCTCAGTGTGGGTGGACCGGCCGATCAGCACCTCGTCGCCGAGCACGGCCCGGGCGGCGGGCACCGGAAGGTCCCCCTGGCCCAGGTGGAGCACGTCGGAGGCGGCGGCGTGGGCGACGTCCGCACGGTCGTTGACCGCGAGCAGCTTGCCGTGCCGGGCGCAGGCCTCGGCGAACACCTGGAGGTGCTCCAGTTCCTCGGCCGCCTCCATGCCCTTGTCCCGCAACTGCACGATGTCGACGCCGCCGGCCAGCACCGCGTCCAGGAACTCGGCGAGGTCGCCCTGCCGTCTGCGGGCGTCCGTGCAGAGGTAGACCCGGGCGTCGGCGAGACGGGCACGTGCGCTGACGGTGTCGGACATGGGATGACTCCCCCGGTTGTCGGTACGAAGAGGTGCGAGGCGATCCGATGGCGGCGCGGGCGCACGCCACCGAGGGGCCGGGCCACGGCCCCTCGGCGTACGTCGTTCCGGCGTATCGGTGGGTTGGGATCAGACGGCGAGCGCCTGGGCCCGGCGCTTCACCTCCGTGCCACGGTTCTCACTCAGGGCCTGGGCGGGGGTGCCGGGCAGGCTCGGGTCGGGCGTGAAGAGCCACTCCAGCATCTCTTCGTCCGTGAAGCCGTCGTCCCGCAGCAGCGTCAGGGTCCCGGACAGGCCCTTGACTACCTTGTCCTCGTCGATGAAGGCGGCGGGGACGTGCAGCGCGCGGTTCTCGCCACGGCGTACGGCGATGAGCTGGCCCTCCTTGACCAACTGCCGCACACGTGTCACCTCGACGCCGAGTTGTTCGGCGATGTCGGGCAGCGTGAGCCAGGCGGGGACGAGAGCATCGATCTTTGCGTCAATCTCGGTCACGGAAACAGCCTGCCATCCCGGACTGACACTCGGAAGCCGGGCCCGTCCGAGCTGGGCTTTTTCACTACCGTGCCGCGGCCTGTTTCAAGGGCCGCGCCGGATCCGTGAGCAGCTGCGCGACCACCGGCGTGCCCGCCTCGATCAGCCGCCGCCCCTGGGCCAGGTCCCGTGGCCGGCCCACCGCCAGCAGGGCGACGAGGCGGTCCTCGCGGAGCCAGCAGACGGTCCAGGCGGGCCCGAGCGGGTCGCCACGCCACAGCAGCGTGTCGGCGGACGCGTGGTGACCGGCGTACTGGACGAAGCGGCCGAACTGCTCGGACCAGAAGTAGGGCACGGGGTCGTAGACGGCCGGGGCCTCGCCGATGATGTTGGCGGCGACCGTGCGCGGGCCCTGGAGGGCGTTGTCCCAGTGGTGGACGAGCAGCCGCTCGCCGTACCGGGCCGACGGGAAGGAGGCGCAGTCGCCGACCGCGTACACGTCGGGGGTGGAGGCGCGCAGATGGTCGTCGGCCAGGATCTCGCGGTGCGCGCCGAGTTCGATGCCGGAGCCGGCGAGCCAGTCGGTGGCGGGGCGCGCGCCGATGCCGACCACGACGGCGCCCGCGGGCAGCCGCGCGCCGTCGTCGAGCACCACCGCGCCCGGCTCGACGCGCTCCACGCGCGCGTGGGTGCGCAGCGCGGCTCCGCTGTCGGCGTACCAGGCGGTCATCGGCGCGGCCACCTCGGCGGGGAGGGCTCCCGCGAGGGGGCGGTCGGCGGCCTCGACGACCGTCACCGCACAGCCCGCCTCGCGGGCCGCCGTGGCGAACTCGGCGCCGATCCAGCCCGCGCCGACGACCACGATGTCGTGCTGCTGGGAGAGCACGGGCCGCAGCCGTTCGGCGTCGTCCAGGGTGCGCAGCAGATGCACTCCGGGGACGCCCTCCGTGCCGGGCAGGCGGATCGGTTCGGCGCCGGTCGCGACGACCAGGACGTCGTACGGAACGGGCCCGGACTCGGTGTCCAGCTCGTGGTCGGCGGGGCGCACGCCGTCCGCCTCGCACCCCAGTCGCAGTTCGACGCCGAGCGACTCGAAGTCCACGTCGAAGGCGGAGCCCTCGGCCTTGCCGAGCAGCACGGCCTTGGACAGCGGCGGCCGGTCGTACGGCTGGTGCGGCTCCGCGCCGATCAGCGTGACGGTGCCGGTGAAGCCCTGTTCCCGCAGGGCGACCGCGGTCTGCACCCCGGCCATGCCCGCGCCGACGACGACCACGCGCCGTGCCTGTGACGTGCCCCGTTGCTGCGTCTGCTCGCTCACCCGATCACCATAGACAACTGACAAACTGTCAGTCAGGGGGCGTGCTGAGTGACCTGCTCCACAACGCTCGTTCCGTGGGCCCGCCGCGTCTCCCGGTCGGGCCGTGGACGGAGGCTCCCTTACCCGGGCGAAGCTCCGCGGGCTAGGGTGGCCACCGTACAAGCACTCGCGGGAGCCCGGACGCACCGGGCTGAGAGGGAGGCTGGCGGCCTCCGACCGTACGAACCTGATCCGGGTCATGCCGGCGAAGGGAGGGGCTGGACGCCCATGTCGTCACGTACGTCAGACGTCCTCGTCGTGGGGGGCGGAATCATCGGCCTGGTCACGGCCTGGCGGGCCGCGCAGCGCGGGCTCGTCACCGCCGTGGTGGATCCCGAGCCGGGCGGCGGGGCCGCCCAGGTGGCGGCCGGGATGCTGGCCGCGGTCACGGAACTGCACTACGGCGAGCAGACCCTGCTGGGCCTGAACCTCGCCTCGGCCCGCCGCTATCCGGACTTCGTGGCCGAGCTCACCGAGGTGACCGGCCACGACGTCGGCTACCGGCGGTGCGGCACGCTCGCCGTGGCGCTGGACGCCGACGACCGCGCCCATCTGCGCGAACTGCACGCCCTGCAGCAGCGGTCGGGCCTGGAGTCCGAGTGGCTGTCGGGGCGGGAGTGCCGGCGCCTGGAGCCGATGCTCGCGCCCGGTGTGCGCGGCGGGCTGCGGGTGGACGGCGACGATCAGATCGATCCGCGGCGGCTTACGGCCGCGCTGGTGGCCGCGTGCGAGCGCGCGGGGGTGGTGTTCCACCGCACGTGGGCGGAGCGGCTGTCGGTCGTACGGGACCGGGCCGCCGGTGTCGTCTCCCGCGAGGGAGACGTCCTGGGCGCGGACCGGGTGGTGCTCGCGGCCGGCAGCCTGAGCGGGCGGCTCGCGGGCGTGCCGGACGCCCTGCTGCCGCCGGTGCGGCCGGTGAAGGGGCAGGTGGTGCGGCTGACGGTGCCTCGGCGGTACGCGCCCTTCCTGAGCCGTACCGTGCGGGCCGTGGTGCGCGGCGGGCACGTCTATCTGGTGCCCCGGGAGAACGGCGAGCTGGTCGTGGGGGCGACGAGCGAGGAGCTGGGCTGGGACACGACGGTGACCGCGGGCGGTGTGTACGAACTGCTGCGGGACGCCCATGAGCTGATGCCGGGGATCACCGAGCTGCCGCTGGTGGAGACGCAGGCCGGACTGCGCCCCGGCTCTCCGGACAACGCTCCGATGCTCGGTCCGACCGCGCTCGACGGGCTGCTGATGGCCACCGGGCACTTCCGCAACGGCGTGCTGCTCACACCGGTCACCGGCGACGTCATGGCGCAGGTCCTGGTCACGGGTGAACTCCCGGACCTGGCCCGCCCCTTCACACCGCAGCGGTTCGGTACCGCAGTCGCCGTCCCGTCGGCCCCGGTCCCTTCGGAGCAGCCCGCATGAACATCTCCGTCAACGGGGAGCGCCGGGAGATCGCGCCCGGCACCGCTCTCGACACCCTTGTGCGGTCCCTCACCGCGGCACCGCGCGGAGTGGCCGCCGCGCTCAACGAAACCGTCGTCCCGCGCGCGCAGTGGTCCGCCACGGCCCTGTGCGAGGGAGACCGCGTCGAAGTCCTCACCGCCGTGCAAGGAGGCTGACCCATGGCCGACGATCCCTTTGTCCTCGGCGGTACGCCCCTCTCGTCCCGGCTGATCATGGGTACGGGCGGTGCGCCCAGCCTGGATGTGCTGGAGCGGGCGCTGGTCGCCTCCGGCACGGAGCTGACGACAGTGGCGATGCGGCGGGTCGATCCCGAGGTGCACGGCTCCGTGCTGTCGGTGCTGGAGCGGCTCGGCATCCGGGTGCTGCCGAACACGGCGGGGTGTTTCACCGCGGGTGAGGCCGTGCTCACGGCCCGGCTGGCGCGGGAGGCACTGGGCACCGATCTGATCAAGCTGGAGGTGATCGCCGACGAGCGGACGCTGCTGCCGGATCCGGTGGAGTTGCTGGACGCGGCGGAGACGCTGGTGGACGACGGCTTCACCGTCCTGCCGTACACCAATGACGACCCCGTGCTGGCCCGGAAGCTGGAGGACGTCGGCTGCGCCGCGGTCATGCCGCTGGGCTCGCCGATCGGCTCCGGGCTCGGCATCCGCAATCCGCACAACTTCCAGCTGATCGTCGAGCACGCGCGCGTGCCGGTGATCCTGGACGCGGGGGCCGGTACGGCGTCGGACGTGGCGCTGGCGATGGAGCTGGGGTGCGCGGGTGTGATGCTCGCCTCCGCGGTGACGCGGGCCCAGGAGCCGGTGCTGATGGCGGAGGCGATGAAGCACGCGGTGGAGGCGGGCCGGCTGGCGAGGCGGGCGGGCCGCATCCCACCCCGGCACTTCGCCGAGGCCTCCTCCCCCACCGAGGGGCGCGCGCACCTGGATCCCGAGCGCCCTGCGTTCTAGTCGCGCAAACAGTCACAGCTCTGCTGCATTCCGTCCCCGGAACGGCGTAACCCCCGGCCCTGTCGGTCGTGGCTCGTACACTCACCTGCGTGGATACGACCCTTCAGGACCCTCTCGTCGGGCAGGTGCTCGACGGCCGTTATCGCGTCGAGGCGCGGATCGCGGTCGGCGGGATGGCCACGGTCTACCGGGCCCTGGACACCCGTCTGGACCGGGTGCTCGCGCTCAAGGTGATGCATCCGACGCTGGCGGCCGACGGGTCGTTCGTGGAGCGGTTCATCCGCGAGGCGAAGTCCGTGGCGCGGCTGGCGCACCCCAACGTGGTGCAGGTCTTCGACCAGGGGGCCGACGGGTCGTATGTGTATCTCGCGATGGAGTACATCGCCGGGTGCACGCTGCGTGACGTGCTGCGCGAGCGCGGTGCGCTGCAGCCGCGTGCGGCGCTGGACATCCTGGAGCCGGTGCTCGCCGCGCTCGGCGGCGCGCACCGCGCCGGGTTCGTACACCGGGACATGAAGCCCGAGAACGTGTTGATAGGGGACGACGGGCGGGTCAAGGTCGCCGACTTCGGTCTGGTGCGGTCCGTGGACACGGTGACGAACACCACGGGCACCGTGCTGGGCACCGTTTCCTATCTCGCGCCGGAGCAGATCGAGCACGGCACGGCCGACCCGCGGGTGGACGTGTACGCGTGCGGTGTCGTCCTGTACGAGATGCTGACCGGCGGGAAGCCGCACGCCGGGGACTCCCCGGCCACGGTGCTCTACAAGCACATCCACGAGGACGTGCCGCCGCCCTCGGCCACCGTGCCCGGACTGCCGTACGAGCTGGACGAGCTGGTGGCCGCGGCCGCCGCGCGCACCCCGGACCTTCGGCCGCAGGACGCCGTGGCGCTGCTGGCCCGGCTCCGCGAGGCCCGCGCGGGGCTCACCGACGAGCAGTTGGACGCCGTGCCGCCGCAGGCGCTCTGCGCGGAGCACGACATCGCCGAGGACCGTACGAGCGTGATCCCGCGCTCGCTGACCGTGCCCCGGCTGCTGCCGGTCAACGAGGACGACGACCTGGTGGGGGCCGTCGACCGCACCAGCCGGCTGCAGGCGCCGCCCGTGCCCGACCGGCGCGGCCCGGCCCGGCCGCGCCGCACGCTGGTCACGGTCATCGCCGCCGTGCTGCTGGTCTTCGGTGTCGGCGCCGGTGTCTGGTACATCAACTCCGGTCAGTTCACCCGGGTCCCGCCGCTGCTGGCGAAGACCGAGGCGGAGGCGAAAGCGCGGCTGAGCGAGGCGGGGCTCGACGTCAAGGTCGAGCGCGCCTACGACGACACGGTGAAGCGGGGCACGGTGATCCGCACCGACCCGGCGGCCGGCACCCGGATCCGCGGCCACAACGCGGTGACGCTGATCATCTCGAAGGGCCCGGAGACCGTGAACGTGCCCGGCGTCCAGGGCATCCCGCTGGCGAAGGCCAGGGCCCGGCTGACGGCGGACGGGCTGGAGCCCGGGATGGTGACCCGGGAGTTCAGCGACAGCGTCGCCAGGGGCTCGGTGATCAGCACCGACCCGACGGCCGGTACGAAGCGGCACGCGGGCTCGGCGATCGCACTGGTCGTCAGCAAGGGCAGCCCGATCGACGTCCCGGACGTCACCGGCGACGACCTGGCCGACGCCCAGCAGGAGCTGGAGAACGCGGGTCTCAAGGTGAAGATCGCCGCGCAGCAGGTGAACTCCGAGTACGACAAGGGCAAGGTGGCCCGGCAGACCCCGGTGGGCGACAGTCGGGCCGCCGAGGGTGACACGGTGACGCTGACGATCTCCAAGGGCCCGGAGATGATCGAGGTCCCGGACGTGGTCGGGGACAGCGTCGACGACGCGCACAAGGCGCTGGAGGGAGCCGGCTTCAAGGTCGACGAGGACCGCGGGCTGCTCGGGCTGTTCGGGGACACGGTGAAGAAGCAGTCGGTCGCGGGCGGCGACACGGCGCCCAAGGGATCGACGATCACGATCACCATCCGGTGACGGGAGCGGGCGGTCGGGGCGACCTGGGGGCGTGACACCCTGAACGGGTGAGCAGTCAGCATTCCTCCGGTGCCGTCCCCGGCCCCTCCCGCAACCCCGTCGGCGGCCATGTCCCCGTGGCCGGCGGCCTGCACTCCGTGGGCCTGTCGTACGCCCGGGACCTCAAGGCAGAGACCGTGCAGGTCTTCGTCGCCAACCCGCGCGGCTGGGCCACCCCGGCGGGCAGCCCGCGCCAGGACGAGGCGTTCCGGGCGGCGTGCGCCGAGGAATCCATCCCCGCGTATGTGCACGCCCCGTACCTGATCAACTTCGGCTCGCACACCGAGGCGACCGTCGAGAGGTCGGTGGAGTCCCTGCGGCACTCGCTGCGGCGCGGGCGGGAGATCGGCGCGCTGGGGGTCGTCGTGCACACGGGAAGCGCGACCGGCGGCCGGGAGCGGGCGGTGGCGCTGAAGCAGGTGCGCGAGCACATGCTGCCGCTGCTGGACGAGCTCACCCACGACGACGATCCGTTCCTGCTGCTGGAGTCGACCGCCGGGCAGGGCTCCTCGCTCTGCTCCCGCACCTGGGACTTCGGGCCGTACTTCGAGGCGCTGGACGCGCATCCGAAGCTGGGCGTGTGCCTGGACACCTGTCACATCTTCGCCGCCGGGCACGATCTGACCGGCCCGGACGGCATGCACCGGACGCTGGACCTGCTGGTCGGCACGGTCGGCGAGGGCCGGCTGAAGCTGATCCACGCCAACGACTCCAAGGACGTGGTGGGCGCGCACAAGGACCGCCACGAGAACATCGGCTCCGGCCATATCGGCGAGGACCCGTTCCGGGCCCTGATGACGCACCCCGCGACCGAGGGCGTACCGCTGATCATCGAGACGCCCGGCGGGAAGGAAGGGCATGCGGCGGATGTGGAGCGGCTGAAGAAACTGCGCGACGGATGACGCATTGAGGAATACCCCAGGGGGGTATACGGTTCCTGCTCGGTGCAGAAACCGTTACGTGACATTGGGGGCACTCATGCAGCACGAGGCGCACGCACACGCGGACACGCACCCGCACACGCACGCCGACCACCACGGGCCGGCCGTGGCCACCTGGTCCGTCGCCGCCCGGGCCACCCTGCACTGCCTCACCGGCTGCGCCATCGGCGAGGTGCTGGGCATGGTCGTGGGAACGGCGCTCGGGTGGGGGAACCTGCCGACCACGATCCTGGCGATCGTGCTGGCCTTCTTCTTCGGCTACTCGCTCACCCTGCGCGGGGTGCTGAAGGCGGGCGTCGACTTCCGCACCGCCTTCCGGGTGGCGCTGGCCGCGGACACCCTGTCCATCGCGGTGATGGAGCTGATCGACAACGGCGTGATCGTGCTGTGGCCGGACGCGATGGACGCGCAGCTGGACGACCTGCTGTTCTGGGGCTCGCTGCTGATCTCGCTCGTGGTGGCCTTCATGGTCACGACGCCCGTCAACAAGTGGACGATCGGCCGGGGCAAGGGCCATGCGGTGGTGCATCAGTACCACCACTGAGCGGCCGGCCAGGAGATGTCAGAGCTCGGGACCGTCCCCGGGCTCCTCCTGGTAGGAGTAGCGCTGCTCCTTCCAGGGGTCGCCGATGTTGTGGTACCCGCGCTCCTCCCAGAAGCCGCGGCGGTCGGCGGTCATGTACTCCACGCCGCGGACCCACTTGGGGCCCTTCCAGGCGTAGAGGTGGGGCACCACGAGGCGGACCGGGAAGCCGTGCTCGGCGGTGAGGAGTTCACCGTCCTTGTGGGTGGCGAAGATCGAGCGGTCGGAGGCGAAGTCCGCGAGGCGCAGGTTCGAGCTGAAGCCGTACTCCGCCCAGACCATCACATGGGTGGCGTCGGTCGCGGGCGGGGCGATCTCCAGGATCGTCCGGGCCGGGATGCCGCCCCATTCCGCGCCGAGCATGCTGTATTTCGTCACGCAGTGCAGATCGGCCATGACGGTGGTGTAGGGCAGGGCCGTGAACTCCTCGTGGTTCCAGCAGTGCTTCTCACCGTCGGCGGTGGCACCGAAGACCCTGAACTCCCAGCGCTCGGGCCGGAACTTGGGTACCGGGCCATAGTGCGTGACGGGCCAGCCGCGCTGCAGTCGCTGCCCCGGCGGAAGCTCGGACCCTGCCGCTTCTCCAGATTCGCGCTCCACCGGATGACCCATGACTCCATCCTGACAGACCCGGAGCAGTGCACTTGACCAGCCCTGCCCTAAATCGGACAAACAATGACAACTCTGCACTTACTTACTAAGTACGCACTTACTGGACGATCTTCGACGCCGGTGCAATCATGCGGCCGCAGCCTCCCCATTTCCCCCCATGCGGAAGGAGCCCGTGCGATGCAGGGCGATCCCGAGGTCATCGAATTCCTCAACGAGCAGCTCACCGGTGAGCTCACCGCGATCAACCAGTACTTCCTGCACGCGAAGATGCAGGAGAACTTCGGCTGGCCGAAGCTCGCCAAGTACACGCGCCACGAGTCGTTCGACGAGATGAAGCACGCCGAGGTGCTCACCGACCGCATCCTGTTCCTGGAAGGACTGCCGAACTACCAGCGGCTGTTCCATGTGCGGGTGGGGCAGACCGTCCGGGAGATGTTCGAGGCGGACCGGGAGATCGAGGTGGAGGCGATCGACCGGCTCAGGCGCGGGATCAAGATGATGCGCGAGAAGGGCGACATCACGTCCGCGAACATCTTCGAGGACATCCTCGCCGACGAGGAGCACCACATCGACTACCTGGACACCCAGCTGGAGCTGGTGGAGAAGCTCGGTGAGGCGCTCTACATCGCGCAGCTGATCGAACAGCCGGAGAGCTAGGCGGCCGCGGCCGGCTCGGCCTCGTCGAGCTCAGCCCCGTCGAGCTCGGCCAGGATCGGCCTGCCCTGGTCGGCCAGCTCACGGCGCGGGCAAGCGCCACGGCCGAGGATCGACTGGATGCGCCGTACGCACGAACCGCAGTCCGTGCCCGCCTTGCACTGCGAGGCGATCTGGCGCGGGGTGCACGCGCCGTCCTCCGCGTGCTTCTTGACCTGCGCCTCGGTCACACCGAAGCAGCTGCACACGTACACGCGGATTCACCTCCCGACGGGATCGATAACTGGCGCCGTCCCGTTTGATCGGTGAGGCAAACCTAACCTTACCCATCACTCAGGAACCGCAAAAGTGGGAAGGGGCGCGGATCGTATGTGATCCGCGCCCCACTTCACTTGTCCCTGACGGGCAGGTCCGTCACTGGTCGCGGTACATCTCGGCGACGAGGAACGCCAGGTCGAGCGACTGGCTGCGGTTCAGGCGCGGGTCGCAGGCCGTCTCGTAGCGCTGGTGCAGGTCGTCGACGAAGATCTCGTCGCCGCCGCCCACGCACTCGGTGACATCGTCACCGGTGAGCTCGACGTGGATGCCGCCCGGGTGGGTGCCCAGCGCCTTGTGGACCTCGAAGAAGCCCTTGACCTCGTCGAGCACGTCGTCGAAGCGGCGGGTCTTGTGGCCGGAGGCCGCCTCGAAGGTGTTGCCGTGCATCGGGTCGGTCACCCAGGCCACCGCGGCGCCGGACGCCGTGACCTTCTCGACCAGCTCGGGGAGCTTGTCGCGGATCTTGTCGGCGCCCATGCGGACGATGAAGGTCAGCCGGCCAGGCTCGCGCTCGGGGTCGAGACGGTCGATGTACTGCAGCGCCTCCTCGGCCGTGGTGGTCGGGCCGAGCTTGATGCCGATCGGGTTGCGGATCTTCGAGGCGAACTCGATGTGCGCATGGTCCAGCTGCCGGGTGCGCTCCCCGATCCACACCATGTGCCCGGAGACGTCGTACAGCTTGCCGGTGCGGGAGTCGACCCTGGTCAGGGCGGACTCGTAGGCCAGCAGCAGCGCCTCGTGCGAGGAGTAGAACTCGACGGTCTTGAACTCCTCCGGGTCGGCCCCGCAGGCGTGCATGAAGTTCAGCGCGTTGTCGATCTCGCGGGCCAGCTGCTCGTAGCGCTGTCCGGACGGGGACGAGCGCACGAAGTCCTGGTTCCAGGCATGCACCTGGCGCAGGTCCGCGTAACCGCCGGTGGTGAAGGCGCGCACCAGGTTCAGCGTCGAGGCGGACGCGTGGTACATCCGCTTCAGCCGCTCGGGGTCCGGGATCCGGCTCGCCTCGGTGAAGTCGAAGCCGTTCACGGAGTCGCCCCGGTACACCGGCAGCGTGACGCCGTCGCGGGTCTCGGTCGGCTTGGAGCGCGGCTTGGAGTACTGGCCGGCGATACGGCCGACCTTCACCACGGGCACCGAGGCGGCGTACGTCAGCACGGCGCCCATCTGGAGCAGCGTCTTGAGCTTGTTGCGGATGTGGTCGGCGGACACCGCGTCGAAGGCCTCGGCGCAGTCGCCGCCCTGGAGGAGGAACGCCTCTCCCTTGGCGACAGCAGCCAACCGGGCGCGCAGCTGGTCGCACTCGCCCGCGAAGACGAGCGGCGGATACGACTCGAGGTCCGCGATCGCTGCGCGCAGAGCCTCGGCGTCGGGGTACTCGGGCTGCTGCGCCGCGGGCAGGTCTCGCCAGGTGTTGCCAGCGGTCGCGCTGGTCTTAGCGTTCACGGTCACGCACTCAACACTACGGCGTCGTGTCGCGTCGTTTTCTCCCGGCTCGACAGGTGAGACGGTTGTGCGCTCACCTGTGGACGCGCCGGAGATCGGGTAAGGTGCACCGCATGTTCGCGCTTTCGACCCAGAACTGGTGGTGGACCGCTCATCCGGCGGCCCACTGACTGCGCGTACGCAAGACTTCGCGAAGGCCGCCCGAGGGGCGGCCTTCGGCGTTTCCGGGGTCGTTCCTCTCCGTCAAGAAGATCGAGAAGGATCACCGACCCATGAACCTGCTGGACCTGCTGTCCGACTCACGTCCCTTCGCCCTGCTCCGCCGCCGCACCCCGGGCCACGACGAGAACACCGTGGAGGTGTTCCTGGGCCCCGTCACCACGTACGACCGGCTTGCGGACCTGCCCGACGAGGGCCTCGCGCTCGTCCCCTTCCGGCAGATCCGTGAACGCGGCTTCGACGTGCGCGACGACGGCACACCGCTGGCCGTGCTGATCCCCGAGGAGACCCGGACCCTGTCGCTGGCCGACGCCCTGGCGCAGCTGCCCGCGCACGAGGTGCGGGTCGAGGGCGGGGGCTTCGACGTCGGCGACGAGGAGTACGGCGAGATCGTCGGCCGGGTGCTGCGCGACGAGATCGGGCGCGGCGAGGGCGCGAACTTCGTCATCCGGCGGACGTACAAGGGTGAGATCCCGGGGTTCGGACGCGCGGACGCCCTCGCGCTGTTCCGGCGGTTGCTGGAGTGTGAGCGGGGCGCTTACTGGACGTTCGTCATCCACACCGGAGATCAAAAAGGGCCCGAAGGGCCTTCCCTGGAAGGGCGGCGGGGGGAGACGGGTGGGCGCACGCTGGTCGGGGCGAGCCCCGAGGTGCACGTCCGGATGTCCGGCGGCACGGTCGTCATGAACCCGATCAGCGGCACGTACCGCTACCCGGACGGTGGCCCGACGCCCGAGCACCTGCTGGACTTCCTCGCCGACGGCAAGGAGATCGAGGAGCTGTCGATGGTGGTCGACGAGGAGCTCAAGATGATGTGCACGGTCGGTGACATGGGCGGGGTGGTGGTCGGCCCGCGGCTGAAGGAGATGGCGCACCTCGCTCACACCGAGTACGAGCTGCGCGGCAAGTCCTCCCTGGACGTGCGGGAGGTCCTGAAGGAGACCATGTTCGCCGCCACGGTCACCGGCTCGCCGGTGCAGAACGCGTGCCGGGTCATCGAGCGGCACGAGGTCGGGGGCCGCGGCTACTACGCGGGCGCGCTGGCCCTGATCGGCCGCGACCCGGGCGGCGCCCAGACGCTGGACTCCCCGATCCTCATCCGCACCGCGGACATCGACGCGGCAGGGGGGCTGCGCGTCCCGGTCGGCGCCACCCTGGTCCGGGGGTCGGACCCGGCGGGCGAGGTGGCGGAGACCCACGCCAAGGCGGCGGGGGTGCTGGCGGCTCTCGGGGTACGGCCCTCCCGGCCCCGCGGGGAGCACACGCGCCCCAGGCTGGCCGACGACGCCCGGGTGCGGGCGGCGCTGGACGGGCGCCGGGCCTCGCTCGCGCCGTTCTGGCTGCGGATGCAGGAGCGGTCCGAGGCCCTCGCCGGCCATGCGCTCGTCGTCGACGGGGAGGACACCTTCACGGCGATGCTCGCGCACGTGCTGCGGTCGAGCGGGCTGACGGTGACCGTCCGGCGCTACGACGAGCCGGGGCTGCGGGAGGCGGTGCTCGCGCACGAGGGCCCGGTCGTACTGGGTCCCGGGCCCGGTGACCCCTCGGACCTCGCCGACCCGAAGATGCGCTTCCTGCGGGAGCTCACCGCCGAGGTGATCCGGGGACACCGGCACGGCGTCCTCGGTGTCTGCCTCGGGCACGAACTGATCGCGGCCGAGCTGGGGCTGGAGATCGTACGCAAGGAGGTGCCCTACCAGGGTGCGCAGACGGCGGTCGACCTGTTCGGGCGGCCGGAGACCGTCGGCTTCTACAACAGCTTCGTGGCCCGCTGCGACGAGGAGGCCCTCCAGGAGCTGTCGGCACACGGCGTCGAGCTGAGCCGCGCCGCGAACGGGGAGGTGCACGCGCTGCGCGGTCCCGGGTTCGCGGGGGTGCAGTTCCACCCCGAGTCGGTCCTCACCCTGAACGGGGCGATGATCATGCGGGAACTGATCGGCCGGCTGCGCGGGACGAGTACAGCGCCGGACGGACCGGGTTTCGCCGACCGGCGCTGAGAAGCGAGCCCTTGGTCGGCCCACGCGGGTCAGCCGAAGAACACGCTGACTTCCTCGTACAGCTTCGGGTCCACGGTCTTCAGTTTGGCCGTGGCCTCGGCGATCGGGACACGGACGATGTCGGTGCCGCGCAGCGCGACCATCTTGCCGAAGTCGCCGTCGCGGACCGCGTCGATGGCGTGCAGCCCGAAGCGGGTGGCGAGCCAGCGGTCGAAGGCGCTCGGGGTGCCGCCGCGCTGGATGTGCCCGAGGACGGTGGTCCGCGCCTCCTTGCCGGTGCGCTTCTCGATCTGCTTGGCCAGCCACTCGCCGACGCCGGAGAGCCGCACGTGCCCGAAGGAGTCCAGCGACTCGTCCTTGAGCACCATGTCGCCGTCCTTCGGCATGGCGCCCTCGGCGACGACCACGATCGGGGCGTAGGACGCCTTGAAGCGGGAGGTGATCCAGGCGCACACCTGGTCGAGGTCGAAGCGCTGCTCGGGGATGAGGATGACGTTCGCGCCGCCCGCGAGCCCGGAGTGGAGGGCGATCCAGCCGGCGTGACGGCCCATCACCTCGCAGACCAGGACCCGCATATGGGACTCGGCGGTGGTGTGCAGCCGGTCGATGGCCTCCGTGGCGATGCCGACGGCGGTGTCGAAGCCGAAGGTGTAGTCGGTGGCGGAGAGGTCGTTGTCGATGGTCTTCGGCACGCCGACGCAGGGCATGCCGTACTCGTCGGACAGCCGCGCCGCCACGCCCAGGGTGTCCTCGCCGCCGATCGCGATGAGCGCCCCGATCTCGTGCTTGGCGAGGTTGTCCTTGATCCGGCGGATGCCGTCCTGCTGCTTGAGCGGATTGGTCCGCGAGGAGCCGAGGATCGTCCCGCCGCGGGGCAGGATGCCGCGCACGGCCGGGATGTCGAGGCGGACGGTGTCGCCTTCGAGGGGTCCCCGCCAGCCGTCCCGGAAGCCGACGAAGTCATAGCCGTACTCCTGCACACCCTTGCGCACGATGCCCCGGATGACGGCGTTGAGCCCCGGGCAGTCGCCGCCTCCGGTCAGTACTCCGACCCGCATGGAAAAGTCCCTTCGCCGCGGTTGCCTGATGCAGGTCACGCTAATGGTGATCCCGGTCACACAGGGATGGGCGGGAAGCGCAATTCCGGTGAAATGTCAGGCGGTTGGTTGACGGGGCCGGTCAGGCGTCGTCGAGCCCGCGCTCTATCGCGTACCGCACCAGCTCGACCCGGTTGTGCAACTGGAGCTTGCCGAGGGTGTTCTGGACGTGGTTCTGGACCGTGCGGTGGGAGATGACCAGGCGTTCGGCGATCTGCTTGTAGCTCAGACCCTTGGCGACCAGCCGCAGCACCTCGGTCTCACGCTCGGTCAGCCGGGGCGCCCCCGGCTCGTCGGCGTCGGCGGCGGGCGCGGGCTCGGAGGCCAGCCTGCGGTACTCGCCGAGGACCAGACCGGCGAGGCCGGGGGTGAACACCGGGTCGCCGACCGCCGTACGGCGCACCGCGTCCAGCAGTTCCTCGGTGGAGGCCGACTTGAGGAGATAGCCGGTCGCGCCCGACTTCACGGCCTCCAGTACGTCGGCGTGCTCGCCGCTCGCCGACAGCACCAGGACGCGCAACGCGGGGTTGGCGCCGACGAGTTCCTTGCAGACCTGGACGCCGGGCTTGGCGGGCAGGTTGAGGTCCAGGACGAGGACGTCCGGCGCCGCGGCCCTCGCGCGGCGCACCGCCTGCTCGCCGTCCCCGGCGGTGGCGACCACCTCGAAGCCGGACTCGGTCAGGTCGCGGGCGACCGCGTCGCGCCACATGGGGTGGTCGTCGACCACCATCACCTTGATCGGGCCCTGCCGCTGCGTCATCGTTTCTCCGCCTTCCCCCGGGAGACCTCCGGGTCCTTCGGGGCCTTGGGTACCTTCAACTCGACTTCCGTGCCCTGCCCCGGAGTCGAGACCAGCTCGGCGCTGCCGCCGAGATCGCGCAACCGCCCCCGGATCGACAGGGCGACCCCGAGCCGCCCCTCGCCCTCGGCCTGCGCGAGCCGCCCCTCGGGGATGCCGGGTCCGTCGTCCCGGACGGTCACCACGACCTCGTCCGGCTCGTCCTCGACGAGGATCCAGGCTCGCGCGTCCGGACCCGCGTGCCTGCGCACATTGTCCAGGGCCGCGCCGACGGCGGCCGCCAACTCCCTGGCCGCACCGGGCGGCAGCGGCACCGGGGCGCCGGGCTCGGCGAAGCTGACCCGGGCCCCGGCGTACGGGACGAGCAGGGTGCGCAGGTCGACCGGCCCCGCGGTGTCGTCGGGCTCCTCCACGGTCCGTACGACCGCCCCCTCGGCGGCGTCGTACGACACGCGCGGGACGGGCACCAGACCGCCGGAGACGAGCGCGCGCAGCGCCGCCTCCTGCTCCCCCGCCATCCGGCCCAGCTCGGCCGCCTCCCCGCCGATGACCGCGCCGCGCCGCTGCACCATCGCCAGCACCTGCAGCACGCTGTCGTGGATGTCCCGGGCCAGCCGCTCCCGCTCCCGGGTGGCGGCCTCGATCTCCAGGGCACGGGCGAGGGTGCGCTCGGAGGCCCGGGCGACCTCGACGACGTATCCGATGGCGATGGAGGCGACCCAGACGAGGATCACGTTGTGGACGGTGTCGCGGGCCGGCCGGCCGCGCTCGATGAGGTTGGCGACGGCGACGGGCGTGGAGGCGAACGCGGCCCAGCGCCAGCCGCCCTTGATGGCGAAGGCGAGGACCGAGCCGGCCGTCCAGATCGACGGCAGGGTGGGGCCGCCGCGGTCGATGTGGTGGTCGGTGACCACCCACGGGGTGAGGACGATACCGGTGAGCGCGACCGCGAGGTCGACGGCGAGGAAGCGCTTGGTGCAGGCCACCGCGTTGCGCACCCGGGGCAGCGTGGCGAGCGTCCAGACGCACAGGAGGACGTAGTAGGCGATCGCGACGACGGGGCGGTCGTACTCGTGGTACGCGGAGGCGAACAGGCCGACCGCGTACAGCATCGTCAGGACCCGGTAGCCGGCGAGCGCACGCCACAGCGGCAGCTCGACCGACATCCTCATGACCTTCTCGCGCTTCGCCACGCGCTCCCCCGCCCCCGGTCCCGGACTCCCCCGCCCGGGCCCCCTGTCTAGGATTCCGTCTTCTTCTCCGCCTTCTCGGCTTCCTTCGAGGCCTTCGCCGCCTCCGCGATCTGCCGCTTGGCGGCGGTCGCGTAGATGTCGACGTACTCCTGGCCGGAGAGCTTCATGATCTCGTACATGACCTCGTCGGTCACCGCGCGGAGCACGAAGCGGTCGTGCTCCATGCCCTGGTAGCGGCTGAAGTCGATCGGCTTGCCGATGCGGATGCCGGGCCGCATCAGCTTCGGGACGACCTTCCCGGGCGGCTGGATCTTCTCGGTGTCGATCATCGCGACGGGGATGACGGGCGCGCCGGTGGCGAGGGCCACGCGGGCGAGGCCGCCGGGCTTGCCGCGGTAGAGGCGGCCGTCGGGCGAGCGCGTGCCCTCCGGGTAGATGCCGAACAGCTCACCGCGCTCCAGGACCTCCATGCCGCTCTTGATCGCCGCCTCGCCCGCGCCGCGCGCGCCGGAGCGGTCCACCGGGAGCTGGCCGACGCCCTTGAAGAAGGCCGCCGTCAGCCGTCCCTTCACGCCGGGCGTCGTGAAGTACTCCGCCTTCGCGATGAAGGTGACCTTGCGGTCGAGGACCGCGGGCAGGAAGAACGAGTCCGAGAACGAGAGATGGTTGCTCGCCAGGATGGCGGCGCCCTCGGCGGGAATGTTCTCCAGGCCTTCCACCCAGGGTCTGAAGGCGACCTTCAGCGGTCCCCCGATGGCGACCTTCATCGTGCCGTACAACAACCGAGTGCCTCCTGTTTCCGTCGATCAGACCTTAACCCGGAGCGCTCGCAAAGGGACCGACGACCCTGGTCGGTGTCGGTGCGGTCGCGTACGGTGAAGCACACCGGAGTCGTTCACGCCCTTCTCATGGACAGGAGACCGAAAGGTGCCGGTTCTCCCCGGAGCCGAGCCGTACCGCCACGAGGGCGGGGAGGTTGGTGTTCTCCTCTGCCACGGCTTCACCGGCTCGCCCCAGTCACTGCGCCCCTGGGCGAGGCATCATGCCGCGCAGGGCCTGACCGTGTCGCTGCCGCTGCTGCCCGGGCACGGCACGCACTGGGAGGACTTGCAGCTCACGGGCTGGCAGGACTGGTACGCGGAGGTGGACCGCGAGCTGCGCGTGCTGCGCGAGCGCTGCGCGCGGGTGTTCGTGGCCGGCCTGTCGATGGGCGGCGCGCTCGCCCTGCGGCTGGCCGCGAAGCACGGGGAAGCGGTCGACGGTGTGGTGGTCGTCAACCCGGCGAACAAGGTGCACGGCCTGTCCGCGTACGTCCTTCCGGTGGCCCGGCACCTCGTGCGGACGACGAAGGGCATCGCCAGCGACATCGCCAAGCCGGGCGCCGCGGAGACGGGCTACGACCGGGTGCCGCTGCACGCGGCCCATTCCCTGCGCTCCTACTTCCGGCTGCTGGACGGCGAGCTCCCGCAGGTGACCCAGCCTCTGCTGCTCCTGCACAGCGCCCAGGACCATGTGGTGCCGCCGGCCGACTCGGCCCGCATCCTGAGCCGGGTGTCCTCCCTGGACGTAACGGAGATCGTGCTGGAACAGAGTTACCACGTGGCGACGTTGGACCACGATGCGGACCGGATCTTCGAGGAGAGCCTCGCCTTCATCGGCCGGCTCGCACCCAGTGTCGGCAAAGAAGGGACGGCCTCAGTTGGCTGAGCACGACTCCGACCGCGAGGACCGCGAGCCGGACGAGAAGGGCGTTCCCTTCGACGAGGAGGCGGCCTGGGCGGCGATCGTCGCCGGATACGGCGCGGAGCCGCCGGACCCGCCGGGCGCCAGGCCGTTCAAGTCGATCGAGGATCTCGCGCTGCCCGAGACCGGGCCGGACGAGGACGACGACACCGAGGCACAGCAGCCCGCGAAGCCGCTGGGCAGCTCCGTCTCCTTCGCGCCCGGCGTCGGGCCGCGCGACTACACGGCGCCGGAGCCGTCGGACGACGACTTCGACGAGGACGACGAGGGCCACTTCGTGCCGCCCGAGCCGCCGCCGCTGCCCGCCGCCGACACGACCGCCAAGTTCGCCTGGCTGGGGGTGGTGGGCGGCCCGATCCTGCTCCTGCTGGCCGTGCTGCTCGGCTGGGACATGACGTGGTGGCTGACGACGCTCGGCATCGGCGGCTTCCTCGGCGGCTTCGTCACGCTGGTGACACGGATGAAGACGGACGACGACGAGGACGGCGACCCCGGGCGGGGCGCGGTCGTCTGAGCGAGGCGCGACCCGCTACGCCGACGGGATTCTGAGGGCGGCCAGGACCGGAAGGTGGTCCGTGGCCGCCCTCAGGTCTGCCCGGGTCACTCCGGGGTGGCCGAGGGGTACCCCGCAGCCGAGGACCTCGATGCCCTTGGTGGCGAAGATCGCGTCGATACGCTGGTGGGGGTCGGCGGGGGTGGAGGTGTATTCGCTGCCCCAGGGTGCGGTGGCCCAGCAGTCCGTCAGTCCGTCGGCCAGGCGCCGGAAGGTGCGTCCGGTGGGGCGTTCATTGAGGTCGCCGCCGGTGACGGCGTGCTCCACGCCCATCCCGGCCAGCCGGTCGAGGAGCATGCCGGCCTGCTCGTAGCGCTCGTCCTGCTGCAGGCTGAGGTGACAGCTCAGGACGCCGAGCCGGGTGCCGCCGAACCTCACGACGGCGGTGGCGAAGCCCCGTCTGTGCAGTCCCGGCGTGAGCGGGAGGAGTACGTCCTCCGTCCGTTCGACGGTGGCCCGCAGGCCGCACAGGATGGCCGGTCCCGCCGCGGTGGCGCCCCCGGTGAGGATCACCTGCCCGGACGCGGCCGCCAGCCGGGCCAGTTTCTTGCGCCAGCGGAAGAAACGGGGGGCCTCCTGGACGAGCACCAGGTCGGGGGCGCAGGCGGTGATCACACGGGCGAGGGCGGCGGTGTCGTCTCTCATCGAGCGGATGTTGTAGCTGAGGACGCGGATGACCGCGGAACCGTCTGGCTCCGTGCGGGAGTTGGGGAGCGGCGGGAGCGAGGTCGGCATGCGGATCAATCTACGCCGGGACACCGGTTCCGCACGGCAACGCCCGCCGTTCCCGGGCAGGCTCGGCGGGCGTTGTCAGATGTACGGGGATCACATGATCGGGTCCGGCTCCCGGGCCAGGTCGGCCGCGCCCACCAGGCCCGCCTTGTTGCCCAGCCGGGCGGCGATCACGTCGGCGACGGGGCGCCAGTTGCCGCCGACCAGCCAGCGCTTGTAGGACTTGCGGATCGGGTCGAGGACCAGCTCGCCCTCGTCGGAGAGGCCGCCGCCGACGATGAACGCGGAGGGGTCGAAGAGGGAGGCCAGGTCGGCCAGGCCCGCGCCGGCCCAGCGGGCCAGCTCGCGGTAGGAGTCGACGGCGACCGGGTCGCCCTGGCGGGCGGCCATGGAGATGTGCTTGCCCTCGATGCCCTCGGGGGTGCCGTCGCCCATGCCGAGCAGGATCTCGGCGTTCTCCGGGGTGGCGTTGGCGCGCTGCTTGGCGTATCTGACCAGGGCACGGCCGGAGGCGTACTGCTCCCAGCAGCCCTGCGAGCCGCAGCCGCACAGCAGGCCGTCCGGGACCATCCGGATGTGGCCGAACTCGGCGGCCACGCCGAAGTGCCCGCGGCGCAGCTTGTTGCCGATGATGATGCCGCCGCCGAGGCCGGTGCCGAGGGTGATGCAGATGACGTTGCGGTGGCCCTTGCCCGCGCCGAACTTGTACTCGCCCCATGCCGCCGCGTTGGCGTCGTTCTCGACGACGACCGGGAGGCCCACGCGGGCCTCGACCTCCTGCTTCAGCGGCTCCTGGCGCCAGTCGATGTTGGGGGCGAAGTAGACGGTCGAGCGCTGCCGGTTCACGTAACCGGCCGCACCGATGCCCACGCCGACGATGTCGTGACCCGCATGTGCGCCCTCCACGGCCGAGGCGATGGCGTCCACGATCGCCGCGGGCGTGCCCGGGGTCGGCACCTTGTAGGTCGAGAGGATGTTGCCTTCCTCATCGACCACGCCGGCCGCGATCTTCGTGCCGCCGATGTCGACGCCGATGGTGAGTCCCATGAATCCCTCAGTTTCGGTCGAGCCCCGCTACGGCCAACCGTACCCGAGGCCCTACCGGCGGGGGCTGTCAGTCCAAGTCGATGCGTTCTCCTGAGCCGGTGCCGTCGCCCCGGTCCTTCAGGTCTTCCGTGCGGGACGTCCAGCGCTGTTCCTGTGCCTGGACGGCGGAGCGGTACGCGGCGAGCAGTTCGTTGCCGGCCGCCGCGAGGTGGTCGAAGACATCCGGGTTGCGTTCCATGACGGGCTCGACGGCGGCCTTGGCCTGCTGGACCACCTGCCGCACCATCTGCTGTGCGGCGGGCCCCGCGACCGCCCCGAGGAGCGGGGACTGGAGGCCGGACAGCTTGTCGGCGACGGCGTCGACGAGTTTGCGCAGTTCCTCGGCGGCCGATCCCTGAGGAGAGCCGTACTGGGCACGACGGCGGGCCCGCTCGGCCTCCAGGTCCTCGGCGCAGGCCTTGGACCAGGCATCGGCGTCGGTCGCCCGAACCTCTTCGTCCGCCTCGGGGGCGTCAGGTGTGGGGCGCTCTTCGCTCATGACGGACTCCTGACTACGGTTCGCCTCTACGACGTTACCCGAATGGGCGTGCGGGGTTCACCGTCGGCGCGGCCGGATCGGCCGCCGCTCCGGCGCCGGGCGAGCAAGAATCACTTCCCGCGCGGCCACAGGCCCGGATCCGGCGCCAACCGGATGCGCGACTCCCCCTCGCGCAACCCCGCACCGCCGACGGTACAGCGGCGCAGGGCGGACGAGAGGGCCACGATCCGACGCAATCGGCCGGCCGTCATCACGATCCCCTCGCCTCGGCCGGATCGGCCCCGCCCCGCCGCCCGGCGAGCAAGAATCACTTCCCGCGCGGCCACAGGCCCGGATCCGGCGCGAACCGGATGCGCAGTTCGCCCTCGCGCAGGGCCGCGCCGGCGACGGTGCAGCGGCGCAGGGCCGACGGGAGGGACACGATCCGGCGGAAGCTGCCGGCCGTGATCACGATTTCGTCGCCGCGCCGGACGAGGTCGAGTTCGTCGCGTATCGCGCCGGGGAGCGGGACGGTCCAGACGAGCACGCCGTCCTCGGCGGTCCGGTCGGTGACGGGCCACTCGACGGGGGTGGGCGCCGGGTTGACGGCGGGCACGGCGAGCGCGGCCAGGTCGTCGTGGCCGCGCGGATCGCGGCCGAGGTGGGCGACCGGGTGGACGTCGTAGGACTCCTGCCAGTCGGCGAGGGCCTTGCGCTGCTGGGCGACGACTCCGGCGAGCCAGGTGTCGGACGCGTTCTCGGGCAGCACGCGGTTGGCGACCAGGGTCTCGGTGCGCAGTCCGCGCAGGGCGAGGGCGAGGGTGGCGGCGCGGACGGCGTCGGCGCCGGCCGGTCCCGGTTCGGCGACCAGCCGTACGGACGTGGCGCGGTCGGCCACGACGGCCTCGACGGCGGCCAGTTCGAGGTCCCAGCGGGCGGCCGTCTCGTAGAGCCACTCGGCGGGCATGGGGACTCCGGCGAGCCGTCCGAGGACGGGGCGCAGGGCGCGGGCGGCCTGCCGCTCGGGCGGCAGCAGCCTGCGCAGGTAGCGGCGCAGTTCCTCGGGGAGGGCGAGCAGGGCGAGGGCCTGCGGGGTGGGCGGGAGGTCGACGACCAGGAGGTCGTAGCGCTCGGACAGGGCGGCGTCCCGCAGGGCGCGCAGGAAGGACAGCTCCTCGGCGCCGGGGAGGGGGGTGACTTCCTCGGCGTCCAGGCGGGAGGCGCCGAGGAGGTCGAGGACGTTCGCGGCGCGGGACTGGAACGCGGTGAGGTCGTCCCGGAAGCGTTCGGCCGCGTCGGGGCGCCACGCGGTGAGGTGCGGCGCGATCCGCGCCGGGGCGGGTCCCGTCGCCGTGCCCAGCGCCGCACCGAGGGTGTCCGTGCGGTCCGCGCTCAGCACGAGGGTGTCGCTGCCCTCGCCCGCCGCGCGCAGGGCGGTGGCGGCGGCGAGGGTCGTACGTCCACAGCCGCCCGGGCCCGTGATCAGGATGGTGCGCATGAGGGTGAACGCTACCGCCGCGCGCCGCCCCGCGACGTCGCGCCTACTTCTCGGGCGACTCCACCCGCTTCTTCAGCCCCGCCAGCGCCCGGTCGATGATGACCTTCTCGGCCTTGCGCTTGATCATGCCGAGCATGGGGATCTTGACGTCGACGGTGAGCTGGTACGTCACCTCGGTGGCGCCCGCGCCGGCGGGCTTGAGGAGGTACGAGCCGTCCAGGGAGCGCAGCATCTGGGACTTCACCAGGGTCCAGGAGACCTCGTTCTCGCCGGTCCAGGTGTAGCCCAGGGTCTGGTCGTCCTTGATGGCCCCGGCGTCCATGACGAGGCGGACCTGCTCGGCGCGGCCCTGGTCGTCGGTCTTGAGGACCTCCGCCTCCTTCACCTCGCCGGTCCAGTCCGGGTAGCGGGCGAAGTCGGCGATCACCGCCATGACGTCGGCCGGAGCCGCCTCGATCGTGATGCTCGAACTGGTGTGTTCCGCCATCGCCGTGGCTCCTCCAGATGCGGGCCGGTAGTCGGGTGCGACGTGCGCGAGCGTGCGCACGTGTGTGCAGCGTGAAGGCTACCGCGCGCCCGACCAGGCGCGTTCACCCCATCTGAGGTCGTTCACCATTCCAGTACCCAGGGCCGTCCCGTCCCGGCGAAATGCCCCACGTTCACGCATTCGGTCGCGCCGATCCGCATCCGCCGCACCAGCGGCTGGTGGACATGCCCGAACAGGGCGTAGCGGGGCCTCGTGCGGCGTATCGCGTCCAGCAGGGCGCGGCTGCCGCGCTCGAAGCGGCGCGCGACGGTGTCGTACACCAGTTCCGGGACCTCCGGGGGTATGTGCGTGCACAGCACGTCGACCTCGCCGACCGCCTCGATCTTCGCCGCGTACTCCTCGTCGCTGATCTCGTACGGCGTCCGCATCGGGGTGCGCAGACCGCCGCCGACGAAGCCGAAGGTCCAGCCCCCGATCTCCACCCGCTGGCCGTCCAGGACCGTGGTGCCGGGGCCGGCGTATTCCCGCCACAGGGGCGGCATGTCGACATTGCCGTACGTCGCGTACGTCGGCGCCGGGAACACGGCGAACATCTCGGCGTACTGCTTGCGCACCGCCTTCTCGATCGCGGAGGCGCGGTCGGCACCCATGCCCGCCCACAGCCGGGCCCCGAACTGGCGCGCCTCCTCGAAGCGGCGGGCGGTGCGCAGCTCGACGATGCGGTCCGCGTTCGCCACGCCGAACAGGTCGGGGAAGATCCCGCGCGAATGGTCGGCGTAGTCCAGGAAGAGCACCAGGTCGCCCAGACAGATCAGGGCGTCGGCGCCGTCACCGGCCCTGGCCAGATCATGGGCATTGCCGTGCACGTCGCTGACCACATGGACGCGCGTCCTTCGGTTACCGGCGGGTGTGGGTGCCATGGTGATCAAGGGTAGGCGTGTGCGGCACAGGTGAACAGTGACGGTCGGACCTGCGGTTACTGGCCAGTCAGTAAGGGGGTGGACTACCGTACGCGAAGGAACACCAGTCTGTGTGACGCAGCGAACATCTCACCGGGAACCCCTGTCGAAAAAGCCATACCGGCGGGTAACGTCCGGGCAGTCCAGTCGTGCTCTGGATTTCAACCACTGATCCTCAAGGTTCGTGGTGGACAACCGGAGTACCTGCCCGAGCCTTGGACCGCACCGTCGCATCGCACAACGTCGTGGCGCCGGCGCCCTATGAGGAGCAGCAGTCTTGCGCGAGTTCAGCCTTCCGGCTTTGTACGAGGTCCCTGCGGACGGCAATCTGACCGACATCGTCCGCAGAAACGCCGCGCAGCATCCCGACGTCGCCGTCATCGCCCGCAAGGTCGGCGGTGTCTGGCAGGACGTGACGGCCACGGCATTCCTGGCCGAGGTGCGCGCCGCAGCCAAGGGACTCATCGCCTCCGGCGTCCAGCCCGGCGACCGGGTCGCCCTGATGTCCCGTACCCGCTACGAGTGGACCCTGCTCGACTTCGCGATCTGGAGCGCCGGCGCGATCACCGTGCCGGTGTACGAGACCAGCTCGCCGGAGCAGGTGCAGTGGATCCTGAGCGACTCCGGTGCCACCGCGTGCATCGTCGAGCTCGACACCCACGCCGCCGCCGTCGACTCGGTGCGCGACCGCCTGCCCGCCCTCAAGCACGTCTGGCAGATCGAGGCCGGCGGCGTGGAGGAGCTGGGCCGCCTCGGCCAGGACGTCACGGACGCCGCCGTCGAGGAGCGCAGCTCGCTCGCCAAGGCCGACGACCCGGCGACCATCGTGTACACGTCCGGCACCACCGGCCGGCCCAAGGGCTGTGTCCTGACCCACCGCAGCTTCTTCGCCGAGTGCGGGAACATCGTGGAGCGGCTGCGGCCGCTGTTCCGCACCGGTGAGTGCTCCGTCCTGCTCTTCCTGCCGCTCGCGCACGTCTTCGGCCGGCTGGTCCAGGTCGCGCCGATGATGGCGCCGATCAAGCTGGGCAACGTCCCGGACATCAAGAACCTCACCGACGAGCTGGCCGCGTACCGGCCGACCCTGATCCTGGGCGTCCCGCGCGTCTTCGAGAAGGTCTACAACTCGGCGCGCGCCAAGGCGCAGGCGGACGGCAAGGGCGCCATCTTCGACAAGGCGGCGGACACGGCGATCGCGTACAGCAAGGCGCTGGACACGCCGTCGGGCCCGTCCATCGGTCTGAAGATCAAGCACAAGGTGTTCGACCGGCTCGTCTACAGCAAGCTGCGCGCGGTGCTCGGCGGCCGGGGCGAGTACGCCATCTCGGGCGGCGCCCCGCTGGGCGAGCGTCTGGGCCACTTCTTCCGCGGTATCGGCTTCACGGTCCTGGAGGGCTACGGCCTGACCGAGTCCTGTGCGGCGACCGCGTTCAACCCGTGGGACCGGCAGAAGATCGGCACGGTCGGCCAGCCGCTGCCCGGTTCGGTCGTGCGCATCGCCGACGACGGCGAGGTGCTGCTGCACGGCGAGCACCTGTTCAAGGGCTACTGGAACAACGAGGCCGCGACCGCCGAGGCGCTGGCCGACGGCTGGTTCCACACCGGTGACATCGGCACCCTCGACGAGGACGGCTACCTCAGGATCACCGGCCGCAAGAAGGAGATCATCGTCACCGCGGGCGGCAAGAACGTCGCCCCGGCCGTGATCGAGGACCGTATCCGGGCGCACGCGCTGGTCGCGGAGTGCATGGTGGTGGGCGACGGACGGCCGTTCGTTGGCGCGCTGGTCACCATCGACGAGGAGTTCCTGGGCCGCTGGGCCGCCGAGCACGGCAAGCCGACGGGCTCCACCGCGGCGTCGCTGCGCGAGGACCCGGATCTCATCGCTGCGATCCAGGACGCGGTCGACGACGGCAACGCCGCGGTGTCGAAGGCGGAATCGGTGCGGAAGTTCCGCATTCTGTCCTCCCAGTTCTCGGAGGAGTCGGGCCACCTGACGCCGTCCCTGAAGCTCAAGCGCAATGTGGTGGCGAAGGACTACGCGGACGAGATCGAGGCGATCTACCAGAAGTAGCGGTCCCCCTGTCGGTGCGTCATGGCGCGGTGTCCTCGGCGAGGACCCGCGCCATGGTGCGTTCGGCGAGCGCGGTGATGGTGACGAAGGGGTTCACGCCGATCGACCCGGGCACCAGCGAGCCGTCGGTGATGTACAGCTTCGAATAGCCCTTCACCCGGCCGTAGTCGTCGGTGGCCCTGCCCAGCACGCAGCCGCCCAGCGGGTGGTACGTGAAGTCGTCGGCGAAGACCTTGCTGGTCGAGCCGAACAGGTCGTACCGGTAGATCGTGGCGTTGGCCAGGTTGATCCGGTCGAACAGCTTCTTGGCCATGCCGACCGACACCGCGCTCTGGGCCGGGGTCCAGCCGAGCTTCACGGAGCCGGAGGCCGCGTCGTAGGTGAATCTCGCCCGCTCCGGGTTCTTGGTGATCGCCAGATAGAGACTGACCCAGTGCTCGAAGCCCATGGGCAGCGGGGCGATCTCGGCGAAGACCGGGTTGTCGGTGTTGGCCCAGTCGTCGATGCCCAGGACGGGCATGGTCGCCTGGTTGGCGCCGACCGTGTCCCAGATGTGGTTGGCGCGCCCGAGCATGGTGTTGCCGTTGGTGCCCCAGCCCGCGCCCACGCTGGAGTTCAGGTCGGGCAGGGTGCCGGTGTCCCGGGCGCGGACCAGGAGTTCGGTGGTGCCCAGGCTGCCGCCGCCCAGGAAGAGGTAGGTGCAGCTGTACTGCTTGGTCTCGACGACCGCGCCCGTGGTGTCGATCCGGTCGGCGGTCAGGACGTACGTCCCGTCGCTCGCCCTGCTGACGGCCTTCACCTTCTCCAGCGTGTGGATGGTGACGTTGCCGGTGCCGAGCGCGGCGGCGAGATACGTCCTGTCGAGGCTGCGCTTGCCGTAGTTGTTGCCGTAGATGACCTCGCCGGCGAGCGCCGACCTGGTGGCCGTGCCGGCCGCCTCGCGCTGCATGTAGCCGAAGTCGTAGACGTTCGGCACGAAGGTGGTCTTCAGGCCCGCGTTGGCGGCCGCCTTGCGGGAGGTGCGGGCGAACTTGTACCACTCGGTCGACTCGAACCAGGCCGGGTCGACGGTGTTCACGCCGAGCATGGAACGGGCGCGCGGGAAGTACGTGCCGTACATCTCCGTGGCGTCCACGGTCGGGAACTGCTCGGTGAAGTACGACTGGAGCGGGGTGACCGCCATCCCGCCGTTGACCAGGGAGCCGCCGCCGACGCCCCGCCCGACGTACACGGACATGTTGTCGTAGTGCACCCGGTCCAGGACGCCCGGGTAGGAGCTGATGTTCTTGTTGACGAGGTCCAGCCACAGGAACGTGGCCAGCGGCGCCTCGGTGCGGGTGCGGAACCACATGGAGCGCTCGTCCGGGGCGCTGGTGGAACAGAAGACCTTGCCGTCGGAACCGGCGGTGTTCCACAGCCGGCCCATCTCGATCACGAGGGTGCGGATGCCGGCCTGGCCGAGGCGCAGGGCGGCGACGGCGCCGCCGTAGCCGGAGCCGACGACGATCGCGGGGGAGCTCTCGGCGGCGGCCGGTTCGGCGGCGTGGGCGGACTGGAGACCGATGCGGGTGAGACCGGCCGTGGCGGCGGTCTGGAGGGCGACCATGCCCAGGACTTGACGTCTCGTCAGCTGACGCTGCATCAGTTTTGCTGTCATGCGCGCAGCATGTGCGGATTTTCCGGTTCCGCCTAGAGGACCGGCAGGGTCTGAATCGAACCTTTGCAGCAGCTTTTTACAGGGCAGCAGCCTTTTACAGCGGCGCCCTGAGCCGCTTCACAGCAGCGCCTTGAGCCGCTCGGCGAGCAGGTCCCACCGCCACTTCTCCTCGACCCACTGCCGCCCGCGCTCCCCCATCCGGCGGCGCAGTTCGGGGTCCCCGAGGAGCGTGACGATCCGGTCGGCGGCGTCCTCGGGGGAGCCGCCCCGCACGACCCATCCGGTCTCCCCGTCGAGCACCGCGTCGGGCGCCCCGCCCGAGTCGCCGGCGACGACCGGCAGCCCGGTGGCCGAGGCCTCCAGATAGACGATCCCGAGCCCCTCGACGTCCAGCCCGCCGCGCCGGGTCCGGCACGGCATGGCGAAGACGTCCCCGGCGCCGTAGTGCGCGGGCAGCTCCGACCAGGGCACGGCGCCGGTGAAGCGCACCGAGTCGGCGACCCCGGTCTCCCGGGCGAGCCGGCGCAGGTCCTGCTCGTACGGCCCGCCGCCGACGATCAGCAGGACGGCGTCCGGCTCCTTGGCGAGGATCGCCGGCATGGCCCGGATCAGCGTGTCCTGCCCCTTGCGCGGCACGAGGCGCGAGACGCACACCACCACCGGCCGCTCGGTCAGCCCGAGCCGCGCCCGTACCTCGTCGCCGCCCGACTCCGGATGGAAGGTCTTCTCGTCGACGCCCGGGGGCAGCTGGACCATCCGGCCGGCCGCCTGCGGCGTCAGCGCGCCGGCGATCCGCGAGCGCGTGTACTCGCCGAGGTAGGTGATCGTGTCGGTGGACTCGCCGATCCGGCGCAGCAGCTGCCGTGCGGCGGGCAGCTGGGCCCAGCCGGCCTCGTGCCCGTGGGTGGTGGCCACCAGCCGCTCGGCGCCGGCCCTGCGCAGCGCCGGGGCCATCAGCCCGAGCGGGGCCGCGGCCCCGAACCACACCGAGGTGCACCCGTGCTCGCGCAGCAGCCCGACCGCCCGCCGGGTCGCCCCCGGCGTCGGCAGCAGCATCGTCGTACGGTCGCGTACGACGGTGAAGGGCTGGTCGGCGTCGAACGCGGCCGTCGCCTCGACACCCTCCCGGCTCCGCTTCCAGGTGGAGGCGTGGACGACCAGCCGGTCGGGGTCCAGACGCAGCGCCATGTTGTGCAGGAACGCCTGGATGCCGCCCGGCCGGGGCGGGAAGTCGTTGGTCACGATCAGGGTGTTGTGCATCGCCGACGACCCTACCCAACCGGCGCACGAGGGGCACGGGCGCCCGCGGCCGTGCTTCATGGCACTCGCACAGGCCGACGGGGGATCATGGGTCCGCACCCACCGCAGTCGGACGAACAGGGGTTCAGGTGAACAGGACGGGCGCGGGGCGGTCCCCGGTGTGGCTGCTGGGTGCCTGGGGCCTCACCCGAGTGGTGCTGGTGCTCCTCGTGTTGCGGGTGTTCGTCATCCCGGGGGTGGACGTCACGACCGACGTGTCCGTGATCTACCACGGCTGGTACGAGGTGCTGCGCCACGGCAGCTTCCCGGTGGGCGACGTGACCTGGCAGTACCCGCCCGCGGCGGCGCTGGCGATCCTCGCCCCCGGTGTCCTGCCCTTCCTCGGCTACACCACGGCGTTCTTCGTCCTGGCCTGCCTCGCCGACCTGACCGTCCTGGCGCTGCTGCTGTACGCGGGCCGGCGTCCCGACGCGTCACTGCGAGGTGCCTGGGTGTGGGTGGCCGGCGTCCCGCTGCTCGGCCCCACGGTGTACGCGCGCTACGACCTGATGGTGACCGCGGTGGCGGTCGCCGCGCTGCTCGCTGGAGCCCGGCACCCCCGGGTGATGGGTGTGCTGGCGGGTTTCGGGGCGATGGTCAAGGTGTGGCCGGTGCTGCTGCTCGTGGGGGCCGTGCGGCGCCGGGCGTGGGCCGCGGCGGCGGTGACCGCGGGCGCGCTGGCGGTGCTGTTCTCGGTGGCCATGCCCGGTGCCTTCACCTTCCTCACCGCCCAGCGCGGCCGGGGCACCGAGGTGGAGTCGCTGGGCGCGCTGGTCTTCCATGTGGGACGGCACTTCGGCTGGCACGGCCAGGTGCTGCTGAACTACGGCTCGGTGGAGTTCCTCGGCCCGTACGTCGGCCTGGTGAGCACGGCCGCCCTGGCGCTCACCGGCGCGGCCTTCGGCTGGCTGGTGCTGTGGCGGCTGCGGGCGACCAGCTTCCCGCCTCAGGCGCTCGCGGAGGCGGCCTTCACGGCGGTGCTGATGTTCACGGTGACCAGCCGGGTGATCAGTCCGCAGTACCTGGTGTGGCTGATCGGCCTGGCCGCCGTCTGCCTGTGCTTCCGCCACAGCCGCATGGGCCTGCCCGCCCTTCTCCTGGTGACGGCGGCCTTCGTCACGGTCCTGGAGTTCCCGATCGGCTTCGCCCACGTCGTGGCAAGCGACCTGTACGGCACGACCCTCCTGCTCCTGCGCAACGGCCTGCTTCTCACCACGACACTCCTGGCCGCCCACACCCTGTGGCACACCACGGTCTCCACCCCCGGCACCCCCCAGGTCCCGAGCCAGCCGACCCACCCGAACGAAACCCCGGTCTCTTCCTGAGCAGGGGCCGCGCGGCGGACGGGGGGAGGCCCCGGGCGGCACGGACGCCCCGGGCGGTGCACCCGTGCCCCGGACTCCACACACCAGACCCCGTCGCCCCCAAGCCCCGCCCGCCTTCGTCACCCGACAACCGCTGCCACCCTCGCAACCGCCCGACCGGCCAGGCAGACCCCAACCCCCGCCCCCCCGGCCGGGTCGGGCCACACGTACCGAACAAACCCCGCTGCCCTCCCCGGCAGAGCGAGCCGGAGGCTCAGGGACGGGCGCACGCCCCGTACTCCTCGACCCAGTCCCTGGAACAGCGCCCCCGCCAGGTCAAGCCACCCGGGCGAACGGGGTCTTCGACTCCTCCCGGTTCCGGGACCGTCTGAACAGCAGCGCCGCGAAGCCGTACTGGAGTGTCATCGCCAGTGCCAGTGCCAGGCAGACGCCCGGGAGGCCGAGGGGGGACAGGGCTTGGGCCAGGGGGAGTTGGACTGCTGTGCCGAGCAGCGTTACGCGTAGCAGGGCCGGGGCTCCGCCGCTGCCCTCGAAGACTCCGCCGAGTGCGATGAAGCAGGCCATCAGGAGGAGGTAGGGGCCCACGCAGCGCAGGAACAGCACGCCCTGGTGGGCGACGTCGGGTCCGGCTCCGAACGCGGCCATGATCCACGGGGCCGTGGCCGCGAACAGTGCGGCCGAGGTGAGCCCCAGTGCCCCCGAGAGCAATACCGCCTGCCGGCCTATCTCCCGGCGTGCGTCCCTGCCTGCGCCGCGGGTGTGTGCGGTGTGGATCGAGGCGGCCTGGCGTACGGAGTAGAAGGCCATCGTGGCGATGTACATCACCTTGTACGCGATCGCGTAGGCGGCCACCGCGGTCACCCCGAGCCGCGCCACGATCGCCACCAGCACCAGTGTCCCGCCCTGCCGCACGGTGAAGTCGGCGGACATGGGCAGCCCGCAGGCCAGCGTCCGGCGCAGGGCCGCGGGCACCGGCTCGGCGGGGCGGGCCCGCCCCGCCGTCCGCAGCAGGGCGTTCCGGCGCAGGGCGCGCAGTCCCACCGCGAGCGCGGCGCAGCGGCACAGCACGGTCGAGGCGGCGGCGCCGCGGACGCCGTACAGGTGGATGAGGACCGGGTCGCAGACCAGGATCAGCCCGTTGGCCAGCAGGGCGAGCCGCATCGGGGTGCGGGTGTCGCCGGTGCCCTTGAGGATGCCGTCCACGAGCTGCTGGGCGAAGAAGACGGCCATGCCCGGCAGGGAGATCGCGAAGTAGGCGGCCGCGAGGGCCGGCGCGGCGCCCCCGTCCGCACCGAGCACCAGCTCGGCCAGCGGCCCGCGCAGCAGCAGCCCGCCTGCCACGACCACCGGCGTGACCAGCGCGAACAGCGCCCATCCCCCGCGCACCGCGGCCCGTACGGCCCCCGGATCCCGGGCCCCTCTGGCATGCGCGACCAGCACGGTCGTACCGGAGGCGAAGACCAGGGCGACGCCGAGCAGCACGTTCTCGGTGTTGGTCGCGACGGCGACGGCCGCGACCGCGGCTCCGCCGAGCCGGGACACCCAGACGGTGTTGATGATCCCGGAGGCGACAGAGGCGAGGAGCGAGAAGTAGACGGGGTGGGCCAGCGATATGAGCTGCTTGCGGTGGGTGGTCATGGTGCGTGCCCCCTCATGACGGCTGCGTACCTCTAATCGATGTAGCTCGATTAGAGGTACCATGGGGTCACTACGTCCGCAAGGAGGAACCGCGTGCTCGAACTGTCGATCCTGGGCTTCCTGGCCGAGCAGCCGCTGCACGGATACGAGCTGAAGGAACGCATCAAGGCACTGAGCGGCCATGTCCGCCCGGTCAGCGACGGCGCGCTCTACCCGGCGATCGCCCGCCTGGTGGCCGCGGGCAGGCTCGACCAGCACATGACGGAGGGTGCGAGCGCCGCCCCACGCCGCGTGCTGTCACTGACCGACGCCGGCCGCGAGGACCTCCATGAGCGGCTGCGGCACCCCAAGCAGACGGACATCACGGACCAGGTCCGCTTCAACACGGTGCTGGCCTTTCTGCGGCACCTGCCGGACCGGGCGGAGCAGGCCGCCGTGCTCCGCCGCCGGCTGGACTTCCTGGAGACCCCGGCGAGCTTCTTCTACCGGGACGGGGAGCCCGTACGGGCCGAGGAGGCCGACGATCTGTTCCGGCAGGGCATGCTGCGGGTGGCGCGGGCGACGGGCCGGGCGGAGCGCGAGTGGCTGCGCGAGGCCCTCGACCTGCTCGCTCAGCCCAGCTGAGCCCGCACGTAGTCCTGCCACTGCGCGGAGAACGCCTCGGGCGTCGTGCCGAGCACCTTCCGCAGCGCGCCCTCGACCGCGCCCGTCCGCTTCCCGTGCCCGCCGACGGCCCGGTAGAACTCGCCGAGGCGGACCTCGCCCCAGCGGTCGGCGATCATCCGGCAGGCCAGCCAGCCGCTCTCATAGGCCTGGGCGAGCCTGGTGGGGTCGCTGTCGAAGCCGAAGTCCTTGTCGGCGGGCAGACCGGCCGGCACCCGGTCCTCCCGGACGGCCCGCGCCAGTTCGGGCGCGGCCTCGCCGGGCGTGCGGCCCGTGCCGAGGTAGCCGATCCAGTCGGCGTAGCCCTCGGACAGCCACAGCGGCGTGGCCGGGGTGGTGTCCGCACGGGTCGCCACATGGGTCGTCTCATGGGTGAGCACGACCTGTTTGCCGACGTCGCCGAGAAGGGCGTACGCCTCCGGGTTGATCACGACCCGGTCCGCGGGCGCCCGGCCCGAGCCGCCCGCCTCGGCGGTGGTGACGGCGGCGATCCCGCGGTAGGAGGAGGCGGGTGAGCCGAGGACGCCCGCCATGCCCTCCAGGGACTGCGGAACGAGCACGACGATCCGCCGCGTCCAGTGCGTGCCCCACGCCTGGGAGACGGCGGGCACCGCGCGGTCGGCGAGCCGCGCGTAGGTGTGCAGCATGTCGGCCGACTGTCCGACCCCGAGGATCAGGCTGTGCCCGCCCTTGACGGCCGTCACCGCGCCCTGGTCCCACAACTGCTGGGCCGCCTTCTTCGCGGGCCTGTCGGCGGCGACGTACCACTGCCCGCCGGCCGTGCGCCGCAGCGTGAGCGTGCGGCCGGTGGTCACGGGGGCCTTGTCGATGCCGCGCAGCCGGTAGCGGAGCTCGGCGGCGGCGGTGGCCGTGGAGCCGGTGCGGTGCAGGCCGGTCAGCCGGTAGGTCCAGGAGTCCAGCGGGACGGTGCGGAGGTTGTCGTACTGCGTGCGCGAGCCCGTCCTGCCGTACGCCGTCTCGTCGTGGCCGAGAAGCGCCGCCGCCCGCCGGTCGAGCACCTGCTGCACCTCGGTGCGCGCGGAGTCGGCGGCCGTCCGTCCGCCGCCGCACCCGGTCAGGGGAACGAGCAGCAGACAGAGTCCCACCACTCCCGAGCGCCACGCCCGTCTGCGACCAGCCACTTCCCGATCGTACGGCCCGACGCGCCGGGTCAGACCCGGGTGACCGAGGAGATGGGCATCATCCCGACCGGGTCGTAGCGCACCGGTGCGCCGGGGTGGGGCGCGTGGATCACCTGGCCGTTGCCCGCGTACATCGCCACATGACCGGCGTCGGAGCGGTAGACGACCAGGTCACCGGGGCGCACCTGGGAGAGCGGGATCCGCCGCCCCGCGTACCTCTGCTCCTGCGAGGTGCGCGGCAGCTGGACCCCGGCGTGCGCGTACGACCACTGCATCAGCCCCGAACAGTCGAAGCCGGAGGGCCCGTTGGCGCCCCAGACGTAGGGGCGGCCGAGGGCGGAGCGGGCGGCGGCGAGGGCGGCGGCCGCGCGGCCGGCCGGGGCGGCGGCGCCCGAGAGCTCCGGCATGAACTGGCGGGCGCCGCGGGTGGCCCGTTCGTAGGCGGCGCGCTCCGCGTCCGGCAGGGAGTTGAGGAGCTTGCGGGCCTCGGCGAGCTTCTTCTCGACGGTCCGCTTGTGCACGGCGACGGCCTTGCGGCTCCGCTCCAGCTCGGTGAGTTTGCCGACCGTCTCGCTGCGCTCCTGGGCGAGTTCACGCAGGGCCGACTGGAGCTCCTTGAGCCGGCCGGCCTGGTGGGCGCCGATCCGGTCGAGCGTGGACGCCTTGTCGAGGTAGTCGTCCGGGTCGTCGGAGAAGAGCAGGGCCACGGTGGGGTCGATGCCGCCGGAGCGGTACTGGGCGCCGGCCAGCGAACCGAGCTCGTCCCGCATGGTGTTGATGCGCTCCTGCTGACGGGCGATGTGGTCCCGTGCGTCGCTGACCTGCCTGCGCAGCACGCCCGCGCGTTCGCCGGCCTTGTCGAAGGCCTCGGTCGCCTTCTCCGCCTCCTGGTAGAGGCGGTCCACCTCGGCACGGGGGTCGCCGTGCGGCGCGGCGGCCGCGGGTACGGCGCCGAGGGCCGCGGCGGCGGCGGACAGGACGCACAGGACGACGGCGCCCCGGTTGAACCCGGACGGTACAAGGCGGCGATGGGACCCCACGGGAAGCCGCGCTCCTTCCGCTGGCGGACGGCTGACTGTTCGGAAACTCGCCAGACAGTAGCCGCGCGGACACGTAGCGTCCAAAGCCCGTCGACCGGTCACACAACGCGACGACCCGCCGCCGACGCAGGTCAGGAGCGGGTCGTGAAGTCAGTTTCGGTTGTCGCGAATCGCCCGTTCGGGCGGCAGCCGCAGGGTCAGACGCGGACGCCGAACTGGAACGGCATGTTGTTGATCGACTCGTAGCGCACGACGGCACCGGTGTGCGGGGCGTGCAGCACCTGGCCGTTACCGGCGTAGAGGCCGACGTGGTGCAGGTCGCCGTAGAAGAACACCAGGTCGCCGACCTGGAGCTGGCTCATGGAGAGGTGAGCGCCGTAGCCCGCCTGGGCCTGGGAGGTGCGCGGGATGGAGACGCCGGCCTGAGCGTAGGCCCAAGAGGTCAGGCCCGAGCAGTCGAAGGAGGAGGGACCGGAGGCGCCGTAGACGTAGGGCGAGCCGATCTTGCTCTGGGCGGCGGAGAACGCGGCGGAGGCCCGGCCGGAGGCGGAGGTGTCGTTGCCGAGGTCCACGCGCTCGGTGGAGGAGCGGCTGGCGCGGCTCTGCTCGGCGGCGAGCGCCGCCTTCTCCTTGGCCGTCAGCGTGTTGAGGAGCCTCTGCGCCTCGGCGAGCTTGCCCTGGACTTCCTTCTTCTTCTTGCCCAGCTCGGTGCGGGTGGAGGAGAGGTCCTTGAGCTTGTCGGTGGCCTCTGCCCGCTCCTGGGCGAGTTCGCGCTGTTTGTCCTGAATCTTCTTCAGGGCCTCGACCTGCTGGCTGCTCAACTGGTCGAGCGTGGACGCCTTGTCGAGGTAGTCGTCCGGGTTCGAGGAGAGGAAGAGCTGGACGGACGGGTCTATGCCACCCGAGCGGTACTGGGCGCTGGCCATCGAACCCAGGCCGTCGCGCAGCTTGTTGAGGTCCTCTTGGCCGCGGGCGACGTTGTCCTGGATGGTGGAGATCTCCTTCTGGAGCTTCTCCTGCTTCTCCTTGGCCCCGTTGTACTTCTCGGTGGCCTGCTCCGCCTGCTCGTAGAGCTTGTCGACCTTCGCCTTGACCTCGCCCTTGCTGAGCTTCTCGCTCGGTGCCGCGTTGGCGGCGTTCGCGCTCAGGGCGACGGCGGCGGCGGCTGCGGTGGTCAGCACGGTCACGCGCGTGCGGCTCGGCTGCTTCGGTCGACGGTGGGACGCCACGGAGACGGGCTCCTTCTTTTGAGTGATCACCCGTGTGGAGGTTCGAGCCCTGACCCTAGTGACCTTGCTGTGATCAGTTCAAATCCTCACACCAAAAAATCCCGTCCCGCAGGGCATTCTTTGCACACAACTCACATGCAGTGATCTCCGATTGACGCTACGTTGAGCGACAGTCCGGTCAATTCGGGCATTGCATATGCACGTTGAATGTTCAGGACAGTCGCTTCAGAAGCACCGCAGACGCGACGGGTCGGGCACCGGCCCTGGCGACCCCGTCGGCCACCTCGCGGTCGGTCGAGGCGACGATGACCGGACGCCCCGGCGGCTCCGCGCGCACCAGCTGGCGAATGAGCTCGTCGGCCGTGACGCCCGGCTTGGAGAACAGCACCCGGACGCCGCGCGGCGGGGCGAGCAGGACCGGCGCCGCCAGTTCGGCGCCGTCGAAGACACAGGTCACCTCGGCGCCGGTCTGCGCGGCGAGCTGCGAGAGCTGGCCGAGCAGCCGCAGGCGCTGCTTCTCCAGCGGCATCTGCGGATAGCCGGTCTTGGTGACGTTGTAGCCGTCGACCACCAAGTGCGCCTGCGGCAGGGCGAGAAGCTGGTCGAGAATGGCCGGATCACTGTCCGACAAGGCCCGCGCGGCAATGTCCTTCGGGGTCATTCGTCCCGGTTCGACCGCATCCACGGTCTCGGCCGGACGGACCGAGACGGGCGGCAACGCCAGTTCCCGGCGCAGCCCTTGGGCCGCCTCCAGCACGGTGTCGAGCAGCAGCCGTACCCGCATGTCCTCGACGCTGCGCCCCTCCCGGGCGGCCCGCCGGGTCGCCTCCAGGGCGGCCTCGGCCTCCCCCAGGCGGGCCTTGAGCCGCCGGGTCTCGCTCTCGGCGGCGGACACCTGGGCCTGCCCCTCGGCCCGCACGGCCTCGATCTCGCCCTGGACCTTGCGCAGGGCCGCCTCGCCGCGCTTGACGTCGCTCAGGGCCGCCCGGAGCTTGCGGTGAAGCGATTCCGCTTCCTTCTTCGCCGTCTCCAGCTCGGTACGCAGTCGCTCGGTGTCGGCCCGGGTCTGCTCCCGGGCACGGTCGAGCTCCTCGCGCAGCCGCTCCAGTTCGGCCCGGCTCTCCTCGTCCGCGCGCTCGGCGTCCGCCCGCTGGGCCTCCTCGCCGGCCGCGGTGACCAGCTTCACCCAGCCCGTGGGGCGCAGTACATAGGCCGCGGCCGCCACGTCGAGCGGGTCCGCGGCCGGGGGCGGCGAGCCGGAGTCGAGGGCGCCGGCGAGTTCCGGCTGGGCCTCTCTCAGTTTCTCGCCGATGCGCTGCCGGAACAGGGCGTCGGTCTCCAGGGCCGCCGCCATGGCGTTCCCGGCGAACTTCGCCCGGCGGTTCGGGGCGAACCGGGCGTACTGCCGCAACTGGGCGGGCAGTTCGCCGACGGTCAGCCCGCCGAAACCGTCCGAGACGATCTGTACGACACGGCGTCGCACGCCGTCGGGCAGCGGACGGTCAAGCACCTCAGCGGTGCCGTCGCCCGGCCCCCCGCCTGCGGTCTCCACCATCCGTCACACCCCAATATCCGTACGGGGCCGCTCCCGGTCAGGAGTCGGCGCCCGGCCTGTCCACCAGTTCCACCTGGTCCACCGCGTTGCACCAGCGGCAGCGGACCGACTCGATGGTCTCACTGACCACCTCGCGCTCCTCGACCTTCGGCTCTCCGGCCAGGTCGAGATGGACGTACTCGACGACCTTCGAGGCGCGCGTCACGTCGAAACGCGTGAGGTTGCCGCAGAGGGAGCAGCGCCACCGCGTCGTGGCGGTAGGCAGGGGAACCGGCATCGTGGCTGTTCGCTTCCTTCTAGTGTCCGTGACGCGCCATCTGCCCGACGCGTGTGGCTCGTAACCCTACGGCCTGGTGGGGACTCGTCGCTGGTGCGTCCATGGCGGCGAGGCGGTCTGCGGGAGTGCGTCCCCTTACGTCATGCTCTGTGTCCATGATCAGCAACTGGAGCACGGTGGCCGCGAGGACCTTCAGGGCGGTTCGGGGCACGCCGGCGCCGATGACGTACACCTTCATCGCCCTGTGCTGCCTGATCTTCGTGATGGGTCCGGCGTCCGGGCTCAATCCGGCGTACGGCACGGGGGACGCGCTGCTCGCCGTGCAGCGGGCGTACTTCCGGCACTGGGGGGTCGTCCCCGCGAAGCTGTTCGAGCAGCCGGCGCAGGAGGCCCTCACTCCCGCCACGGCCCTGTTCGTGCACGGCAGCTGGGTGCATCTGCTCGGCAACATGCTCTTCCTCTACGTCTTCGGGGCGATGACCGAGGAGCGGATGGGCCGCGTGCAGTTCACGCTGTTCTACGTCGGCTGCGGCTATCTCGCGCTGATCGGCTACGCGGCCGCCAACGCCTCGTCCCAGCAGTCGCTGGTGGGCGCGTCCGGGGCGATCTCGGCGGTGCTCGGAGCGTTCCTGTACCTGTTCCCCGATGCCCGTGTCACCAGTCTCCTCCCCTTCCTGTTCTTCCTCCCACTGCGCTTCCCGGCCTGGGTCGTCCTGCCCTTCTGGGCGGCCATCCAGTGGCTGGCGGCGGGCCGCGCCTCCCAGGGCCCGGGGGTGGCCTATCTGGCCCATCTGGTGGGCTTCTCGCTGGGCTTCGTCTTCGCGTGGGTGCGGTTCGGGCGGACGACTGCCGTGTCTTCCCGGGGGGCGGCCCCCGGACCCCCGGCAGAACGACCGAGCCGGCTGGACCGCGAGTAGGGTGAGATCCCCAGCGAGGCCCCCGAGGGAGAGAAACAGCCGTGATCACCGCGATCGTCCTCATCAAGACCAGCGTGGACCGGATCCCCGAGATCGCGGAGCAGATCGCTTCGCTGGACTCGGTGAGCGAGGTCTTCTCCGTCACCGGTACGTACGACCTGATCGCGATGGTGCGGGTCAAGGAGCACGAGGAGCTGGCGGAGGTCATCCCGGGCCGGATCAGCAAGATCCCCGGGGTGGAGGGAACGGACACGCACGTGGCCTTCCGCACGTACTCGCAGCACGACCTCGAGGCGGCGTTCTCGATCGGGCTGGACAACTAGCCCGCTCGGTCGGGACGGCTAGATGGTCACGTCGACCGCCGCGATCCCCGTGCCCGAGGGGACGTAGAGGCGGCCGGCGCGGACGACCGGGGTGTGCTGGTCGTCGCCCTGACTCCGGCCGATGTCCGCGCTCCAGCGTGGCCTGCCGTCGACCAGGGCCAGGGTCTGGATGCGGTTGTCGACGCGGGCGTACACGGTGTCGCCGGACACCACCGCGCCGGGAAGCGAAGAGGTGCCGTCGCCGACTTGGCGCGTCCACGCCTTGGTGCCGTCGGCGGCCCGCAGCGCGTAGACGCCGCCGTTCTCGGTGGCGACGGCGAGGGACCGGTTGCCGGGGACCGGGGCCGTCGGGCTGCTGTCCGGATTGCGCCACAGCCGCCTGCCGTCCGTGCTACGGAAGCCCTGCAGGCCGGGGGCGGAGTCAGCGAGCAGCGTCGTGCCGGCCAGCACCGACACCGTCACGTCGGCCCCTCCCGGCACCGACCACTTCCGGGAGCCGTCCGTGGCGTCCAGCGCCAGCAGCCGGTCTCCGTAGCTGCCGGTGTAGACCACGCCGCCCGCGACCAGCGGGATGCCGGTGGGGCCGGCGGGGGTCGTCACGAGCCAGCGCTCGCTGCCGTCGGGGGCGACGCAGCGCAGGCCTCCCGCGTCGGTGCTGCCCATGACGACGAGCACGTGGTCGCCGAGCAGGACCGGGATGCCGTAACCGTGGTCGCCGAGGGTCTGCTGCCACTTCGGGGTGCCGTCGAGGGCCACGGCGCGCAGGCGGCGCAGGTTGCGGTCGTGGTCCCAGGTCACGCAGTAGACACCGGCCGCGGTGACCACGGGGGTCGAGACGTCGTCACCGAGCTTGATCTTCCAGCGGCGGCTTCCCGTGCGGGAGACGGCGTGCAGGGTGCCGCTGGAGCTGCCTACGTAGACGGCGGAGCCGTCCGGGGAGAGGGCGACGCAGGGGCCGTCCAGCCCGCCGAGGCCGCCGACGTCGTACTGCCACCGCAGCACGGCGGGCCCGCCGGTACGGTCCCCGCTCGGTCGGGGCGCCCCCACGGACGTGCCTCCTCCCTCGCCCTCACTCCCCGCCCCCCGCTGCCAGAGCCACCCTCCGACCCCGGCCCCCGCGGCAACGAAGGCCCCACCGGCCAAGACCTTCAACAACCGCCGCCGCCCGGGAGCCACCGCACCGGCCGGGGTGACGGAGCTCGCGTACGTATCGGGCACGGGGACTTCAGCCACGGGCGGAGCAACGGCAGCGCTCACGGACGCGGGAACATCGGGCGCGGATGCGGCTGCCTCGGCCACCGGTGCGGCGCCATCCGCCACGGACGCGGCGATGTCGGCGACGGGCAGGGCACTTCCGGTCGCAGACTGGTCGGCATCAGTCACGGACGCGGTGCTGTCAGCCCCCGGCACACCGGCGTCGATCAAAGACGCGGCACCACCCGCGCCGGACACGGCACCGTGCGACGCAGACGCATCGACATCCGTCGCAGGCGCGGCAACGCCGGACGCAGAAACCCTGCCGCCAGGCCCGGACGCGACCATGTGAGCCCCCGGCACACCGGCGTCGATCAAGGACGCGGCAGCATCCGTGCCGGGCACGGCAGCCCCCGGCGCCAACGCGGGAGTCGGCGGTGTGGGGGTGTGCGGGGCCGCGTACTCCACGCCGGTCGCGTGGGCCGCCGGGATCCAGTGGGGTGTGGCGTGGGGCGGTGTGGGGTCGGGGGTGGCCGCGTACCAGCCCGGGCGGATGCCGGTGCGCAGTGAGGCCGGGGTGTGGCCGGTGGACGTCAGGAGGTCCGCGGGGGTCGGGCGCTCCAGTGGGTCCTCTCGCAGGCAGGCCGCCACCAGCGGGCGTAGGTCTTCCGGCACCCCGGACAGGTCGAAGTCGCGGGTCAGGATGCGCAGCAGGATCACCGAGTCCTGGCCCTCGCCGAACGGCTCGCGTCCGGCCGCCGCGTAGGCCAGGACCGCGCCCAGGGAGAAGACGTCGCTCGGCGGTCCCACCTGGCCGCCGTTGCGGATCTGCTCGGGCGAGACATAGCCGACCGAGCCCACCACCGCGCCGGTGCGGGTCAGCGCCGTGGCCTCCAGGGCCCGTACGATCCCGAAGTCGATGACCCGGGGGCCGTCCGCGCCCAGCAGGATGTTGGAGGGCTTCAGGTCGCGGTGGACCATCCCCTTGGCGTGGATGGCGGCGAGCGCCTCCCCGAGGGCCCCCGCCAGGACCCGTACCGCCGACCGGGGCAGCGCGCCCCCGTCCAGCACCGCGTCCCGCAGGTTCGGGCCCTCCACGAACTCCGTTGCCATCCAGGGCCGTTCCGCGCCGGTGTCGGCGTCCACCACCCGCGCGGTGTACGTGCCCGCCCCGCCGACGGTCTGCGCGGCCCGCACCTCATGACGGAACCGGGCCCGGAAGGTGCGGTCCTCGGCGTGCTCGGCGCGCACCACCTTCACCGCGAGCCTGAGTCCGGTGCGCGACTCGGCGAGATACACCTCGCCCATCCCGCCCGCGCCGAGCCTGCCCAGGACCTCGTACGGCCCGATCCGCCGCGGATCCGCCGCGCGCAGCGCGTCCACCCCGTGCTCCCCCGTCAAGAGTCCGGCTGACAGGGGGAGCGTATACCGCGGTGACGTACGGCGATCAGACGGCCGGGACGCAGCGCCCGTCCTCGGTGCGGTACTGCCACTTGGCGCCGTCCCGGACCAGTTCCTTCACGGCGTTCACGAACCGGTCGACGTGCTCGTCCGGCGTGCCCGCGCCGAAGCTGACGCGGACGGCGTTGAGGGACTTCTCGCCGGGCGCGGCCTCCGGAGCGCCGCACTCGCCCTGGGTCTGCGGGTCGCTGCCCAGCAGGGTGCGGACGAGTGGGTGCGCGCAGAACAGGCCGTCGCGGACCCCGATGCCGTACTCGGCGGAGAGCGCCGCGGCGAAGTGCGAGCTGTTCCAGCCCTCGACGACGAAGGAGATCACGCCGACGCGCGGGGCGTCGTCGCCGAAGAGGGAGAGGACGCGGACCTGCGGGACCTCGGCCAGTCCCTGCCTGACCTTGCGGATCAGGTACTCCTCGCGGGCCACCAGGGTGTCGAAACCGGCCTCGGTCAGGGCCTTGCAGGCGGAGGCGATGGAGTAGACGCCGATGACGTTCGGGGAGCCGGCCTCGTGGCGGGCAGCGGTCTCGTGCCACTCCACGGCCACTCCCCCGTCCGCACGGCGGCTGACCCCGCGGCTGGCGCCGCCGCCCGCCAGGTACGGCTCGGCCGCGCGCAGCCAGTCGGCGCGGCCGGCCAGCACACCGGAGCCGAAGGGGGCGTACAGCTTGTGGCCGGAGAAGGCGACCCAGTCGACGTCCAGGTCCTGGACCGACACCGGGTGGTGGGGGGCCAGCTGGGCGGCGTCCAGGACGATCCGGGCACCGTGCGCGTGGGCGGCGGCGGCCAGTTCGCGGACCGGCCACAGCTCGCCGGTGACGTTGGAGGCGCCCGTGACGCAGACGAGGGCCGGGCCGTGGCCGCCTTCAATGGACACAGTACGGTCGGCGAGGGCCCGCTCCAGGGTCGCGACCGCCTCGCGCGGGCTGCGCGGGGCGTCGAGGTAGCTGACCCGGGCGTCCTTCCAGGGCAGCAGCGAGGCGTGGTGCTCGGTCTCGAAGACGAAGACATGGCAGTCGGCGGGGAGCGCGGCGGCGAGCAGGTTGAGGGAGTCGGTGGTGGACCGGGTGAAGATCACCTGGTCGGCGTCGCGGCAGTCGAGGAACTCGGCGACGGTCCTGCGGGCGTTCTCGAAGAGGTCGGTGGAGAGCTGGGAGAGGTAGCCGGCGCCGCGGTGGACGCTGCCGTAGTAGGGGGCGTAGGCCGCCACGTCGTCCCAGACGCGCTGGAGGGCGGGGGCGCTGGCCGCGTAGTCGAGCGCGGCATAGGTGACTTCGCCGCCCGTGACGAGCGGGACGGTGACATCCTCCCCCAGAACGGGCAGCGGGGAACAAACGGTCTGGACGGCGGCAGCGGTGGAGACGGACATGGTGAACTCCCGTGAGAAGCAAGGCGGAACCACCACGCGAGCGCGCACGGCTCAAGCGTGGGGAAGGTGAAAGGGGTACGCGGAGGCGGGGCTCTACGCCCTATCGCATTCGCTTGCTCACAGAAGGCTCCCTCGACGACCAGGACCCCTGGTGTACGAGGGGTCCGCGCTTGCCGTAGACCTCGCTGCCTACGACCTGGTCCTCACCCGGGGCACCCCGCCACGGACGGAGGGTTGCCGGACAGTCGGCCGGGGCCTCATGACTGTCACTCATGACCTGGACAGGAAAGTACGTGAAGTGATCGCGGTCCCGCAACCCGTGTCCGGATCGCGGGACCGCCGACCGCTCATGTCATGCGTTGCTGGCGGCCACCCACCGCTCCAGCACCCGCTTGGCCGACCCCGAGTCGATCGACTCCGCGGCCTTGGCCATCTGGGCGCCGAGCTGCTCGGCGAGGGTGCCGGGGCCCGGGTCGAGGGCCACCAGGGCGGCCGCCGAGTTCAGCAGCACCGCGTCTCGTACGGGGCCCTTCTCGCCGTCCAGCAGCCGCCGGGCGACCTCCGCGTTGTACGACGGGTCCCCGCCCCGCAGCGCCTCCACCGGCACCAGTTCGAGGCCGACGTCCCGCGGGTCGAAGCTCTCCTCGGTGACCTTGCCGTCCCGGACGACCCAGACGCGGGAGGTGGACGTCGTGGTCAGCTCGTCGAGCCCGTCGTCGCCGCGGAACACCAGGGAGGAATTGCCGCGCTCGGCCAGGACGCCCGCGATCATCGGCGCCAGCCGGGGGTCCGCGACACCGACCGCCTGGGACCTGACCTTGGCCGGGTTGGTCAGCGGGCCGAGGGCGTTGAAGACCGTACGGATGCCCAACTGGCCGCGGGCCGCGGCGACATGGCGCAGCGCCGGATGGAACTTCACGGCGAAGCAGAAGGTGATGCCCGCCTCCTCCGCGACCTCGGCGACGCGCTGGGGCGTCAGGTCGAGGTTCACGCCGAGCTTCTCCAGGACGTCGGAGGAGCCGGACGCCGACGAGGCGGCCCGGTTGCCGTGCTTGACGACCTTGGCGCCGGTGCCGGCCACCACCAGCGCCGACATCGTGGAGATGTTCACCGTCTTCGCGCCGTCGCCGCCCGTGCCGACGATGTCGACCGTGCGGCCGGACACCTCGATCACCTTGGCGTGCTCGTACATCGCGCGGACGACACCCGTGATCTCCTCGACGGTCTCGCCCTTGGCCCGCAGTGCCACCACGAAGCCGGCGATCTGCGCGTCGGTCGCCTCGCCGCGCATGATCCGGTCCATCGCCCAGGCCGTCGCGTCGGCGCTCTGGTCACGACCGTCCAGCAGGGCGTTCAGTACCTCGGGCCAGGAACGGCCCGCCGCGGTGTCGCCTCCAGCGGGGGTCACAGCGCTCATAAGCCGCTCCTGGGTGAGGTCCCGGATTCCGGGACGCGAATCTCAACAAGGTCCACCCTATCCAGCCGCCGGGCATGGCGAAGGGCCCCGTCCGAACACCGGACGGGGCCCCTGCCGTGGCGTGGCGTGCGCAGCGATCAGTGGTGGCCGTGGCCGCTCGTGATCTCCTTGTACTCCTCGACGGTGGCCTTCGGGATCTGGGACTCCTCGCCGTAGAGCGCGTCGCTGAGCTTGGCGCGCAGCTTCTGCGAGCCCGGCACCTTGCGCTCGACACCGTTCTCGTCGACCGTCGGGCCGATCTCGGCCGGCGCGTACTGCTCGTGCGCCGTGAGGGTGTGCAGCTGCTCCTGGCTGAGCGGCTCGTGGATCTCGATGAACTCACCGTGCGGCAGGCGCTTGATGATGCCGGTCTCGCGACCGTGCAGCACCTTCTCCCGGTCCCGGCGCTGCAGGCCGAGGCAGATCCGCTTGGTGAGGAGGAACGCCAGGACCGGTCCGACGAAGACGAAGATCCGGACGAACCAGGTGACCGCGTTGATCGACAGGTTGAAGTGCGTGGCCCACAGGTCGTTGCCACCGCCGACCAGCAGCGTCAGGTACACCGTCATCCAGGCGACACCGAGCGCGGTGCGCGTCGGGGCGTTGCGCGGGCGGTCCAGGATGTGGTGCTCGCGCTTGTCCCCGGTGATCCAGGACTCGATGAACGGGTAGACCGCGATCGCGACCAGGACCAGCGGGAAGATCATCAGCGGGATGAACACGCCCAGGACGAGCGTGTGACCCCAGAAGTTGACCTCCCAGCCCGGCATGAAGCGGATCAGGCCCTCGGAGAAGCCCATGTACCAGTCGGGCTGGGCGCCGGTGGACACCTGGTCCGGACGGTAGGGGCCCATGGCCCAGATCGGGTTGATCTGCGCGATCGCGGAGATGGCCGCGATGACACCGAAGACCAGGAAGAAGAAGCCTCCGGCCTTGGCCATGTACACCGGCAGCAGCGGCATGCCGACGACGTTCTTCTCGGACTTTCCGGGACCCGCGAACTGCGTGTGCTTGTGGTAGAAGACCAGGATCAGGTGGGCCACCATCAGCCCGAGCATGATGCCCGGCAGCAGCAGGATGTGGATCGAGTAGAACCGGGCCACGAAGTCGTGGCCGGGGAACTGACCGCCGAAGAGGAAGAACGACAGGTACGTGCCGACGATCGGCACGGACAGGACCGCGCCCTCCATGAAGCGGACACCGGTGCCGGAGAGCAGGTCGTCCGGGAGCGAGTAACCGGTGAAGCCGGTGAACATGCCCAGGACGAACAGCAGGAAGCCGAACAGCCAGTTGATCTCACGCGGCTTGCGGAACGCGCCGGTGAAGAACACGCGCATCATGTGCACGAACATGCCGGCGAGGAAGATCAGCGCGGCCCAGTGGTGGATCTGCCGGATGAGCAGACCACCGCGCACGTCGAAGGAGATGTGCAGGGTCGAGCTGAACGCCTCGGACATCAGCTGTCCCTGCAGCGGGACGTAGCTGCCGTGGTACTCCACCTCGTTCATCGACGGGTGGAAGAACAGCGTCAGATACACACCCGTGAGGATGATGATGATGAAGCTGTACATGCACACTTCGCCCAACATGAACGACCAGTGGTCGGGGAAGATCTTGCGCATGTTGGACTTGGCCAGGGAGTAGATCCCGAGCCGGCCGTCGGCCCAGTCGGCGACGCGCTCGCCGGCGGGCGCCTTGCCGCGTCGCTCGTTGTTCTCGTTGGTGCTCATCCGCGCTCCCAGAATGCAGGACCGACGGGCTCTTCGAAGTCGCCGAGCGCCTCGAGGTAGCCCTCGTCGTTCACGCCGATGCGGAGCTGCGGCAGGGCGTGACCGGCGGGGCCGAAGATCACCCGGGCACCGTCGGAGAGGTCGAAGGTGGACTGGTGGCAGGGGCACAGCACGTGGTGCGTCTGCTGCTCGTACAGCGAGATCGGGCAACCGACGTGGGTGCAGATCTTCGAGTACGCCACGATGCCCTCGTGCGACCACGCGAGCTCGCGCTTGTCCTTGATGTTGTCCGGCTGGAGCCGGACGATCATCAGGGCCGCCTTGGCGATCTCTTCCTGGAACTCCTCGTCGGTCTCCTCCAGGCCCTCGGGCTTGGCGAAGGTCAGCGAGCCGACGGCGACGTCCTCGGGACGCAGCGGCTCGTTGGTGTTCATGTTGACGAGCAGCTTGCCCTTGGCCCACAGGGTGTGCCGCAGCGAGGTCCCGGGCAGCGGGCCGAGGTCACGCAGCAGCATGACGCCGGAGAGCGGCACCAGGGCGAGCGCGCCGAACATCGTGGTGCGGATCAGCCCGCGGCGGCCGATCGCCGACTCCTTGGCACCCTGCTTGAAGTCGGCGATGACCTTCGCCTTGACCTCCGGCGGCGCCGAGATCGCGTGACGCTCGTCGGCGATCTCCACGTCGGACATCAGGGTGCGGGCCCAGTGGACCGCGCCCGCGCCGATGCAGAACAGCGCCACGGCGAGCGTCAGACCCAGCGCGAAGTTCAGCGCGCTGAGGTGACCGATCGGGAAGACGAAGATCGACTTGTCGTGCGGGATCGCCACGTACGAGGCGATGAAGGCGACGGTGGCGAGCATCGAGACCGTGAACAGCAGGGCGACGACGCGCTCGGACCGCTTGGCGGCCCGCTCGTCGATGTCCTGGATCCGGTGCTCGTGGGGCGGCAGGCCCGGGTCCGCGAACGGGTCCTTCTCGTCCGCGATGCTCACCGCGCCGTGCGCGGTCTCCTGCTCAGCGGGCAGGTTCTCTTCTGGAATGTCTTGGCTACTCATGACTTCTTGGCCTTTGCGGTCCGAGCGGCGACCCAGACGGCGACCGCGATCAATGCGCCGAGACCGAAGATCCACGCGAACAGGCCCTCGGTGACCGGCCCGAGGCCGCCCAGTTCGAGGCCGCCGGGGTTCTCCGTCTGGTCGCTGTCGACCGCGTTCAGGTACGCGATGACGTCCTTCTTGTTCTTCTCCGACAGGGTCGTGTCGGGGAAGGACGGCATGTTCTGCGGGCCGGTGAGCATGGCCTCGTAGATGTGCTTCGGGTCGACGCCCTCAAGGCTCGGCGCATACTTGCCATCGGTCAGCGCACCGCCCTTGCCGGTGAAGTTGTGGCACTGCGCGCAGTTGGTGCGGAACAGTTCACCGCCCTTGGAGATGTCCGCGCCTTCGGGGCTGTACTGCTCGCCCGTCGGCACCTGCGGACCGGCACCCAGCGAGGCGACGTACGCCGCGAGCAGGTCGATCTGGGCCTGCGTGTAGATGGGCTTCTTGCGCGGAGCCTGGGCGCCCTGGGAGGTGGCGGCGGGCATACGGCCGGTGCCGACCTGGAAGTCGACGGCCGCGGCGCCGACGCCCACCAGGCTCGGCCCGTCGGAGGAGCCCTGGCCACCGGTGCCGTGGCAGCTGGCGCAGCCGACCGAGTAGAGCTTCTTGCCCTGCTCGATGGTCAGGGACTGGGCGGTTTCATCGGCCTGCGCCTTGCTCGCGGGCGCGAACGCGGAGTACAGCCCCCCCGTGGCCGCCAGCGCGAGGAGTAGGACGACGACCGCCGCCAGCGGATGGCGTCGTCGTGCGGAGAGCTTTTTCACGGATTACCCCGGTGTCAGGATCTTCTGCGTCGATGCTTCTGGGATGTGCGTTTCGAGAAACGCGTGCGGGAACGGCCCCGGCTACTTGATCATGTAGATCGTGGCGAAGAGGCCGATCCAGACGACATCGACGAAGTGCCAGTAGTAGGACACGACGATGGCCGCGGTCGCCTGCTCGTGGGTGAACCTCTTCGCCGCGTAGGTGCGGCCGAGGACGAACAGGAAGGCGATGAGGCCGCCCGTCACGTGCATGCCGTGGAAGCCGGTGGTCAGGTAGAACACCGAGCCGTACGGGTCGGAGGAGAGCGAGAGCCCGTCCTTCTTCACCAGCTCGGTGTACTCGTAGATCTGACCGCCGATGAAGATCGCACCCATGATGAAGGTGACGGTGAACCAGGCCCGGAGCTTCTTCACGTCACCGCGCTCGGCGGCGAAGACGCCCATCTGGCAGGTGAAGGAGGAGAGCACCAGGATCGTGGTGTTCGTCGCCGAGAACGGGAAGTTCAAGGCCTCGGCCATGTGCTTCCAGTGCTCGGGACCGGTCACCGATCGAAGGGTGAAGTACATCGCGAAGAGGGCCGCGAAGAACATCAGCTCGGAACTCAGCCAGATGATGGTTCCGACGCTGGTGAGGTTCGGCCGATTGACCGACGGGTGCGCGTGCCCGGTATCTACTGTCGTTGCTGTCGCCACGACCGACATTATGTCGGTCGCTTATCCCGCCCTCACTCCGGGGGGTGCCGTTCGGAGTGTCCGTACCGTGTGTACTGCCCGGATGGCCCATCCAGCGGTCTTTCGAAGTCCTGTCCGAGCCGCTGTTGACACGGTGTCGGAAGGGGTAGCATCCGGCCCATCGGTCCTGTCCGTACGACGCTGACGTCCCGGAGGAACAATGCAGCCGACCGCCACGGTGCTGGTCTACAGCGACGACTCCAACACCCGCGAGCAGGTGCGGCTCGCCACCGGACGCAGGCCGGCTCCGGATGTCCCTGTGGTGGAGTTCGTGGAATGCGCGACTCCCGCGGCCGTTCTGACGGAGCTGGACAAGGGTGGCATCGACGTCTGCGTGCTGGACGGCGAGGCCGTGCCCATGGGGGGCATGGGCCTGTGCCGCCAGATCAAGGACGAGGTGTTCAACTGCCCGCCGGTGCTCCTGCTGATCGGCCGCCCGCAGGACGCGTGGCTGGCCACCTGGAGCCGCGCCGACGCGGCTGTGACGCTCCCTGTGGAGCCGGTGGAGTTCGCCGGTGCCCTGGCGTCCCTGCTGCGGCAGAAGAGGCTCCAGAGCGCCTAGGAGCCCGGGGGCGTCCCGGGGCGGTCATACCGCCGTCGGCCGGAGGCGGTCCGCGTCCTGGGGCTTCGGGGCGTCCTGCTTGCCGTTGGTCAGGGCGCTGCCCGTGCGCCACTTGGCCCAGTCGAGGTTCCAGTCGCCGAAGCCGTTGCCGAACGGCTCCATCTCGTGCCCGTTGGAGTTGACGACCTTGACCAGGTCGCCGGGGTGGAACGTGTCGAAGAACCACTCGGCGTTGCTGGTGTTCATACCGGTGCAGCCGTGGCTGACGTTCGCGGACCCCTGGGAGCCCACCGACCAGGGTGCCGCGTGCACGTACTCGCCGGACCAGGTGACGCGGGTCGCGTAGTACACCGGCAGGTCGTAGGAGTCGGAGCTGTCCTCGGAGATACCGACGGTGGTCCCGCGCATCCGTACGAAGTACTGCTTCTCCAGCACCACCTTGACGCCGTTGCGGGTCTCGAAGCCGGGCTTTCCGGTGGTGACCGGGATCGTGTTGATCAGCGCGTCGTTCTTGTAGACCGTCATGGAGTGCGCCGAGGCGTCCGTGACGCCCAGGATCTTGTCGCCCGTGGTGATCGTCAGCGGCTTGGCCTTGCCGCCCCACAGCCGGTCGCCGATCTTCACGCCCTCCAGGTTGCTGTGCACCAGGATGGTCGCGTGGGCGGGCCAGTAGTCCTTGGGGCGGAAGTGCAGTTGCTTGTCGTTCACCCAGTACCAGGTGCCGTCCGCGGCGGGCGTGGAGTCCACCCTGAGGGCGCGCTCGACGACGGCCCGCTGGGCCTTGTCCTTGACGGGCTGGTTGAGGTCGGCCGTGATGGGCTGCCCGACGCCGTACTGGCCCGCCTTGGGCCCGAAGGTGACGTCCAGGGTCTTCTTGGTGGTGGGCTTGCTGGTGTCGAAGGTGAGGACCTTGCGGCCGGGGGCCCCGTCCTCGTCCTCGGTGCTGACCCGCACCGTGTAGTGGGCGTCCGCGGCCAGCGGGGAGGTGCTGTGCCAGCGGCTGCCGTCTGCGGCCAGTTCACCCGCCACATAGCGTCCCGTCGAGTCGGTGGCCGTGACGTCCGTGATGCGTCCCTCACCGTCCTCCGCGGTGACCTCCAGGGGCTTGTCCGGGTCGACCTTCTTCCCCGCCCCGGTGGGGCTGTTGAAGGAGATCTGGTCCGCTGCGTCGTACGGCTCGGCCGCCAGCGGGTTTTCGTCCGAACCACACGCGGTGGCGCCGGCGCCCAGGGCGGTCACCAGCAGCGTGCAGCCGACGACGACGGTGCGGGTGCGCGGAGAGGTTCTCATGGCCTCACGCTAAGAAGCTTCGTCGCCCGCGGCGCGGTGGGTGAGGCCGAACGGGGGACGGGCGCGGGGCGCCCCCGCACCGCAAAGGAAGGAGCCCGGACCTCCTGACGGAGTGTCCGGGCTCCCCTGTTGGCGCGGCGCCGTGCTACTGGGTGCGGTTCTCACCGTGGTAGTACTCGAAGACCCAGCCGAACAGGCCGATCAGGATGATCGGCGCCGAGAAGTACAGCAGCCACCAGCCGACCGCGACACCGAGGAAGGCCAGCGCGCCACCGATGCCTACGGCGAGCGGCTGCCAGCTGTGCGGGCTGAAGAAGCCCAGCTCGCCCGCGTCGTCCGCGACGTCGGCCTCCTTGTTGTCCTGGGCACCCGCGTCGACCCGCCGGGCGGTGAAGCCCAGGTAGAAGCCGACCATGATGCTCAGGCCGAAGGCCAGGAAGAGCGCCGTGGTACCGGCCGGCTCCTTCGACCACACGCCATAGACGACCGCCATGGCGAGGAAGAAGACGCTCAGCCAGATGAACAACCGGCCCTGGATCTTCACTTGCCGGCCTCCTTGTTGCCCGCGATGGCGCTGCTGCCGTGACCGGCGAGCTCCAGCTGCTCCATGGCGGCGATCTCCGGGTGGTGCAGGTCGAACGCCGGGGATTCACTGCGGATCCGCGGCAGGGTGAGGAAGTTGTGGCGCGGCGGCGGGCAGGAGGTCGCCCACTCCAGCGAGCGGCCGTAGCCCCACGGGTCGTCGACGCCGACCGGCTTGCCGTACTTGGCCGTCTTCCACACGTTGTAGAGGAACGGCAGGACCGACAGGCCGAGCAGGAACGAGCTGATCGTCGAGACCGTGTTCAGGGCGGTGAACCCGTCGGCCGCGAGGTAGTCCGCGTAACGGCGCGGCATGCCCTCGACGCCCAGCCAGTGCTGGACCAGGAACGTGCCGTGGAAGCCGAGGAACAGCGTCCAGAAGGTGATCTTGCCGAGACGCTCGTCCAGCATCTTGCCGGTGAACTTCGGCCACCAGAAGTGGAAGCCGGAGAACATCGCGAAGACGACCGTGCCGAACACCACGTAGTGGAAGTGCGCCACCACGAAGTACGAGTCCGAGACGTGGAAGTCCATCGGCGGCGAGGCCAGGATGACACCGGTCAGACCACCGAACGTGAAGGTGATCAGGAAGCCGGTCGCCCAGAGCATCGGTGTCTCGAACGACAGCGAGCCCTTCCACATGGTGCCGATCCAGTTGAAGAACTTCACCCCGGTCGGGACCGCGATCAGGAAGGTCATGAAGGAGAAGAACGGCAGCAGCACACCGCCGGTGACGTACATGTGGTGGGCCCACACGGTCACGGACAGACCGGCGATCGAGATGGTCGCCGCGATCAGACCCATGTAGCCGAACATCGGCTTGCGGGAGAAGACCGGGATGACCTCGGAGATGATGCCGAAGAACGGCAGCGCGATGATGTACACCTCTGGATGGCCGAAGAACCAGAAGAGGTGTTGCCACAGCAGGGCTCCGCCGTTGGCGGAATCAAATACATGGGCGCCGAACTTGCGGTCCGCCTCCAGGGCGAACAGCGCGGCCGCGAGGACCGGGAACACGATCAGGGCCAGCAGCGCGGTCAGCAGCACGTTCCACACGAAGATCGGCATGCGGAACATGGTCATGCCCGGGGCGCGCATGCAGATGATCGTGGTGATGAAGTTGACCGAGCCGAGGATGGTGCCGAAGCCGGACAGGGCCAGACCCATGATCCACATGTCGGCGCCGATGCCCGGCGAGCGGACCGCGTCCGACAGCGGGGAGTAGGCGAACCAGCCGAAGTCGGCCGCGCCGTCCGGGGTGAGGAAGCCACCGACCGCGATCGTCGAGCCGAACAGGTACAGCCAGTAGGCGAACATGTTCAGGCGGGGGAAGGCGACGTCGGGGGCACCGATCTGGAGCGGCATGATCCAGTTCGTGAAGCCGGCGAACAGCGGCGTCGCGAACATCAGCAGCATGATCGTGCCGTGCATCGTGAACGCCTGGTTGAACTGCTCGTTCGACATGAACTGCAGGCCCGGACGGGCCAGCTCGGCACGCATGAGCAGTGCCATCACGCCGCCGATCAGGAAGAACGCGAACGACGTGACGAGGTACAGCGTTCCGATCGTCTTGTGGTCGGTGGTCGTCAGCCACTTCACCACGACGTTGCCGGGCTGCTTGCGCCTGACCGGCAGCTCGTTCTCGTACGAGTCTTCAGCTGCCGCGGCACCCTGGGGTTCGTTGAGGATGCTCACAGGTTGTTCGTCTCCCGGTTCTTCTCGTGCGGCGTCTGCGCGATGCCGGCGGGAATGTAACCGGTCTGCCCCTTCTTGGCGAGGTCCTTGAGGTGCTGCTCGTAACGCTCGGGAGAGACGACCTTCACGTTGAACAGCATCCGGGAGTGGTCGACGCCGCAGAGCTCGGCGCACTTGCCGAGGAACGTGCCCTCCTGGGTGGGAATCACCTGGAAGGCGTTGGTGTGGCCCGGGATGACGTCCACCTTCATCAGGAACGGCACCACCCAGAAGGAGTGGATGACGTCACGCGAGGTGAGGACGAAACGGACCGTCTTGCCCTTGGGGAGCCAGAGGGTCGGGCCGGGGTTGCCGGTCTGCGGGTTCTTCGTGCCGGGCGTACCGACGTCGTAGACACCGCCGGCGTTCGCCGGGAAGTCCTTCTTCAACCGGTCCGGAATGGCGAGCAGTTCCGGGGACGTCTTGGCGTTGCCGGTGGAACCGGGCACGTCCGCGACGTAGTTGAAGCCCCAGCTCCACTGGAAGCCGACCACGTTGACCGTGACGTCGGGCTTCTTGGAGAGGTCCAGGAGCTTCGTCTCGTCCCGGGCCGTGAAGTAGAACAGAACCGAGATGATGATGATCGGGACCACCGTGTACAGGGCCTCGATCGGCATGTTGTACCGGGTCTGCGGAGGTACCTCGACCTTGGTGCGGCTGCGCCTGTGGAACATGGCCGCCCAGAGGATCAGGCCCCACACCAGCACGCCGACGGCGAGCGCGGCAGCCCAGGAGCCCTGCCACAGGGAGAGGATCCGCGGAGCCTCTTCCGTGACCGGGGTGGGCATACCAAGGCGGGGGAAGTCCTTGTATGTGCAACCGGTAGCGGTCGCCAGGACCAGGCCCGCGGTCATTGCCTGCAGCAGCTTCCGCCGCATCGGGCGCCGCGGCGAGCGGTCGGAGCCGTTGGGACTCACGTAGCGCCTTCCCGAGAGTCTCGCCCGCGCGGTTGGCTGCGGCCTTCTCGCTGGTCGGTCGCCGTCCTGCGTCGGGCAGGGGTTTGATGTTTATGCGGACCAAACCCTAGCCGACGCCCTCCGGGGGTTCGAGGGGAGGGTGCCATACGCGCTGCGGGTCACCCGAAAGCGCCGAGTAGCTCGGAGGTTCGGGTGGTTTGGCGGGTGCGGGATCGTCTCGGCTGGTTGCGCAGTTCCCCGCGCCCCTGGTCGACGTACCCCAAGCTTTAACGTTGCTGTATGTCCTACTTCGACGCCGCCTCCGGCGCTCCCCTTCATCCTGTTGCCCGTCAGGCGTTGTTGGCCTCTCTCGACGAGGGGTGGGCCGATCCCTCCCGGCTCTACCGGGAAGGGTGCAGGGCCAGGCTGCTGCTCGACGCCGCGCGGGAGGCGGCTGCCGAGGCTGTGGGGTGTCGGGGTGATGAGCTGGTGTTCACATCGTCCGGTACGCGTGCCGTGCACATGGGAGTCGCGGGTGCGTTGGCCGGGCGTCGGCGGGTCGGACGTCACTTGATCGTGTCAGCGGTCGAACACTCCTCGGTGCTCCATTCGGCGGAGGCGTTCGAGGCGGACGGCGGGACGGTGACGCGGGTGCCGGTGCTGCGTTCGGGTGCGGTGAGCGTCGAGTCGTACGAGAAGGAGCTGCGGCCGGACACCGCGCTGGCCTGTCTGCAGTCGGCCAACCACGAGGTGGGGACCGAGCAGCCGGTCGCGGCGGTGGCCGAGGCGTGCCGGGCGGCCGGGGTGCCACTGCTGGTGGACGCGGCCCAGTCGCTGGGCTGGGGGCGGGTGGAGGGCGACTGGTCGCTGCTTGCGGCGAGCGCCCACAAGTGGGGCGGGCCGTCCGGGGTCGGGCTGCTCGTCGTGCGCAAGGGAGTGCGGTTCGCCTCCCAAGGGCCCGTGGACGAGCGGGAGTCGGGGCGTGCGGCCGGGTTCGAGAACATCCCGGCCGTCGTGGCCGCGGCCGCCTCACTGCGGGCGGTACGGGCGGAGGCGGCCGCCGAGGCGGTACGGCTGCGGGAGCTGACGGAGCGGATCCGGGCGCGGGTACCGCGGTTGGTGCCGGACGTGGAGGTGGTCGGCGATCCGGAACACCGGCTGCCCGGGATCGTCACCTTCTCCTGTCTCTATGTCGACGGAGAGACCCTGCTGCACGAGTTGGACCGGGAGGGTTTCTCCGTATCGTCCGGATCGTCCTGCACGAGCAGCACGCTGACGCCGAGCCATGTACTGAAGGCGATGGGGGTGCTGAGCGAGGGGAACGTACGGGTGTCGCTGCCGCCGGGGACGGCCGAGGAAGACGTCGAGCGGTTCCTCGGGGTGCTCGCGGGGGCGGTGGCCGGGGTACGGGAGAAGCTGGGGGCGCCGGCTCCGGCGACCGTGGTGCGGGCCGAGGAGCTGGTGGTGGACGCCCTCGGCAAGCGCTGCCCGATCCCGGTGATCGAGCTGGCCAAGGTCATCGGGGATGTGCCGGTGGGCGGCACGGTGCGGGTCCTGTCGGACGACGAGGCGGCCCGGCTGGACATTCCCGCGTGGTGCGAGATGCGGGGGCAGGAGTACGTGGGTGAGGAGCCGGCGGACCAGGGGTCGGCGTACGTGGTCCGCCGGGTGTCCTGATCAGGCCAGGTGCGCCTGGACCTCGGCGGCGGCGTCATGGCCGTACGCCTTGGTGAAGCGGTCCATGAAGTGGGCGCGGCGCAGCTGGTACTCCTGGGTGCCGACCGTCTCGATGACGAGGGTGGCGAGCATGCAGCCGACCTGGGCGGCGCGCTCCAGGGAGACACCCCACGCGAGGCCGGAGAGGAAGCCGGCGCGGAAGGCGTCGCCGACGCCGGTGGGGTCGGCCTTGCGCTCCTCCTCCGGGCAGCCGACCTCGATCGGGTCCTCGCCGGCCCGCTCGATGCGGACGCCGCGGGAGCCGAGGGTGGTGACGCGGTGGCCGACCTTGCCGAGGATCTCCTCGTCGGTCCAGCCGGTCTTGGACTCGATGAGGCCCTTCTCGTACTCGTTGGAGAAGAGGTACCTCGCGCCGTCCAGCAGTATCCGGATCTCTTCGCCGTCCATGCGGGCGATCTGCTGGGAGAAGTCGGCGGCGAACGCGATGGAACGGGAGCGGCACTCCTCCGTGTGGCGGAGCATCGCCTCCGGGTCGTCGGCGCCGATCAGGACCAGGTCGAGGCCGTCGACGCGGTCCGCGACGGTCTTCAGCTCGATGAGGCGGGCCTCGCTCATCGCGCCCGTGTAGAAGGAGCCGATCTGGTTGTGGTCCGCGTCGGTGGTGCACACGAAGCGGGCGGTGTGCAGGGTCTCGGAGATACGGACCGACTCGGTGTCGACACCGTGCCGGTCGAGCCACGCACGGTAGTCGTCGAAGTCGAAGCCCGCGGCGCCGACCAGGATCGGCTTCGAGCCGAGCTGTCCCATGCCGAAGGCGATGTTCGCGGCTACGCCGCCCCGGCGTACGTCCAGGTTGTCGACCAGGAAGGAGAGCGAGACCGTGTGCAGCTGGTCCGCGACGAACTGGTCGGCGAAGCGGCCGGGAAAGGTCATGAGGTGGTCGGTGGCGATGGAGCCGGTGACTGCGATGCGCACGGCGGGGACTCTCCTGGAGGGAGGCGGGTTGACAGTTCACGCTACCGGGTTCGGGCTGGGCTCTGAAGTTGGCAAAACTACCCGATAGTAGATCTTTCTTCGCGCGGCTCGACGTGCTTACGGTTCCGCCATGACGAACCTGAAGGTCCATGCCTCCGCTCCGGCCGACCTCGACGGCGACCTGGCGTCGCTGCGCGGGGACTGTGCGCGGATGGCTCCCCACTGGGCCGCTCCCGAGCACATCGATGCCCGTCCGGTCTCCCCGTCACTCATCCACGGCGTGAAGGTCCCGGCCAGGTCCGCCCGGCTGCTGGACGCGATGTCCGACTACGGCGACTGAGTGGTGCCCCAAGTGAAGTACGCCCCCTGATCCGCCCCGGCGCCTTTCAGGGAACCGCGCGCTCCCCCGCTGCGTCCCATTGCCGTCCCCCGTGAAGGGGATGCGGGATACGACCCAGCGAGGAGCGATGCGGTGAACACCGAGCGACCCGACCACGACGACGCGGAGGCCTCCGGCGGGCCGCGGAACACGGAGCCCGGCGACGGAACTCCCACGGGCGACTCGGAGACGACGCAGGCGCCGGGCACGGCCCTCGAAGCAACGGCCGGCGAGGTCGCGGAGGCGTCCGCCGGTACGTCCGCTGCCCCGGGGGCGCAGGACGGCGAAGCCACGGGACCGGAGGCCACGCGCGAAGCGCCCGGTGACGGTGAAGACGCCGAGCCCGAGGCCGCCGGGCCCCGGGCCGCACGCGGAACAGCGGGCGCGGAGGCCACCGGGCCGGAGGCCGGGCGCACGGATTCGGACAGCGCCGCCCTTGCGCCGACGACCGAAGCCCAGGCTCCAGGCACCGACGCCACCGAGGCCGCAGCCGGGCACAGGACGGCGGACGACGAGCCCGCCGGGCCGGAGGCCGGGCGCACGGGCGCGGACAGCGCCGTCGGCGCCGACGGCGTGCCGTCGGTCGACGCGGGGACTGAAGTCGCTGGGGCGGAGCGTGTCGGTTTCGGGGCGGGCCGTGAGGTTCCCGAGGTCGCACACGGCTTCGGCGGCGGGGATGAGCGGAGCGGGCGGCGGCGGTCGGTGGCGCTCGTTGCTTCTGTTGCGGCCGCCGTGTTGCTGGTCGGTGGTGGTGGGGCGTATCTGGCCGCGCATGCCGGTGGTGGCCCGGGAGGGAGCAGCGGGTCGGGGGCGCCCGGGGGGGAAGGGACTCCCCCGCCGCTCGCCCTTGACGGCTATGCCTCCGCGTCGGGCGGTACGAACGGCATCGCGCCCGGTGAGCCCAATCCGTACGGCGTGACGTACGAGGCGAGCGGCAAGCTGCCCGACGGGCCCGGCTCGGCGGCCGTGTACCGGCCGGCCGGGGAGGTCACCAAGGACGAGGTGGCCCGGCTGGCCGAGCCGTTCGGGATCGACGGGACGCCGGTGGCCGAGGGGCAGACCTGGCGGGTCGGGCCGGACAAGGACGGCTCGGGGCCGAGTCTGCAGGTGAACAGGCAGGCGCCGGGCAGCTGGACCTTCAGCCGGTACGCGCCGGGCACCGACAACTGCAAGAGCACCCTGGTCTGCGCCCAGGACCCCGGGGCCCCGGCCGGCGACCCGGTGAGCGTGGCGGCCGCGCAGAAGGCCGCGGCACCGATCCTGAAGGCGCTGGGCCAGGACGACGCGAAGGCCGACGCGAGCCAGGTGATGGGCGCCCAGCGGGTGGTGAACGCCGATCCGGTGGTCGGCGGCCTGCCCACCTACGGCTGGACGACCGGTCTGACCGTCGGCAGGCAGGGTGAGGTGATCGGCGGCTACGGGCTGCTGAAGACGCCGGTCAAGGGCGACACGTATCCCGTGCTGAGCGCGCGGAAGACGCTGGACCTGATGAACTCGGCACCGCGGACCGACGCGCGCATGGGCATCGGCGGCTGTGCCACCCCCGTACCGCTGAAGGACCGGCTCGAACAGCCCTGCAGCGCGTCGACGTCGGCACCGACCTCGCCGCTGTCGGCGACTCCCACCCCGGCGCAGGACCCGTCCACGGTCATGGTGGACCGCGCGGTGTTCGGGCTGGCCTCGCACTCGGTCGAGGGGCGGCAGGCGCTGGTGCCGTCCTGGCTGTTCGAGGTGGCGGGGTCGCAGGCGCGGGGCTCCTTCACGGTGACGTACCCGGCGGTCGACCCGAAGTATCTGACCTCGTCGGCGCCGGCCACGGAACCGACCGCACCGGGCGGTGAGCCGAGCTCGGCGCCGAAGACGAGGGACGTCCACGTCGACGGCTACACGGCCGACGACAAGGAACTGACCGTGAGCTTCATGGGCGGGGTGTGCGCCGACTACACGGCCTCCGCGGACGAGAGCGCGGACCGGGTGACGGTCACCGTGACCGAGAAGCCGTGGCCCAACAAGATCTGCATCATGATCGCCAAGCAGTTCCAGCAGACCGTCCAACTGGACGAACCTCTCGGCACCCGCAAGGTCGTCGGCTCGGACGACAAGGAGATCCCGCTGCGGAAGCCGGGAGCACGGCTGCCACAGCCGTCCTCGGCGACGCGCTAGCCGCGGCGCGGGGATGCGCGAAGGCGGCGGCCCCGTCGGAGGGGGCCGCCGCCTTCGCGGTGTTCGGGGTGCGGTTCAGCTGAAGGAGTCGCCGCAGGCGCAGGAGCCGGTCGCGTTCGGGTTGTCGATCGTGAAGCCCTGCTTCTCGATCGTGTCCACGAAGTCGACGGTGGCGCCGCCCAGGTACGGGGCGCTCATGCGGTCGGTGACGACCTTGACCCCGTCGAAGTCCTTCTCGACGTCGCCGTCGAGCGAACGCTCGTCGAAGAACAGCTGGTAGCGCAGGCCGGAGCAGCCGCCGGGCTGGACGGCGACGCGCAGCGCGAGGTCGTCACGGCCTTCCTGGTCGAGCAGGGCCCTGACCTTGGACGCCGCGGCGTCGGTCAGAACGATGCCGTCGGTGACGGTGGTGGTCTCGTCCGATACGGACATCTATCTCTCCCGGGTTGTACGGAGACTGCTTGCCGACAGTGCAACCGGCGGGGCCCACGAATTCATTCCAGGCCGAGCACTTGCGTTTTCGGTTCCTCTTCATGCTCGCACACGCGTCGTGGAGCGAACAGTGAACCCGGGTCCGGCCCGGCGGGATTCACGTCACATCGACGCTATCGCCATCGTCAAACTGACGTGAACCGGTTATGATAGATAGCGTCAGTTAGACGAAAAGAAGAAAGGGTGCGTGTCGTGACCACCGCCCAGACCCAGGAGCTCGACGTACAGCCGACTCCCCTCGCCCTGCTGCTCCTCGGCCGTGAGGCCGACCCCAAGAGCGAGCGCGGCGTCGAATGCCCCGGCGACCTGCCCGCGCCGTCCGACCCGGACCTGGTCGAGCGCGCCCGCGCGGCCAAGGAAAAGCTCGGTGACAAGGTCTTCGTGCTCGGCCATCACTACCAGCGCGACGAGGTCATCCAGTTCGCCGACGTCACGGGCGACTCCTTCAAGCTGGCGCGGGACGCGGCGGCGCGCCCGGAGGCCGAGTACATCGTCTTCTGCGGCGTTCACTTCATGGCCGAGTCGGCCGACATCCTGACGTCCGACGACCAGAAGGTCGTCCTGCCCGACCTGGCCGCCGGCTGCTCCATGGCCGACATGGCCACGGCCGAGCAGGTGGCGGAGTGCTGGGACGTGCTGACGGAGGCCGGCGTAGCCGAGCAGGTCGTGCCCGTCTCGTACATGAACTCCTCCGCGGACATCAAGGCGTTCACGGGCAAGCACGGCGGCACGATCTGCACCTCCTCGAACGCCAAGCGGGCCCTTGAGTGGGCCTTCGAGCAGGGCGAGAAGGTCCTGTTCCTGCCGGACCAGCACCTGGGCCGCAACACCGCCGTCCGCGACATGGGCCTGTCCCTCGCGGACTGCGTCGTCTACAACCCGCACAAGCCGAACGGCGGCCTGACCGCCGACGAGCTGCGCGCGGCGAAGATGATCCTGTGGCGGGGCCACTGCTCGGTCCACGGCCGCTTCAACATGGACTCGGTCAACGAGGTGCGCGCCCGGATCCCCGGTGTGAACGTCCTGGTCCACCCCGAGTGCACGCACGAGGTCGTGGCCGCCGCCGACTACGTCGGCTCCACGGAGTACATCATCAAGACCCTGGAGGCCGCCCCGGCCGGGTCCAAGTGGGCCATCGGCACGGAGCTGAACCTGGTCCGCCGGCTGGCGAACCGCTACGCGCCCGAGGGCAAGGAGATCGTCTTCCTCGACAAGACGGTCTGCTTCTGCTCGACCATGAACCGCATCGACCTGCCCCACCTGGTCTGGGCCCTGGAGTCCCTGGCCGACGGCAACCTGGTCAACCGCATCGAGGTCGACAAGGAGACCGAGGCGTTCGCCAAGCTGGCGCTGGAGCGCATGCTGGCGCTGCCGTAAAAGAAGCACCCCGCATAGACCGGAGCGGTGCCCCTCATGACGAGGGGCACCGCTTTTTCCGGCCCGCGAGACGGCGGAGTCAGTCCGTTCTGGGGCGCACCAGGCCCGACTCGTACGCGATCACCACGAGCTGCGCCCGGTCGCGGGCGCCCAGTTTGGCCATGGCCCGGTTGACGTGCGTCTTCACCGTCAGCGGGCTGACCTGCAGACGCTCGGCGATCTCGTCGTTGGAGTGGCCGCCGGCGACCTGGACCAGCACCTCCCGCTCCCGGCCCGTGAGGGCGTTCAGCCGGTCGGAGCGGGCGGGGTCACGGCCGTCGCCCCCCGCGTCGCCCTGGGCGAGGAAGCGGGCGATCAGGCCCTTGGTCGCCGTCGGCGAGAGCAGGGCCTCGCCGCCCGCGGCGATCCGGATGGCGCTGAGGAGCTCCTCGGGCTCCGACCCCTTGCCGAGGAAGCCGGAAGCGCCCGCGCGCAGCGCCTGCACCACGTAGTCGTCGACCTCGAAGGTCGTCAGGATCACCACACGGACCTCCGTGAGAGAAGGGTCGGTGCTGATCAGGCGGGTGGCCGCGAGGCCGTCGGTGCCCGGCATCCGGATGTCCATCAGGACGACGTCGGCCTGCCGCTCCCGGGTCAGCCGTACCGCCTCCGCGCCGTCGGACGCCTCGCCCACGACCTCCATGTCGGGCTCGGAGTCGACGAGCACCCGGAACGCGCTGCGGAGCAGTGCCTGGTCGTCGGCGAGCAGGACACGGATCGTCATGCGGTCTCCCCCGTCGCGGCGGTGCGGGTCTTGACCGGAAGGATCGCATGCACGCGAAAGCCGCCTCCGTAGCGGGGACCCGTGGTGAGGGTGCCGCGCAGGGCCGTGACGCGTTCCCGCATGCCGAGCAGTCCGTGGCCGCCGCCCACCTCGACGGTGGCGTCGTCCCCGGAGCCGTCGTCGAGGACGGTGACCTCGACGTTCGGTCCCACGCGTACGACGCTGACCTCGGCCCTGGCTTCGGGGCCCGCGTGCTTCTGCACATTGGTCAGGGCCTCCTGGATGATCCGGTACGCGGCCAGGTCGACGGCGGCGGGCAGTGCGGTGCCCTGGTCGGCGCGGGCGACCTGGACCGGGAGGCCGGCGCTGCGGAAGGTGCCGGCGAGTTCGTCGAGCCGGCTGAGGCCGGGGGCCGGCTCGGTGGGGGCCTCGGGGTCGCCGGACTGGCGGAGCAGACCGACGGTGGCGCGGAGCTCGTTGAGCGCGGAGCGGCTGGCCTCGCGCACATGCGCGAGGGCCTCCTTGGCCTGGTCGGGGCGCTTGTCCATGACATGGGCGGCGACCCCGGCCTGCACGTTGACCAGGGCGATGTGATGGGCGACGACGTCGTGCAGATCGCGGGCGATGCGCAGCCGCTCCTCGGCGACGCGCCGCCGGGCCTCCTCCTCCCGGGTGCGCTCCGCGCGCTCGGCGCGCTCCCGCATGGCCCGGACGACCGTACGGCGGCTGCGGACGGCGTCTCCGGCGGTGGCGCCGATGCCGGTCCAGGCGAAGATGGCGAGGTTCTCCTGGGCGTACCAGGGCAGCGGGCCGGCGAGCATGGCGGCGCCGGTCAGCACGGTCATGGTGAGCAGGCCGATGCGCCAGGTGGTGGGCCGGTCGGTGGTGGAGGCGACGGTGTAGAGGGCGACCACGGCGGCCATCGCGACCGGTGCGCGGGGGTCACCGGTGACACACTCGACCAAGGCGACGGTGCCGGTGATCGCGAGGACCGTCTTGGGGGCGCTGCGGCGGAAGACGAGCGCGGCGGCACCGACGGTCATGAGGACGAGGCTGAGCAGGTCCGGGCTGCGGATGCCCCAGATGACGTCGGCCTCCCCGTGGGGGTCCACGAAGGAGCCGACGACCATGCACACCAGAGCGCCCGCCGCGATCGCCGCGTCGAGCGCGAGGGGGTGCGCTTTCAGCCGGCTGCGGGCGCGTTCCAGGGTGCTCACGGGGTGAACAGTACGTCGCGGGATGCCGCCGCCCCCAGCCCCGTCACCCCGGGATCAGACCGTCGTCGCTCAGCAGTTCCCGGACCTCCTCCAGCGTCGCGTCGGGTGACGGGAGGATCAGGTCGGAGGGGGCCAGGGAGTCGTCGGGTACCGGTTCGCCCAGGTCGCGGACCTTGGTGAGGAGCGCCTGGAGGGTGCGGCGGAAGGCCGGGCCGTCGCCGTTCTCCATCTCGGACAGGAGCTCGTCGTCCAGCTTGTCGAGTTCGGCGAGGTGGCTGCCGGCCAGCCTCACCTGACCCTCCCCCATGATCCGTACGATCATGTCCGCCATCTCGGCCCTCCAGGCTTGTGGCTACTGCTTGTCGAAGCGCGGGGTGTCCTGCGGCTGCTGCTGGGACTGCGACTGGCCGGTGCCGCCCTCGATCGCCTGCTGGGGCGAGCCGCCGGCCAGCTCCGCCTTCATGCGCTGCAGTTCCAGCTCTACATCCGTACCACCGGAGAGCCGGTCCAGCTCGGCCTGGATGTCGTCCTTGGCCATGCCGGAGGGGTCGTCCAGGGCGCCGGAGGCGAGGAGTTCGTCGATGGCGCCGGCGCGGGCCTGGAGCTGGGCCGTCTTGTCCTCGGCGCGCTGGATGGCCAGGCCGACGTCGCCCATCTCCTCGGAGATGCCGGAGAAGGCCTCGCCGATGCGGGTCTGGGCCTGGGCCGCGGTGTAGGTCGCCTTGATCGTCTCCTTCTTGGTGCGGAAGGCGTCGACCTTGGCCTGGAGGCGCTGGGCCGCGAGGGTGAGCTTCTCCTCCTCGCCCTGGAGCGTGGTGTGCTGCGTGTCCAGGTCCGTGACCTGCTGCTGGAGGGCGGCGCGGCGGGACAGCGCCTCGCGGGCCAGGTCCTCCCGGCCCAGCGCGAGCGCCTTTCGGCCCTGGTCCTCCAGCTTGGTGGACTGCTGCTGGAGCTGGTTGAGCTGGAGTTCCAGACGCTTGCGCGAGGTCGCCACGTCCGCGACGCCGCGGCGGACCTTCTGGAGCAGTTCCAGCTGTTTCTGGTACGAGTAATCGAGGGTCTCGCGCGGGTCCTCGGCCCGGTCAAGGGCCTTGTTCGCCTTCGCGCGGAAGATCATCCCCATACGCTTCATGACACCGCTCATGGGCTTCGCGCGCCCCCTTCTGACGGACTCCAGCTCACAGATCTGCGACAGAACCCACAGTACGGGCCCTGACTCCATTACCGCACTGTTCGGGGACGGATGCGCTCATCCCCAAGGACGACTACGGACGGTCCCGCTCCGGCGTAGGGAGTAGGTGGCCCCCGAGGTGACCCCCGGGTGAACCGCCTGCAACGTCCCCTCTGTCCCCCTACAGACGACTGGTGTTGCCGGATCGTTCCCCGCTCCGCTGGGGTCCATGCCCCGCCACCCCGTACCCTTGGGTTTTGTGTTTCGTAGCCGTTCAAAGGACGAGAAGGCGCCCACCGACAAGGTGCCGGTGACCGACTCCACGCAGCCCCGTGACCCGCAGGCCCCCAAGGGCAGGCCCACGCCCAAGCGCAGTGAGGCCCAGTCCCAGCGCCGCAGCGTCGCCAACACGCCGACGACCCGCAAGGAGGCCGCCAAGCGACAGCGCGACGAGCGCCGCGCCCAGATGGAGCGGCAGCGTCAGGCGCTGGCCGGCGGCGACGAGCGCTATCTGCCCGCCCGCGACAGGGGCCCGGTCCGCAAGTTCGCCCGCGACTGGGTCGACTCGCGCTTCAACGTGGCGGAGTTCTTCCTGCCACTGGCCGTGGTCATCCTCGTGCTGAGCGTCGTGCGGGTGGCCTCGCTGCAGAACATCGCGTTGCTGCTCTGGCTCGTGGTGATCGTGCTGATCGTGCTCGACTCGATCGTCTCGGCGTTCCGGCTGCGGAAGCGGCTGGGCGAGCGCTTCCCGGACCAGAACCGTCGGGGCGCGGTCGCCTACGCCCTGATGCGCTCCCTCCAGATGCGTCGGCTCCGGCTGCCGAAGCCGCAGGTCAAGCGCGGAGAGCGGCCCTGAGCGCAGAGGCTTTCTCCGGGGGTGCGGCCGATGCCTGGCTGAGCAGGTTGGGCGGTCTGCGTGATGTCGTACGACAGGAGCTGGTGGCCCGGCAGCTCGACGAGCAGATAGCCGGGCGGTTCCCGGTCGGGCAGCGGCTGCGGGTGCTCGACGTGGGGATGGGCCAGGGCACGCAGGCCCTGCGGCTGGCCCGGGCCGGGCATCATGTGACCGGCGTCGAGCAGGACGCCACCATGATCGCGGCCGCCCGTGAGGTCCTGTCCGGGCAGCCGGAGGGGATCCGCGAGCGGATGCGGATCGTCCAGGGCGACGGGCGGGACACCGGCGTCCACTTCCTGCCGGGCAGCTTCGACGTGGTGCTCTGCCATGGCGTGCTCATGTACGTCGAGGAGCCTGACCCGCTGGTGGCCGGGCTGGCCCGGATGCTCGCCCCGGGCGGACTGCTGTCGCTGCTGGTGCGCAACGGGGACGCGCTGGCCATGCGGCCGGGGCTGGCCGGCGACTGGGCCGGGGCGCTGGGCGCGTTCGACACGACGGCCTACCGGAACCGGCTGGGGCTCGACGTACGGGCCGACCGGCTGGAGACGCTGACGGCCACGCTGGCCGGGATCGGCGCCCCGCTGCACTCCTGGTACGGCGTACGGGTCTTCACCGACACGGCCGCGGACGGCACGGAGATCCCGGCCGACCTGGACACGCTGCTGGCCGCCGAGGAGCGGGCCGGGCGGACGGATCCCTACCGGGGGGTCGCGGCGCTGCTGCATTTGTGCGGCGTGCGGGGCTGAGCCGCCGGGGCGAAACGGAACGGGGCGGCCGCGTCGGCGGGACCGCCCCGTGAGAGCCGACCTGGCGGTCCTACGACTCTTCGGCGTGCAGGTTCATCGGCCCGTAGATCTCCGTGGTGTCCTCGAAGAGCCGCACCTGGTCCGCGCCGCCCTCGACAAGGGCCTTCCAGTGCTCACCGATCCATGACTCGGCATCCCCCTGCGTGGTGAATTCCTCGGGCTGCACCGCGGGCTGGACCTCCGTCCCGTCGGCCTTCTCGAACCGCCACGTCCATGCCGCCATGTACGCCTCCAAGGTGTCGGCACGTGCAGATCAGGGGCCGGAATCTTGATCGGCTCCTGCGCGCGCCAGCCTATTCGCTCCGCTGGGTTGGCGGTGAGAGGGCGCGGGTTGTCGATGATCTGGCGGCCGGTGGGGGCTTGTCGCGCCCCGCGGCGGAGCCGCTGATGTCACAGCCCCGCGCCCCTGTCGGGGCTGCGGATGCGCGATACCTGCGGCTACAAGCGAAAATCGGTCCGTGGAAGTGACCTTGCTCGGAACCGGTGCCCCCGCGGGACTGCCCCGCCCCGCATGTCCCTGTGCCGTCTGTGCGACCGCGTTGGGGCCGGATGCGCGGGCGGCTGCCGCGCTGCTCGTGGACGGGGCGCTGTTGCTCGATCTCACGCCCGGGGCGGCGTTCGCGGCCGCTCGGGCCGGGCGTTCGCTGGGGGGTGTGCGGCAGGTGCTGCTGTCGCATCCGCACGACGGGCCCGCCGTGGAGGTGCCGGCCGGGCTGCCGCAGCCGGTGCGGGTGCCTGACGGGCGGGAGTTGGCGCTGCTGACGGGGCATCGGGTGCGGGCGCTGGCGATGGACGCGGGCGGCACGGGGTATGCGGTGACCGGGCCGGCGGGGCAGCGGCTGCTGTATCTGCCGCCCGGGTCCGCGCCCGCAGGGCTGGAGGAGGGGACGGTTCCCGCCGAGGTGTACGACCTGGTCCTCGCGGACGTCGTGGGGCGGCCGGACGCGCTGGCCAAGCTGCGGGCGGTGGGGGCCGTGGGGCCGACGACCGATGTGGTCGCCGTGCATCTGGACCACGATGTGCCGCCGGGCGCGGAGTTGCGGCGCAGGCTGGCCGCCGCGGGGGCGCGGGCGGTGCCCGACGGGGCGACCTTGGTGGTGGGGGCGTACGAGGAGGTCCCCGACGTGCCGCGGCGCACGCTGGTCCTCGGTGGCGCTCGGTCGGGGAAGTCCGTGGAGGCCGAGCGGCGGCTGGAGGCATTTCCTGATGTGCTGTACGTGGCGACGGGTGGTTCGCGCAACGGGGACACCGAGTGGGCGGCCCGGGTGGCCGCGCACCGGGAGCGGCGGCCGGGGTCGTGGCGTACGACGGAGACCTGCGACCTCGTGCCCCTGCTGGCGGAGGACGGGCCGCCGCTGCTGATCGACTGTCTGTCGTTGTGGCTGACGGATGCGATGGACTCGGTCGGGGCGTGGGACGACGCGGAGTGGGCGGCCGGGGGTGAACGGGCGTTGCGGGAGCGGGTGCGGGAGCTGGCGGCCGCGGTGCGGGCCGCCCGGCGGACCGTGGTCGCCGTGTCGAACGAGGTGGGTTCGGGGATCGTGCCGGCCACCGCGTCCGGGCGGCGCTACCGGGATGAACTGGGTCGGCTGAACGCGGCGTTCGCGGCCGAGTGCGAGCAGGTGCTGCTGGTGGTGGCGGGGCAGGCTCTGGTGCTGCGGCCGTGAGGCTACGGGAGTTGTGCCGGGTCCTTGCGGGCGATGATGCGGTAGGCGTTCGAGAAGCGGGTGCGGCGCAGGAGCGGGGCCAGGGTGTGGTCGAGGGCTGTCGCGGCGGTCACCAGGGGGGTGGTCGCCGGCCGCCATGCCCTGGGCAGGACGTGGGTCAGGGCCAGGGAGAGGGCCGCTGACAGGTCGTAGGGGATGTGCGGGGCTCTGCGGTCCGTGGTGACGATGGTGCAGCCCTGGGACTCCAGTTCCGCGCGCAGGTTGTCCAGGGGCATCAGATGGAGATGTCGGGGCTGGCTGTAGGGGAGCCACCACTTGCCCAGCAGTGTGGCGAACGCGCTGTGGGGGTCGGGGACTTCGACGAGGAGATGGCCGCCGGGGCGCAGGGCGGTGAGGGCGGCGCGGAGTTCGGCGCGCGGGTCGGGGGTGTGCTCCAGGTGGTGGAACATGCTGACCACGTCGTAGCGGGAGCGCAGCCGGGCGAGGACGGCGGGGGTGGTGAGGTGGCCCTGGTGGGCCTCCTCGATACGGCCGGCCGCACGGGCCCGCTCCACACGGGGAGTCGGGTCCAGGCCGTCGAAGGACGTGTAGGCGAAGAGTTCCCTCGCCGTCTCCGGGAAGCGGGCGTGGCCCGTGCCGACGTCCAGCCAGCTCTCCGGCTCGGGCAGGGCGAGCATCGCGCGGGCCGCGGCCCGGTGGCGCCGCCGACCGGCCAGGACGCGCTCGGCGAAGTCCTCCAAGTGCCCTTCGTAGAAGTCCCGGTGGTAGAGGGCGAGTCCCTCGGAGGTGAGCGGTGGGTTCTGGAAGGCGTGGGCGCAGTCGCGGCACTCGTCGACGACGAACGTGCCGGGCCTGTGCCGGGTGAAGTCGGGCGCGCGCAGCCGGGTGCGCAGGCGTCTCGAACCGCACCAGGGGCAGTCCTCGCGGCGCGGCTCGTGGAATCCGTCGGTGGACTGCGGGGTGGGGGGCAAGGGCGGCATGGGCGGCTCCCTGTACGACAATCCGCTGCAAAACGGAACGTATGGGATTCCGATCTTGGGTGCCAAGACGCCGTCCGGGTGGGGTGGCGATGTGGCGCGGAACCGTTGGTTCTCTGCCGGTACTGTTCGGCGAATGAGCTCGCTTAATCTCGACGACTTCACCGATCTGATCGAGCGCCCGGACGGGGGCGTGCGCCGTGACGCCGAGGCGCGACGGGAACGTCTGGTCGTGCCGCCCGGGTCGCTGGGGCGCCTGGACGAACTGGGTGAGTGGCTGGCGGCCGCGCAGGGCGCGGTGCCGGTACGACCGGTCGAACGGCCGCGGGTCGTTCTCTTCGCCGGTGACCACGGAATCGCCGAACTGGGCGTCTCCGCGCGGCCCGCGGGCAGCGCCGAGCTGCTGGTGCGGTCCGTGCTGGAGGGCGCCAGCCCGGTGTCGGTGCTCGCGCGGCGGCTCGGTGTGCCGGTGCGGGTCGTGGACATGGCGCTGGACTGCGAGCCGGACGCGCTGCCGCAGGACGTCGTACGGCACCGGGTGCGGCGCGGCAGCGGTCGTATCGACATCGAGGACGCGCTCACCGCGGAGGAGGCGGAGGCCGCCTTCCGGGCGGGGGTCGCGGTGGCCGACGAGGAGGCCGACTCCGGTACGGATCTGGTGGTGCTCGGCGATGTGAGCGTGGGCGGGACCACGGCGGCGGCCGTGCTGGTCGCGGCGCTGTGCGGGACCGACGCGTCGGTGGTCACCGGGCGGGGCGGGCTCGCGATCGACGACCTGACCTGGATGCGCAAGTGCGCGGCCGTCCGTGACGCGCTGCGCCGGGCCCGGCCGGTGCTCGGTGACCAGTTGGAACTGCTCGCCACCGTGGGCGGGGCCGACCTCGCCGCGATGACCGGGTTCCTGCTGCAGGCCGCCGTACGGAAGCTGCCGGTGATCCTGGACGGGGTCGTGGCGGCCGCGTGTGCGCTGGTCGCGCAGCGCGTCGCATTCCGGGCGCCGGACTGGTGGCTGGCCGGGCACGGCAGCGGGGAGCCGGGGCAGGCGAAGGCGCTGGACCGGATGGCCCTGGAGCCGCTGCTCGACCAGGGGGTGACCGTCGGGGAGGGCGCCGGGGCGCTGCTCGCGCTGCCGCTCGTGCAGGCCGCGGCGGCGCTGGCGGCGGAGCTTCCCGAGAAGGAGCCGGAGAAGGACGCCGAGGGGGACACCGGGGGCTCCGACGCGGACGCCGCGAAGGACGCCGAGAAGGGCGTCGAAGAGGACTCCGAAGAGCGCGGTCCGGCCTGAATGACGCGGTTCGCCGTGTCCGCGCCCATATGATCCTCCCCCATGGGAGATGCCCGAATTGCCGCGGAACAGGAAGCCGGCCCGGGGCGCCCGGGTGACACGGAGCGGCGGTCCACCGGGGCCTCCCGGCGGGCCGCCGCCCTCGCCGTCTGGTACTTGCGTGCCGTCGCCTTCATCAACTTCCTCAGCGCGGTGTGGGTGTCCCTGGGGCAGGACGTGCGGCGGCACAACCAGGAGAACTTCTTCACCCCGTATCTGCTGACGGCCGGCTTCGCCTCCGGTGTGTTCACCGCGTTCCTGGCGATCACCATGCGGCGCCGCAAGCGGGCCGCGTGGATCCTGAACCTGGTGCTGAGCGGGGTGTTCCTGGCCCTGTTCGTCCTCGCCATGGCGTTCCCGGAGATCCGGCAGTACGCGCAGAACTGGATCTCCCTCGTCCTCACGGCCGCCTTCGTCGGCGCGCTGCTCGTGGGGCGGCGGGAGTTCTACGCCAAGGGCGACCGGTCCAACCCCAAGCTCGCCGCCACCGTCGCGGTCGGCGGCGGGCTGCTCGCCTCCCTGCTGGCCGCGCTCCTGGTGACGGTCACCAACCAGGCGCCGGACGCGGCCCGTTCGACGTTCACGGAGCGCTGGCACTACGGCACGCTGCGGCTGATCTCGGTCGCCGCCGACGAGTCGCGCTTCCCCGGGATCTCCACGCCCAACTGGGTCAACGTCGTCATCAACGTGCTCAGCACGATCCTCGTCCTCGCCGTCCTCTACGCCGCCTTCCGCTCCCGGCGCGCGGTCGACCCGCTCACCGAGGACGACGAGAAGCGGCTGCGGACGCTGCTCGACCGGCACGGCGAGCGGGACTCGCTCGGGTACTTCGCGCTGCGCCGGGAGAAGAGCGCGGTGTGGTCGCCGACCGGGAAGGCCGCCGTGGCCTACCGGGTGGTGGGCGGGGTGTCGCTGGCCTCCGGGGATCCGATCGGCGACCCGGAGGCCTGGCCCGGGGCGATCGTGCCGTGGCTGGCCCAGGCACGCGAGCACGGGTGGATCCCGGCCGTGATGGGGGCGAGCGAGGAGGCCGGGACCGTGTACGCACGGCACGGGCTCGACGCGCTGGAGCTCGGCGACGAGGCGATCGTGGAGGTGGCCGAGTTCACGCTGGAGGGGCGGGCGATGCGCACCGTCCGACAGGCGTTCAACCGGGTGAAGCGGGCCGGGTACGAGGTGCGCATCCGGCGGCACGCGGACATTCCGGCCGACGAGATGGCGTACCTCGTCGGCCGGGCCGACGACTGGCGGGACGGGGCGACCGAGCGCGGCTTCAGCATGGCGCTCGGGCGGCTCGGGGACCCCGCCGACGGGCAGTGCGTGATGCTGGAGTGCACGGACGCGAACGGCGAGCTGAAGGCGCTGCTGTCGTTCGTCCCCTGGGGTCCGCACGGGCTGTCGCTCGACCTCATGCGGCGGGACCGGGACTCCGACAACGGGCTGATGGAGTTCATGGTCATCGAACTGCTGCGGCGGGCCCGGGAGATCAAGATCACTCAGGTCTCGCTGAACTTCGCGATGTTCCGTTCGGTCTTCGAGCGTGGCGCACGCCTCGGTGCCGGGCCGGTACTGAGGCTGTGGCGGTCGCTGCTCAGCTTCTTCTCACGCTGGTGGCAGATCGAGTCGCTGTACCGCGCCAACGCGAAGTACCGGCCCATCTGGGAGCCCCGGTTCCTGCTCTTCGAGAAGAGCGCGGACCTGCCGCGCATCGGCCTGGCGTCGGCGCGCGCGGAGGGGTTCCTGGGGGGCCTGTCGTCGGATTCCCGTCGTCCGCCCGGAGGGCGGGCCTCGCGGCGACTGGTGCGTGCGATCGCAAGGCGCCGGAGCGCCTTCGTGGCGGAGCCACGTGGGCGGTTCGGCAACGCGGCGAGCGTGCGTGCCAGTCGCCGCGAGGCAGGCGGGAATCCGACGACAGGCCCCACGGCGCCGGGACTGCCGAAGTGGCTGCACCGCAAGCACCTGGAGACATACAGATGAGGACACTCGCCCGCTGGGTCCGCGCCGAATGGGGACTGCTCTGGGTCACCGTGCGCGAGCCGCTGCTCAAACGGCGATGGGGGTACCTCCCTGCTCGAACGGAGTTGAGAGCTTGGGGGAGGGCGCTCCCGATGACGCTCGCGGCGGTCTGTCTGACCGCGGCGCTGCAGTTCGTGCAGAACCAGTCGTGGGGCTACCGGTTCGTGCAGAACATCGGGGCCGTGCGCGCCGAGGACCCGCTGTGGCTAGGGCTCCTGCGGACTCCGCTGTCGCTGTTCGTGCCGGCCCTGGACCTGCCGGTGTGGGGTGCGCTCGCCCAGATCCTGTTCGTGTTCGGGATCGCCGAGATCTGCCTCGGCTGGTGGCGGACGCTGGCCATCGCATACGTCGCCACACTCGCCGGAACCCTGTACGCCCGCCTCGGCATCGCCCTGGGCCCGCATGCCCCGCTGGGCCTGCCGGCCTCGGACGCGCTGGTAGTGGACGCCGGTCCGTCGGCGGCCGTGGTGGGGCTCGCCGTGTACGTGGGGTGGCGCTACGGCGCCCATGTCACGGCCGCCGGAGTGGCCATGGCGATGATCGCCGAGGTCGTGGTGAGGGAGAACCTCGCGGGCAAGGAGCATCTGGCCGCGATCGTGGGCGTCACGGCACTGTGCGGGGCGACGGCCCTGCTGCACCGCCACCGCCACGCCCTGGTACGCCTGAGGAGACGAGCGGGATCCGACCGGGAATTGCCGCCGCTGAGCACCTGAGCCCGAGCCGACGGCCGTGTCCGCCGTGTCCTCAGCGGCGGCCGGGAAGGCTCGGCGGGTTCGAGTCGGGTTTGCCGGCGATCCAGTTCTGCAGGGTGCGGCTGGGACCGGCCCAGCGGCGGTCGTGGCGGTAGGCGCGCAGGGTGGCCCTGGCCCGCGCCCGGGGGCGGTTGCGGTAGAAGCGTCTGGCCCAGGAGGAGGCGGGGCGGGCCAGGCGGATCGCGCCGACGAGGGCGACCACCGGCACGATCACGCCGAACAGCGCGGTGCGCAACTTGCCCTTGGAGAGCGCGACGAGGGCGCAGACGAAGTTGACCGTGATGGTCACGATGACCGTGCCGCGGTCCTGGAGTTCCTCCTGCGAGAGGTCGTTGACGCCGAACGGCACGAAGCCCGCGAGAAGCAGCCCGACGAGGGCGGCGGTGACGACGACGACCTCGATGCTCTTGCGGCCCTCCTCGGTCCAGTAGACGTCCGCGAGGTGCAGGATCAGCGCGAACTCGTCGAGGACCAGCCCGGCGCCGACACCGAAGACGACCGCGGCGAAGGCCGCCCCGACGCCGTGCCGGTCGGCGGCGGCGACGGCCCCGAACCCCCCGACGACGGTGAGAATGACACCGGGCACGACGTGGTGGATGTGCAGCCCGCCCGCCTTCACATTGCCGAACGGGCCTCTGCCCGCCCGGATCAGACGGGTGATGACCCGGGTGATCAGAAAGGTCAGGACGAAGGCGGCCAGCGCGAGGAGCAGCGGAAGCTTGCCGGGTTCGATGATGTTCCGCTCCAACCAGTGCCCCATGTGCGCACTTTATCCCTGGATGTCAGGTCTATCGCTGAGTGTCCCGGCGATCCCGCCCGGTCTCCCCGGCGGCCGTACGGGTCGGTCCGGCCGCCGGGTAACCTGCGCCGGTGTCCAAGATCCCCTGGCCGGACGGCCTGCGCTTCGCCTTCGGCACCCTCACCGTGCTCCCGGTGCGTGTCACCCGCTGGGACCGGGAGGCCGCACGCGGCGGCATGCTCTGCGCCCCGCTGGCCGGGCTCGTGGTCGGCGGCTGCGCGGCGGCGCTCGGCGGCCTGCTGCTGTTCCTCGGCGCCGGGCCCCTGCTCGCGGCCGTCGCCACCGCCGCCGTACCCGCCGCCCTCACCCGGGGCCTGCACCTCGACGGTCTCGCCGACACCGCGGACGCGCTGGGCAGCGGCAAGCCCGCCGAGGACGCGCTCAGGATCATGAAGCAGTCGGACATCGGCCCGTTCGGGGTCATCACCCTCCTCTTCGCCCTGCTGACCCAGGTGGCCGCGCTGGCCCAGGCGTACGGCGGCTCGTGGGCCCGGGGCGCGCTCGCCGCGATCGTCTCGGCGGCCGCCGCCCGGCTGGCGCTGACCCTCGCGGCCCGCGCCGGGATACCGGCCGCCCGGCCGGACGGACTGGGGGCGGCGGTCGCCGGGGTGGTGCCGCGCGGCGGCGCGGCGGCCGTCGCGCTCGCCGTCGTCGCGCTCGCCGCGGCCGGGGGCGCCTTCTTCGGGCCGTACGACATCGCCCGTACCGCCCTCGCGGTCGTCGCCGCCGTCGTCGTGGCCGAACTCCTGCTGCGCCACTGCACGCGCCGCCTCGGCGGGGTCACCGGTGATGTGTTCGGCGGGCTCGCGGAGACGGCCGCCACGACGGCTCTCGTGGTTCTCTCGCTGGGGCGCTAGGCTCGTCCGCCGACATGGACAAGTACGTGTGATCGGGGGACTTCCATGCCGAAGCTGCGCCGTGCCGTGGCCTGGTTCATCGACTTCGGGCTGGTGATCGCGGCGGCCTCGCTGCTCGCCGTGCTCACCTTCCACCGGATATCCGCGCTCGTCACCGACGTTCCGGAGCTGGCGACCCGCGGCGGGTTCGACCTGCTGACCTCCCGCGGTGACGTCCTCGACGCCTCCACCGACCTGGGCCTTTCGCTGTGGGACAAGGTCGTGCTGGACGTGGAGGAGGCCTTCGCGGCACTCGTCGTCGTCACGTTCCTCTACCAGTGGGCCTGCCTCGCGTTCCTCGGCCGCACCGTCGGCAAGGGGCTCCTCGGGCTCCGGGTCACCCCGCGGCTGTCCCGGCACGCCGCCCGCCGGGCCGCCGTCACCACCGCGGCCGACGTCGCCGTGTACGCGGTCGCCTGCGTCCTGCTGATCGAGGGTCAGTTCGCGCTGTCGGTGCTGGTGTGGGTGCTGGCGGTGGTGCTGTTCCTGGTCAACGCCGTGCCGGTGCTCCTCCCGGGCCGCCGCTCGCTCGCCGACCGGCTGTCCGGCACCTCGGTCACCGGGTTCGGCCTCGGCGCGCCCGCCGCCGTGGCGCCGGGTCCGGCGGCGCCGACGCGGTCCTGGTAGGCGCCCGGCGCCGGAGCCCACCATGGCGCCACGCACCGGTGAACGGCATGCGGGAATGAGTGAACGCACACACGCGCGTAGGCTCGTCCCGGGTGTTCGCCGACAGGGTGAAGGCCCCGCTCGAGACGCGCCCCGCCCGGGGTCGGCTCCCCCGGGCCCGGTCGACCCACCCACTCGGCCACAGCAACTTCACATCGGAAGCGAGTTTCACCACAGTGACTGCTCTTACTCTCAGCACCGCCGCGGCGCCCGGCCTGCGGGCCGACGCGATCGTGATCGGTGTCGCCAAGGGCGCCAAGGGACCCGTCGTCGCGCCGGGCGCCGAAGCCGTGGACAAGGCGTACGACGGCCGGCTCGCCGACGTCCTGGACACCCTCGGCGCCACCGGTGCCGAGGGCGAGCTGACGAAGCTGCCCTCCCCGGCCGGCTTCAAGGCACCGCTCGTGGTGGCGGTGGGCCTGGGCGCGGAGCCGGAGAAGGACGCGTCCTACGGCGCCGAGACGCTGCGCCGGGCCGCCGGTGTCGCCGCCCGCGCGCTCGCCGGGACCAAGAAGGCCGCCTTCGCGCTGCCCGTCGCCGACGCCGACGCCGTCGGCGCGGTCGGCGAGGGCGTGCTGCTGGGCGCGTACTCCTTCGACGCGTACAAGGAGAACGGCAAGGACGCCAAGAGCGGCCGGTCGCCGCTCGCCGAGGCCTCCCTGCTCGGCGGCAAGCCCCGCGACGCGGCGCACAAGGCGGCCCTTGCCCGCGCCACCGCGGTGTCCGAGGAGCTCAACCGCGCCCGCGACCTGATCAACATGCCGCCGAACGACCTCAACCCGGCGCAGTTCGCCGCGATCGCGCAGACCGCGGCCAAGGAGCACGGCCTCAAGGTGCAGGTGCTCGACGAGAAGGCCCTGGCCAAGGGCGGCTACGGCGGCATCCTCGGCGTCGGCGGCGGCTCGGCGGCGGCCCCGCGCCTGGTGAAGCTGTCGTACACGAACCCGAAGGCGAACAAGCACCTGGCCTTCGTCGGCAAGGGCATCACCTACGACTCGGGCGGCATCTCCCTGAAGCCGGCCGGTCACAACGAGACGATGAAGTGCGACATGAGCGGCGCGGCCGCCGTGTTCGCCGCCGTCGTCGCGGCCGCGCGCCTGGGCCTGGAGGTCAATGTCACCGGCTGGCTGGCGCTGGCCGAGAACATGCCCTCGGGCGCCGCCGTACGCCCGGGTGACGTGCTGCGCATGTACAGCGGCAAGACGGTCGAGGTGCTCAACACGGACGCCGAGGGCCGGCTGGTCCTCGCCGACGCCCTGTGGGCCGCCTCGGCGGAGAAGCCGGACGCGATCGTGGACGTGGCGACGCTGACCGGCGCGATGGTGCTGGCGCTCGGCAACCGGACCATGGGCGTCATGGCCAACGACGACGCGTTCCGCAGCACGGTGCACGAGACCGCCGAGCAGGTCGGCGAGCCCTCGTGGCCGATGCCGCTGCCCGAGCACCTGCGCAAGGGCATGGACTCCCCCACCGCCGACATCGCCAACATGGGTGAGCGCGCGGGCGGCGGCCTGGTCGCCGGTCTCTTCCTGCGCGAGTTCGTCGGCGAGGGCATCACCTGGGCCCACCTGGACATCGCCGGCCCCGCCTTCAACGAGCAGGGCCCCTTCGGCTACACCCCGAAGGGTGGCACGGGCTCGGCGGTGCGCACGCTGGTGCGGCTGGCCGAGCTGAGCGCCGACGGCGAACTGGACTGACCTTCCCCCGGGGACGGGGACCGCGGCGCCCACCGGCTGGGGGGCGCCGCGGTCCGCTCGGTCGAGTGGGACGCCTCACACTCCGGTCAAGTGGGACGCCTCACACTGTGGCCCCGCGTCTCGAACTCAAGCGACAAGTGCGAAGATGGAGCCCGGCAGGACAGGGCCCCCATCACAGGGCCGAAGAATGAGCGGCCGGACACCAGCCGCCGACCGGTCACCGAAGACCGGCGTGGCGCACATGCATGGAGGACGTGACGTGGCGAACGACGCCAGCACCGTTTTCGACCTAGTGATCCTCGGCGGTGGTAGCGGTGGTTACGCCGCGGCCCTGCGCGGGGCTCAGCTGGGCCTGGACGTCGCCCTGATCGAGAAGGACAAGGTCGGCGGCACCTGCCTGCACCGGGGTTGCATCCCCACCAAGGCCCTGCTGCACGCGGGCGAGATCGCCGACCAGGCCCGCGAGAGCGAGCAGTTCGGTGTGAAGGCCACGTTCGAGGGCATCGACGTACCGGCCGTCCACAAGTACAAGGACGAGGTCATCTCGGGCCTGTACAAGGGTCTGCAGGGGCTCATCGCCTCGCGGAAGGTGACGTACATCGAGGGCACGGGGCGGCTGTCCTCCCCGACCTCCGTGGACGTGAACGGCCAGCGCGTCCAGGGCCGCCACGTCCTCCTCGCGACCGGCTCCGTGCCGAAGTCGCTGCCGGGCCTGGAGATCGACGGCGACCGCATCATCTCCTCCGACCACGCCCTCGTCCTGGACCGCGTGCCGAAGTCCGCGATCATCCTGGGCGGCGGCGTCATCGGCGTCGAGTTCGCGTCGGCGTGGAAGTCCTTCGGCTCCGACGTCACGGTGATCGAGGGCCTCAAGCACCTCGTCCCGGTCGAGGACGAGAACTCCTCCAAGCTTCTTGAGCGCGCGTTCCGCAAGCGCGGGATCAAGTTCAACCTCGGCACGTTCTTCTCGAAGGCCGAGTACACCCAGGACGGCGTCAAGGTCACCCTCGCCGACGGCAAGGAGTTCGAGGCCGAGGTCCTCCTCGTCGCCGTCGGTCGCGGCCCGGTCTCGCAGGGCCTGGGCTACGAGGAGCAGGGCGTCGCGATGGACCGCGGCTACGTCCTCGTCGACGAGTACATGCGCACGAACGTCCCGACCATCTCGGCCGTCGGTGACCTGGTCCCGACGCTCCAGCTCGCGCACGTCGGCTTTGCCGAGGGCATCCTGGTGGCGGAGCGCCTGGCCGGTCTCAAGGCCGTTCCGATCGACTACGACGGTGTGCCGCGGGTGACGTACTGCCACCCGGAGGTCGCCTCCGTGGGCATCACCGAGGCCAAGGCCAAGGAGATCTACGGCGCGGACAAGGTCGTCGCTCTGAAGTACAACCTGGCGGGCAACGGCAAGAGCAAGATCCTCAAGACCGCGGGCGAGATCAAGCTCGTCCAGGTCAAGGACGGTGCCGTGGTCGGCGTCCACATGGTCGGCGACCGCATGGGCGAGCAGGTCGGCGAGGCGCAGCTGATCTACAACTGGGAGGCGCTGCCGGCCGAGGTCGCGCAGCTCATCCACGCCCACCCGACGCAGAACGAGGCGCTCGGCGAGGCCCACCTGGCCCTGGCCGGCAAGCCCCTCCACTCGCACGACTGACCCTCGGTCGACGCACGCGACGACACAGACTTCCGCACTTCCGTAAGGAGCAACCGAAACCATGGCGGTTTCCGTAACCCTTCCGGCGCTCGGCGAGAGCGTCACCGAGGGCACTGTCACCCGCTGGCTGAAGGCCGAGGGCGAGCGCGTCGAGGCCGACGAGCCGCTGCTCGAGGTCTCCACCGACAAGGTCGACACCGAGATCCCCTCCCCCGCGTCCGGCATCCTGGCCTCCATCAAGGTCGCCGAGGACGAGACGGTCGAGGTCGGCGCCGAGCTGGCCGTCATCGACGACGGCACGGGCGCGCCCGTCGCCGCTCCGGCCCCGGCCGCTGCCGAGGCTCCGGCGCCCGCGCCGGCGCCGGTCGCCGAGGCCCCCGCCGCTCCCGCCCCGGCCCCCGTGGCCGCGGCTCCGGCCGCCCCTGCCGGTGGCGCCACGGGCACGGACGTGGTCCTGCCCGCGCTCGGTGAGTCCGTCACCGAGGGCACCGTCACCCGCTGGCTGAAGGCGGTCGGCGAGTCCGTCGAGGCCGACGAGCCGCTGCTCGAGGTCTCCACCGACAAGGTCGACACCGAGATCCCGGCGCCCGCCTCCGGCGTGCTGCTGGAGATCGTGGTCGGCGAGGACGAGACCGCCGAGGTCGGCGCCAAGCTGGCCGTCATCGGCGCCCCGGGTGCGGCTCCGGCCGCGGCTCCGGCTCCCGCCGCCCCGGCCCCGGCTCCCGCGGCTCCGGCGCCCGCCGCTGCCCCGGCTCCGGCTCCGGCCGCCCCGGCGCCCGCTCCCGTGGCTCCGGCCGCCCCGGCTCCGGCTCCGGCCGCTCCCGCCCCGGTCGCCGCCGCTCCGGCCCCGGCCGCTCCGGCCCCCGCGCCGGTCGTCCCGGTCGCCGCGGTTCCGACCGCCCCGGCCGTCCCGGCCGCGACCGCCGGTGACGAGGGCGCGTACGTGACCCCGCTGGTGCGCAAGCTCGCCGCCGAGAACGGCGTCGACCTGGCCACCGTCAAGGGCACCGGCGTCGGCGGCCGTATCCGCAAGCAGGACGTCATCGCCGCCGCCGAGGCCGCGAAGGCCGCCGCCGCTGCTGCTCCGGCCCCGGCCGCCGCTGCCGCCCCGGCCAGGAAGGCGCCGACCCTGGAGGTCTCCCCCCTCCGTGGCCAGACCGTCAAGATGCCCCGCATCCGCAAGGTCATCGGCGACAACATGGTCAAGGCGCTGCACGAGCAGGCCCAGCTGTCCTCGGTCGTCGAGGTCGACGTCACGCGCCTGATGCGGCTGCGCGCCCAGGCGAAGGACTCGTTCGCCGCGCGCGAGGGCGTCAAGCTCTCCCCGATGCCGTTCTTCGTGAAGGCGGCGGCCCAGGCACTGAAGGCTCACCCGGTCATCAACGCCCGGATCAACGAGGCCGAGGGCACGATCACCTACTTCGACTCCGAGAGCGTCGGAATCGCGGTGGACTCCGAGAAGGGCCTGATGACCCCGGTCATCAAGCACGCGGGCGACCTGAACATCGCCGGCATCGCCAAGGCCACGGCGGAGCTCGCGGGCAAGGTCCGCGCCAACAAGATCACGCCCGACGAGCTGTCCGGCGCGACCTTCACCATCTCCAACACCGGTTCGCGCGGCGCGCTCTTCGACACGATCATCGTGCCGCCGGGCCAGGTCGCGATCCTCGGCATCGGTGCCACGGTCAAGCGTCCGGCCGTCATCGAGACCGAGGAGGGCACGGTCATCGGCGTCCGCGACATGACCTACCTGACCCTCTCCTACGACCACCGTCTGGTGGACGGCGCCGACGCGGCCCGTTACCTGACGGCGGTCAAGGCGATCCTGGAGGCGGGCGAGTTCGAGGTCGAGCTCGGCCTGTAGGCCTTCGCAGTTGCCCTGCGGTGCCCCGCCCGGAGCCTCTCCGGGCGGGGCACCGTCGTATCACCTGGGCGTCAGCCGCGCGTCGGACCAGGTGATCAGCGTCTCCACCCACACGTTCGGGATGTAGAGGCGGGGCGAGGGTGTCAGGTCCTCGGTGCGGTAGGCCTTCAGGACGTCGTAGGTGGCGTCGAGGCAGTCCCGCGAGGTGAGCTCGCCCGTCCTCGGATCGACCCCTACGAGAAAGCCGCGGCCCTCGACGGTGCGGATCATCTTCCGGGCCGCCCGCACGTCGCTCGTCGAGGACGAGGTGCAGCGGTAACGGCTGTACGGATGGGCCGACTTGCCGGGGTAGTACGCGTCGCGGGACATGTCGCCGATCATGCGGTCGTACGACCCCCGCGCGTGCCAGGCACCGATATCCCCTCCAGGCGCGGTGTAGAGCTTGTCGGTGGGGTTCTCGACCGCGCCGTACTCCCAGGTGTTCGTGCCGGTGATCCGGAAGCCCCAGCCGACGTGGCCGAACTTCTGGGCGCCGTCCGGCTTGACGAAGACGCAGGCGCCGCCGGGACCGGCGGGCTGCCCCCGTCCGGCCAGGACCGCGGTGCTCCCCGCGGCCGAGGCCGTCATCGTGCTCTTCACCTTCCCGGCCTTGGTGTGCCCCGGCCGGTGCGCGCCCGTGCTCATCGGCCGGCACGCCGTGACTCCCACTCCCATGACCGCCGCCAGGGCGACCGCGACGACCGCCCAGCCGGCCCGTCCCCCGATGTCCATTCCGACCCCCAGTGGTGCCGAGGGGTGCCCCTGCCGGAACCCCTCTGCCGACCGCGACACGGATCGGGCGCCGCGGGTTCTGCCGGTGTACCGGTGGTGACACGGCGGTGACGGCTCCGCGGCTCGCCCGGTACGGGGCTTTACGGAACAAGCCGCCCTGAGAGCGTGTAAGTCTCGTCTCACCTGCACGAAAGCGCCCCCGTGCGCCCCTCCCTGAAGGCGGTCCGGCCTTATTGTCTAAACGTCAAACGCCCCGGGGGCCTGTGGCCCCTCCCTAAGGAGCCCTCATGACCGCGCCCGTCGTCCACTCGCTGCGCGAACAGATCCGCGAGCACATCGTGGAGGGAATCGTGAGCGGTCGCTGGAAGCCGGGCGAGCGGATCGTGGAGCGGCGGATCGCGACCGAGCTGGAGGTCAGCCAGACCCCGGTGCGGGAGGCGCTGCGCGAGCTGGAGTCGCTCCGGCTGATCGAGTCCGCGCCGAACAAGGGCGTACGGGTGCGGAACCTGACGGCGGCCGACCTGGAGGAGAGCTACCCCGTGCGGGCCGGTCTGGAGGCGATCGCGGCGGAGCTGGCGGCCGAGCGTCTCGCCGTGGACTGCTCGGCGCTGGAGCCGCATGTGCTGGCCCTGTACGAGGCGGACCGCACCGCCGACGGCACCGCCCAGGTCCGGCACACGGTCGGCTTCCACCGCGAACTCGTCCGCGCGGCGGACAACTCGGTGCTGCTGCACACCTGGGAAGGGCTCGGCATCGAGGTCTTCACGGCGCTGTCCATCCGCTGGCTGGGCACGGTCCAGCAGTCGTACGCGGAGGAGCACGAGGAGCTGGTGCAGGCCTTCAAGCGCCGGGATCCGCAGATCGCGGAGCTGGTGAAGGCGCACGTCCTCGGCTGCGCGCCGCGCGCTTGATTCAGGAGAGCGCGCCCCCGCTCACACGCCGCCCCACCTGCGAAAACAAGGCGATTCCACGTCACCCGGTGCCATCGATGAAGGCACCGGGTGCCTACTTTCTCGAAATCAAGAAGTTTTGCCCCGCAACCCTTTGATCGATCATCGATCAGCGAGTTACAGTCGCCGACGGGCACGCGACGGAGTCGCACATCGACACCGCACCCGAGTCCACGCCCTGTCCTGCCAAAGACCAAGGGCACCCCGAACCCTTACCGATGAGGGAACCCCCTTCGACTGAGGAAGGCGGCGACATGACCGACCCCTACGCCATCCAGCCGAGCGAGCTCGACCAGCTCCCGGACCGCGACCCGGAGGAGACCGCCGAATGGCGGGCCTCACTGGACGCCGTGGCCAGGGAAGCCGGGCCGCACCGTGCCGCGTATCTGATGCGCCGCACCCTGGAGCGCGCGGAGGGCAACGGCATCTCGCTGCCCAGGCTGACCGAGACCGACTACGTCAACACCATCCCCACCGCCGCCGAGCCGCCCGTGCCCGGTGACGAGGAGATGGAGCGCAGGATCACCGCGTGGAACCGCTGGAACGCGGCCGCGATGGTGACCCGCGGCAGCAAGCACGGCGTCGGCGGCCACATCGCCACCTTCGCCTCCGCGGCCTGGCTGTACGAGACCGGCTTCAACCACTTCTTCAAGGGCAAGGAGGCCGACGGCTCCGGCGACCAGCTCTACATCCAGGGCCACGCCTCCCCCGGCATCTACGCCCGCGCCTTCCTCGACGGCCGCCTGGACGAGGCGCACCTCGACAACTTCCGCCAGGAGGCCGGCGGCAACGGCCTCCCGTCGTACCCGCACCCGCGCCGGCTGCCCTGGCTGTGGGAGTTCCCGACGGTGTCGATGGGCCTCGGCCCGCTCTCCGCCATCTACCAGGCGCGCTTCAACCGCTACCTCACCAACCGCGGCATCAAGGACCTCTCCGCGTCCCACGTCTGGGCCTTCCTCGGCGACGGCGAGATGGACGAGCCCGAGTCGACCGCGGCACTCGCGCTCGCCGCGCGTGAGGAGCTGGACAACCTCACCTTCGTCATCAACTGCAACCTGCAGCGTCTCGACGGCCCGGTCCGCGCCAACTTCAAGATCGTGCAGGAGCTGGAGGCCCAGTTCCGCGGCGCCGGCTGGAACGTCGTCAAGAGCCTGTGGGGCAGCGCCTGGGACGAGCTGTTCGCGCTCGACACCACCGGCGCGCTCGTACGCCGGCTGCGCCAGGTGCCGGACGCCCAGGTCCAGACGTACCAGACCCGCGACGCCGCCTACATCCGCCAGGACTTCTTCGGCACCGACCCGGCGCTCGTCGAGATGGCGAAGCTGCTGAGCGACGACAAGATCCTGGAGTGCTTCCACCTCTCCCGCGGTGGTCACGAGCCCCGCAAGGTGTACGCCGCGTACAAGGCAGCCGTCGAGCACAGGGGCGCGCCGACCGTGATCCTGGCCCAGACGGTCAAGGGCCACACCCTCGGCCAGGGCTTCGCGTCGAAGAACGCCAACCACCAGATGAAGAAGCTGGCGGTGGACGAGTTCAAGACGATGCGCGACCTGCTGGAGCTGCCGATCTCCGACGCGCGGTTCGCCGACGGCGTGGTCCCCTACGGCCACCCGGGCGCCGACTCCCCCGAGGTCCGCTACCTCCAGGAGCGCCGCGCGGCCCTCGGCGGCCCGGCCCCGGCCCGCCGGGTCCACCCGCTCGCCCCGCTGCCGGCCCCGGCCGAGAAGGCGTTCGCCTCCTTCGACAAGGGCTCCGGCTCCCAGAACGTGGCCACCACCATGGCCTTCGTCCGCCTGATCAAGGACCTGGTCCGCGACAAGGAGACCGGAAAGCGCTGGGTGCCGATCGTCCCCGACGAGGCGCGCACCTTCGGTATGGAGTCGCTGTTCCCGTCCCTCGGGATCTACTCCCCCAAGGGCCAGACGTACGAGCCGGTCGACCGTGACCAGCTGATGTACTACAAGGAGGCCAAGAACGGCCAGATCCTCAACGAGGGGATCACCGAGGCCGGTTCGATGGCCGACTTCATCGCCGCGTCGACCGCGTACGCGACGCACGGCGAGGCGATGATCCCCTTCTACATCTTCTACTCGATGTTCGGCTGGCAGCGCACGGCCGACCAGATGTGGCAGCTCGGCGACCAGCTCGGCCGCGGCTTCCTGGTCGGGGCGACGGCGGGCCGTACGACGCTGACGGGCGAGGGCCTGCAGCACGCCGACGGCCACTCGCCGGTGATCGCGGCGACGAACCCGGCGGCGCTGTCGTACGACCCGGCGTTCGCGTACGAGATCGCGACGATCGTCAAGGACGGCCTGCGCCGGATGTACGGCGAGACGGCGCCGGGCGAGGACCCGAACGTCTTCTACTACCTGACCGTCTACAACGAGCCGCTGCCGCAGCCCGCGAAGCCGTCCGGCGCCGGCATCGACGAGGGCATCCTCAAGGGTCTGTACCGCTTCAACACGGCGGAGTCGGCGGGCCTGTCCCCCGTGGCCAACGCCCCCCGCATCCAGCTGCTGGGCTCCGGCACGGCGATCCACTGGGCGCTGGAGGCGCAGCGGCTGCTCGCCGAGGAGTGGGGTGTCGCGGCCGACGTGTGGTCCGCGACCTCCTGGACCGAGCTGCGCCGCGACGCGCTGCAGGCGGACGCCGCCCTGCTGCGCGGCGAGGAGCGGGTGCCGTACGTCCGGCAGGCCCTGCACGGCGCCGAGGGCCCGGTGCTCGCGGTCTCCGACTACATGCGCCAGGTCCCGGACCAGATCGCGCAGTGGGTCGAGCAGGACTGGTCCTCGCTGGGCGCCGACGGCTTCGGCCTGTCGGACACCCGTGTGGCCGCCCGCCGCCACTTCGGCGTCGACGCCCAGTCGATCGTCGTCGCGGCCCTGGCCCAGCTCGCGAAGCGGGGCGAGGTCAAGGCGGCCGCGGTGAAGGAAGCGCGGGAGAAGTACGGGCTGTAGGTCCCGTGGTGGTGCGAGGGGGTACGGCATCCATCTGCCGCACCCCCTCGCTGTCACTGGGACCGGGCATCATGACGGTATGCGCGCTGCCCGCCTGATCAAGATGGTGCTGCTGCTCCAGTCCCGCCCCTCCATGACCGCCGCCGAACTCGCCCGCGAGCTGGAGGTGTCGGAGCGGACGGTGACACGGGACGCACAGGCGCTGTCGGAGGCGGGCGTGCCGGTGTACGCGGACCGGGGCCGGGCCGGCGGCTATCGTCTGATCGGCGGATACCGAACCCGGCTGACCGGGCTCGCCCGGAGCGAGGCGGAGGCGCTGTTCCTGAGCGGGGTGCCGGGGGCGCTGCGGGAGATGGGCTTGGAGGACGCCGCCTCGGCGGCCCGGCTGAAGGTGTCGGCGGCCCTCCTCCCCTCCCTGCGCGACGCGCCCCGCACGGCGTCCCAACGCTTCCACCTGGACGCGCCCGCCTGGTTCCGCGAACCGCGGACACCCACGTTGCTCCCCACGATCGCGGAGGCGGTCTGGGACGACCGCTGCCTCACCGCCCACTACCGACGCGGCGAACGGGAGGTGGAACGAACCGTCGAGCCATACGGCCTCGTACTGAAAGCGGGCGTCTGGTACCTGTGCGCACGGGTTCTGCCGTCGGACACGGCGGACAGCGAGACCGGGATGCGCGGGGCGACGGGGATGCGCGGGGCGAGCGGCGGGGGCGGCGCGAGCGGCTTGGGCGATGCGGGCAACGCGGGCGAAGCGGACCGCCTCGGCGACGCCGGCGACGCGGACGGCCCGCGCAATGCGAACAGTCTGGATGGTCTGGGCAGTGCGGGCGGCCTGGATGAAGCAGGCGGCACGAGCGACACGGACGGCACGCACCACGCGGACGGCCCGGTCGGCGCGGGCGAAGCGGACCGCCTCGGCGACGCCGGCGACGCGGACGGCCCGCGCTGTGCCAGCGGTCTGGATGGCCCGCACGACACGGGCGGCCCGGGCGATGCAGGCAGTCCGGGCTGCGCGGACGACCTGAGCGATGCGGACGGCCCGGGCCCCGCAGACCATCCCGGCAACACGGGCACCGCAAACGGCCCGGATGAAGCAGGCGACACCAGCAACGCGGGCAGCCCGGGTGACGCGGAGGGGCTCCACGGCTTCGGTGCCGGGCGGGAAGCGGGCGGTATCCGGAGCGATGGCGCGAGCGGCAGCCCGGGGCGCAGTGGGGTGCCTGGCGTCGATGGCTTTCGGACCTATCGGATCGACCGGATCACCGCCGTCGCCGATCACGGCACCCGCTTCGTGCGGGACGACGCGTTCGATCTGCCCGGTTTCTGGGCGGCGCAGGCCGAGGGGTTTGCGCGGGCGATCCTGCGGGACGAGGTCGTCGTACGGCTGTCCGCTCAGGGTGTGCGCAGGCTGGCGTATGTCGTCGATCCCGTGTCCGCGCGCGAGGCGCTGCACAGCGCGGGCGAGGCGGACGGCGAGGGGTGGGTGACCGCGACGCTGCCGGTGGAGTCCGAGGAGGTTGCGCACACCCAGCTCATGGCGCTCGGCCCGGAAGTGGAGGTGCTGGCACCGGCCGGCCTGCGGGAGCGGTTCGCCCGCGACGCGGCGCGCGTGGCGGAGCTCTACGGCCGATAACAATCCGCCGCACTCCACGTGCGCCCCACCCGCTCAGGCCCGATGCTTGACCCGTGATGGAAGAGTCGGAGTTCTGGGAGCTGGTGGACGCCGCCCGCGAGGCCGCCGAGGGCGACCCGGAGGAGCAGGCCGACCTGCTCGTGGAGCGGCTGCTCCAGCTGGACCCGGAGTCGGTCCTGGACTTCGCCCGTCACTTCGAGTCCCGCTACAACAGGGCCTACCGCTGGGACCTGTGGGGCGCGGCCTGGGTGCTGCTCGACGGTGCCAGCGACGACGCCTTCGACTTCTTCCGCTGCTGGCTGATCGGTCAGGGCCGGGACGTCTTCGAGGGCGCCCTGCACGACCCGGACGCGCTGGCCGACCTGCTCGGCGAGTTCGACGAGGAGATCGACGGGGACGGCGAGGAGCTGGGCTACGCCGCGGACGAGGCGTACGAACAGCTCACCGGTACCGTCGCCCCGGACCTGGGCCTCGCGCCCGCGCCCTCCGAACCGGAGGGTACGCCCGTCGACTTCGAGAGCGAGCGGGTGCTCGCGGAGCGCTACCCCAAGCTGTGGGACCGGTTCAGGGCGTGAGTTCCCGGGGCGAGCGTCAGGCCGCGGTGCGCCGTCGGCCGGTGTCCGACGGGATGTAGGCCTGCGCCTGGTCGGCCCGCACGGCGTGGTGCAGGGGTGCCTTGTTGGCCTGGTCGAGGGCGGATGCGGTGACCGCGGCCGGGCCGAGGATCACCGTCGCGACCGCGCAGACGACCACCCAGGGGCTGCGCGCGGCCTTCGCCCAGCCGACGATCTCCGTGGTGTCCCCGCTACGACTGCTGTTCATGATCCCCACCTCCAGTCGGCTTGTGTTGCCCTGACCGTAGGACGCGGGGATCTGAGGGACCTGCGGGCCGCCTATGACGTGGCTGTGGGGGTGAGTGCCGCTGTGAGTGTCCTGCCCTGCAAGCGGGCCGCCTTCTCCCGCATCTCCGGGAGCCGCGCGGCCAGGGCCGCTCCCGGGCAGCTCGTCATGTACCCGTCGTTGTGGCCCGCGAGCGCGGGGAGGGTGGCGGTGGTGCCGGCCTCGTAGCGACTGAGGCCGTTGCTGGAGACCAGCCGCACCCGGCTGCGCGGGTCGATGCCGGCGGAGCCGAGCTTCCAGGCGGCGACGGCGGCGATCGCGTCGGTCATCGCCCGCGGCACGGACACCCCCGCGGTGAAGGTGCCGATGGCCGCGATGCCCGTGGTGCGGTGGTTGAAGCCCTGGGCGTGGGCGCCGGTGACGGCCCGCTCGACACCGCCCGCGCGGCCCTCGTAGATCGTGCCGCAGCGGTCGACGAGGAAGTTGTAGCCGATGTCGTCCCAGCTGCGGGCGCCGGTCTGGCCCGCGTAGAGGTGACGGATGATGCGGGGCGCGTCGGCGCAGTCGTAGCCGTTGGGCGAGTCGGTGTGATGGACGAAGACCGCGAGGACCTTGTCGTCGTACCGCGGGGGCGGCTGCGTGGGCGACGTGCTGCCGTCCAGCCAGACATCGCGCGGCACGATGCGGGGCCTGGCCGCCGGGTGCGGCGCCGGCGCCGGGCTGGCCGCCGCGGGCTGTGCGGGCCTGGCCGGGGCGACCGGTCGGTCGGGGCCGCGCACGGTCAGTGCCAGGGCGAGGACGGCGGCGAGGCCGGGCAGACAGCCGAGCAGCACCAGGACGGGCCCGGGCAGGCGCACGGCGCGCCGTTTTCCCGGCCCAGGCGTTCTTCGCAGGAAACGCATGGGCTCCACTGTGGGTGTGATCCACTCCGTCCGCGATGTGTGGTGTGCCACCTGGTGGAACCATCGTCCCGGTCCGAGGCGTTTTTGGAGGTACATGCGTGCGTGGCCGGTTCCCGAGCCACGCTCGCCCGACTGATCACTGGGCCCGTCCCGCTCGTACTAGGGGTTCCGAGAGAAAGGCCGCTCCGTGGACCTGCTCGACCTCCTTCTTGCGCTGGTGATCCTCGTGTACGCGGGGTCCGGCTACCGGCGCGGACTGCTGGCCGGATGCGTGTCGCTGGCCGGGTTCGTGGGCGGCGCGGTGCTCGGGGTGTGGGTGCTGCCGTGGATGATGAACCTGGTCACGCGGGGGTCGACGGCGGCCACGGTGACCGCGGTGCTGACGGTGCTGGTCCCGGCGGTGGCGGGACACGAGCTGGCGGGGCGCCTCGCACTGCGGCTACGGCGTGAACTGGACCGTACGGGCCGGGACGGGCTGCGGGTGGCGGACGGGATAGGCGGGGCGGCGGCCAACTCGCTCGCGGTTCTGATCGTGGCCTGGGTGGCGGCGAGCGTGCTGGGCGCCTCCTCGTCCACGGTGGTGACGACGGCGATACGGGACTCGGCGCTGCTGGGTGCGGTGCAGAACGCGATGCCGGACACCACGCCCTCGTGGTTCTCGCGCGCCACGTCCGCGCTCACGGAGGCGGGCTTCCCGCAGGTCTTCAACCCGTTCGAGAACGAGTCGACGGCGGAGGTCGCCAAGCCCTCCGGCGACAGCGTCACGGCGCGCGCCACCGAGGCCGCGAGGACGAGCACGGTGAAGATCGAGGGCGCCGCCGGCAACCAGGGCCGCGAGGGCAGCGGCTTCGTGTACGCGCGCGAGCATGTGATGACCAACGCCCATGTGGTGGCCGGCATCGACCGCCCGAGCGTGCGGATCGGCGGTGTCGGGCGGTCGTACGAGGCCCGGGTGGTGCTCTTCGACCCGAACCGGGACGTGGCGGTGCTGTACGTTCCCGGGCTCCGCGCGCCCGTGCTGCGGTTCGACGACCATGCCGGGCGCGGGGACTCGGCGGTGGTCGCGGGCTATCCGCAGGACGGCGATCTGAATCTGCAGGCGGCGACCGTGGCGAACCGGGTGCGGGCGAACGGCCGCACCATCTACAACGACGCCACGGTGACCCGCGAGATCTACGCGATCCGCTCGACGGTCCGCCCCGGCAACTCCGGCGGGCCGCTGCTGACCACGGACGGCCGGGTGTACGGCGTGGTCTTCGCCCGCTCCACCTCCGACGACGAGACGGGCTACGTCCTGACGGCAAACGAGGTGGCCCCCGACGCGCGACGCGCGGCCACGGCGACGGCACCGGTGGGCACGGGGGACCTGGTCACTTCGTAGCGGTCGGCAGCGGGGCCGGCACGGTCAGCACGGTCAGCACGGTCAGCACGGTCAGAGGGAACGTCCCATGAACACGTCGTCCACGTACTCCCCCGCCAGCAGGAACTCCTCCGGCAGCACGCCCTCGACCACGAACCCCTCCGACTCGTAGAGCTTGCGGGCGGGGATGTTGTGCCCGAGGACGCGCAGCGTGACACGCCGGGCGCCGCGGCGGCGGGCCTCGTCGAGGGCGGCCCGGAGCAGCGCGCGGCCGACACCCCTGCCGCGGGCGTCGTCGTGGACGGCCAGCCCCTGGATCTGCCGTACGTGCACGTTCGAGGCGAGCGGGGTCGAAAAGCCGAGGCGGATGTAGCCGACGATGCGCCGGTCGAGCTCGGCGACCAGCGTGTCGTCGGGGGCGTGGCGCTCGTTGAAGAACGAGTCGTAGGGCGGCTGCGGCTCGGGCATCACCGCGTGCAGATACGACCAGGTGGCCTTGTCCAGGAGCCTCAATTCCTCGTCGTCGTCCGGCAGGGCGGTGCGTATGTACGGATCCGGCATGACGGCCACCTTAAACGCGGCAAGGCAGGATGGGTTCATGGAACGTTCGCGAATCGCGGTGGCCGGTGCGTCCGGTCTCATCGGCAGCGCTCTGGTGCGGTCCCTGGTCGCCGACGGGCACGAGGTGGTGCGGCTGGTCCGTCGTGCGGCCCACGGCGCGGAGGAGGTCTGCTGGGACCCCGAGGGGCAGTACGTGGACACGGCGGGGCTGGTCGGCTGTGATGTCGTGGTCGATCTCGCGGGCGCCGGCATCGGCGACCGGCGCTGGACGGACGCGTACAAGCGGAAGATCAGGGACAGCCGGGTGCTCGGCACGGCGGCGCTGGCGGAGGCGGTCGCCGCACTGGACGAGCCGCCGCGTGTCTTCGTCAGCGGCAGCGCGATCGGTGTCTACGGCGACACCGGGGACCGTGCCGTGGACGAGACGGCGCCGCCCGGGGACGGTTTCCTGCCCTCCCTGTGCGTGGAGTGGGAGGCGGCGGCGGCGCCGGCCGAGGAGGCGGGCGTACGGACCGTGTTCGCCCGTACGGGGCTGGTTATGGCCCGTGAGGGCGGTGCGTGGGCGCGGCTGTTCCCGCTGTTCAAGGCGGGGCTCGGCGGGCGGATGGGAGACGGGCGGCAGTACTGGTCGTTCATCTCGTTGCACGACGAGGTGGCCGCGATCCGCCATCTCATCGACACCGAGGACCTGTCCGGGCCGGTCAACCTGACTGCCCCGACGCCCCTGACCAACCGTGAGATCACGGCGGCGATGGGGCGGGTACTGCACCGGCCGGCCGTCCTGCCGATCCCGGCGCCGGTGTTGCGCTCCGTGCTGGGCGAGATGGCGGAAGATGTGCTCGGCAGCCAACGGGTGCTGCCGAAGCGGCTGTTGGAGTCGGGTTTCGTGTTCGCCTTCCCGGGGATCGAGGACGCGCTCCGCGCGGCTCTGGCGTAGCCAAGAAATGACTGTATGCGACCGTCGTGCGACCGTGCTCTGTCGGTGCGCGACTGTCCTCGACCGATCACGGCCCTAACCTCGACCCGAACTCGGGTATCCCTGGAGCCAGTTGGGGGCATCACGTCTCCACCGGCCGCGCAACATCGAGGAGGGGCCTCGTGCTTGAGCCCGTGTACCAGGCGGACGTCGTCATCGTGGGAGCCGGAATCGCCGGACTGTCGGCGGCTCATCGGCTGACCAGCGCGGGCGTAACGACCGCAGTCCTGGAGGCCGCCCCCTACGTGGGCGGCCGCATGTCGACGGAGAAGGTCGACGGCTTCCGGCTCGACCGGATCGGACAGCTCCTGTCCACCTCCTATCCCGAGCTACGCCTGACACCAGGGCTCGACGCCCTCGTTCTGCGCCCCTTCGCCCCGGGCGTCCTGCTGCACCACGACGGACGCCGGCACCGCGCGGGCGCTCCGGCGGGCGGAGGGAGCGCAAGGGGCGCACTCCACGCGGTGCGCGCCCTCGCGAGCGCTCCCAGGGGCGCGGTCGCGTCGCCCGCGCGCGCGGGCGCGCCCATGGGCGGCGCCGTCGACCAGGCCCGGCTCGGGGTGGCGCTGGCCCGGATCGCCGCCACGCCCGTCGAGCGCATCCTGGCCCGCCCCGAACTGCCCGCCGCACAGGCGCTCGCCGTCCGCGGGGTGCCCACCCGCACGATCGACGGGTTCCTGCGCCCGCTGCTGGCCGCCCTGCTGTGCGACCCGGAGCTGAGGACGTCCAGCCGGTGCGCCGACCTCGCGCTGCGCGCTTTCGCGAGCGGGCGGCTCAGCGTGCCCGAGGGCGGCGCCGAGGCGCTGCCCGAGCTGCTCGCCCGCGCGCTGCCGCCCGGCACCGTGCACACAGGGGTCCGGGCCACCTCGGTCTCCACGACCTCGGTGACCACCGCCGAGCACGGCGAGATCCGCTGCCGTGCCGTGCTGCTGGCCACCGACGCGCGGGCCGCGGCCGAGCTGCTGCCCGGTCTGCGGGTGCCGGACTTCCACCCGGTGACGGTGGTGCACCACACGACCGACGAGCCCCTGGGCACCGGCGCCTCGCTGCTGCTGGACGCCGACCGCGGCGGCCCGGTCGCGCACACCGCGATGGTCAGCGCCGTCGACCCGAGCCGCGCGCCCGCGGGCCGGGCGCTCGTCTCGTCGACCGTGCTGGGCACTCCCCCGGAGGGGGTCGACACGGCCGTACGGATGCACCTGTCCCGGCTGTACGGCACCTCGACCCGCCGCTGGGAGACCCTCGCCGTGCACCACACCGCCGAGGCCGTCCCGGCGATGCGCCCACCGCACGATCCGCGCCGCCCGGTACGGCTCCTGGCGGGCCTGTACGTGTGCGGCGACCACCGCGACACCAGCACCGTCCAGGGCGCCCTGCACTCGGCCCACCGGGCCGCCGCGGCGATCCTGGCGGACCTGGGCGCGGCCGGCTCGCTGCACCGGGCGGACCCCCTGCCCGCGATGAAGCGCGCCGCCTAGCCGACGGTCACCCGAGCGCCGCCACCTTGTCCCGGTAGCCCCGTACCGGTGCCGCGTCCCTGTAGGGCTCGAGACGGCGCTCGAAGTCCTTGACGTACTCGATCGCCCGCACCGAGCGCATCTCCACCGCCTGCCCGGCCGCCTCCGCGCCCAGCAGGCAGGCCTGGTCGAGCTCGCCGAGACCGAGGCGGGCGGTGGCGAGGACGACACGGCAGAAGAGGCGGCTGCGGGCGAACGTCGGGGCGCGCAGTTGCAGGGAGCGCTCCGCGTGCTGCGCCGAGGCGCGGAACTGCTGCAGGTCGCGGTGGCAGTGCCCGAACTCGTCGGCGAGCTGCGCCTCGTCGAAGAAGCGCGCCCAGTACGGCACCTCGTCGCCGGGCCGGGCCGCCTCCAGGGCGCGCTCGGCGCGGACCAGCGCGCCGGTGCAGGCCCGCACCTCGCCGAGCACGCCGTGCGCGCGGGCCTCCGCGGAGTGCAGCAGCGCCTGCACGACGGGCGGGGCGGTGGTCCCCACGCCCTGCTGCGCCACCCGCGCCAGCTGGACGGCCTCGCGGCCGTGCCCGAGGTAGACGGCCTGGCGGCTCATGGTGACCAGGACGTAGGAGCCGTACGTCCGGTCCCCGGCCGCCTGTGCGAGCCGCAGCGCCTGCACGAAGTAGCGCTGCGCGAGTCCGTGCGCGGCGATGTCGTACGACGTCCAGCCGGCGAGCCGGGTCAGATCGGCGGCCGCGGCGAACAGGCGGCGGCCCGTCTGCTCGCCGTAGGTGCCGCGCAGCATCGGCTCGCACTCGTGCTCCAGATAGCGCACGAGGGCCTGGCGGGCGTGGCCGCCGCCGTAGGCGTCGTCGAGGGTGCGGAAGAGCTCGCCGACCGAGCGCAGCGCGGCGATGTCGCCCCCGGTGACCTTCTGACCGGGGCCGCGCTCGGCCTGGCCGCGCGGGCGCGGCACGACGGGCCGCCCCTGTGGCGGCACCTTGGGCAGCGGTTCGCCGCGGGCCACCCGGTCGTCGGCCCGGCCGATCAGCCAGTCCCGGCTGGGCACGACGAGCCCCGCCGGGGTGAAGGCGATCTTGCGCAGCTCGGCATGGCTGCCGGAGTCCTTGCGCCACAGCCCGCTGACGATGTCGACGGCCTCCTCGGGGGTGGACGCGAACTCCAGCCCGGCGTACACCGGCGCACAGGCGTCCAGGCCGAGATCCTGGGCCGTGAGCCGGCGCCCGAGGCGGCGCGTGAAGACCTCGGCGATGAGCGCGGGCGTGGTGCCCCGGGGCTGCTGTCCGCGCAGCCACCGGGTCACGGATGTCTTGTCGTATCTGAGATCCAGCCCGTGTTCGAGGCCGAGCTGGTCGACGCGACGGGCCAGACCTGCGTTGGAGAATCCCGCTTCTGCGATGAGCGCGGCGAGCTGGCGATTGGGAGTGCGCTGCGCGGGTCGTTCCGTCATCTGCGGTGCGGTCTCCTGCCTTCCAGGCCGTTGAAGTGCCCGGATTGCCTGTGAGCAGCCCTTATGGCCTCATGAACGGCGCGAATGTAGCGGAGAGTGAGCGACCAGTCGCACACTTTGTAGTTCATTCATCCGATCGTGTGAGGATTGCCCCCTGGGCTGACGTAGGCGGACCGGTCGTACAGTGGCTTGGGCGCATTACATGCCTGACACACCCGTCGCCGAGGGAGGCGCTTGCCGTGAGTGAGTTGCGGTTCGTCCGCATGGGGTTCGGCGCAGGGGCCGTCGAGTACCAGGAGGCCTGGGACGAGCAGCGCCGGGTGCACGCGGCGCGGTTCGCCGACGAGGTGCCCGACACCGTCCTGCTGCTCGAACACCCGCCGGTCTACACGGCGGGCCGCCGCACCGAGGACAGCGAGCGGCCGCTCGACGGCACCCCGGTCATCGACGTGGACCGCGGCGGCAAGATCACCTGGCACGGCCCCGGCCAGCTCGTCGGCTACCCGATCCAGAAGCTCCCCCGCCCGGTGGACGTGGTCGCGCACGTACGGCGCCTGGAGGAGGCACTGATCCGCACCTGCGCCGAGTTCGGCGTCGAGAGCACCCGGGTCGAGGGCCGCAGCGGCGTGTGGGTGCTCGGAGACCCCGTCGAGCAGCGGCCGGCGCTCGGCGGACTCTCCCTGGACTTCGACCCGCGGCTGACCGACGAGGAGTTCGACCCGAGGCTGAACGGCCCGGAGTACGCCCCGTCCAACGCGGGGCAGCGCCGCGAGGACCGCAAGATCGCCGCGATCGGCATCCGCGTCGCCAAGGGCGTCACGATGCACGGCTTCTCCTTCAACGTGAACCCGGACAACGCCTGGTTCGACCGGATCATCCCGTGCGGCATCCGGGACGCCGGGGTCACCTCCCTCGCCAACGAACTGGGCCGGGAGATCACGGTCGAGGAGATCCTGCCGACGGTCGAGCGACACCTGAAGGACATCCTCGAAAATGCCGACCTGAAGCCGCGGGTGATCGAGAAGGCGACCGCCTGACCTCCGTCCGACCTTGGGAATGGACCCCGTCGAGGTGAGGTTGGCCTCACGGGAAAGGCCCAACAACCACGGGCGTACGCTGGTGTACGCCGAAGAATCGAAGACTACTCAAAGCAATCAGCAGGGAGCCGGTCGTGTCCGCAGTCTCACCCGACGGACGCAAGTTGCTGCGCCTGGAGGCCCGCAACAGCGAGACCCCCATCGAGCGCAAGCCCGAGTGGATCAAGACGCGGGCGAAAATGGGTCCCGCGTACACGGAGATGCAGAAGCTCGTGAAGAGCGAGGGTCTGCACACGGTCTGCCAGGAAGCCGGCTGCCCGAACATCTACGAATGCTGGGAGGACCGCGAGGCCACCTTCCTCATCGGCGGCGACCAGTGCACCCGGCGCTGCGACTTCTGCCAGATCGACACCGGCAGGCCCAAGGCCCTCGACCGTGACGAGCCGCGCCGCGTCGGCGAGTCCGTGGTCACCATGGACCTGAACTACGCCACCGTCACCGGCGTCGCCCGCGACGACCTGGAGGACGGCGGCGCCTGGCTGTACGCCGAGACCGTGCGCCAGATCCACCAGCAGACCGCGCAGCGCGCGGCCGGGCGGACCAAGGTCGAGCTCCTCGCCCCCGACTTCAACGCCGTCCCGGAGCACCTCGAAGAGGTCTTCTCCACCCGGCCCGAGGTCTTCGCGCACAACCTCGAAACGGTTCCCCGGATCTTCAAGCGGATCCGCCCCGGCTTCCGCTACGACCGCTCCCTGAAGGTCCTCACCGACGCCCGCGACTACGGCCTCGTCACCAAGTCGAACCTCATCCTCGGCATGGGCGAGACCCGCGAGGAGATCAGCGACGCGCTGAAGCAGCTGCACGAGGCCGGGTGCGAGCTGATCACCATCACGCAGTACCTGCGCCCGTCCGTGCGTCACCACCCGGTCGACCGCTGGGTCAAGCCGCAGGAGTTCGTGGAGCTGAAGGAGGAGGCCGAGCAGATCGGCTTCTCCGGCGTGATGTCCGGCCCGCTGGTCCGGTCCTCGTACCGCGCCGGGCGTCTGTACCAGATGGCCATAGAGAAGCGTGGCACCTACGTCGCCACCCAGGCCGTCTGACAGATCGTCACCATCGTTGCTCCGTACGAGTGCGGGACAACCGTGTGAATTCCCGCACAAGAAATTACCGGCCAGTAGCGACCGAGAACACGCGGTCCTGAAAGTCCTCGCAGATGGGGGCGCCGTCAGGGCCGCGTATTCACTCCACCCCCGCCCCATCAAGGCTTCATTGGCGTTTGACCGGTCAGTCACACCCTGGTAACACCAATCAGTGACCCTGGTATCACGCCACGTACACCCGTACCCGACGCCGTCGAGGGGGACCTCCACCATGCAGGCCGCGCCCGTTCGCGCCACCGCCATCCCGACCTTCACCGACGCACTCCGTGCCGTCGAGTCCCTGCTCATGAGCGGCGGCCAGCGCACCGCCCGCCGCAATGCCTGGACCTCGGTCCTGGAGGACCGCCGTCGCGCCAAGGACCGGGTCGAGGCGCAGCGCGTCCTGGAGCAGGCTGCCACCCGCCCCTGACACCCCCGCTCCGGGCACTGCCGTCGTGGGCACTCCCGGGGCCACGTAGACTTCGTGGCATGGCGAGGAAGGAAACCGCAGCGGACGCTGCGAACCCAGGGCGACTGAAGCAGATCGCCCTTACGTACAAGATGACCCGTAAGGCCGACAAGAAGATCGGTCTTGTGCTCGCGGCTGTTGGCGTCGGCACCTTCGGTGTCCTCCTCGCGATCGGCTTCTTGATCGGTCACCCCCTCTATCTGGGCATCCTGGGCCTGCTGCTCGCGTTCCTCGCGGCGGCGATCGTGTTCGGCCGCCGGGCCGAGCGGGCCGCGTTCGGGCAGATGGAGGGCCAGCCGGGTGCCGCCGCGGCCGTGCTCGACAACATCGGCCGGGGCTGGACGACGACCCCCGCGGTCGCGATGAACCGCAGCCAGGACGTGGTGCACCGCGCGGTCGGCAAGGCCGGAATCGTGCTGGTCGCCGAGGGCAACCCGAACCGGGTGAAGAGCCTGCTCGCCGCCGAGAAGAAGAAGATGGCCCGCATCGTGGCGGACGTCCCGGTGCACGACGTGATCGTCGGCACGGGCGAGGGCCAGGTCGAGCTGAAGAAGCTGCGCACGACCATGCTGAAGTACCCGCGCGTCCTGACCGGCCCGCAGGTCACCACCACCAACGACCGGCTGCGTGCCATGGGCGACCTGATGAGCAACATGCCGCTGCCGAAGGGCCCGATGCCCAAGGGCATGCGGATGCCCAAGGGCGGCAAGGCCCGCTGACTCTCCCAGAGGTACGACGAAGGGGGCGCCCGGAATCACCGGGCGCCCCCTTCGTCGTACGGCCGCCGGCGCGTCGTCGCGGGGCCGCTGGTGGAGAGTCGTCGTACGGCCGCTGGAGAGCCGCTAGATGCGGACCTCGACCGTCCCGGCCAGCCGGTCGTGCAGACCGCGGCCGTCGCGGTCCCAGACGAGTGCCGGGATGGCGAGGAAGAACAGGACCGTGCGCAGCAGCGCGCGCAGCGGGTTCACCCGGCCGGTGTCCAGGGCGACGACCCGCAGCCCGAACAGCCGCTTGCCCGGCGTGGAGCCGACCGTGCCGAGGGTGAGGACCAGCAGCACGAGCAGGATGAGCGGCGCCCAGACCTGCGCCGCCTTGTTATAGCTGTCGGTGATCAAGCCGTATGCGATCATGAGGCACAGGCCCCAGTCCACGGCCAGCGCCCCCAGCCGGCGCCCCGGGCGCGCGATCGAACCCGGCCCCTCCTTGGGCAGACCGAGCTGTTCGCCGCGGTATCCGAATTCGGCACCGGCGTCTTCCATGGCCGCGCGCGGCCCGGAAAGCCACGATCCCATTGCTTGCCTGTTGTCCACCTGTCCACGGTACTGCCCGCTCGAATGCCGGGGGCACGGCGGGGTGTGTCGGGGCTACCGTGGAACCGAAGCCGGTTAACTTCTGCGAAACAAATGGGTCACGCCCGAGAAATCACCCGTCCCTAGGGTCGGGGACAGCGTGTGCCACCGCACTGGCCGCACGAACGAACTACCACCCCGGCGAGGACGGTCGGGAGTAGGAGGAGCTGGATGTTCCAGAACGCCGACGAGGCCAAGAAGTTCATCGCGGACGAGGACGTCAAGTTCATCGACGTCCGCTTCTGCGACCTGCCGGGCGTCATGCAGCACTTCACCGTGCCCGTCGAGGCGTTCGACCCGGACGAGGAACTCGCCTTCGACGGATCCTCGATCCGTGGCTTCCAGGCCATTCACGAGTCCGACATGGCGCTGCGCGCGGACCTGTCGACCGCCCGGGTCGACCCGTTCCGCCGTGACAAGACGCTCAACATCAACTTCTTCATCCACGACCCGATCACGGGCGAGCAGTACTCCCGTGACCCGCGCAACGTGGCGAAGAAGGCCGAGGCCTACCTCGCCTCCACCGGTATCGCCGACACCGCGTACTTCGGCCCCGAGGCCGAGTTCTACGTCTTCGACTCCGTCCGCTTCGCCACCAGCGCGAACGAGTCCTTTTACCACATCGACTCCGAGGCGGGCGCCTGGAACACCGGTGCCCTCGAGGACAACCGTGGTTACAAGGTCCGCTACAAGGGCGGCTACTTCCCGGTCCCGCCGGTCGACCACTTCGCCGACCTGCGCGCCGAGATCTCTCTGGAGCTGGAGGCGGCCGGCCTGAAGGTCGAGCGTCAGCACCACGAGGTGGGCACGGCCGGCCAGGCCGAGATCAACTACAAGTTCAACACGCTGCTCGCGGCCGCCGACGACCTCCAGCTCTTCAAGTACATCGTGAAGAACGTCGCCTGGCGCAACGGCAAGACGGCGACCTTCATGCCGAAGCCGATCTTCGGTGACAACGGCTCGGGCATGCACGTGCACCAGTCGCTGTGGGCGGGCGGCGACCCGCTGTTCTACGACGAGGCCGGTTACGCGGGCCTGTCGGACACCGCCCGCTACTACATCGGCGGCATCCTCAGGCACGCCCCGTCGCTGCTGGCCTTCACCAACCCGACGGTGAACTCCTACCACCGTCTGGTCCCGGGCTTCGAGGCGCCGATCAACCTGGTGTACTCGCAGCGCAACCGCTCCGCCGCGATGCGTATCCCGATCACGGGCTCCAACCCGAAGGCCAAGCGCGTCGAGTTCCGCGCGCCCGACTCCTCCGGCAACCCGTACCTCGCCTTCTCGGCCCTGCTCCTCGCGGGCCTCGACGGCATCAAGAACAAGATCGAGCCGGCCGAGCCGATCGACAAGGACCTCTACGAGCTGGCTCCCGAGGAGCACGCGAACGTCGCGCAGGTCCCGACCTCGCTCCCGGCCGTTCTCGACTCGCTGGAGCGCGACCACGAGTTCCTGCTCGCCGGTGACGTCTTCACGTCCGACCTGATCGAGACGTGGATCGACTTCAAGCGCGCGAACGAGATCGCTCCGCTGCAGCTGCGTCCGCACCCGCACGAGTTCGAGCTCTACTTCGACGTGTAAAGACGTCTGTCCGTAGCGACGCCCGAGTAAGTGGCTGAGGGCCGCCACCTGCAACACTGCAGGTGGCGGCCCTCAGCCGTGCGCTGGGGTGCTTGTGTGTGTCACACCGCCTTCGTCAGCCGACCAGGATCACCACGACGCCGCCGGTGTTGAACCCGTTGTTGAAGCCGTTGTTGAAGCCGAAGCCACCGAAGTTGCCGAAGCCGAAGCCACAGTTGTTCCACCAGCCGCCGTTGAAGCAGCCGCGGTTGGTCGTGACCTGGGTCGGAGTGGCGGCCGAGGCCGTTCCTGCTGTGGCGATGGTGGTGCCGCCGGCCAGCAGCACACCGACGGCGGACGCCGCCACGAGACGCCTAGCACGCTGTGCTTTCATGGACGTACCTTCCTTCCACCCCTCGTGCGGTATGTGAAGCACGAATCGGATGGCCGCGACCTCAGAGGTAAAAGTTCGGCGCGGTCGTAGGTCTGGCCGCCTGGTCTACCAGGAGCAGCGCTGTCGGTTTTCCCTGGTGAGCAGGGATTACGCCGGCGTAGGGCGTACCCCGCACTGCGGCTCTCTCACCTTCAGATGCTAGTGGTCCGCCGTCCACTCGGCATCCTGGGCAACCTTCCGCGCTTCCCAGGCTTCCTACACTCGGGGGATCATCCTCCTTGGTTCTTTCGGACGAGAGAGGTTGAACGGGGATGACTGAACAGGACGACTGGGAGCGGGAGTTCGATCACCGCTGGGCGAATTCCGCCCATCACAAGGAGCCCTCCGCCCGAGCCCGGATGCTCGCCGCCCGCTGGAAGGAAAATCCCCCGGACCCGGCACCGTTCCGCGCCGACCCGGACCCGGTGGGGCCCCGCCGCTCGTCATGGGTGTCCACGGCGATAGTCCTCGGCTGCGTCGCCGCGGTGATAGTCCTGCTCGGGTACGCCCAGATGCGGGCTCCGTACTAGATCCGCACCGGAGGGGACGATCACAGCTCGCGGCCCGCGCCGGCGCGGAGATCACGAGGCCGGCCGCGCAGGCCGGCGGCTCCTGGGAGCGACCGCCGATCACCCTGCGTCGATATCGCCCCGCTTGGCGGGCCCACCGGACTTCGGTGGGCCCGGCCCCGCCCGTAAGCGCGTCACGTCGCCGGGAGCAGGGACGCCGCGTGGCCGAGGAGTTCCTCGTAGATCTCCGGGCGGTCCTTGTCGATCACCGGATAGCCGACCCCGAAATCGCCGCCCAGCCAGTGGGCCTCGATTCCGGGGTTGGCGCTGTTCGTGCCGTCGTGCAGGAAGATGTGCGGGCTGCAGTTGACGCGGTCGTCGCGGGCCGTGTCGTACTGGGCCATCACGGCCGCGCGGAACGACCCGGTGTCCAGGGCCGTGGCCAGATCGCCGACGTCGACCGCGCCCGTCCGCCCGGCGATGTCGAGGATGACGTGGCGCAGCGAGATGCACCGGCCCTCGGCCCAGAAGGCGCGGCGCAGGGCGCGGTCGAGGCGTTCGCTCGCCTCCCAGCTCTGCGCCTTGGCCGCCTGCACCGCCTCGTGCGCGGGGAGCATGGTGACCGGGTACGCCCAGTCGGGGCCCTGCCACAGGCGCCAGCCGGCGTCCGGTTCCACCGCGCCGAGCACCGAGATCTCGGAGTCGACGCCGGGCCGGGCGTTGACCTCGCGGTTGAACAGCTCCAGCGGGAAGGCCCGGAAGTCGAACCGGATGCGTCCCGCCAGGCCCAGCCGGTGCCGCGTCTCGTGCAGCCGGTGCACCGCGACATGGGCGAACGAGCAGTTCAGGTCGGTGAAGACGGCGATCGTGCCGGGGGTCGCGGGCAGCCGCGGATCGTCGCTCACGAGGTCTCCTCGGGCCGGGTCCGCTGGTCGAAACGGGCGATGGTGACCTCTCCGGAGACGACACCGCCCCGCCACCGGTAGACCTGCCCGAAGGAGTCCTCCCCCGTCGGCACACTCCGGCTGACGGTGACGGCGATCCGGTCGCCGCGCCGTACCGCGACCGGCTCGGCGACCGGCAGGTAGGCGTGCTTCCAGCTGTCGGAGGTCGTACGGGCCCCCGGGTCGTCCGCGCCGATGTCGTCGCCGGAGATGTCCAGGGCGACGGTGTCCGACAGGTCGGCGACGAAGTAGCCCTGGAAGCCGGTGAACACGCCGTCGCGCTGGACGGTGTGGACGTGCGGCACGCTGTACTCGGCCGGGTGCCCGGCGCCGTCCCGGAAGTCGTAGCGACGCAGCAGCCGGGGTGCGGCGAGCCGGGCGGCGGCCGGGACGACCGTGTCGTAGTAGAGGTCGAACGGGTTGCGCGCGCCCCGGCGGCGCAGCAGTTCGGCGAAGCCCGCGCGGCTGCCGGCGTCCTGGGGCGCGCCGTCGCGCAGCTGGGCATGGGCCCGCTCGGCGGCCACGGGGACGAGATAGCTCTCGACGGCACGCGGCAGCATGGCCCCGCCGGGACGCAGGAAGCGCCGACGGGCGTCGTCGAGGATGGCGACGCAGTTCTCGTTGTCGGCGAGGTTGCCCATGATCTCGGAGACGACGAGGTCGACGGGTTCGGGCAGCTCCAGGTCGAAGGACATGCCGGGCAGCGGGTGGAAGCGGTCGCCGAAGCCGGCGGCGGCGAGCCGGTCGGCCGCGGTGGCGAGGATCTTCTCGTTGAGGTCGATGCCGTAGACCCGGGCGGCGCCGGCCTCCAGCGCCCAGCGGGCCAGGATGCCGGTGCCGGTGCCGAGGTCGAGCACGGTCGCGCCGGGTCGTACCGCCTCGGCGATCGCGGTGCGGTACGCGGTCATGCGCAGCCGGTCGCCGAGCATGAGGTCGTGGAAGCCGTCGTCCCAGTCGAGGAGCCGCTCGGAGGCCGGCAGCCACACCTGCTCGGGCCGGTAGTCCTGGCCGAGGACACCGGCCCGGTGGACCGTGAGGGACGTCTCTGCGGGGCCGGTCACCGGGCAGCCGGTGGCCAGGTCGAAGCTGCTGCGGTGCAGGGGGCAGGTGATGCGCAGGGTGCGCGGGTTGACGTAGCCGTGGACCAGGCGGCCCAGCCGGTGCGGGCACGCCGCGTCGATCTCGAACTCGCGGCCCGCGACCTTGACCAGGACCCGGTCGCCGGGGAGTTCTTCGAGCACCGCGTCGCTCATACCGCCTCCCGGGCCCGGGCCACGGCCGCCTCGAAGGCGCCGCCGATCAGTTCGGACAGCAGCTGGGCGCCGATCCACAGCCGGGTGGGATCGATGCCGCCGGCCGCTTCGCACTCCTTGATGGCCAGCTGCATCTCCCGCATGTGGAAGGTGTCGATGTGCAGATGCTCGGTGTAGTAGCGGCCGTTCGCGATGCCGAGGCGTTCACAGGCGCGGGCCTGGACTTTGAAGGCGTCGGGGATGCTGGCCTCCAGGTAGGCGAGGGCGCCGAGGAAGTAGGCGATGTCCTCGGCGCGCTGGGTGAGCCAGTAGAAGACGTTGAGGAACTGGTAGGTCCCCTCGCCGGTGGTGTCGAGGAAGCTCTCCAGGTCCTCGGGCAGGCCGAGTTCGGCGAGCAGGTCGAGATAGAGCTGGGAGTGGGCCTGGCGCTGGTTGCCACAGCCGAACTCGTCGATGAGGACGCGCATCACGGCCATCTGGGCGCGCAGCGGCAGCCGGGGTATCGCGGGGAAGAAGTTCTGTGCCTCGGTGAGTCCGTCGAGCGCGAACTCCCGGACGACGTGGGTGAATTCCTCGCGGGTGGCCTTCTCGGCGAGATAGTTGCCGGCCGGGCTGCCCGCGCGCTCGTGCGTGAGCAGTTCGTCCAGCCGCGTGAGCCACTCGGCGCGGGCGGCGAGGGGTTCGGTGCGCTCGGTGAGGCGGGCGAGCAGCGGGCCGATCCAGTCCGCTTCGAGCTCCTCGATGCGGGCGACCGTCCCGGCGGTGGGCCGGGCGCGGTTGAGCAGGAACAGCCGCTTGTGCGGGCTGTCGGTGGGGTGTGCGGTGACGTTCACCGCGGGACCTCCTTGTCCATGGGCTCCGGGACCTCCCGGGCGGCTTCCAGGACTCCGCGTCGGTGCAGTTCGGTCTTGAGGGTCAGGTACCAGTCGTCGCGGTCGAGCCCGTGGCGGGCGCACGCCTCGGTCAGCCGGACGGCATCCGCGGCGCTCGGCTCACCGAGCAGGGCCCGGCACAGCCCGGGCTCGACGTTGCCGAGGGCGACGACGCAGCCGTCGAGCGGCCCGCACTCCAGGAGCAGGTGTTCCAGCCCCTGGAGTACGGGCACGCCGGGGTGGGCCGCGATCAGCTCCCGGGTGGCGCGGGGGTCGCCCGCCGAGTCCTTGACCGCGGCGATGCCGGGCAGTGCGCAGATCCGCAGCAGGGTGTCTCGGTCGAGTGCGTTTCCCGAGACCCAGGACTCGTGGTAGACGATCACGGGCAGGGCGGTGGCCCGGGTGAGGTCCGTGAAGTGGCGGACCATGTCCTCCTGGCGCACACCGGGCCCGTACGGCGTGGTCGCCACGACCGCGGCGGCGCCGAGCTCCTCGGCGGTACGGGCGCGGGCGGCGACCTCGGCCGTGGTGGGCCGCAGGATGCCCGCGAACACCGGCAGCCCGTCGGCGTACCGGACGGTCGCCGCGACCATCGTCCGCCACTGGCGGTCCGTCAGCCGGGTGCCCTCACCGGTGCTGAGCGCCGGAAGCAGGGCGTCGGCGTGCGGCCGCAGCGTCGCGACCAGCCGGGCCACCCCGTCCTCGGACACATCCCCCGTGTCCGTGACGGGGGTGACCAGTGCGACGACCAGTCCCCCGATCACCGTGCGGTCTCCTTTCGCCGTCTCACAGGGCGTCGGCCGGGATGCGCAGCGCCAGTGACTGGCGGTAGAGCGCTTCGAGCGGTTCCGGGAAGTCGGGTTCCGGCCCGTCGACCGGGGCGGGCGCCCGTACCGGAAGCCCCGTGTGGTGCGGCAGCCGGGGGCTCGCGCTGTGCAGCAGTCCCTTGCGGTTGCCGACCATGCCGAGCAGCAGCCGTTCGTGCGCCGGGAGCCGGTCCGGGATGCCGTCTCCGTCCAGGGCCCGCCGCAGGTCGGCCGCGTCGTAGCCGAGGCGACGGATGTCCATGACGGTGTGCAGGTTGTCCATGAACGGGTAGTAGGCGTCCTGGAGTTCACGGCCGTAGCCCCAGATGACGTCGTCGCAGCGGCCGACCTGCTCCAGGCTCATCACCAGCGTCCGGTCCAGGCGGGTGACGAAGAACGTCTTGCAGGCGATCCGCAGGGTTTCGTCGGCACTGTTCATGCCGAGGAACAGCGCGGCGTCGCCGTACTCGTCAGCCGGCATGGCGGTCGAGCACCTCGCGCATCCGCACCATCGCGTCGGCGAACGTGCGCGGTTCACGGGCCAGGGCGAAGCGCAGATAGGACTCGCCCTTGTCCGGCTGGCTCCAGAAGAAATAGCGGCCGGGCAGCACATAGACCTCGCGGGCGCCCAGGACACGCTGCAGTTCGCTGGCGGTCAGCTCGGGGTGGTTGATGCGGGCCCAGGCGACGCTGACGTCGGCGACCGGGTTCTGGAGTTCGAGGACGGTGCCGTCGAGGGCCTTGCCGATCGCGTCCCGGTTGACGCCGAGCACCTCGCGCACCGAGGCGAGCTGGTCGGCGCGGGAGTCCTCGACGTACTGCGTGAGCATGTTGAGGACGAACGGCGAGACGTTGAGCAGGACGCTGGTGTGCAGGTTGTAGACGTCCTCGTGGATGTCGTCGCTGGGCGTGATCATGGCCGCCTTGGCGTCCTGCACCGGCCAGGTCTTGCCGGTGTCCTCGATGGCCAGGTAGGACACGCCGGAGCTCTCCAGCAGTTCGTAGACGTCGAACCGCTCCAGCTCGGAGCCGAACAGGGTGAAGGAGGCGAAGCAGAAGTCGAAGATCAGCAGCTTGTTGTGGTCCTTGCAGAACCGGACGACCTCCTCGAAGCCCCGGCGCCCGTACTGCAGCAGCGTGAAGCCCGTGGGGTTGTTGGGGTCGACCAGGAACAGCGCGTCGGTGCGCACCCGGCGCTTGAGCTCGGCGTATATGCGGTCGGGGTCGTGCAGCGCGGCCTCGTCGATCGGGTAGAGCGGCACACCCATGTTGTCGAGGACGTCGTAGAGGTTGTCGAAGCAGGGCTCGACGAGCGTCACCGACATCCGCTGCTGCTTGAGGTACATGCCGGCGACCATGGTGGAGATGGACGCGGCGTAGGAGAGCATCGTCTTCCTGCGGGCCGGCGCGGTCCGCTGGCCGTGGAGGCGGAAGAACGACTCGATGAACCGCTGTTCGTAGGTGGCCTGCAGCCCGTTCTCCGCCTCGTACCACAGCTCGGGCAGCCGGGCGACGATGTCCTGCTGGGTGGCGGACTGGCGCTGGTGGGTGTGGGCGTCGGCCAGGTTGAAGCGGGTGCGCAGGGCCTGGATCTCGTGCTGGGTCAGATCGGTGAACTGCCGGTTGTCGGAACCGACCAGGGTGCTGTGCGAGTTCACGCTTCCTCCGGGTCATGTGCGGGAACAACCTTGTGGAGACAGACGTGCCGAACCGCTTCGGACCGGACTTCCGGGTCCGGGCGGCGATGTCTTCACCGGCCGCGGACATACGTGCCCGTGCCGCGGCGGCAGCGGTGGCGGTGCGAGAGGGTGGCGACTGCCGGGTAGACGCGCCCGGCGGCTCGGGGGGCGGCCTCTCAGCGGGTGAAAGGTGCCGACCTCCCGGCCGAGAAGCCCGGATCGACGTGCACGGAATCTCTGATCCCTGCCATGTGTCCCCCGTCCGTCCCCCGTGTGCGGACTCCGGTCCGCATCCGTACGATTACACAGCCGTTCTCGAACGGACAAGTGAAACAGGCCTGTTGTGGATTTCTCTTTCCCTGCCCGTCACTGACGCGTCCGGCGACCGGAGCCGACTGTACGTTCAGCGCTCCGAGACCTGTCAAGTTCCCACGCCAGAGCGGCAGTTGGGGTTCTGAGGGCATGCCTGACGGCGGGTCCGGCACGGTGCCGAACCCGCATGGCGAAGGGCGGCCCGGGTCGGATTCCGGACCGCCGCAGGGCATGGCAACCAGCCATGTGGAGGGCGGGATCGATCACCCTCCGGTCGGCCGGTGGCTCAGACCTCCCGCACCGCCTCGATCTCCAGCGAGAGCTCGATCTCCTTGGAGACGAGGATGCCGCCGGTCTCCAGGGCCATGTTCCAGGTCAGTCCCCAGTCCTCGCGGTTGATCTTCCCGCTGGCGGAGAACACCGTCCGGTCGCCGCCCCACGGGTCGCGGGCGTAGCCCAGGTAGTCGACGTCGAGCGAGACCGGGTGGGTCACTCCCTTGATCGTCAGATTGCCGTCGAGCGTGCCGCTCTTGCCGTTCCAGGTCACCGAGGTGGACTCGAAGACGGCCTGCGGGTGCTTCTCCGTGTCGAAGAAGTCACCCGACCGCAGATGGTCGTCGCGGGTCCGGTCCCCGCTCTCGACGCTGGCCATGTCGATCACCGCGGTCACCCTGCTGTCCTCGGGCCGCTCGCCGATGCGGACGGTGGCGTCCACACCGGTGAACCGGCCGCGCACCTTGGTCAGCATGAAGTGGCGTCCCATGAAGCCGACTTCGGCGTGTCCCGGGTCGACCTTCCAGGTGCCGGCCGCCGGGAGTTCCACACCGTCGACCAGCCGGGTCGGTGTCGTTGCGCTTTCGGTCATCGGTCGTACCCTCTTCCCTCTTCCGACTTCCTCGTCACTGGCCGGCTCGGTGTCAGGCGGACTCGGTCGGCAGCCCGGCGCCGATCCAGTCCTCCTTGCCGTCCTTGTACGTGTAGACCCGCTCGTAGCCGAGCTCGATCAGCCGCTTGGCGGCGATCCCCGAGTTCGGGCAGGTGGTGCCCGTGCAGTAGACGATCACCTCGGCCCGCTTGTCGGGCAGCAGCTCCGGCGCGAGGGTGTCCACCTCGTCGAGCGGCAGATTGCGGGCGCCCGGCAGGTGGGCCTCCTTGTAGTACGACTCCGGCAGGGCCTCCAGGACCGTCACCGCGCCGGCGTCGATCTTCTGCTTGACCTCGTCACGGGTCAGGTTCTGCGCCATGTGGCACCTCCGATGAAGACTCGCGCTCCGTGCGCACCCACGCGGCCGGACCCCGGCCCCGATTTCCGTGCGTGCGCACACACCATAACCAGTGTGTGCGCACGCACGCAACGGCGGGTAGAATCGCCCGATGGCTGACCGGGACTACGGACTAGAGGCATGGCGGGCGATGCTGCTCGCCCACAACGCCGCCCTGCGCGCGATCGAGAGCGACGTCCAGCGCGAAGGCCGCGTCCCCCTCACGTGGTACGACGTACTGCTCGAACTCAAGGCGGCCGGCGAGGAGGGCCTGCGCATGCAGGAAGTGGCCAACCGCGTCGTCCTCAGCCGCACCCGGGTCAGCCGCCTGGTCGACGACATGGTGCGCGCCGGGCTGGTGCGCAAGATGCCCGATCCGCACGACCGCCGGGTGTCCTGGGCGGCCATCACCGACGAGGGCGCCGGCGCCCTGCGCGCCACCGCGCCGGTGTACCTGCGCAGCATCCGCCGCCACTTCTCGGCACACCTGACCGACGACGACGCCCAGGTCGTCGCCAAGGCGCTGCACAAGGTCGCGCAGCGGGACGACGGCGTGGAGTGCGGCTGACCCGGCCGCCCGGCGCACCCCCGCGCCCACCGGGAATCTTTGCCGCACCCAGGGCCGATCGGTACCTGTTCATGGCCGCCGGCAGGTGCACACTGGACAACGGGACGAGTGCCTGACTGCGGGGTGATGCAAGATGCAGAGCCGCTTCCGGAGCGATCGGCGGTTGACCGTGCGCATGGGGGTCACGCTGTTCCTGCTCGGGCTGTTGTACGTGGGGTTCGTCGCCGCGTTGATCGTGCTGCTGAAGTCCTGGGTACTGGTCGTGGTGGTCGCGGCGGGGATGCTCGTCGCGCAGTACTGGTTCTCCGACCGGGTCGCGCTCTACGCGATGCACGGCCGGGTCGTGGAGCGGGAGGAGTACCCCGATCTGCACGGGGTGATCGACCGGCTGTGCGCCCAGGCGGACATGCCCAAGCCGGTGGTCGCCGTGTCGAGCATGGATCTGCCGAACGCGTTCGCGACCGGACGGAACCCGGACCATGCCGTCGTCTGTGTGACGACGGGTCTGCTGCGCCGGCTGGAGCCCGCCGAGCTGGAGGGCGTGCTGGCGCACGAGCTGTCGCACGTGGCGCACAAGGACGTCGCCGTGATCACGATCGCGTCCTTCCTGGGCGTACTGGCGGGCCTGATCGTCCGGTTCGCCTTCTACTCGTCGCTGTTCCGCGGCCGCAGGGACCAGAACACCATCGCCGTCTTCGGGATCGTGATGGGTATCTCGATGGCCGTGTACGCGATCAGCTTCCTGCTGATCCGGGCCCTGTCCCGGTACCGCGAGCTGGCGGCGGACCGGGCGGCCGCCCATCTCACCGGACGGCCCTCGGCGCTGGCCTCCGCGCTCACCAAGGTCTCCGGCGACATCGCCCGCATCCCGACCGAGGACCTGCGCACGGCCCAGGCCTTCAACGCCTTCTTCTTCACCCCGGCGCTGGGCGCGAAGCCCGGTCTGGCGGGGCTCTTCTCGACCCACCCCAGCCTGGAGCAGCGGCTGGAGCAACTGGGGCGGATCTCCACCGAACTGGGTGAGGCGGCGACGCCGGGGAAGGCGGGCTGAGCATGGGGCTGCTGGACATCCTGCTGGGCCGTACGAAGCCCGTCGCACCCGACCTCGACCAGCTGTTCGCGCTGCCCTCGGCGGCCATCACGCTGGAGGTTGCGGCCGGGTTCACCCCCACCGGAGGCGGCGCGGTGTGCTTCGCCACGGTGGAGGGCGCGGCCTTCGAGCAGACCCACCGGGAGGTCCAGGCGCTGCTCGACGCGGACGCCGAGCGCGCCGGGTCCCCGGTGGAACTGCGCCAGGACGACTACGGCTACTCCTGGCTGGTCTCGCAGCGCACGCCCGACCAGCTCCCGCAGCTGGTCAACGATCTGCACGCGGTGAACAGTTCGATGGAGGCCAACGGCTTCGGACCGCAGCTGCTGTGCTCGCTGGCCGGGTTCCGGGACGACTCCGGCCGCAGCCTGGCCCTCGTCTATCTGTACAAGCGGGGCACGTTCTACCCCTTCGCGCCGCGGCCCGGCGGGGCACAGCGGCGCGACAACGCGCTGGAACTCCAAATAAAGGCGACCCTCGCGAACGATCTGCGGATCGAGCAGGACCTGAGCCGCTGGTTCCCGGTGTGGGGAGCCCCCGGTCTGTGACCGAGGGCTCCCGCGCGGCTCACCCGCTCTTCTCGCGCTCCTGACGCCGGGCCTCGTGGGGGCGCTCGCGACGGTAGCGACGCTCCCACTTGGCCTGGCGGTCACGGCGCTCGCGGTATGCCTGGTAGCTGGCGGGCGCACCCGCCGAATCCCCTCCGGCGGTCGGGGTCGTACCCCGCCCGTACTGCACGTACAGGTAGAGCGCGGCGACGGCGGCGAGCCACCACATGTGGTTTCCGAATCCCAGGATCACCAGGACGGCGGTCCCGGACAGGACGATGGTGCCCATGACGGTCCTCCGTTGGCGTCGAAGTGTGGTCGGTGTGCATCCAGCGTAGGGATGCGGTCACTCGCGGTGCATCTCGATTTCCGTGAGTGAATGGGCGCCATGAACGAACCGGTCTCCTTCACTCACACCCACGACGGTGAACGCCTCAGCGGTCTGTACGGCGGTGATCCCGGGCGGGCCGGCAGGGCCACCGTCGCCTTGCTGCACGGCGCCGGCCGGGGCAGCAAGGAGCGACTGCGGCCGCTGCTCACGGAGTTCGCCGCCCGCGACTGCCGGGGGCTCGCCTTCGACTTCTCGGGGCACGGCGAAAGCACCGGCGCGCTACGGGAGTTGAGCCTGCAGCGGCGGTTCGAGCAGGCCGTGTCGGTGCTCGACGCGCGGGTACCCGCGGGCGAGCCGCTGGTCCTGGTCGGGTTCAGCATGAGCGGGCAGACGGTGGCCGACCTCGCCCGACACTACGGCGATCGGGTCGCGGCGCTGGGGCTGTGCGCCCCCGCGGTCTATGCGCCGGAGGCGTGGGACGTGCCGTTCGGCGAGGGCGACGGGCGGTTCAGCGGGATCATCCGGACCCCGGAAAGCTGGCGCCGCTCGCCCGCGCTCGACGCGCTGCGGGCGTACGAGGGGCGCGCCGTGCTCGTGGTGCCGGGCACGGACACGGTCATCCCGCCGGCGGTGACGGAGGCGGTACAGGAGTCACTGTCCACCCGGGCCTGGTTCACCCGCCTGGAACTCCCCGACGCCACCCACCAGTTGGGCCTCTGGTTCAGAGACAGTCCGGACGACTGCCGGGAGTTCGCGGACGCGCTGCTGACGGGCCTCGACGAGTATGTGGTCGGTCTGCTGGAGCGCCACGTCTGACCCGGCCGCGCTCAGACCCCCGGTGCCGCCTGCACCACGCCCGCCGCGATGGCGGCGCCGAGGGCCGCGTGGTCGGTGACGGTCTGGTCGGCGTAGCTCTGCGCGAAGTCGGTGAGGGCACGGTCGAAGACGTCGGTGGTGCCCAGGTAACCGGCGATGGCGATACGGTCGCCGGAGCGGGCGTGGGCGCGGGCCAGGGCGGTGCCGCACAGCCCCGCGTACTCGACGAGCCCGGCCGGGGTGATCCCGGCGACATCGGCCGAGCCCTTCATGTCGCGCAGCTGACGCCAGTAGTAGGCGCGGCCCTGCGGCCCGGTCATCCAGCCCAGGAAGATGTCGCCGGCGGCCTGGAGCAGCCGCTGCCCGGCCACCACCCGGTGCCCCGCATGGATGTACGGCCCACTGGGCAGATGGTCCTCCAGTACGGACTTGGTGGCCTCCTTGATCTGCAGGAACAGGGGGTCGTCGCCGTTCCGTCCGAGGAGGAGCACGATGAAGCAGCGGGTGCCGACGCTGCCGACGCCCACGACCTTGCGGGCGGCGTCGACGAAGCGGTAGCGGTCGAGGAGGACGCGGCGTTCCTCGGCGAGGGTGGAGCGGTAGTCGCTGAAGATCTTGCGCAGGGAGGCCATGTCGGGGGCGCCTGCCGGTTCGAGGAGCGGCGGGACCTGGATGATCCGCGGCTGCCCGCCGACCGTCTCCGTCAGCTTGCCGAGGGCCTGCAGGCTGGTGCGGCGGCGGGCGCGGCTGAGCGTGGACTCGACGCGGCTGCGGCGGCGGGCGGAGCGGGCGATCGCCGGCACGCTCTCGGCCTCGATGCGCTCGTACCAGACCGCGAGTTCGCCGAGCGCGGCGAGCCGCCGCATGGACCCGCGGTAGGCGGCCGCGGCGGCCAGGACCGCACCGCGGACCTTCGGCTCGGGGAACCCGTTCTCCCGGCCGGCCACCGCCACACTCGCCGCGAGCCGCTTGACGTCCCACTCGAAGGGCCCGGGGAAGGTCTCGTCGAAGTCGTTAAGGTCGAACAGCAGCACCCGCTCCGGGGAGGCGTACACACCGAAGTTGAGCAGATGGGCGTCGCCGCACAGTTGCACGCCGAGCCCGGTGTTCGGCTGCGAGGCGAGATCGGCGGCCATGACGGCGGCCGCGCCGCGCAGGAAGGCGAACGGCGAGGTCGCCATCCGCCCGTACCGGACCGGCAGCAGCTCCGGCAGCCGGTCCTGCCCCTGCCGCTGCAGTACGGCGACCGGGTCGGGCCGGTCGACGGGCGGGAGCCAGAGGGCGTGGGAGGAGCGGGGGACGCGCTTGCGGGCGGCCTTGCCGCGCTGGGCGCGTTCGGTGGGGGTGGTCATCCGAGCACGGCCTCCCTCTGGTCCCGGCACCTCCTGAACTTCCGGTCTCTGATTCGAAGTGAAGGCCGTGTGCGGGGGTGCCCGCATGTCCTGCAGGCAGAACGGGTGACGGGGACCGGCTGTCAGTGGCGTCGGCGAAGATGCATGCAGGACATGCTGGGCGCGGTGGACGGACTCGACGGGCGGAGGTCGGCATGGGCGGCGGGACACAGCGGCACATCGGGGCGGCGGAGCGAAGGGCCCGGCTCGCCCTGCGCCACCGCCTGACCGGTGCGGCACGGGCGGCGGCGCCGGAGGAGGTCGCCGCCTCGCTCGTAGCGCTGCACGGCTCTGACCCGGCGACGGTGTATCTGGCGGTGGGCGCGCGGCTGGCCGACCCGGTGAAGACGCTGCCGGAGACGGAGCGGGCGTTGTACGAGGACCGCACGCTGGTGCGGATGCACGGCATGCGGCACACGGTGTTCGTGTTCCCCACGGACCTCACGGCGGTGGTCCACGCGTCGACGGGCCTGACCGTGGCCGCCCGTGAGCGTGCCTCGCTCCTCAAGGACATGGCGAAGGCCGGCGCGCCGGACGCGGCCTGGCTGGCGGAGGTCGAGGAGTCGACGCTGGCCGCGCTGGCCCGGCGCGGGCAGGCGACGGCGACGGAACTGGCGGCCGACGAACCGCGCCTGCGGGAGCAGTTCGTGTACGCGGCGGGGAAGAGCTACGAGGGCGTCCACACGGTCTCCACCCGGCTCCTGCGCGTACTGGGCGTGGAGGGCAAGGTCGTCCGGGGCCGCCCCCTCGGCTCGTGGACCTCCAGTCAGTTCCGCTGGGCGGTGGCCCCCCAACACCCCGAACTGGACGTCGCCGAGGCCCAGGCCGGACTGCTGCGCCGCTGGCTGGCCGCGTGCGGTCCGGCGACGGAGGCCGACCTGAAGTGGTGGACGGGGTGGCGGGTGACGGAGGTCCGCCGGGCGCTGTCCGCGATCGGGGCGGAGGCGGTCTCGATGGACGAGGGCGACACCGGGTATGTCACGGAGGGAGACGCGGGACCGGTGGCGGAACCCGTCGAACCCTGGGCGGCGCTGCTCCCGGCGCTCGACCCGACGGCGATGGGCTGGCAGCAGCGGGACTGGTACCTCGCACCGGAGCTGCGTCCGAGTCTCTTCGACTACAGCGGGAACGTGGGGCCGACCGTGTGGTGGAACGGACGGGTGGTCGGGGGGTGGGCCCAGCGGCCCGACGGCGAGGTCGTCTGGCGGATCCTGGACGCCGAGGGCGTGGGCCGGGAGGGAGAGACGGCGATCGCGGCGCAGGCGGAACATCTGCGCACCGTGCTGAACGGCTCCAGGGTGACCCCACGCTTCCGGACACCGCTGGAGCGGGAGCTGTCGGCCTAGTCGGCCCAGTCGCCGGCGGGACGGCCCCGTCGGCGCCGGGCACCCCAAGAACTCAGGGGCACCCGGCGCCACGGTCACCGCGAATACCGCATGAACGCCCGCACCATGTGGCACGTCGTGTCGGACGGCGGGTGAATGCCGATCAGTTCCGCCGTGCTGCGGATCGTCTCGTTGCGGGCCTGGTTGGGGACGTAGACGCCCGAGTCGAGCAGGGCTATGGCGAGGCGCATCGCCTTGAGGCGGCGGTTGTGCATGACGTACCACTCGCGCGGACGGCCCGCCGGCAACGGGCTCTTCTGCGTCGGCGCGTAGGGCGAGTCGAGCAGGACGGAACGCTTCGCGGTGGACTGGGTGGGCAGCGGCTTCGACTTCAGTGCGGCAGCGGGCACAGGCATCCTCCGGTCGCGGTCAGGATGCCGTCCGGAAACCCCGGCGACATCCTCGAACACTGCTTCCAGTCTACTGGCCCCCACTGACAATCGGCGAGGTCGCAGTCGCACCCAAATTCCCTGGTGGGAAAGGTGATTTCGGATGCTGCGCAGGGTGCCGCAGGGACATCTACGAGGTGCCGAGAAAATCGAACAGAGACCTTGCTTCTCTATGGGTTCGCGTACCGTGGGCCGCATGGAAATCTGGATCAATCCCGCCTGCTCCAAGTGCCGCAGCGCCATCAGCCTGCTCGACGCCGAGGGGGCCGAGTACACCGTCCGCCGCTATCTGGAGGACGTACCGAGCGAGGACGAGATCAAGGGCGTACTCGACCGCCTCGGTCTCGAACCCTGGGACATCACCCGCACCCAGGAGGCGGCCGCCAAGGAACTGGGCCTCAAGGAGTGGCCGCGGGACGAGACCTCGCGCGACCGCTGGATCAAGGCGCTCGCCGAGCACCCGAAGCTCATCCAGCGGCCGATCATCACGGCGGACGACGGCACGGCGGTCGTCGGGCGCACGGACGAGGCCGTACAGGACGCCCTCTCCCGGCACAAGAGCTGAGAAAATCTCAACTCCGAAGTGACGCAGGTTACTTCAGCGTTTCCCTGTGACCATTGAGTAACCCCGTTCGGGATCTCGTACATAGCGGCGTACGCTCCCCTACCTCTTCAGGAGGCGCGCATGTCGCGCAGGCGAACTCTCAGCACGAAGAAGAAGGTCGCGCTGCTTGTCAGCGCCGCGGCGGTGGCGGGCGGCGGGGCCTTCGCCATGGCGGCCACGTCGAACGCGGCGCAGAGCCCGCAGAACGCCAAACCCCTGGCCGCCGCCGACTCGAACGTATGCCAGGGGCTGGCCACCGCCCTCGGCAACAACCAGAAGTTCATCGACGGCCAGAAGGCGAACCCGGACGCGCAGTCGGCGGCCCGGATCGCCAACCGCGAGGCGGTCATCGAGCAGATCAAGGTCCAGCAGAAGGCTGCCGGATGCGTCGTTGGGGAGTCGGCTCAGGGCTCTCAGGCGGCGGGCGGTCAGCAGGCCGGACAGCAGAACGGTCAGCAGACGGCACCGCCCGCGCAGACCGCCCCCGCCGGAAACGCGGGGAACGCCGGGAATGCAGGTAACGCCGGGAACGCCGGGAACGCGGGAAACAACGCGGGTGGCGCTGCCGCGGGCTCGGGCCAGCAGGTCTGCAACGGCTCCACCGTGACGCTCTCCGGCGAGGGCGGTGCCCCGGCGGCCTCCAGCAACCAGTTCCCGGCGGGGACCACCCTGAAGGTCACCAACCTGGACAACAACAAGTCCACGACGGTGAAGGTCACCTCCGTCTCCGGTAGCTGTGTCCTGCTGAACAACGCGGCCTTCGAGCAGGTCCGTGAGCCCGGCAAGTTCCTGATCCGCCGCGCGGTCATCGAGAAGGTGGGGTGACGCCCGGGCATCCAGGAACGCGGTGAGGCGGGGCCGGTCCGGCGCGCGCGACTCGGCCTCCCCACCGTGCGGGTCACAACCGTGCGGGTCACAGGTCCTGCCGCTCCGGGCCAGGAGCGGCAGGACCGGCACGTTCAGGGGCCCGCGGCGCGTCCCGCGCCGGGTGCGGACCGGTCACCGGCTTTGACGGAGGGGAAGCCGGCGACCGTCCGCCCGCGCGCCCGCATACCCCGGCCACCGGGACCTCTCAACGTGAGACGCGACACAGAACCACCAGGTAACACGGGGTTCACATTCGAGCAATGATCGGGAAATCGCCTGTTGACAGGCTCCGGGCATCGACAGCGGCGCCCCAGTGCCGCAGCGCCGCAGCACCCGCAAGTGCGCCTGACCCACCCCCGAAGGATGTGGCCCCGTGACCTTCAAGGCTGAGTACATCTGGATCGACGGCACCGAGCCGACGGCCAAGCTGCGTTCGAAGACGAAGATCTTCGCGGACGACGCCAAGGGTGCCGAGTTTCCGATCTGGGGCTTCGACGGGTCCTCCACCAACCAGGCCGAGGGCCACGCCTCGGACCGGGTGCTGAAGCCGGTCTTCTCCTGCCCGGACCCGATCCGCGGCGGCGACGACATCCTCGTCCTGTGCGAGGTCCTCGACATCGACATGACCCCGCACTCCTCCAACACGCGTGCCGCGCTGGCCGAGGTGGCCGAGCGCTTCGCCGCGCAGGAGCCGATCTTCGGCATCGAGCAGGAGTACACCTTCTTCGACGGCGCCCGCCCGCTGGGCTTCCCCGAGGGCGGCTTCCCGGCCCCCCAGGGCGGCTACTACTGCGGTGTCGGCGCCGACGAGATCTTCGGCCGTGACATCGTCGAGGCCCACCTGGACAACTGCCTGAAGGCGGGCCTGGGCATCTCCGGCATCAACGCCGAGGTCATGCCCGGCCAGTGGGAGTTCCAGGTCGGCCCGCTGTCCCCGCTGGTGGTCGCCGACCAGCTGTGGGTGGCCCGCTGGCTGCTCTACCGCACCGCCGAGGACTTCGGCGTCTCCGCCACCCTCGACCCCAAGCCGGTCAAGGGCGACTGGAACGGCGCCGGCGCGCACACGAACTTCTCCACCAAGGCGATGCGCGAGGGCTACGACGCGATCATCACCGCGTGCGAGTCGCTCGGCGAGGGCTCCAAGCCGCTCGACCACGTCAAGAACTACGGCGCCGGCATCGACGACCGGCTGACCGGGCTGCACGAGACCGCTCCGTGGAACGAGTACTCCTACGGCGTCTCGAACCGCGGCGCCTCGGTCCGTATCCCGTGGCAGGTCGAGAAGGACGGCAAGGGCTACATCGAGGACCGCCGCCCCAACGCCAACGTCGACCCGTACGTGGTGACGCGGCTGCTCGTCGACACCTGCTGCTCCGCACTGGAGAAGGCCGGCCAGGTCTGATCCCCCGCAGTCGCTCCGAGGGGGCGCCCACCGTTCGCGGTGGGCGCCCCCTCGCGTTGTCGGTGGGGCGTGTCAGGGTGGCGGCATGGAGATCGACGAGGTCCTGGCCGTCAAGGTCGAGACGGAGAACGGGCAGGCGCACGTGCACATTTCCGCCCCCGGTCTGCGGGAGCTGGTGGAGCGGATCGGGGGCGCCGGGGACCGGTTCCTCGTGCTCCAGCGGATACCGGACATCCCGTATGTCTTCGCGCAGGTCTGGCACGAGAAGCGCGGGGACTACCGGCTGGAGCACCGCCTCGGTGCGGACCACTGGTTCGGCACGGACCTCAAGGACCCGGGCCGGGTGGCGGAGTTGCTGACCGGCTGGGCGCGGCAGCGCGACGGCTGGGACGCGGGCGTGGACTGGGAGCCGGTGGACCTCGGGCCGCGCGAGGAGGTGCCGGAACTCCCGGACGACGTGCGCGAGAAGGTCGAGAAGCGGGTACGGCTGCGGCTGCGCTGCGGTTACGACACCCGCGCGGTGCTGGCCGAGATCGCCGAGGACTATCTGGTCGACGGGGACGAGCGGCCGGTGTCGGGGGCGCAGGCCCGGCAACTGGTGGACCGGCTGTGGCTGGAGCGGCTGGCGGAGCAGGCGGCCTGGGAGGGGGTCACCGACCCGGAGCGGCTCGCACTTGCCTTCGGGGCGCTGGAGGAGACCGGCATCACGGCCCGCGAGAACTTCACGTGCTGCCGGGGCTGCGGCCTGTCGGAGATAGGGGCCGAACGAAAGGGCGCGCGCGGCTTCGTCTTCTTCCACCAGCAGGTCACGGAAGGCGCCGCCGAGGGGTACGGACTGAGCCTGTACTACGGCGGGTTCGACGGCTCGGCCGAGACCACGACGGCCGTCGGTCACGAGGTCATGGCCGCCCTCACCGGCGCCGGACTGTCCGCGGTGTGGGACGGCAATCCGGACAAGGCGATCGAGCTCACCTCCCTGACCTGGCACAGACGCCTGGTGGGGTGAGGCGGGCGACACCGGCTTCGCGCCGGGAAGGCGTCCGAGCAGTGAGAGGAGACTGCTGTCGTGGGCGTGTGTCTGCTTCAATGGACGCATGGCCGACTTCCAGAAGCGCAGCGCGACAGGTCGCCATGACCTCGAGCCCTTCTGGCCCTCCCGTCAGCACCACGACTTCGACCGGGTGTGTTGCCGCGCGATGAACGCGCCGGCCCTCTAAAGCCGTACACCCCGGTCTTCGGCCGGCGCGGAACGACGTACGTCCCTCGGCGCGCCCGACCACGAATCGCGGCCGCCGTCCTCCCGACGAACTCCTCGCGCGAAAGAGCTGACCCCTCATGGCGACCACTCGTTCTCTCTCCTCCGCCTCCACCCTGACCTCCCCCGCACGTCAGCAGCTGCGTGCCGTGGACCGGGACGAGGTGGCCCGGATCACGGACCTCCTGCCGTCGGGCGCCACCTGGCTGCCCGCGCCGCAGCACACCCTGCCCGCTCTGCCCGGCCGCCCCGCGATGGTCGGCTATCTGGTGCTGGTCCCGGCGGACGAGCAGCCGCCGTTCCCGCCGGTCGCGGTGCCGGACCGGCCCGACCCGGCGTCCGACGGCGACGAGCCGCTCGTACGCATCGACACCGTGCAGCGCACCGCCCAGGTCGACGGCCGCGAACTCGACCTCACCTACCTGGAGTTCGAGCTGCTCGCGCATCTGGTGACGCACCCGCACCGGGTGCACACGCGCGACCAGCTGGTCAGCACCGTATGGGGCTACGGCCACATCGGCGACGGCCGCACGGTCGACGTCCACATCGCCCGGCTGCGCCGCAAGCTCGGCGCCGAGCACCGCAAGGCGATCCAGACGATCCGGCGCGTCGGCTACAAGTACACACCGCCGACCGGGCGCTGACCTCCTCCGCCCTGACCTCCTCTGCTCTCGGCAGAGCGCGGTTCCGTCCCGCGGCCCGGCCGGGCACGATCTCGGGCATGAGACTTCTTGTGCTGGGTGGTTCGGAGTTCGTGGGGCGGGCCGTCGTCGAGTCGGCCCTCGGGCGGGGCTGGGAGGTGACCGTCTTCCACCGGGGACGGCACGCTCCTTCGGCGGGGGTGCGGTCGCTGCACGGCGACCGCACCGCCCCGGGCGGACTGGCGGCCCTCGCCGGGAGCGAGGAGTGGGACGCCGTCGTCGACACCTGGTCGGCCGCGCCCCGCGCCGTGCGGGAGTCGGCGCGGCTGCTGCGGGGCCGCGCCGGGCGGTATGTGTACGTGTCCAGCTGCTCGGTGTACGCGTGGGCCCCGCCCGCCGGGTACGGCGAGGACGCGTCGCTGGTCGAGGGCGCCGCGGCCGACGCGGAGCAGACCGAGTACCCGCGGGACAAGCGGGGCGGTGAACTGGCCGCCGTCGAGGCCTTCGGCGCGGAACGCTCGGTGCTGGTGCGGGCGGGGCTGATCCTCGGCCCGCACGAGAACGTGGGCCGGCTGCCCTGGTGGCTGACCCGGATCGCCCGCGGCGGCCCCGTCCTGGCGCCCGGACCGCGGGAGCTGCGCCTGCAGTACGTCGACGTCCGCGACCTCGCCCAGTGGGTTCTCGGGGCGGTCGAACGGGGGTTGAGCGGGCCGTACAACCTGGTGAGCCCGCAGGGGCACGCCACCATGGGCGAGCTTCTCGACGCCTGCGTACAGGTCACCGGCTCGGACGCCGAACTGGTGTGGGCCGCCCCGGACGTCGTCCTCGGCGCGGGCATCGAGCCGTGGACGCAATTGCCGGTGTGGGTGCCGCCCGGCAGCGACATGTACGACGCCCTGCACTCCGCGGACGTCTCGCGGGCCGGGGCGGCGGGGCTGGAGTGCCGCCCGGTCGCCGAGACCGTCGCCGACACCTGGACCTGGCTGCGGGACATCGGCGGCGGCGCGCCCCAGCGGCCGGACCGGACGCGCAAGGGGCTGGATCCGGAGGTGGAGGCGAAGGTGCTCGCGGAAGTCCGGGGTGCAGAAGTCCGGGGTGTATCTGACACCACCCCCTGACCGGGTTCCGGGCCCAGTGACCCGCGCCCGGGGGTCGGCGAGACTGACGCCATGAACACCGACACGAAGAGCGGCGGCGGCGGGCGCACCCGGGAAGTGGTGCTGGCCGCCGTACGGGGACTCGTGCTGGCCCTGGTGATGCTGCCCGTCGCCGTGCTCGTCTTCACGCTGGCCGTCGTCTCCATCGCGACGATCCCGATCGGCATCGGCATCGTCACGACCCCCTATGTGCTGGGCGGTGTGCGGGACTTCGCGGACGTACGGCGGCGGCTCGCGGCCGAGTGGTGCGGGGTGCGGATCCCGTCGGCGTACCTCCCGATACCTCCGGACGCCAACCTCTGGGCACGTTGCTTCGGGATGCTCCGCGACCCGCAGGTCCGGCGGGACCTGCGCTGGCTGCTGGTGGACATGACGGCGGGCTACCTCACGGCGCTGCTTCCGGCCGTCCTGCTCCTCTATCCCTTCGAGGGGTTCGCGGTGGCGGCCGGGCTGTGGCGGGTGCTCGCCGACGGCCAGACCTACTGGTACGGCTTCGTGCCGGTCACCGACCAGCCGACCGCGCTCGGCGCGGCCGCCACCGCCGCGGTCCTCCTGGTCGCCGCCTACCGTCTCGCCCCGCGCCTGCTCGTCGTCCACTTCCGGCTCACCCGGGCCGTCCTCGGCGCCGATCAGAGCGAACTCGCCGAGCGTGTACGGGTGTTGACCGAGACCCGGCGTGACGCGGTGGACACCTCGGCCGCCGAACTGCGCCGTATCGAGCGGGATCTGCACGACGGGGCGCAGGCCCGGCTGGTCGCGATGGGCATGGATCTCGGCACCATCGAGATGCTCCTGGACAAGGACCCGGCCAAGGCGAAGCAACTCCTCGCCCAGGCCCGGCAGTCCTCCGCCGACGCGCTCAGCGAGCTGCGCGACCTGGTCCGCGGCATCCATCCGCCGGTGCTCGCCGAACGCGGACTGGGCGACGCCGTACGGGCGTTGGCGCTGCGCTTGCCGCTGCCCACCGAGGTGACCGTCGAGCTGCCCGGCCGCGCGGACGCGCCGGTGGAGTCGGCGGCGTATTTCGCGATCAGCGAGGTGCTCACCAACGCGGTCAAGCACTCCGGCGCCGACCGGATCTGGGCCGACCTCCACCACAGCGACGGCATGCTGCGGATCGCGGTCACCGACAACGGCAAGGGCGGCGCCGAGGCGGGAGCCGGTTCCGGACTCTCCGGAGTCGAGCGGCGACTGGGTACATTCGACGGCGTCCTGGCCGTCAGCAGCCCCGCGGGCGGTCCCACCATGGTGACCATGGAGATTCCGTGCGCGTTGTCCTAGCCGAAGACCTGTTCCTGCTCCGGGACGGGCTCGTCCGGCTGCTGGAGGCCTACGACTTCGAGATCGCGGCGGCCGTGGAGTCCGGACCCGAGCTCGCCCGCGCGCTGGCCGAGCTGGAGCCGGACGTGGCCGTGGTCGACGTACGGCTGCCGCCCACCCACACCGACGAGGGCCTGCAGTGCGCCCTCAAGGCCCGGCGGGACCGGCCCGGACTTCCGGTGCTGGTCCTCTCGCAGCACGTGGAGCAGCTGTATGCGCGCGAGCTGCTGGCCGACGGCAGCGGCGGGGTGGGGTATCTGCTGAAGGACCGGGTGTTCGACGCGGAGCAGTTCGTGGACGCCGTACGACGGGTGGCGGCGGGCGGTACGGCCATGGATCCGCAGGTGATCCAGCAACTGCTGTCCCGGCGGTCCGCCGACGACCATCCGCTCGGCAAACTCACCCCCAGGGAGCGGGAGGTCCTGGAGCTGATGGCGCAGGGCCGGTCGAACGCGGCGATCGCCGCGCAACTGGTCGTCACGGAACGGGCGATCGCCAAACACACCTCCAACATCTTCACCAAACTGGGACTGGAGGTGTCGGACGACGACAATCGGCGCGTCCTGGCAGTCCTCGCCCATCTGGACCGGGACCGCTGACTTTCCGCGAGTTCTCCGCTACTTTGCGGTAACTCCTGCTGTTCAAGGGGCTGTTGAGGCGCCATCGACGGCCGGTCCTCTGATGAGTTTGTGAGGCGGCTGAACACGCCCGGGACGCCGTCCGTATGGATGGAAGCAGCTTCACTCCTGTCGGGCGCCTCGATGCTGCCCCGCCAAGGAAGTCAGAGGAGTTCCATGGGACGCAACACACGCAAACGCCGTACGCCGCTGGCCACCAAGGCCATTGCCGCATCGGCGGCCCTAGCGCTCGGTGGGGGCGGGCTGATCTGGGCGAACTTTTACGCATCCGCGCACGAGTCCAGCAACTCGGCGCAGAACCAGACCAAGGCCGCGGCCGCGCAGGTCGCGACGATCTCCTGCCCGGACGTCGGCCAGAAGCTGACGAACGTGCCGTACAGGGCCCGCAACGGTGTGGCCGCGGAGCTGGCGAACCTCGACAAGCAGATCACCGAGGCCTACGCCCGGCTCGCTTCCACGCGTCAGGCGCAGACGAACGACGCGAGCTTCGTGCAGAACGCGATCGTCAACCCGCTGAAGTCGAAGCGGACCGCCACGATCGACCGGATCAGGATCGACATCCAGCGGGTGGGCGGCACGTTCAACAACGCGCTCTCGCAGCTCGCCGCCTGTACGACGCAGACCGCCAACCAGACCACGGCCGGCGGCACCCAGAACGGCGGTCAGCAGCAGAACGGCGGCAACACGGCCACCGCCAGCCCCGGCACGGGCCAGAACAACGGCGGGCAGCAGCAGAACGGCGGGCAGGCGCAGGCCGGCGGCGGCCAGGCCGGCAACGGCCCGGTGGCGGCCGACTTCGTGGACATCACGAAGGTCGCGGCGAACGTCCAGGGCAAGCCGCAGAACGGCGGCAACGCCTCGACCGGTACGTTCACCACCCGGTGCGGTGTCAACGCGAACAAGAACCACAACACCGACAACGTGATCGTGGCGCCCGGTGTGGCCAACGGCGCGCACCACCTGCACGACTACGTCGGCAACCAGAAGGTCAACGCGTTCTCCAGCAACAACACCTTCCTGCAGGCCGCCACCAGCTGCCAGAACCAGAACGACCTGTCGTCGTACTACTGGCCCGTGGTCCGAGTCCAGGACGGCACGCAGGACTTCGACCAGAACGCGGACGGCGGCGGCAAGGAAGGCAACGTCGGCAAGATCCTGACGCCGGTCCAGGCGCAGATCAAGTACGTCGGCAGCCCGGCCAGCAAGGTCGTCGCGATGCCGCAGTTCCTGCGCATCATCACCGGTGACGCCAAGACCACCACCAACGGTCTGGCCAACGCCAACGCGCACTGGAGCTGCACCGGCTTCGAGAACAAGGTCCAGCTGACGGAGCAGTACCCGATCTGCCCGCAGGGCAGCAAGGTGGTCCGTACGTTCGCCTTCCAGAGCTGCTGGGACGGCCAGAACATCGACAGCGCCAACCACCGCACGCACGTGGCCTTCGCCGACCCGGCCAGCGGCGTCTGCGGCAACGGCTTCAAGGCGATCCCGCAGCTGACGATGCGCCTGGTGTACAACATCACCCCGCCGACCATCCAGAACGGCCAGGTGAAGAACGCCTACGCGGTCGACGGCTTCCCGGAGCAGCTCCACAAGCCGGCCACCGACCACGACGACTTCATCAGCGTCACGAAGAACAACCTGGCGAACAAGATCGCCAACTGCATCAACAACGGTCAGCGGTGCGGATGATCCGCTGAGGTGGGCCGCCTCGGTGGCCCATCGAAGAAGGCCGGTGGCGGGTCCCTCCCGCCACCGGCCTTCGCCGTTGTCCGCGCCCGGCGCGCAGGCCGTCAGCCGCTGTGCGAACCGTGCGAGCCGTGGTCGGTGCCGATCTCCACCTCGCCGCCGAGCGTGCCGCGCAGCGCCTTGACCACCCCGTCGTCGCCGACGGCCACCCACTTGCGGCCCACGAGGTAGTAACCGCCGTAGTCCTTGGCGTCGTTGATCCACTCGCGCTGGCCGCGGTCGGTGGCGAAGGTGGCGAGGATGAACTTGCCGTCGGTGTTCTTGCAGATGGCCTGGCGGATCTCATCGGCGTCCGTCTGCATGTTCGGCTTGCACTTCACCTCGGCGGCCAGGCTCTCCAGGCTGCCGGTGGCCGTCGTCGGCACGGCGTCCGCCGCGCTCTTGCCGCCGCCGGAGCCGCACCCCGCCAGCAGCAGCGCGGCCGCGACGCCCGTCACGGCGAGCATCGGTCGGGTCAACCTCATCTGTTCCTCCGGTCCTGATGGGCGTAAGCATGCCGCAGAGAGCCCTCGCGAGGAGCCTCGCCCCTCGATACGGGCGCCGGGGGCGATGCGCTCAAATCGAGTGCCGCCGTGGGCACACTCGTGCGAGGGTGTGCCGGTGAACCAAGACTGGGAAGATCGCGTGACCGCCGCCTGGGCCACCTTCGACGACTACGCGGAGGATGACGCAGCCGACTTCCGGGCCGTGATCGACGCGCTCGTCGCCGAACTGCCCGAGGACAGCCCGCTGGGCCCGTTCGAACGGGCCTGCGCCTGGGACTCGACCGGTCACTCGGACAAGGCGGCACCGCTGTACCGCGAGGCGCTCGCCCGCGGGCTGAGCGGCTACAAGGGCCGCCGGGCCAGGATCCAGCTGTCCAGCTCGCTCAGGAACATCGGGCGGGCGGAGGAGGGCGTCAAGCTGCTCACGCCCGAACTGGACGCCCCGTCGGACGAGTTGGACGACGCGGTACGCGCCTGTCTCGCCCTGTGCCTGTCCAGCCTCGGCCGGGACCGCGAGGGGCTGTCCCTGGTCCTCGGCGCCCTCGCTCCCCATCTGCCGCGCTACCAGCGGTCGATGGCCAACTACGCGCGGGCGCTGGTCGAGCCGGAGGACTGAGCAGCCCGGAGGGCAGGTGACCAACCAACGGCTCACTCGTTCTGAAGGACGTGCAGTCACAGGATGTAGCCCCGCGTCACGCACCCCACTCCGCCAAAGGCCCCGGCCCGGTCGTCGACGTCGAGCAGGCCGAGGCCGCGCTCGTCGAGCACTACCCGCGCCTGGTCCGGCTCGCCTATCTGGTGCTGCCGCCGGGCCTCGGCCGAAGTCGCCGCGTCCTGACCGCGCACGCCCTCACCCAGCGCGCGCTGCCCCGGGGCCGCACCTCGGCCGCCGCGATCCCGGCCCAGTCGACGGGCCGTGACACGGACCCCGGCTACGCCTTCGTCCGCCTCCAGGTGGTGCGTTCGGCCCTGAAGGCCACCCGGACGCGGGGCCGCGGGATGTGGCGGCTGCCGCCGCTGCTCCCCCAGGTCTGGGGCCTGCGCCTGTTCCCGCGCTCGGGCGGCGCCGACGAACTCGCCCTGGACCAGCGCCTTGCGACCCTGTCCGGCCCGGCTCGTGCCGCGTATGTGCTGCGCGGTCTGGAGCGGCTCACCGACGGCGACGTGCACCAGCTGCTGGCGGCCGCCGGGGCCGAGGACCCGGACGAGGCGCTGCTGGAGGCCGACGACGTCCTCGCGCACCACGGGCTGCTCGCCTCCCCCGAGTTCGACCCCTGCTCACTGCAGGCCCGGCCCACCGACCTGATGCGGCGCAGGCAGCACACCAAGGCCGCGCTCGCCGCTGCGGCCGCCCTCGCGGTGTGCGGCGCCCTGGTCGTCCTGCCGGGCGGCGGCTGGGGCCCCGACGGCGCCGCCGCCCCCGCGTACGCCCAGAACCCGGCGGCCGAGGCCGCCCTCGACCCCGGCCGGCTGACCAGGATCGCGCCCACCGCCTGGAAGACCTCGGCGCGCGCCGACTTCTCCGTCTGGCCCGCGCGCGGCCCCCTCACCGGCGACACCGCCCTGCTGCGCCGCGCCCTCGCCGTCTGGGCCCGCCCCGGGGAGACGGTCCGCGTCTCGGCGACCCCCGGCACCCAGACCGGCGGCCCGGCCGGACCGCCCCAGCTGCTGTACGCGGGCGACGTCGACAACGCCCGCGTGGCGATCCTCTACGACGGCCTGCGCATCGCCCGTTACGCCGAGCCGAAGGACGGCACGCAGGGCGCGGCCCTCGACCTCGCCCGCGCCGACGGCGCGACCGGCGTCGGGGCCAGCGCGCTGGTGCTGGGCCGCGCCGACGGCAACGTCCGTTATCTGACGGCCCCTTGGGTGAAGGCGGCCGCCGAGCGGGACCTGACGAAGCCCGGGGCGGGCGCGATGGACCTCGGCCTGACCGACGGTGTCACCGGACCGCTGGCCAGCCCCGCCATGCAGCCCGGCGCGTGCACGTCGTGGAACGTGCTGCAACTGACCGACGCCTCCGGCACCCAGCTCACCACCGACCTCGGCGAACTGGTCCCCGCCCACCTCACCACGGGCCGGCCCGGCAAGCCGCACGAGGCGAACGGGGCGGAGGCGCTGCGCACCTGGGCACCGTTCGCCTGCTCGCTGTCCGCCGAGCGCGCGGCGGGGATCAGGAGCATCAACGCCTGGGCGTTCGCCGATCAGACACTGCCCGAGGACAGCGGGACGGCCAGGTGGGTGTGCACCCGCGCCGAGACCTGGCGGGGCGACGGAACCGCGGCGCTGGCCCAGTTCCACACACCGGGCGGGCGCTACGGGGCGGTGGCGGCCAGGGCGACGGACGTGACGGCGTGCGGCGCGCGTGATCCGCATGTGCTGGCCGGGGTGTTGTGGAAGTCCCACGCGGGGACGTGGTACCTGCTGGCCGCGGGCGGCAGGGACACCGCGTCGATCCGCACGACGGGCGGGGTCACCGCCGCCGGCCGGGGCAGCACACTGGCCGTACCGGCGAAGCAGGGCACCCAGGCGCAGCTGTCGGGCACCCTCGACGACGGGTCCGCGCTGCACGGTCTGCGCTAGCCGTCGGCTAGCTGACACTTCTGTCAACAAGTAGGGCGCACAAGGGTTCCCCTCGGACTTACCCGCCAGTACATTGACGCCATGTCTAACACGCAGGCCCGGCCGGTGGAGTCCGAGCGGATACCGCTCAAGGCCCGCAAGGTTTCCTTCTCCTGGGAGGGCACCCCGCTGCACTGGGTGCCCGGGGACCCGTTCGCCACGCACACCATGAATGTGCTGCACCTGCTGCTGCCCGCCGGTGAGCGGTGGTTCGTGCACGTCTACAAGCAGGTGCTGCCGCTCATCCGGGACGACCGGCTCCGCGAGGACGTCATCGGGTTCATCGGCCAGGAGGCCATGCACTCCCAGGCCCATGACGAGGTGCTGCCGCATCTCAAGGATCTCGGCCTCGACCCGACGCCCTACACCGCGCAGGTCGACTGGTTCTTCGAGAAGCTGCTCGGCGACCGCACTCCCCCACTGCTGAACGCGTGGGTGGTACCCCCATCGCCGGGCCGGGCCCGTAAGTGGTGGCTGCTGGAGCGCGTGGCGCTCATCGCGGCCATCGAGCACTACACGGCCTTCCTCGGCGACTGGATCCTGAACGCCGACGAACTGGACCGGCGCCAGGCCGATCCGACCATGCTGGACCTGCTGCGCTGGCACGGCGCCGAGGAGGTCGAACACCGCTCCGTCGCCTTCGACCTGTTCATGCACGTCGACGGAAGCTACCGACGCCGGGCGCGCACCTGGGCGACGGCCTTCACCGCGCTGGTGTTCCTGTGGCAGCGCGGGGCCCGCTTCTTCATGGAGAACGACCCCACACTGCTCGACGGCAAGGCCTCCTTCAAGGACTTCTATCTGAGCGGCCGGCGCGGCACCCTGCCCGCGGCCGGCGACATGCTGACGTCCATCCCCCGCTACCTCAGCCGGACCTACCACCCCTCGCAGGAGGGCTGCACCGCACAGGCCGTCGCCTATCTGGCCTCCTCCCCCGCGGCGCAGGCCGCCGAGAAGGGAGCGTCCTGATGCCGAGGCTGCGGACCGTCGTCGTCCTCGCGGGTGCCGCGCTGCTGGCCAGACGGGCCCTGCGGCGCCGGGTCCAGGACTCCCCGCTGTGGCCGCTGCCCGCCCTCGACCCGCCGATCTCCGGCCGGCCGCGGTCGCGGGCCCTGCGGCTGCTGGTGACCTCGCACGAGACGGTGGCCGACGGGGTCGTACGGCTGCGCCTGGAGGGACGGGCGCTGCCCCGCTGGGAGCCGGGCGCCCATCTCGACCTGGTACTGCCGTCCGGGCTGGTGCGGCAGTACTCGCTGTGCGGGGACCCCGAGGACACCTCCTCGTACACGGTCGCCACCCGGCTGGTCCCGGACGGCCGGGGCGGCTCGCGCGAGGTGCATGAGCAGCTTGCCGAGGGCATGGAGCTGGAGGTGCGCGGGCCGCGCAACCGCTTCCCGCTCGTCGAGGCGCCCTCGTACGTCTTCGTCGTCGGCGGCATCGGGATCACCCCGGTCCTGCCGATGCTGCGGGCCCTGCCGGAGAGCGCCGAGTGGCGGCTGCTGTACGGCGGGCGGTCGCGGGCCTCGATGCCGTTCCTGGAAGAGGTCGAGAAGGTCGCCGGAGACCGGCTGACCGTGGTCGCCGAGGACGAGGAGGGGCGGCCGGACCTGGACGCGCTGTTCGCGGACGTGACCGAGGGAGCCGCCGTGTACTGCTGCGGGCCCGAGGGACTCATGGCAGCGGTCGAGGAGCGGCTCCCGGCAGGCGCCGCACTGCACCTGGAGCGGTTCGCACCGCGCGCGTCCTTCGACGGCAACGCGGAGTTCGAGCTCGAACTCAGGCGCAGCGGGCGGACGTCGACCGTCCCCGCCGACTCCACCGTGCTGGCCGCCGTACGCAAGGAGCTGCCCGACACGGCGTACTCCTGCGAGCAGGGCTTCTGCGGGACCTGCCAACAGCGTGTGCTGGAGGGCGAGGTGGAACACCGGGACGAGCTGCTCACGGACGCAGAGCGGGCCGACTCGATGCTGATCTGTGTCTCGCGTGCGCGAAGTGAGCGTCTCGTGCTGGACATGTGACGGTTCCATGTGAACGCAGCGACCGGTCCGGCCCGTTACGGTCCGGATCCGATCGGTAAGGTGTTCGCATGACTACCGGGGTTCGCCGCAGAATGGGAGTGGAGGAGCGACGGCAGCAGTTGATCGGCGTCGCCCTCGAACTGTTCAGCCGCCGCTCGCCCGACGAGGTCTCGATCGACGAGATAGCCTCGGCGGCGGGTATCTCACGCCCGCTGGTCTATCACTACTTTCCCGGCAAACTCAGCCTGTACGAGGCCGCGTTGAAGCGTGCCGCGGAGGACCTGGCCGGCCGGTTCGTCGAACCGCAGGAGGGCCCGCTGGGCCGCCGGCTGCTGCGCGTGATGCGCCGGTTCTTCGACTTCGTGGACGAGCACGGGCCGGGCTTCTCGGCCCTGATGCGCGGCGGCCCGGCAGTCGGCTCGTCCGCCACGAACGCGCTCATCGACTCCGTACGGCAGGCCGCGTACGAACAGATCCTTTTGCATCTGCGCGTCACCGATCCGCCCGCGCGACTGGAACTGGTCATACGGTCCTGGATCTCGCTCACCGAGTCGACGGCCCTGATCTGGCTGGACGGCCGGCGCATCCCCCGCGCCGAGCTGGAGGTCCAGCTCGTCCATGACTTCGCCGCGCTGGCCGCGGTGAGCGCCGCCAACGACGACGAGATGGCGGCCCTCCTGCGCGACATGCTCAAGGAAGAGCCGGCCGACGGTCCGTTCACGGACCTGGTCGGCCGGCTCATGTCCCTGGCGTCCTAGCCGTCCTGGCCTTCGAACTTCCGGTAGGACGGATCCAGGTCGCGCACCTCGGCGGAGGCGCGCAGGGTGACTCCGTCCTCCGGCGTGACATGCCTGCGGAGGATTTCCAGCACGGTCTCCGTCAGCCTCGCCTTCGTCTCTTCGCTGCGCCCGGCGAGGAGCCCGATGGTCACATGCACGATGGCGGGCTGCCGATCCATGGGCTCGTAGGCGTACGCGGAGAGCGCGTCCCGGAACAGCGTCTTGCACGCCTCCGGCTTGGCCGCCGCGATCTCGACGACAGCTTCGTGCAGGGCCCGCGCGAAGCCGTCCATGTCGAAGGCATCCGAGTCCTCCAGCACGGCGGTGTAGTCGACGGTGATCTGCGGCATGGACACTCCTGTTCTACGACGACGCCCCGACCCTACTTCGCCGCCCGGGTGAACACCGCCACGGTCCTCGCCGGAACGGTGAACGTGCCCGAGCCGGCCGCGTAGGAGGAGGTCTTCACCACCGCGTCCGTGCCGCTCGCCTGCACCGGGTGCAGCCGGTAGGCCGCCCCGGCAAGGGCGCCGATCCGCTGCTCCTGCTGCTGAGGCGTCGCGTTGAACACCACCACCAGGTCGCCCAGCTCCATGGTGATCACACCGGGCGTCTCGTCCTTCCCCGACAGCGGGAAGGAGAGCCGGGACTGCACCTGCGCGGCCGCGCCGAGGGAGAACGCCTTCTCCGTCGTACGGATCCGGAGCAGGTCCTGGTACGCGGCCGAGGTACCGGTGATCTGCGGGCAGCCGACGCTCACCGAGCTCAGCAGGGGCTTGGCGTACGACCACTTGGACTCGTTGTCGGCGGCCATGGGCAGCCCGCGTCCGAAGCCGTTGCCGTTCGCGCAGTTCCAGTGGATGGCGTTGAACCAGTCGCCGCTGTCGAAGGAGTTGCGGTCCAGCGACTTGGAGCGCAGCAGGTCGCTGCCCGCCTGGGACAGGGACGGGCCCTGCGAGAGGGCGGCCGTGGCCATCGCCAGCACCTGCATCCGGGCCCGGTCGGACGCGGAGGTGTCCTTGGGCAGCTTGTAGGTGAGGGCGTCGAACAGGGACTCGTTGTCGTGCGCGTCGACATAGGCGAGGGCGTCGCCGGGCGCGGCCGCGTAGCCCGCGGGCGAGCCGTTGTAGTCGACCTCGGAGCCCTTGACCTCCTTGCCTGCGGTGTCGGTGAAGGTGAAGGCCTTCAGATTGCCGGACAGGCCCACCTTGATCAGGTCCTGGTAGTGCAGCAGACGGGCCTTCTGCTCCTCCTTCGTGCCGTTGGCCGTGGACGCGTTCGGGTCCGTGTACAGCCCCGACGCGAAGCCCTGGATACCGGGGTCCGAGTCGAAGGGGCCGCCGCCGCGCACCGCGTCACGGGCCCGGTCGGAGAAGGTGGCGATGCCGGTGCCGGCCATGTTCTGCTGCGTGGCCTGCACAAAGCGGGCGTCGTTCGCGACCTCGCCGAAGTTCCAGCCCTCGCCGTAGAGGATGATCTTCCTGCCGTCGACGCCGTCCTTGTCGAGGGTCAGCGCGTCGAGGGCCTTGCGCACGGCCAGGATGTTGGCCTTCGGGTGGTGGCCCATGAGGTCGAAGCGGAAGCCGTCGACCTTGTACTCCTTGGCCCAGGTGACGATCGAGTCGACCACCAGCTTGCCCATCATGGCGTTCTCGGGCGCGGTGTTGGAGCAGCAGGTGCTGTTGGCCACGCTTCCGTCGGCGAGGAGCCGCTGGTAGTAGCCCGGCACGATCCTGTCCAGGACGCTGGTGTCCGCCTGGCCGCTGGCCGCCGTGTGGTTGTAGACGACGTCCATCACGACCCGGAGTCCGTCGTCGTTGAGCCCCTTGACCATCTTGCGGAACTGGACCGTGCGCGCGGTGCCGTTCGGGTCGGTGGCGTACGAACCCTCGGGGACCGTGTAGTGGTACGGGTCGTAGCCCCAGTTGTAGGCGTCCTTCGCGGCGGTCTTCGCGACGCATTCCTGCTGCTTGTCGGAGTCGGCCGCGAAGGAGGCCAGGTCGCAGTCGGGGGTGGCCTGGTCGGCCTTCTTCTCGGGGATGGTGGCGATGTCGAAGGCGGGCAGCAGATGCACGTACGACGTGCCCGACTTCGCCAGCTCACGCAGGTGCTTCGAACCGTCGCTGCCCTGGTCGGTGAAGGCCAGGTAGGTGCCCTGGTCCTTCGCCGGGACCGTCTTGTCGGCGACGGAGAAGTCCCGGATGTGCAGCTCCTGGATCTGCGCGTCCTTCAACGGCACGGCCTTGGGCTTGTGCAGGGTCGACCAGCCGCCCGGGGCGAGGGCCTTGTCGTTCAGGTCGACGACCAGGCTGCGCTCGGAGTTCGCGGTGAGGGCGACCGAGTAGGGGTCGGTGACCTTGTTCGTCACGACCTTGCGGACACTCGGGGCCCAGACCTTCACGACGTACCGGTAGGGCTTGTTCTTCCAGGACGACGGGCCCGTGACGGACCAGACGCCGGTGGTGGCGTTGCGGTGCATGGCCACCTTGGAGCCGTCCAGCTCCAGGGCGACGCTCTGTGCCGTCGGCGCCCAGACGGAGAGGGTCGGCCTGCCGTCGTGGAAGACCGGTCCCAGCTTCGCCTTGGTCGCGTCGTACACGTCGTCGAGCACACCCGCGATCTGCACACCGGTCGCGGCCAGCACCGCGCCGTTCGCCGCGCGCTGCGAGGCCACGATCTGACCGCTCAGCGCCTGGCGCACCCGGTCCCGGTCACGCGGGTCGACGGACCAGGCCGTGTAGTCCTTGAGATGCGGGAACTTCGCCTTCTGGGCGTCGGTGAGAGTCGTCTTCGTCAGTCGCAGCCAGCGCTCGTCGTCGCTGGTCAGCGTCCCGTCCTTGACGGCGATCGAGCCGTCGTGGGAGGAGAGCAGCTGGGTGGAGACGGCACCGTCGACGCCGTTCCAGGCGACCGTGTTCCGGTCGATCCAGACCGCCTTGGAGGTGGTCAGGTCGAGGGCGGCCGCGCTGCCCGCGGGCTGCGGCAGAAGGTACTTCTCCTGGCCGTTCAACAGCCACACCTCGTAGCCGTTGGACTTGAGGTCCAGGGACTGGTCGGCGGGGAGATCCTTGTCGTCGCCCTTGTGGATGATGTAGCTGAGGCTGGTGGCACCGTCGCTGAGCGGCACCTCGAAGACCGCGCCATAGGCATCAGTCTTCACCGGCTTCAGGGGGTTCGACCAGTCGGTGGGGTTCGCGGCGCCCGTCCAGACGTGCAGGCCCCAGCCGTCGTAGTTCCCGTCGGCGCGGTGGTAGTGGATGACCGCCTTGGTCTTGTCCTGCGCGGGATGGTCGGGCCGCTGCGTCAGTACATCCGTCTTGCCCTGCTCGACCCAGACCTCACCCGTCTTGGTGACGTCGATGGTCCGGTCGGCGGAGACGTCCTTGTTGCCGTCCTTGTCGATGACCAGGAAGCCGACGTTCGAGGCGCCGGACTTCAGCTTGACGTAGGCGAAGGCGCCGTACGCGTCGCGGCCGACGAAGGGGTGGCTGGCGGGCCAGTTCGTGGCCTCGCCGTCGGCGATGTCGCCCCAGGCGTACAGGCCCCAGTTCGCGTAGTCGCCGTCGGTGCGCTTGTAGTGGACGATCGCGTAGTCGCGGGAGGAGGCCGTGGGGACCTCCGGGGCGGGCAGGGTACCGGTGGTGCTCGCGGCGGTGGCGCTCGCGGTCCGGCCCGCGGAGTCGATCACGACCGCCTTGTAGCGCAGGGCGGTGCCGGAGGGTACGTCCTTGCCGATGACCTGGGTGACCTTGTACGGGGCGTGGTCGGCGGAGCCGAGGACGCGCCAGTTGCCGTTGCCCACCTGGGCGGCGAAGACGACCCGGTTGAGCTGACCGCCCTCGACGTCGGCGGAGAGCTCGACGGTGCCGGTGGCGCCGCTGTCCGGGGCCTTGAGGGTGATCGTCGGCTTGGTGGCGGGCTTGGCGAGGGTGCCGGCCGCCTTGAGGACGACGGCTGAGCCGGCCGGAACGGTGACAGTGAGCTTCTTGTCGGCGTCGGTCTTCGCGGTGGCGTCCGTGCCGTAGATCCCGCGGTACGTCATGTCCGCGGAGCCGGTCGCGAAGGTGGCGGTCTTCGCCTCGTCGGCGTTGTTGAAGGCGACGACGTACTCGGCGCCGGTCCTGGCGTCCGTGCGGGTGAAGGCGTAGATGCCGGATTCGTCGGCCGCGTACCGCTCGGTCTGGACTCCGTCGGAGAGCGCCGGGTTGTCCTTCCGGAGCTTGGCGAGAGCGGCGATCTCCTTGTAGAGCGGTGCGCTCTTGTCGTAGGAGTCGCTCGCGTGGGTGCGGTCGGTGCCGATCTCGTCGTCGTCGAGGTAGTCGGCGACCTTGGACGCGAACATCGTCTGGCGGGCGTCCTTGTCGCCGCCGGAGCCGGTGAAGCCCTGCTCGTCGCCGTAGTAGACGACCGGGTTGCCGCGGCTGAGGAACATCAGCTCGTTGGCGAGCCGGTCCTTCTTCAGCAGCTCGGCGTCCGTGGCCTTGGGGTTGTCCTGGTCGAGGAAATACCCGATCCGCCCCATGTCGTGGTTGCCGAGGAAGGTGACCTGTTCGTAGGCGTTGGCCTTGTCGGTCGTGTACTTGTAGTCGTCGCCGAAGACCCCGGCCAGCTTCTGCGCGCTGCCGCCCTGGGAGGCGTACTGGCGGGCCGCCTCCTGGAAGGGGAAGTCGAGGGTGGCATCCAGGCGGCCCTGGGTGACGTACGGGGAGGTGATGGCGGGGTCGGCGGAGTAGACCTCACCGAACATGAAGAAGTTCTTGCGGCCGTGCGCGGCGGCGTACTTGTCCAGCGCCGTCGCCCACTGCGTCCAGAACTCCATGTTCACGTGCTTCACGGTGTCGATCCGGAAGCCGTCGACGCCGAAGTCCTTCACCCAGCGCTGGTAGATCTTCTCCATGCCGCTGACGACCTCGGGACGCTCGGTCCACAGGTCGTCGAGTCCGGAGAAGTCGCCGTACGTGGTCGACTCACCGGCGTACGTCGAATCGCCCCGGTTGTGGTACATCGTCGGGTCGTTGAGCCAGGCCGGGACCTTGCTGTTGCTCGTGACCTGCGGGGTGCGCGGGAAGGAGTCGGCGTCGACGGCCGGGAACTTCCTGCGGCCGTCCGCGTAGTCGGAGTCGTCGAAGGGCCGCCCGTCCTTGGTCAGATAAGGAAAGGCGCCCTTGGACAGGTAGTCGTAGGACTTCTCCTTGTAGTCGACGACGTCGGCGGTGTGGTTCGTGATGACGTCGAAGAAGACCTTCATGCCCTTGGCGTGCGCCTTGGAGATGAGGGTTTCGAGGTCCTTGTTGGTGCCGAAGTGCGGGTCGACCCGGGTGAAGTCGGTGATCCAGTAACCGTGGTACCCGGCGGAGGCGTTGGCGCCCGTGCCCTGCACCGGCCGGTTCTTGAAGATCGGCGCCATCCAGATGGCGGTGGTGCCGAGACCCTTGATGTAGTCGAGCCGCTTGGTCAGGCCCTTGAGGTCGCCGCCCTGGTAGAAGCCCTTGTCGGTGGGGTCGTAGCCGGTGCTCAGGCGCGACCCGGTCAGACCGCCCTTGTCATTGGACTTGTCCCCGTTGGCGAAACGGTCCGGCATGACGAAGTAGAACTGCTCGCGCGTGTCGTCGTGCCGGGCGGGCTGAGCGGCGAGCTTCGCGTCCGAAAGCGGTGGGGGCGGGGCGTCCGCGTGGGCGGCGAGGGGCTGCACAAAGGCTGCGGCGAGCGCGGCGACAGTGACGGCCGCGACCCGTCTGACAGGGGCGGTTCGGCGCTTCGGCGGCGCCGGCCATCTCGGTATCACAGGCGGGAACTCCTTGCGATTGCGGCTCTTTTGGGTCCGACCCCGCGCGACCGTATCGCTGCCGAAAGGTTTACAGCAAGACCCTTGAAACTCATAGCAAGAAGTTTCAGCGTCAACCTTGACGTGTCCTTCTCAACCGCCGCACGCTCACGGGTTGTTGAAGCCTCACCCTCACAACTCGGAGCCGCACATGACCAAGCACCGACCCCCGGGTGTCTTCCGCAGGACGGCCGGGGCCATGGCCGCCGGCGCGCTGGCGCTCGCCGGCGCGCTCGCCCTGCCGCCGACTCCCGCGCAGGCCGACACGACAGCCAAGGGCGATGTGATCGCCAACCTGTGGGAGTGGAACTGGGACTCGATCGCCGCTGAGTGCACCGGCGTGCTGGGCCCCGCGGGCTACGGCGCGGTACAGGTCGCCCCGCCGGCCGAGTCCCTGAAGCAGTCCAGCTACTACTGGTGGGACGTCTACCAGCCGTACTCGTACAACCTGAACAGCCGCTTCGGTACGGCGGCGAAGTTCGCGTCCATGATCAGCACCTGTCACGCGGCGGGCGTGAAGGTCTACACAGACGCGGTGATCAACCACACCGCCGCCCAGACCGGCACCGGCTACAACGGCACCACGATCACCAGCAAGTACGACACCCCTGAGTGGGACCGCGCCGACTACCACGACTCGTCGTCCTGCCCCACCTCCGACCTGACGATCCAGGACTACTCGAACCTCACACAGGTCCAGAACTGCGAGCTGCTGGGCCTGCCCGACCTGAAGACGGGCACCGACACCGTCCGCACCGGCATCGCGGGCTTCCTGAACTCCCAGCTGGCCCTCGGTGTCGACGGCTTCCGCGTGGACGCGGCCAAGCACATCCCCGAGACCGACCTGGCGGCGATCGAGTCCAAGCTGACGAACACCGCCTCGGGCTCGGCGCCGTACGTCTTCCAGGAGATCTATCCCGGCTCGACCCCCCAGCCCTCGGACTACTACGCCGCGGGTGACGTCCTCGACTTCACCTACGCAAGCAGGCTGAAGTCCGCGTTCCAGGGCAATGCGAGCGACCTGGAGTCGCTGTCCTCCTCCGGCATCCTGCCCGCCACGAACTCGGTGTCCTTCGTGACCAACCACGACACCGAGCGCAACGGCCTGCACATGTCGTACAAGGACGGCGACACGTACAAGCTCGCCAACCTCTTCCAGCTCGCCTACAAGTGGTCGACGCCGACGGTGTACGCCAGCTGGGAATGGACCCAGAGCGACCAGGCGCCGCCGAACTCCTCGGGCTTCGTGACGAACACGGACTGCGCCGGCGGCTCCTGGTACTGCCTCGACCGGGACACGGCGGTCGTCGGCATGGTGGCCTGGCACAACGCGGTCGACACGGCGGCGGTCTCCAACTGGCAGACCAAGTCGTCGAGCGTGATCGGCTTCGGGCGCGGCGGCGCGGGCTTCTTCGCGCTGAACAACGGCTCGTCCTCCGCCACGTACACCTTCACCACAGGGATGGCCGACGGCACGTACAAGAACGTCATCGACGGCGGAGCGACGACGGTGACGGTGTCGGGCGGCAGCGCGACGCTCACCATCCCCGCCAAGCGCGCGATCGCCTTCTACAACTCCTCCTACACCTGCACGGTGGGCTGCGACGACACGGGCGGCGGCGGTTCGACCTCGACGGTGACCGCCACGTTCAACGAATACGCCCCGACGGCCTCCGGCACGAACGTGTACGTCGTCGGCTCGATCTCGGCACTGGGCGGCTGGGACACGTCGAAGGCGGTCCAGCTGTCGTCGTCCGGCTACCCGATCCGGTCGGGCGCGGTGAGCGTGCCGATCAACACGTCGTTCGAGTTCAAGTTCATCAAGAAGGACAGCTCGGGCAACGTCACCTGGGAATCCAACGCCAACCGAACAGCCTCCGCGGGAACTTCGGCCATCACGGTCAACAGCTCCTGGAACGTGGCCACCGCCAACGCCACCGATGTCACCTTCAACGTCAACGCCACGACCGACTGGGGCACCAACGTCTACGTCGTCGGTTCCATCCCGTCCCTCGGCTCCTGGAACACGAGCGACGCGATCCCGCTCTCGTCGGCGTCCTACCCGACCTGGAGCAAGCCGGCCATCGTCCCCAAGAGCACGTCATTCGAGTACAAATACGTCAAGAAGGACGGCTCCGGGAACGTGACCTGGGAGTCCGGCACGAACCGCTCGTACACGACGGGCAGTTCGTCCGGCTACACGACGAGCGACACCTGGAAGTAGCAGGCGGGGTTCAGCAGCTCGACTTGCCCGCGTAGATCGCGAGCGCCGTGTTGCTGCCCAGGGTGGCGGTGAACTGCCCACTGGAGTTCACCGTCACCGTCGTGTTGTTCTGGACGTTGCAATAGGTGCCCGCCGACAGGGACGTCTGGTACGTCCGGGTCAGGGACGAGGACTCGTGGTTGATCGCCACATAGCCCTTGTTCCCCCGGCCGAAGGCGATGGTCTGGTAGCCGTTGTCCCACCAGTTCGTCACCGACTGGCCGCGCGTCGCGTTGCGGAAGGCGACCATCGACTTGATCTCCGGCCAGGCGTGCTGGCACTTCCAGCCGTCCTGCCAGCAGGCGTTGACCGTGCCGCCGTTCGGCGGGCCCGCGTCCACGTCCGCCCACTCGTAGCCGGAGTTGATGTCCGGGGCGCCGTAGGGGTAGGCCAGCATGAAGACGTTGGCCAGGGTGTAGTTCGCGCCGTCCTTGTAGTTGAGGGTGGAGCCGTTGCGCTCGGTGTCGTGGTTGTCGACGAAGACACCGGCCACCGAGCTGCTCATATAGCCCCAGCCCTCGCCGTAGTTCTTCAGATAGGCGAGGCGCTCGTTGTTGAAGACGCGCTTGAGGTCGTAGGCGTAGCGGAATTCCTGGACGTCTCCGTTGCCGGTGTACTCGGTGGGCTGGACGGCCTCGTTCGCGCCGTAGATGACCTCCTGCTTCCAGTAGACGGAGGGGTTGGTCAGACGGGTCTTGATGTTGGCCAGGTCCTCCGCGGGGATGTGCTTGGCGGCGTCGATGCGGAAGCCGTCCACGCCGAGGGTGAGCAGGTCGTTCATATAGCCGGCGATGGTCTTGCGGACGTACTCCTCGCCGGTGTCGAGGTCGGCGAGGCCGACGAGTTCGCAGTGCTGGACGTTCCAGCGGTCGGCGTAGTTGGTGACCTGGGCCGTGCAGTCGTCGAAGTCGTAGGAGGAGTACAGGCCTGGGTAGTCGTACTTCGTGTACGACGAGCCGCCGGTGCCGGTGCCGCTGCCCGCCGCCATGTGGTTGACGACCGTGTCGACGACGACCTTGACGCCCGCCGCGTGGCAGGTGTTCACCATGTTCTGGAAGGCCGCGCGATCGCCGAGGCGGCCCGCGATCTTGTAGCTCACGGGCTGGTACGACGTCCACCACTGCGGGCCCTGTATGTGCTCGGCAGGCGGGGAGACCTGCACGTATCCATAGCCGGCGGGACCGAGGGCGTTGGTGCACTCGCGGGCGACCGAGGCGTACTTCCACTCGAAGAGGACCGCGGTGACGTCCTTGGTGCCCGGCGGGGAGGCGTGTGCGACCGTCGGGGTCATGACAATGGCGGCGGCCGTGAGAGCCAGCGCTCCGGAGAGGGTTCTACGTGCCATGTGGGGGTTCCTTCGTCGTTGAAGGCTCTTGCTGAAACCTTGCTGAAACCTTTCGGTTGGCGAGATGTTAAAGGCCCGCCACCCAAAAGGGCAGCGGGCCGTTGAAAGTTGATGCAAGAAGTTATGCGGCGGTGATCACGCGGTCGTCCACCACACGGTCGTGTCCGCGGGCACCTTCGCCTCGCCGTCGGCCTCCGTCAGTTCACCGCTGGCGAGCAGGACACGGCCGTACGCCGGGGTCGTCACCGACTCCCCCGTCGTGTTCGCGACGCACACGAACTCCCCGCGCCGGAAGGCCAGGACGCCCTCGGGGGCGCGCAGCCACTCCACGGAGTCGCCGGCTCCGAGGTCCGGCTGCGAGCGGCGGGCGCTCAGCGCGGAGCGGTACAGCTCCAGCGTCGAACCCGGCAAGCCCGTCTGCGCCTCGACGCTCAGCTCGGCCCAGGTCGCGGGCTGCGGAAGCCAGCTGCCGCCGCTGCCGAAGCCGTACGACGAGCCCGTACGGGTCCACGGGATCGGGACGCGGCAGCCGTCACGGAAGCCGTCCTGACCGGCGCCCCGGAAGAACGCCGGGTCCTGGCGCACCTCGTCGGGCAGGTCGACGACGTCGGGCAGGCCGAGCTCCTCGCCCTGGTAGATGTACGCCGATCCGGGCAGCGCCAGCATCAGGAGCGTGGCGGCACGGGCCCGGCGCAGACCCAGTTCGCGGTCGCCCGCGGTGCGGATCTGGGTGCCGAGGCCGGGCGGGTTGGCGAAGCGGGTGGCGTGGCGGGTGACATCGTGGTTGGACAGCACCCAGGTGGCGGGGGCGCCCACCGGGCGCATGGCCTCCAGGGTGCGGTCGATGACCGTCCGCAGCTCCTCGGCGTCCCACTCCGTGCCCAGGTACTGGAAGTTGAAGGCCTGGTGCAGCTCGTCGGGGCGGACGTAGTTCGCGGTGCGTTCGACGGTCGGGGTCCATGCCTCGGCCACGAAGATGCGCTCGCCGGCGTACTCGTCGAGGACCACGCGCCACTGGCGGTAGATGGCGTGCACGCCGTCCTGGTCGAAGAACGGCATGACATCGTTGCCCAGCAGTTTCAGCTGGTCGTGGGAGCCGAGGTCCGGGAGGCCCGCCGCCTTCACCAGTCCATGGGCGACGTCGATGCGGAAGCCGTCGACGCCCATGTCCAGCCAGAAGCGCAGGATCGAGCGGAACTCGTCGCCGACCGCCGGGTGCTCCCAGTTGAAGTCGGGCTGCTCGGGGGCGAAGAGGTGCAGGTACCACTCGCCGGGAGTGCCGTCCGGCTCCGTCACGCGCGTCCACGCCGGGCCGCCGAAGATGGACTCCCAGTCGTTGGGCGGGAGTTCGCCGTTCTCGCCCTTGCCGGGGCGGAAGTGGTAGCGGTCGCGCAGCGGCGAGCCGGGCCCCTCGGCGAGCGCGCGCTTGAACCACTCGTGCTGGTCGGAAGAGTGGTTGGGGACCAGGTCGACGATGATGCGCAGGCCCAGTTCGCGGGCGTCACGGATCAGCGCGTCGGCGTCCAGGAGGTTGCCGAACATGGGGTCCACGGCGCGGTAGTCGGCGACGTCGTAGCCGGCGTCGGCCTGCGGCGAGGCGTAGAAGGGGCTGAGCCATACGGCGTCCACGCCGAGGTCGCGCAGGTACGGAAGTCTGGAGCGTACGCCCTCCAGGTCGCCCATGCCGTCGCCGTTGCTGTCGGCGAAGCTGCGCGGATAGACCTGGTAGATCACCGCGTCCCGCCACCAGTCGCGGCGCTTGGCGACGGTGACGACGGCGGCGGTCGGGGCCGGGGCGGCAGGGTGCTGCTGGCTCATGGCGTCCTTGATGCGTAACTCGGTTCGGGTCATGGGGGTCTGCGTACGGCGGCGGGTGTAGGGCCGGGGGTGTGTGAGGCGGCCGCGGTGCCAGCGGGGTCGGAGGAGCACCGCGGCCGCCACCCGCGCGGTCAGGCGCGCGGGAGCCTTTTCCTTGAGGGGCTCAGCCCTTCGTGCCGCCGGCGGTGAGGCCGGTCACCAGGTTCTTCTGCACGAGGTAGAAGAACGCGGAGACGGGTATCGCGACGAGCACGGCCGTGGCGGCCATCAGGTTGCGCTGCGCGTCGTGCTCGCTGACGAAGCTCTGCAGACCGACGGCGAAGGTGTACTTGCTGTCGTCCAGCATGAACGTCGAGGCGAAGGCGACCTCGCCGAAGGCGGTGATGAAGTTGTAGAAGGCCGCGACGGCAAGTCCGGGCTTGGCGAGCGGCAGGATCAGCCGGGCGAAGGTACCGAAGGGGCTCAGGCCGTCGACGCGTCCCGCCTCGTCGATCTCGAAGGGGATGGTGTCGAAGTACCCCTTGAGCAGCCAGGCGCTGTAGGGAACCGCGGTCGAGCAGTAGACGAGGATCAGGCCGAAGTAGGTGTCGATGAGCTGCAGGTCCGAGAGGATCTGGTACATCGGCACGATGAGGACGGCGATCGGGAACATCTGGGTGACCAGCAGCACCCACATCAGCTTCTTGTAGCCGGGGAAGCGCATGCGGGAGACGGCGTAGCCGGTGGTGGCGGCGACCATCACACCGATGACCGTGGTGCCCAGCGAGACGATCAGCGAACTCTTCATCCAGTCGAAGAAGTTCGTGTGCTGGAGGACGAACGAGTAGTTGTCGAACGTCATCTTCGACCAGATGCCTCCGGGGTGGAGGTAGTCGTCCTTGTCCGGGCCGAGTGAGAGGAAGGTCAGCCAGGCGATCGGGAAGAGCGCGATCAGGCTCGCGACGACGAGGATGCCGTGGGAGGCGAGGGAGGCGATGAGGCCGCGTTCGCCCCGGCGGCGCGCGGGGCCGCCGTTCTGCGCGGCAAGAGCCTGCGGGGTCACCGGCTTTTCGGCGGTGATCTCGGGAGGTGTCGTGGTGCTCATGGGGGCTCCTGCCTCAGATCGCGAGCTGCTGCTCGTTGCGGTTCAGCCAGCGGCGGTAGAACGAGGTGAAGACGATCAGGATGGCCAACAGCAGGATGCCGTAGGCGGCGGACTGAGCGAAGTCACGCGGCTGCTGTCCGAAGCCGAGGTAGTAGGCCCAGGTGACCAGGATCTGCGCGTCGGGGGCGGTGTTGCCGAACAGCAGGAAGATGACGGCGAACTGGTTGAACGTCCAGATGATGCCGAGCAGTACGACGGTGGAGCTGACGGACCTGAGCCCCGGAAGGGTGACGTACCGGAACCGCTGCCAGGCGTTGGCGCCGTCCATCTCGGCGGCCTCGTAGAGGGTGGAGTCGATGGACTGCAGGCCGCCGAGCAGCGAGACCATCATGAACGGCACACCGCACCAGGTGTTGACCATGATGGCGGCGAAGCGCTGCCAGAAGGTGTCCTCCAGCCAGTCCGGTGTCGGCAGGTGGAGCGTGTGGAGGAAGGAGTTGATGATGCCGCCGTCGGCGAGCATGAAGCGCCAGCCGAACACGGTGACGAAGGTGGGCACGGCCCACGGCAGGATCAGGATCAGCCGGTAGAAGGTGCGGCCGCGCAGCTTCTGGTTGAGCAGCAGGGCGAGGCCGAGACCGATGCCGTAGTGCAGGGCGACACAGAGCGCCGTCCATACGATCGTCCAGATGAAGTGCGACCAGAAGCGGTCGTACGACGTCGGGCCGAACAGGATGTCCTTGTAGTTGTCGAGGCCGATGAACTTGTATGTCGCATCGATGTGGTTGACGCCGATGGTGCGGGCCGTGTTGAGGCTGTTGGCGTCGGTGAGGGTCAGATAGAGGCCGTACACCAGGGGGTAGATCACCAGGACGCCGAGCACGACGGCCACCGGGGCGATCATCGCGTAGGCGTACCAGTGCTTCTGGAATCCGTTCTTCAGGCGCTGGCCCAGCCCGGGCCGAGGCGCGCGGTCACCGCGGCGCTTGCCGGTCGCGCGGTCGATGGCGACTGTCATGGTTCGACACCTTCTGGATGTTCAAGGGGGACGGGCTGGGCACGGCCGGTGGCCGCCGGATCTCTCCCCCCATGTTCCTAGGGAGATCCGGCGGCCACAGGGGGCTTACTTGCTGAAGTCCGGAACCAGCTTCTGGATCGCGAGCTCAGCGTTGCTCAGGCCCTTGTCCAGGGACTCCTTGCCGCCGGCGATCTTGGGCAGCTCGGTGTCCAGCGGGCCCCACAGGGAGCTGTACTCGGGCAGCGCGGGGCGCGGCTGGGCGGCGGCAAGGACCGTGCCGTAGCCGGCGATGCCCGGGTCGGCCTTGACCTGGTCGGTGTAGGCGTCGTCACGGGTGGGCAGCGTGGAGTTCTTCAGGGCGATGGTCGACTGGGACTTCGCCGAGGTCATGAAGTTGACGAACTTCAGCGCGGCGGCCTGGTGGGCCTTGTCGGAGCCGGCGTAGACCGAGAGGTTGTGGCCGCCGGTCGGGGCGCCCGCCTTGCCGGAGGAGCCGGCCGGGACGGTGGCGATGCCCAGGTTGGACTTGTCCTTGAAGGCCGAGCCCTTGTAGAAGTTCGTGATCTCCCAGGGGCCCTGGATGATCGCGGCGACCTTGCCGTTGACGAACGCGTCCTGGATGTGGGCGTAGGCGTCCGCGGTGGTGTCGGCCTTGTGCAGGCCCTTGCCGGAGAAGAGGCTCAGCCAGGTGCCGTACGCCTTCTTGGCGGCGTCCGAGTTGACCGTGATCTTCTTGGCGGAGGCGTCGACCGTGTCGGTGCCCTCGCCGTAGAGGAAGGACTGGGCGTAGTAGGCCTGGGTGGAGCCCCAGTAGCCGTCGACGCCGGCCTTGGCCTTGAGCTTCGCGGCGTCGGCCTTCAGCTCGGTCCAGGTCTTGGGGGCCTCGCTGATGCCGGCCTTCTTGAAGAGGGCCTTGTTGTAGACGAGCGCGAGGGTGTCGGTGACGATCGGCACGCCGTACGTCTTGCCCTCGTACTGCGCCTGCGTGATCAGGTTGGACTTGAACTTGTCCTTGTCCGCGAGGGCGTCGGTGCCGTCCAGCGGCAGGAAGTAGCCCTTCTTGGCGAAGGCCGGGGTCCAGCCGACCTCGGAGCGCAGCAAGTCCGGGGCGCCCTTGGAGCCGGCGGCGGTGTCGAACTTGTTCTGCGCCTGGTCGAAGGGCACGTTGACGTACTTGACCTTGATGTTCTTGTTGGCGGCCTCGAAGTCCTTGATCAAGGCCTGGTACGTCGGTGCCTCATTCGTGGCGTTGGACGTGTCCCACCAGGTGATGGTGACCGGGCCGTCCGCCTTGTCACTGCCGCTGTCGCTCCCGCCGCACGCCGTCGCCGTGAGGGCGAGGGACGCCACCAGCGCGGAGGCCGCTATGCCACGCCGCATGAGTTCTCCTTGAGGGTTAAAGCCCGAGTGGTGCAGAGAGCGGTCCCGTCCGCCGCTCCTGCGACTTGCCGACTGCGCCTTTGCGGCCGCCGGGCGTCGAGAACGTAACAGCGATGTAAGCGTTGCGAAAGACCTTGCAGAAAAAAAGTGCAAGAGAACACGAGGGTTACCTCGTTGTGACCTCGGCTAGACCCCGCCGCAACCCTGCTGCCCAGCCGATCAGCGGGCAGGCGCACAGTTGTGCAAGACTCTGCAAGCTCTTGCCACAGCTTTCCAAGACGGGAATCATCCCTTGCGGAACGGACGCCGACCAGCCGACCAGAAGGACGAGGGAGCGCGATGACGCAGCAACCCACAGCGGGCCGTGGGGCCGCCCGCGCACGGCGTCCCATTGGTGCGCAAGGCGAGGTACGGCCGGTACAGTCCGGTGCCGTGACCACACGGCTTGCCGACATCGCAGCGCAGGCGGGGGTGAGCGAAGCGACCGTAAGCCGCGTCCTCAACGGGAAGCCGGGCGTCGCCGCCACCACCCGCCAGTCCGTGCTGGCCGCGCTGGACGTGCTCGGTTACGAGCGTCCGGTACGGCTGCGGCAGCGCAGCGAGGGCCTGGTGGGCCTGATAACCCCGGAGCTGGAGAACCCGATATTCCCGGCGCTGGCCCAGGTCATCGGCCAGGCGCTGACCCGGCAGGGCTACACACCGATTCTGGCCACGCAGACGCCGGGCGGGTCGACGGAGGACGAGCTGACCGAGATGCTCGTCGACCGCGGGGTCGCCGGGATCATCTATGTCTCCGGACTGCACGCGGACACCACCGCCGACATGCAGCGCTATGAGCGGCTGCGGGCGCAGGGTGTGCCGTTCGTGCTGGTCGACGGCTTCTCGCCGAAGGTGCAGGCACCGTTCATCTCGCCGGACGACCGGGCGGCGATGACGCTGGCCGTGACGCACCTCGCCTCCCTGGGGCACACCCGCATCGGTCTCGCCCTGGGGCCGAAGCGGTTCGTGCCGGTGCAGCGCAAGATCGAGGGCTTCGTGCGCGCGATGCAGGACCAGGTGGGGCTGAGCGCCGAGGTGATCGAGACGGAGCTGGTGCAGCACTCGCTGTACACCCTGGAGGGCGGCCAGGCGGCCGCCACGGCGCTCATCGAGCGCGGCTGTACGGCGGTGGTGTGCGCCAGCGACATGATGGCTCTGGGTGCGATACGGGCCGCCCGGCAGCGGGGTCTGGAAGTGCCCCGGGACGTCTCGGTGGTGGGCTTCGACGACTCCCCGCTGATCGCCTTCACCGATCCGCCGCTCACCACGGTCCGCAAGCCGGTGCCGGCGATGGGGCAGGCCGCGGTGCGCACGCTGCTGGAGGAGATCGGGGGGACGCCCGCTCCGCACAGCGAGTTCGTCTTCATGCCGGAACTGGTGGTGCGCGGCTCGACCGCTTCGGCCCCCGGGGAGCGGAATCGTCCCTGATTCCTCCCTGATCCCTGCCCGATTCCTGAACCCGCCTGGAGTCCTCCCTGAGGGGGAGAAATCCCCCATTCCGCACACTGCGCTGGTAGGAGGCCCGGGAGTCGTCCCGCGGTAGAACGTGCGGCAGGAACCCGACCTTGGGATGATCGGTCGGACAAGCCTTTTCTGGCAGACTCTGTGCCTATGAGTGACTCGACCGTGACAGAACCGGAAGGTCGCGAGCAGGTGGCCGTTCCGCAGGCCGTCACGGGCGAGGGCGAACAGGGTTTCCTCCGCCGGTTGCGCACTCCGCGGCGGCCCCGTCTCTGGTTCGAGGTCCTGCTGATCGCGGTGAGTTACTGGACGTACTCGCTCATCCGCAACGCGGTTCCGGAGCAACGGGGTGCGGCGCTGCGCAACGCCGACTGGCTCTGGAGGACCGAGCACCGGCTGGGAATCGCCGTCGAGGAGTCGGTCAACCACACCGTGAACTCGGCGTCTTGGCTGGTCGTGGGCATGAACTACTACTACGCGACGCTGCACTTCGTGGTGACGCTGGCCGTGCTGGTGTGGCTGTACCGCAGCCACCCGGGCCGTTACGCGGCGACACGTCTGGTGTTGTTCGCGACGACGGGCGTGGCCCTGGTCGGTTACTACCTGTATCCACTCGCCCCGCCGCGGTTGATGAACGGCGGCCACTTCGTCGACACCGTGATGGTCCACCACACCTGGGGTTCGATGGCCTCGGGGGATCTGAAGCACATGTCGAACCAGTACGCCGCGATGCCGTCGATGCACATCGGCTGGTCCCTGTGGTGCGGCCTCACGATCTTCGCGCTGGCCAAAACCCCGTGGATCCGCGTCCTGGGCCTGCTCTACCCGGCGTCGACCCTGCTGGTCATCGTCGCCACGGCCAACCACTTCTGGCTGGACGCGGTGGGCGGCATCCTCTGCCTCACTTTCGGCTACACGGTGGCAGGCCTGTGGTACGGCACCCTGCCCTACGCACTGCCGCGCATGGTGCCGGGCCGGGGCAGGGTGGGCCCCCTACTCCCGAACAAGGCGTGACCGCTGCGCGGCTCGGGCCGGAGGTTCAACTTTCCGGCACCGCCGGTCAAGGCCGTGGCGGCTGAGCGCCGTGGCGTTGCAGCCCGGCCGGGCAGCTGCGCCCGCCTCCCTGGGGCCGACGGCCCCATAACCCGCCGCAGCGGCGCCCGGCCACGACGGCGGTGACCGGCGGTTTCACCGCGTACCCGGACCATCACAGCCTTCACAAAGCCCCCGAACCGTCACGGCAGTGAAGCCCCCGCACCACCAGGGAACCCTCCTGCCGAACCGCCGGAGGCTCACGCTCCGTAGAAGAGTTCGTCCACTACCGCCCGTGCCCTGCGCGTCGTGCGGCGGTATGCGTCGAGCATGTCGCCCGCGTGGCCGGGGCCGTAGCCGAGGTAGCGGCCCACCGCGGCCAGTTCTCGGCTTTCCGAGGGGAACGTGTCGCCGGCTCGGCCGCGGACCAGCATGACCGCGTTGCGGACGCGCGTGGCGAGGACCCAGGCCTCGTCCAGGGTCGCCGCGTCCTCGGTGGAGATCAGGTCCGCCGCGCGGGCGGCAGCCAGCGCCTCACGGGTGCGCGTGGTGCGCAGGCCGGACTCCACCCAGCCGTGCCGGAGCTGCAGCAGCTGGACGGTCCACTCGACGTCGGAGAGGCCGCCGGGGCCGAGCTTGGTGTGGAGCTTGGGGTCGGCGCCGCGCGGCAGGCGCTCGGACTCCATGCGGGCCTTCAGGCGCCGGATCTCGCGGACCGCCTCGTCGCCGAGGCCCTCCGCCGGGTAGCGCAGGGGGTCGATGAGCTCGATGAAGCGGCCGGCCAGTTCCTCGTCCCCGGCGACCGGCTCGGCCCGCAGCAGCGCCTGCGACTCCCAGACCAGGGACCAGCGGCGGTAGTAGGCCTCGTACGACTTCAGGGTCCGTACGAGCGGGCCCGACTTGCCCTCCGGGCGCAGGTCCGCGTCGATGAGCAGGGGCGGGTCGGCGCTGGGGATCTGGAGCAGGCGGCGCATCTCCGAGACGACCTTGTTGGCCGCGTCCGCGGCCTCCCGTTCCTCGACACCCTCCCGTGGCTCGTGGACGAACAGGACGTCGGCGTCGGAGCCGTATCCCAGTTCGTTGCCGCCGAACCGGCCCATGCCGATGATCGCGAAGCGGGTGGGCAGCGTGTCGCCCCAGCCGTCGCGGACCACGGCCCGCAGCGTGCCCGCGAGCGTCGCCGCCGTGAGGTCGGAGACCGCGGTGCCGACGCGGTCGACCAGCGCTCCCTGGTCGGGCTCGGCGGGCTTCGTCTCGGTGCCGTAGGAGTCGACGATGTCCGCGGCGGCCGTACGGAACAGCTCCCGGCGGCGCACGCCACGCGCGGCCGTGACGCCCTGCTCCGCGTTCTCGGCGCGGCCGACCGCGGCGAGTATCTCCTGCTCCAGGTGCGCGCGTCCGCGCGGTTCCAGCCCGCTGCCGCCGTCCCCGTCGCCGAGCAGGGCGACCGCCTCGGGGGCGCGCATCAGCAGATCGGGGGCGAGGCGCCCGGCGGACAGGACACGGGCGAGGTTCTCGGCCGCGGCGCCCTCGTCGCGCAGCAGCCGCAGATACCAGGGTGTCTTGCCGAGCGCGTCGGAGACCTTGCGGAAGTTGAGCAGGCCCGCGTCGGGGTCGGCGGAGTCCGCGAACCAGCCCAGCAGCACCGGCAGCAGGGTGCGCTGGATGGCGGCCTTGCGGGTGACGCCCGAGGCCAGCGCCTCCAGGTGGCGCAGGGCGGCGGCGGGGTCGGCGTAACCGAGGGCGACCAGGCGTTCGCGGGCCGCCTCGGGGCTCAGCCGGGCCTCGCCGGGGGCGAGCTGGGCGACGGCGTCGAGCAGCGGGCGGTAGAAGAGCTTCTCGTGCAGGCGCCGTACGACGCCCGTGTGCCGCTTCCACTCCCGGGTCAGCTCGGCCACCGGGTCGGCGCGCAGGCCCAGGGAGCGGCCCAGGCGGCGCAGGTCGGCCTCTTCCTCGGGGACGAGGTGGGTGCGGCGCAGCCGGTAGAGCTGGATGCGGTGCTCCATGGAGCGCAGGAAGCGGTAGGCCTCGTCGAGCTGGACGGCGTCGCCGCGGCCGACGTAGCCGCCCTCGGCCAGGGCCCTGAGGGCGTCCAGGGTGGTGCCGCTGCGCAGCGAGGCGTCGGAGCGGGCGTGCACCAGCTGCAGTAGCTGGACGGCGAACTCGACGTCCCGCAGACCGCCGGGGCCGAGCTTCAGCTCGCGCTCGATCTCGGCGGCGGGGATGTTCTCGACGACGCGGCGGCGCATCTTCTGCACGTCGGCGACGAAGTTCTCGCGTTCCGCGGCCTTCCAGATCAGGGGGTCGAGCGTGGCGATGTAGTCCTGCCCCAGTTCGCTGTCGCCGGCCACCGGGCGGGCCTTGAGCAGCGCCTGGAACTCCCAGGTCTTGGCCCAGCGCTGGTAGTAGGCGAGGTGGCTGCTGAGGGTGCGGACGAGCGGGCCGTTGCGGCCTTCGGGGCGGAGATTGGCGTCCACGGGCCAGATGGAGCCCTCGACCGTCGTCTCCGAGCAGATCCGCATCATGTGCGAGGCCAGTTTGGTGGCGGACCGCAGTGCCTTGCCCTCGTCGGCGCCGTCCAGGGCCTCGCCGACGAAGATCACGTCCACGTCGGAGACGTAGTTCAGCTCGTGGCCGCCGCACTTGCCCATCGCGATCACCGCGAGCCGGCACAGGGCGGCGTCGTCGGGGGCGGCGGCCGTGGCGATGCCGAGGGCGGCGCGCAGGGTGGCGGTGGCGAGGTCGGCGAGCTCGGCGGCGGTCTCGGCGACGCCGGTGGTGCCGCACACGTCACGGGCGACGATGGACAGCAGGCAGCGGCGATAGGCGACGCGCAGGGAGACCGGGTCACTCGCGCCGGCCAGGCCCCGCTCGAACTCCTCCACCCCGGGGTGCAGGTCGCGCGGCTCGTAGGTGACGAGGGCTTCCCAGTCCCGCGGGTGCCGGGCGAGGTGGTCGGCGAGGGCGGCGGACGCGCCGAGGACGCCGAGCAGACGGTCGCGCAGCGGCTTGGCCGCTATCAGGGTGTCCAGCAGCTCCCGGTGGGCCGTGGGGCCGGGCTGGGCCTCCAGGAGCCGTACGAGTCCGTGCAGGGCGAGGTCCGGGTCGGCGGTGGCGCCCAGCGCCTCCAGGAGGACCGGGTCGTCGCGGACGGCGGAGAGCTCGGCGCTGTCCAGGAGCCGCTCGGCCGCCGACGGGTCGGTGAAACCGTGCCGCAGCAGCCGGGTGAAGGTACTGCTCCTGCGCCCCGGCGTCATCCGCGGCCTCCCCTCGGATCAAGGTCGTCCTGGCCCGAGCCTAACCGCAGAGCCCGACACCGGCTCCGAAGCGGTCGGCGAGGAATTCCGCCACCGCACCCACCTGGTCCGCGGTGGCCGAGCCGCTCAGGATCTCCACCGTACGGCCGGACGGGCGACCCCACGTGCGAGGAGCGCGAGGCCCGCAACGGAGGGGCTGCGACGTAGCCCCTCCACGTGCCTGCCCCTACAGAACCGGCAGGTTCTTGCGCAGCTCGAACGCCGTGACCTCGGAGCGGTACTCCTCCCACTCCTGGCGCTTGTTGCGCAGGAAGAAGTCGAAGACGTGCTCGCCGAGGGTCTCGGCGACGAGGTCGCTGGTCTCCATCAGGGTCAGGGCCTCGCCGAGGTTCTGCGGGAGGGGCTCGATGCCCATCGCGCGGCGCTCGGCGTTGGACAGGGCCCAGACGTCGTCCTCGGCGCCGGGCGGGAGCTCGTAGCCCTCCTCGATGCCCTTGAGGCCCGCCGCCAGCAGGAGGGCGTAGGCGAGGTACGGGTTCGCACCGGAGTCGATGGAGCGGACCTCCACGCGCGCCGAGCCGGTCTTGCCGGGCTTGTACATGGGCACGCGGACCAGGGCCGAGCGGTTGTTGTGGCCCCAGCAGATGTACGAGGGCGCCTCGCCGCCGGCGCCGGCCGTGCGCTCGGAGCCGCCCCAGATGCGCTTGTAGGAGTTGACCCACTGGTTGGTGACGGCGGAGATCTCCGCGGCGTGCTTGAGCAGGCCCGCGATGAAGGAGCGGCCGACCTTGGAGAGCTGGTACTCGGCGCCGGACTCGTAGAACGCGTTGCGGTCGCCCTCGAAGAGGGACAGGTGGGTGTGCATGCCGGAGCCGGGGTGCTCGGAGAAGGGCTTCGGCATGAAGGTCGCCTGCACGCCCTGCTCCAGTGCCACCTGCTTCATGACCAGGCGGAACGTCATGATGTTGTCCGCCGTGGACAGGGCGTCGGCGTAGCGCAGGTCGATCTCCTGCTGGCCCGGCGCGCCCTCGTGGTGGGAGAACTCGACCGAGATGCCCATCGACTCCAGCATGGTGATCGCCTGGCGGCGGAAGTCCATGCCGATGTTCTGGGGGGTGTGGTCGAAGTAGCCGGAGTTGTCGGCGGGCGTCGGGCGCGTGCCGTCCAGCGGGCGGTCCTTCAGCAGGAAGAACTCGATCTCGGGGTGGGTGTAGAAGGTGAAGCCCAGGTCGGAGGTGCGGGCCAGGGCGCGCTTGAGGACGTAGCGCGGGTCCGCGAAGGACGGGGAGCCGTCCGGCATGAGGATGTCGCAGAACATGCGGGCGGTGCCCGGGGCCTCGGCGCGCCATGGCAGCACCTGGAAGGTCGACGGGTCCGGCTTGGCGATCATGTCGGACTCGTACACACGGGCGAAGCCCTCGATGGCGGAGCCGTCGAAGCCGATGCCCTCGTCGAAGGCCTGCTCCAGCTCGGCGGGGGCCACGGCCACGGACTTGAGGAAGCCCAGCACGTCGGTGAACCACAGGCGCACGAACCGGATGTCGCGCTCCTCCAACGTCCGGAGCACGAACTCCTGCTGCTTGTCCATCTTCCGCTTCCCCATCCTTGCTGGTCAGGCCGTCCTTCCCGGATGGTGCCGGGAGGCGGTCGGGCACCTGAGCATCACACCACAACACCATTTCACGCGCGTTGCGGACCATGATCGCCCGGCCGACCTCGGCCTGAACGCGTCGCGTCCGGCAGGTGTACTGCTCTGCCGCCCATCTTGCCTGCTCGGAGTGACATAAGTAATGGCCGGTCGCGTTCCCCCACCCCCGCTTTAATTTGCATTCAAGATGCAAGTTTTAATGGCTGACGACCACAGCCCACCTCAGGAGCCCAGGAGCCCCGATGCTGTCCGAGCAGTCCGCTGCCACCGTCCGAGCCACCCTTCCCGCCGTCGGCGCCGCCATCGGCGAGATCACCGAACGTTTCTACGCCGGACTCTTCACGGCCCGCCCCGAACTGCTGCGCGACCTGTTCAACCGGGGCAACCAGGCCGCCGGCACCCAGCGCCAGGCCCTGGCGGGGTCCATCGCCGCCTTCGCCACGCATCTCGTCGAGCACCCCGACCAGCGGCCCGACGCGATGCTGAGCCGCATCGCCCACAAGCACGCCTCGCTGGGCGTCGCGCCCGAGCACTACCCGATCGTCCACGAGCACCTCTTCGCCGCCATCGTCGAGGTCCTCGGCGAGGCCGTCACGCCCGAGGTCGCGGCCGCCTGGGACGAGGTCTACTGGCTGATGGCGAACGCCCTGATCGCGATCGAGCGGCGGCTGTACGAGGAGAGCGCCGACGAGACCGGCTGGCGCGAGTGGGAGGTCACCGAGCGGGTCACGGAGACCGCCGACGTCATCACCCTGCGGCTGCGGCCGGTGGACGGCGGCCCGGTGCGCGGCTTCCGCGCGGGCCAGTACGTCTCCGTGCGCGTCACCCTCCCCGACGGCGCCCGCCAGATACGGCAGTACAGCCTCTCCGGGGCGCCCGGCGCGACCGAGCGGCAGCTCAGCGTGAAGCGGGTGTCCGGCGGTACGACGCCCGAGGGCGAGGTCTCCAACCACCTGCACGCGTACGTGGCGGCGGGCACCGTGCTGGAGCTGTCCGCCCCCTACGGCGACCTGGTCCTGGACGACGACACGGACACCCCGCTGCTGCTCGCCTCCGCCGGCATCGGTGTGACCCCGATGATCGCGATGCTGGCGCAGCTCGCGGAGGACGGCCATCGCGCCCCGGTCACCGTCGTGCACGGCGACCGCTCCCCCGCCGACCACGCGCTGCGCAACGACCACGAGGCGTACGCCGCCAAGCTGGCCGACGGCACCGTGCACTTCTTCTACGAGCAGGACGCCGAGCCGGCCGACCGCTCGGGGCTCGTCGACCTCACGGTCGTACCGGTGGAGCCCGGCACGCGCGCGTACCTGTGCGGTCCGCTGCCCTTCATGCGCGCGGTGCGGACCCAGCTGATCGAGCGGGGCGTGGCCCCGGCCGACATCCACTACGAGGTGTTCGGTCCCGACCTGTGGCTTGCGCAGAACTGAGGACGCGCAGCACTGGGTCCTGTCATCAAATTCCCGTCGTCGCCCGGAGGGCGGGCCTATCGGCGTCGTGGGGCCCCCTGCTCGAAGAGCTTGGGGGAGCGTGCATGGCGTCGCGGGGCAGACGGGAATGTGACGACAGGGCCCAGGGATGGCCTAGGGACGCCCAGCACTAAGGCCGCGAGGAGATCCCCAGCAGCAGTGGGCCGGTCGGCCCTGCGACCATCTCCTCCAGCGTGACCGGGTCCAGCGCCGCGTAGAACGCCTCCTGGGCCCGGCGCAGGGCGCCGCGCAGCCGGCAGGCGGAGTTCAGGGGGCAGGGCGAGGAACCCTCGCATTCGACGGTCTCGCCGTCCCCCTCGAACGTGCGCACCACGGCCCCGACCGATGCCGTGCGCCCCTTCTCGCTGAGCGCGAGACCCCCGCCCCGGCCGCGCCGGGCGTCGACGAGGCCGAGGTGCTGGAGCTCGGCCACCACCTTCGCGGCGTGCGTGTACGGCACGTCCATGTCCGCCGCGACCTGGCGCGTCGTGGGGGTGGAGGCACCGGCGACGGCGAGCCGCATCAGGAGGCGCAGGGCGAGGTCGGTGGAGCGCAGCAGCCGCATACCCGCAGCGTAAATAATGCGCATTCGGCGTTCAAATATTCTTTCCCCTGCCCTCCCTGCGGCAGGGTGCCTCTTCCCCATTACGATCAGCGAGCCCGACCGTCCCGTCCGTTCCGGCCCTTTCCCCCAGAAGGACAACAGCCATGGGTTCCGCCAAGAACAGCAACACCACCGCGCGCAAGGCGCGCATCGAGGAGATGCGGCGCGCCGAGCAGGCCCGCGAGCGCCGCAACCGGGTGCTCACCATCGCCGCGAGCGTGGTGGTGGTCGCCGGTCTCGTCGTCGGCGGTGTGGTGCTCGTGAACTCGCAGAAGGACAGCGACAGCACGGCCAGCGACTCGAAGGGCTCCGGGGACTCGGGCCACTTCACCACGGGCAAGGACGGGGTGCAGACCTGGTCCGGCAAGCTGGCCCGGACCCATGTCACCACGTCCGTGAAGTACCCGATGCACCCGCCGGTGGGCGGCAACCACAACCCGGTCTGGCTCAACTGCAACGGTGACGTCTACACCTCGGCCGTGAAGGACGAGAACGCCGTGCACTCGCTGGAGCACGGCGCGGTCTGGGTGACGTACACCAGCAAGGCGGACAAGGCCGACGTCGACGCGCTCGCGGCCAAGGTGAAGAAGACGCCGTACACGCTCATGAGCCCGTACGAGAACCAGGCGGCGCCGCTCATTCTCTCGGCGTGGGGCCACCAGCTCACGGTGAAGAGCGCGAGCGACCCGGCCGTCGACAAGTTCTTCTCCACCTACGTCCAGGGCAAGCAGACGCCCGAGCCGGGCGCCTCGTGCACCGGCGGGACGATGAAGTGAGGCGGCACATCGGCTGGATCGCGGGCGCCGCGGCGGCCGTGCTCGTCGCCGCCGGTGCGATCACCTACGCGGTCGCCGAGGACGGTGGCTCGGGGACAGGGACCCCGGGCACCGACTCGGCGGACGCCGGGTTCGCGCGGGACATGGCGGTCCACCACCAGCAGGCCGTCGAGATGTCGTACATCGTGCGCGACCGTACGACGGACGAGGAAGTACGCCGACTCGCCTACGACATCGCGCAGACGCAGGCCAACCAGCGCGGCATGCTGCTGGGCTGGCTGGACCTGTGGGAGCTGCCGAAGGTGTCGGCGAAGCCGCCGATGACCTGGATGGGCATGGGCGACATGGCGTCCGGCAAGGACGGCGCGCTGATGCCGGGCATGGCGACCAACGCCGACCTGAAGAAGCTCGGCACCCTCAGCGGCAAGCAGGCCGAGATCTTCTTCCTCCAGTTGATGACGGACCATCACAAGGGCGGCATCCACATGGCCGAGGGGTGCGTCGCCAAGTGCACCGTCGGCGTGGAGAAGAAGCTCGCACAGGGCATGGTCGACGCACAGCAGTCCGAGATCCAGCTGATGGCCGACATGTTGAAGGAACGGGGCGCAAAGCCGCGTTCGTAACACGGCCACCAGGACGAAAGCCGCAATTCACCCCGGATGACGGTTCCTTGGGGTTCTCTTGACTTTAGCGTTCCCCTGGCATGAACGGTTCATCGAAAGAGTGGCCCCCATCGTGTGATCCATTCGCGGGCCTAACCGCCGCGGGCCGGCGCCCGGATCCACGACGTACCGACCACTACATGCATGCGAACCGCATCGCAGGGGGTTCTATGAGATCCAACCGCGCCAAGGTGCGCGCCGGCGTGAGCATGGCAGCGACACTGCCCATGATCGCCGGTGCGCTGGCGCTCGGCATACCCGCGGCGCACGCCGTGGACAACCCGGGCCGAAACGCCCTCGCGGGCACCAAGCCCGCCTGGGCCACGACCAAGGCGGACAAGGGCGCCACCTCGAACAGCGCCCAGGTCTCCGCCCGGGTGTACCTCTCCGGCCGGAACGCGGCCGGCCTCGCCGCCTATGCCAAGGCGGTGTCCGACCCGAGCTCGAAGGCGTACGGCAAGTACCTGAGCGCCAAGCAGACGCAGGCCCGCTTCGGTGCGACCAAGGCCCAGGTGGCCGCCGTCAAGTCCTGGCTCACGTCGTCGGGCCTCACGGTCACGAAGGTCACGCAGCACTACATCGCCGTCACCGGTGACGTGTCCGCCGCCGAGAAGGCGTTCGGCACCCAGCTGCACAACTACACCAAGGGCGCGAAGACCTACCACGCGCCGTCGAAGACGGCCTCGGTGCCGCAGAGCCTCAAGGGCGCCGTCCTGACCGTCACCGGCCTGGACAACGCGCCGCACAAGGCGACGCACAACGACCAGCTGCCGCCGCCGGACGCGGTGTTCAAGAACTCCGGGCCGTTCTCCTCGTACTACGGCTCGAACATCGCGACCACGCTGCCGGACGCGTACGGCACGAAGATCCCGTACGCCGTCCAGGGCTACACCGGCAAGCAGCTGCGCGCCGCCTACGGCGCCGGCACGTACACCGGCAAGGGCGTCCGCATCGCCATCACGGACGCGTACGCCTCGCCGACCATCGCCTTCGACGCGGCCACCTACGCGAACAAGCACGGTGACGCGGCCTGGAAGACCGGTCAGCTGAACCAGGTGCTGCCGAAGAAGTACACGAAGACCAAGGAGTGCGGCGCGGCCGGCTGGTACGGCGAGGAGACCCTCGACGTCGAGGCCGTGCACGCGGTCGCGCCGGCCGCCAACGTGACCTACGTGGGCGCCGGTTCCTGCTACGACGACGATCTGCTCGACTCGCTCAGCAAGATCGTCGACAACCACCTGGCCGACATCGTCTCCAACTCCTGGGGCGACATCGAGGCCAACCAGACGCCGGACCTCGCGGCCGCCTACGACCAGGTCTTCCAGTTCGGCGCGGTGCAGGGCATCGGCTTCTACTTCTCCTCCGGTGACAACGGCGACGAGGTCGCCAACACCGGTACGAAGCAGGTCGACACCCCGGCCAACTCGGCGTGGGTGACCGCGGTCGGCGGTACCTCGCTGGCCGTCGGCAAGGGCGACAAGTACCAGTGGGAGACCGGCTGGGGCACCGAGAAGGCGACCCTGTCGGCCGACGGCAAGAGCTGGACCGGCTTCCCCGGCGCCTTCACCTCGGGCGCGGGCGGCGGCACCAGCAAGACCGTGCCGCAGCCGTACTACCAGAAGAACGTCGTCCCGAAGGCGCTGGCCACGGCCAACAACGCCGCCGGCAACCGCGTCGTCCCGGACATCGCGGCCATCGCCGACCCGAACACCGGCTTCAAGGTCGGCCAGACCCAGACCTTCCCGGACGGCACCGAGCAGTACAGCGAGTACCGCATCGGCGGCACCTCGCTGGCCGCCCCGGTGATCGCGGCGGTCCAGGCGCTGGCCCAGGAGGCCCAGGGCGGCAAGGCGATCGGCTTCGCCAACCCGGCGATCTACGGCAAGTACGGCAAGACGGGTGTCTTCCACGACGTCACGGACAACCCGACAGGCTCCGGCCTGGCGGTGGCCCGTATCGACTTCGTGAACGGCTTCGACGCCGCCGGTGGCCTCGCGACCTCGGTCCGCAGCCTCGGCAAGGACAGCTCGCTGTCCGCGGTGAAGGGCTACGACGACGTCACCGGCGTGGGCTCGCCCGCGAACGGCTACGTGCAGTCGTACCGCCGTCACTGATCCGCTGACGCGGTAGGTGCGGTAGGTGCCGTAGGGGGCGTGGGGTACACAACACTCCACGCCCCTCATCACACCCACGCCCCTCATCGCGTCGCTCTGACGATTACACTGGGCCAGTGCCTCCGTTGAACTTCTGGTCGATCTATCAGCACGGCTTCGCACGTGTCGCCGCGTGCACGGGTCACACCGTCATCGCCGACCCGCACGCCAACGCCCCAGCGGTCCTGCGCCACGCACGCCGGTGCGCCGACGAGGGGGTCGCCGTCGCCGTCTTCCCGGAGATGGTGCTGTGCGGCTACTCGATCGAGGACCTGCTGCTGCAGGACGCGCTGCTCGACCAGGTCGAGGAGGCGCTCGGCGAGGTGGTGGCCGGGTCGGCGGACCTGCTGCCGGTACTGGTCGTCGGTGCCCCGCTGCGCCACCGCAACCGGATCTACAACTGCGCGGTGATCGTGCACCGCGGCCGGATCCTCGGTGTGGTCCCCAAGTCGTACCCGCCGAACTACCGGGAGTTCTACGAGCGCCGGCAGATCGGCGACGGCGCCGACGAGCGCGGCGGATCGATCCGGGTCGGCGGCGAGACCGTACCGTTCGGCGTGGATCTGCTGTTCGCCGCGGAGGACGTTCCCGGTCTCGTGCTCCATGCCGAGATCTGCGAGGACATGTGGGTGCCGGTGCCGCCCAGCGCGGAGGCGGCCCTCGCCGGTGCGACCGTCCTCGTCAACCTCTCGGGCAGCCCCATCACCGTCGGGCGGGCCGAGGACCGCAAGCTGCTGTGCCGCTCGGCGTCCTCCCGCTGCCTCGCCGCGTACGTCTACGCGGCGGCCGGCCTCGGCGAGTCGACCACCGACCTGTCCTGGGACGGGCAGACCATGATCTACGAGAACGGCTCGCTGCTGGCCGAGACCGAGCGGTTCCCGCTCGGCGACGAGTACGCGGTGGCCGACGTGGACCTGGACCTGCTGCGTCAGGAGCGGCAGCGGACGGGCACGTTCGACGACAACCGCCGCACGCATCAGGCGCGGACGAGCGACTTCCGCACGGTCTCCTTCGAGCTCGATCCGCCGCTCACCGACCTGGGGTTGCGCCGTCGTCTGGAGCGCTTCCCGTTCGTGCCGGCCGACCCCGACCGCCTCGCCCTGGACTGCTACGAGGCCTACAACATCCAGGTTGAGGGCCTCCAGCAGCGCCTCGCGGCGATCGGCGGCCCGAAGGTGGTCATCGGGGTGTCCGGCGGCCTGGACTCCACGCACGCGCTGATCGTCGCCGCCCGCGCGATGGACCGCGCGGGCCGCCCGCGCAGCGACATCCTGGCCTGGACGCTGCCCGGCTTCGCCACCAGCGACCACACCAAGGACAACGCCCACAAGCTGATGAACTCGCTCGGCGTCACCGCGGCCGAGCTGGACATCACGCCGACCGCACGGCTGATGCTGCGGGAGATGGGGCACCCGTTCGCCTCCGGCGAGCCGGTGTACGACGTCACCTTCGAGAACGTGCAGGCGGGTCTGCGCACGGACTATCTCTTCCGGCTGGCCAACCAGCGCGGCGGCATCGTGCTCGGCACCGGTGACCTCTCGGAGCTGGCGCTCGGCTGGTCCACGTACGGCGTCGGCGACCAGATGAGCCACTACAACGTCAACTCGGGCGTGCCGAAGACACTGATCCAGCATCTGATCCGCTGGGTCATCAGCAGCGGCCAGTTCGACGACGAGACCGGCAAGACGCTCGCCGCGATCCTCGACACCGAGATCAGCCCGGAGTTGGTGCCGGGTGAGGAGATGCAGTCGACGGAGTCGAAGATCGGGCCGTACGCGCTGCACGACTTCACGCTCTTCCACGTGCTGCGGTACGGCTTCCGGCCGTCGAAAATCGCCTTCCTGGCCTGGCACGCGTGGCACGACGCGGAGGGCGGCGCCTGGCCGCCGAACTTCCCTGAGGCCAAGCGGGTGGCGTACGACCTGCCGGAGATCCGACGCTGGCTGGAGGTCTTCTGCCGCCGCTACTTCGGGTTCGCGCAGTTCAAGCGCTCCGCCATGCCCAACGGGCCCAAGGTCTCGGCCGGGGGTTCGCTTTCCCCGCGCGGCGACTGGCGCGCACCGTCCGACAGCAACGCGCGGGCATGGCTGCGGGACCTGGCCCGGTTCGACATCCCGGAGGCGTGAGAGTGACGGCCCCTGGGCCCCTGGTTCACCTCTTGAGCGAGGCGACGAAGGGAGCCCAGGCGGCGGCGCTGAGCATGAGGGCGGGGCCGTGGGGGACCTTGGAGTCACGGACGGGGACCGGTCCGGGGATGTTGTCGGCGACTTCGACGCAGTTGCCGCCGTCACCGTTGCTGTAGCTCGACTTGCGCCAGAGGGCGGCGCCGGGGAAGTCGCCGGCCACTTCGACGCATTCCCCGCCGTCCCCATTGCTGTAGCTGCTCTTGAACCAGAGCGCTTCACTCAAGTCGATCCGGTTGCTTGCCATTTCGGAAATCCTCTGCCGCTGCCTTGATCAGGTTGGCGATGGCCCACGTTGAAAGGTTGCCGCAGGGGCCGCTCGCTTCTTGGCCAGTGTCGTGCTTCCGCGAGGCGCGTAAAGGGCGCTCCGCTGGCGCTCCGCGTCGCCTTCGGCGATGGCCCTGCGGGCCACCCTTGACACGCCTCGCTCCAGCACGGGTGAGAAACGAGCGAGCGGCCTCAACGCCAACCCCTCGACGTGGGCCCGCGACAACCCCCTCAACTCAGTGGTGCAGCGCGCCCGACTGCTCCGGCACGTGTGAGGCGACCACCCGCTCGGCGAGGCCGGTCGGCGGAGTCGCCCGGTGGCGGTCCACCAGGTACGCCGTACTCGCCACGGCAAGTCCCAGTACCGCCACCCCCGCCCCCGCCACCGCCGGAGACGTCGCCCCGAAGCCGGCCGCCAGGGCCAGGCCGCCGATCCAGGCTCCGCCCGCGTTCGCGAGGTTGAAGGCCGCCTGGTTGGCCGAGGAGGCCAGGGAGGGGGCCGCGGCGGCCTTTTCCATGACCATCAGTTGGAGGGGGGAACCCGTGATGAATGCCGCCGTGCCCAGGAGGATCACCGCCAGGGCCGCCGTCAGCGGCGTGCGCATGAGGAGGGGGAACAGGAGCAGGACCGCCGTCAGCGACAGCAGGCCGCCGAACAGCGTGCGCCGCATCGCGTGGTCCGCCAGGCGGCCGCCCACCAGGTTTCCGACCGTCGCACCGACGCCGAACAACGCCAGCAGCAGCGTCACGCTGGAGTCGGCGTAACCGGCGGCGTCCGTGAGCATCGGCGTGATGTAGCTGTACGCCGCGAAGAGCGCGCCGAAGCCCGCCACCGTCGTACCGAGTGCCAGCCACACCGGCAGCGACCTCAGCGCCGACAGCTCGCCGCGCAGGCCCACGGAGGGGGCGTGAGTGCGGGAGCGCGGGATCAGCAGGGCCAAGGAAGCTATCGCCGCCACCCCGATCGCGCTCACGCCCAGGAACGTCGTCCGCCAGCCCAGGTGCTGGCCCATGAGCGTGGCCACCGGCACGCCCGCGATGTTGGCGACGGTCAGGCCGAGGAACATGAGGGAGACGGATCGCGCCTTGCGCTCCGGCGGGACCATCGCCGTGGCCACCACCGCGCCGACCCCGAAGAAGGCGCCGTGCGGCAGACCGCTCAGGAAGCGTGCCGCGAGGAGTGAGTCGTAGCCGGGGGCGAGGGCGGACAGCGCGTTGCCTGCGACGAACAGGCCCATCAGGGCCATGAGGACGGTGCGGCGGGGCATACGGGCGGTCAGCGCGGCCAGGAGCGGGGCGCCGATCACCACGCCGAGCGCGTACGCCGAGACGAGGTGCCCGGCGGTGGGGATCGAGATGTGCAGGTCGGTCGCAACGTCGGGCAGCAGGCCCATCATGACGAATTCGGTCGTGCCTATGCCGAAGGCACCGACGGCCAGCGCGAGCAGGGCCAGGGGCATGGAGGGGCTTTGCCTTTCAGGAGCGGAGTTCCGTTACATCCTATGTTCAACGACGGAACAAAGTCTCCCTGGCGAAGTATTCCTGTGCGTTAAGACCGGGTGACCAGCACCTTTTTACTGGGCGGAGGTGGCGAGCCTCACACGCGCCGCGACCGGCAGGTGGTCGCTGTTCGTCTTCGGCAGCGTCCACGAGCTCTCCGGTTCGACCCCCTTCACCATGATCTGGTCGATCCGCGCCATCGGGAACGAGGCCGGCCAGCTGAAGCCGAAGCCGCTGCCCGCCGCGCCCTGCGTGGAGCGCAGCTGGGAGGTGACGGCGTTCAGGGAACGGTCGTTCATGGTGCCGTTCAGGTCGCCGAGCAGCACCACCTGCCGCAGCGGCTCGTCCGCGATGGCCTCGCCGAGCGCGTCCGCGCTCTTGTCGCGCTGGCGGGCGGTGAATCCGGCCTCCATCTTCACCCGTACCGAGGGGAGATGAGCGACGTAGACCGCGACCTGCCCGGCGGGCGTGGCCACCGTCGCACGCATGGCGCGCGTCCAGCCCAGCTTGATGTCGACGGCCCTGGCCCCGGTGAGCGGGTACTTGCTCCACAGCCCGACCGTGCCCTGCACCGAGTGGTACTTGTAGGTCGCCGCCAGCGCCTTCTCGTACACCGGCACGGCCGACGCCTTCAGCTCCTCGAGGGCCAGCACGTCCGCGCCGGACGCGGCCACGTCCCGGGCCGTGGCGGACGGGTCCGGGTTGTCGGCGTTGACGTTGTGCGTCGCGACCATCAGGTCGCCGCCGGAGTTCGTCCTGTCGGTGAGCAGGCCGCCGAAGAGGTTCAGCCACACGATGGCCGGAAGCAGCACCGCGATCAGCGCGGTCGCCGACTTCCGTACGACACCGAGGACGAGGAGCACCGGGATCAGCAGACCCAGCCAGGGCAGGAACGTCTCTGTGAGACTGCCGAGGTTGCCCACCCGGTTCGGGATGCGCGAGTGCACCAGCATCACCAGGGCGAGCAGCAGCGCGATCACGGCCGTGACGATGCCGCGGCGCCAGATGTGCGGATCTCCGCGCCAGCCGCCGAACAGGCTTCTGCGCAGCCGCCCCAGCAGGTACCGAAGCCGGGAGCCCCGGTGCTCGGGCCCCGAGCCGCCGTTGTCCGTCTCCGTCATGTACGCCTGCTGCGCCATACCGTCTGCCTCACAACCTGCCGTGCGCACCGTCTTCCCCCCGGGTTACGACCCTAGGGGATGATCGGATCCGTTCCTGCCGCCGTGTGACGGCCGTACGGAAGACGATGACGAACAAGTCGGCGCGAGGGGTTCCGGCTGCGGCGACACCCGCCTGGACTGTGACGAAACGCGCACATTCGGGCTAAGCGCCGGGTCGGCTGACGGGCCGTAGGCCTTCGAGCACCGTGTCGACGATCTGCTCCGCCAGCCCCTCCGGGAGCTCCGCGTCGGGGCGCAGGGTGGAGCGGACGAGCATGGGGCCGACGAACATGTCGTTGGCCAGCTCGATGTCGACGTCCTCGCGGAGCTCGCCGTTGCGCTGTCCGCGGCGCAGCACTTCGAGGCCCAGGTTGCGCCGGGGAGTTATCACGCCGGCGTGGTAGGCGGCCCAGATCCGGGGGCTGCTCTTCATCTGGACGTGGACGTTGTGCAGGATCGCCGACGAGCGGCTGACCAGGCCGCGTTGGCGCAGCGATTCGAGCAGGACGACCAGGTCGTCGCGCATCGAGGTGCCGGGGAGTACGGGGTCGGGGGGCTCGGCGGCGCGTACGACGTCGACGAAGAGCTCCTCCTTGCCACTCCAGCGGCGGTAGATGGTGGCCTTGCCGACGCCGGCGGTGCGGGCGACGCGCTCGATGGAGAGCTCGGCGAGGGGCACGCCCTCCTCCAGGAGCTTCATCACGCCTTCCAGAATGGCGTGTTCCACGGCCTCGCTGCGCGGGCGGCCCCGTACGGGACCGAGTTGCTGCGGCCGGCTGTCGGCAAGACTCACGTCGTTTCGTCCTTTCACTGCGCTGCGGGAATTGTCCCGCAGCCGCCTCCTCCCCCCGTGGTGCCTCTCCGGACGCCGCCTCGCGGACTAGTCCGCGGCGGCGACCAACTCCTGCTCCGGCTTGCCCTCCTGCGGTGCCTGCGGTTTGCCCGGCAGGAAGAGTGCTGTCACGATCGCGCCGAGGATCGCCACGCCCGTGCCGCACAGCGCGGTGACGTGCATGGCGTGCAGGAACGCGTCGTTGGCGGGGCCGACCAGGGCCTTGCCCTGCGGTCCGAGCTTGCGGGCGACGCCCAGGGTGGCCTCGATGGACTCGCCCGCCGTGTCCCTGAGGCCGGGCGGCAGCAGGCTCAGCTTGTCCTCGATGCCGGTGCGGTACGAGGTGGCCAGGACCGAGCCGAGCACGGCGATGCCGAGGGCGCCGCCGACCTGGCGGAAGGTGTTGCTGAGCGCGGAGGCCGAGCCGGCCTTCTCGCGCGGCAGGGCCTGCATGATGACGACGGAGGTCGGCGTCATGATGTGCGCCATGCCGGTGCCCATGAGGAAGAAGTCGACCTCCAGGAGCCAGATCGGCGTGTCCGCCTCGAAGGTGGCGAAGATGACCAGCGTCACCGCGATGAGGAGCAGACCGGCGGTGGTGGTGGCCTTGTTGCCGAACCGGTCGACGACCAGCCGGGCCCGCGGCGCGAAGATCATCTGTGCGGCGGCCAGCGGCAGCATCAGCACACCGGACTCCAGCGGCGAGTAGCCGCGCACGCTCTGGGTGTAGAAGACACCGAAGAACGTCACGCCCATCAGCGCGAAGAAGACCAGCGCGATGGCGCTCATGGCGGCCGAGAAGACCTTGTTCTTGAAGTACGTGACGTCCAGGGACGGGTGGTCGCTGCGCTTCTCGAAGACGACGAAGCCGGCGAGGACCGCGAGTCCGGCCGCGACGGTCGCCAGGACCTTGGCGTCCGTGAAGTCGGCGAGCTCGCCGCCCTTGATGATGCCGTAGACGAGCAGGACCAGACCGACGACCGAGAGTACGACGCCGATCGGGTCGAGGCGGCCGGGCTTCGGGTCGCGCGAGTCGGGCACCAGCCAGATCATCAGCGCCAGCGCGAGGATCACGATGGGTACGTTGACGAAGAAGACCGAGCCCCACCAGAAGTGGTCGAGGAGCGCACCGCCGGTGATGGGCCCGATGGCGATGGCGAGTCCGACGCCGCCGGCCCAGATGCCGATGGCCTTGGGCTGCTCCTCGCGCTCGAAGACGTTCATCAGCACGGCGAGCGTGGCGGGCATGACGAAGGCGGCGCCGAGCGCCATCAGCGCGCGGTAGGCGATCAGCTCGCCCGGGGAGCCGGACTCGGCGGCGAGGGCGGAGCCGATGCCGAACACGAGAAGGCCGCCGAGCAGGACCTTCTTGCGGCCCAGCCGGTCGCCTATGAGGCCGGAGGTGAACAGCAGACCGGCGAAGACGAGGGTGTAGGCGTTGATCGCCCACTCGATCTCGCTCTGGGTGGCCCCCAGTCCGGTGGGCGCCGGGGTGGAGATGGTCTTGACGGCGACGTTCAGGATCGAGTTGTCGAGCACAACGATCAGCAGGCTCAGCATCAGGACGCCGAGGATCGCCCAGCGGCGGCGGTGCACCGCTTCAGGTATCCGGGAACCGTGAGAGGCACGGTCGGCAGGAGTTGTCATGTTGACGACCTTAGGCCACTTCCGATACGGAACCGTCTCGTATTCTAATTCCTTTACCGAGACCTTACGCAGCGCGGTCATGGCCCACCGTGGTGCGCTCGTTGTTCCGCTCGTTCACGGCCCACCCGGGACCGAGCGGCACACGGGCGGGGTGCTAGCGGAGTGCGATGGGATGACGTAAGGGATCACACGGGGGTCCCCTGGCCCTCCCTGGCACGAGGTGCCACCATGGAGGGGATCCGGGGACGCCGTGAGGGCGCCTCGAGATGACTGAAGGAGCCGTTGCAATGACGCAGCTTTCGGCTGCCCAGAACAAGCCCTCCGACGGCAGCAAAGCGCTGTACGGGGGCAAGGGCACACGCCGCATCACCGTCCGCGACATCGCCCTCGCCAAGGAGCGGGGCGAGAAATGGCCCATGCTCACCGCCTACGACGCGATGACCGCGTCCGTCTTCGACGAGGCCGGCATTCCGGTGCTCCTGGTCGGCGACTCGGCGGGCAACTGCCACCTCGGGTACGAGACGACCGTGCCCGTCACCCTCGACGAGATGACCATGCTGTCGGCCGCCGTCGTGCGCGGCACCCAGCGCGCCCTGATCGTCGGCGACCTGCCCTTCGGCTCGTACCAGGAGGGCCCGGTGCAGGCGCTGCGCTCGGCGACCCGGCTGGTGAAGGAGGCCGGCGTCGGCGCGGTGAAGCTGGAGGGCGGCGAGCGCTCCTACGAGCAGATCCGGCTGCTCGTCGAGTCCGGCATCCCGGTCATGGCCCACATCGGTCTCACCCCGCAGTCCGTGAACGCCATGGGCTACCGCGTCCAGGGGCGCGGCGAGGAGGCGGCCGCGCAGCTGCTGCGCGACGCCAAGGCCGTACAGGACGCGGGCGCCTTCGCGGTGGTCCTCGAACTGGTCCCGGCCGAGCTCGCGGCCGAGGTGACGCGCGTGCTGCACATCCCGACCGTGGGCATCGGCGCCGGTGCGGAGACGGACGCGCAGGTGCTGGTGTGGACCGACATGCTCGGTCTGACGGGCGGCCGGATGCCGAAGTTCGTGAAGAAGTACGCCAACCTGCGTGAGGTCATGGGCAGCGCGGTGAAGGAGTTCGCCGAGGACGTCGTGAGCGGGACGTTCCCGCTGGAGGAGCACTCCGTCCACTGAGGCGCAGCCCCCGCCACTGAGCCATTGCCGCACCACCGACAAGCCCCGCCGATCGTCCCCCGTCGGCGGGGCTTGTCGCATGTCCGGCACATGTCGGTGGGCCGTCGGTTGCTGTAGGCGGTCTGTAGGTGGTTTGTCGGTCGGGGCTGACAACGTCTTGGGCATGACGCGAATCGACGACAACCCCAGTGGCGCGAACAGCGCCGTGACCGTGCGGGGGCTGGTCAAGCACTACGGCGAGACCAGGGCACTGGACGGTGTCGACCTGGATGTGCGCGAGGGCACCGTGATGGGTGTGCTCGGGCCGAACGGAGCCGGCAAGACCACCCTCGTACGCATCCTCTCCACCCTGCTGGCCCCCGACGCCGGACACGCCACCGTGGCCGGGTACGACGTCGTACGGCAGCCCCGGCAGCTGCGCCGGGTCATAGGCCTCACCGGGCAGTACGCGTCGGTGGACGAGAAGCTCCCGGGCTGGGAGAACCTGTACATGATCGGGCGGCTGCTGGACCTGCCGCGCAAGGAGGCCCGCGCCCGCGCCGACGAGCTGCTGGAGCGGTTCTCGCTGACGGAGGCCGCCCGGCGGCCCGCGGGAACGTACTCCGGCGGTATGCGGCGGCGGCTCGACCTGGCCGCGTCGATGATCGGCCGGCCCGCCGTCCTCTACCTGGACGAGCCGACGACCGGACTCGACCCCCGTACCCGCAACGAGGTGTGGGACGAGGTCAAGGCCATGGTCGGGGACGGGGTCACCGTCCTGCTGACCACCCAGTACATGGAGGAGGCCGAGCAGCTCGCCTCCGAGCTGACCGTCGTCGACCGCGGGAAGGTCATCGCGAACGGCGGCATCGAGGAGCTCAAGGCCAGGGTCGGCGGACGCACGCTGCGCGTCAGGCCCGCGGACCCGCTGGAGCTGCGCCCGCTCGCCGGGATGCTCGACGAACTGGGCATCACCGGTCTGGCCAGTACGACCGTGGACACCGCCGCGGGCTCCCTGCTGGTGCCGATCCTCAGCGACGAGCAGCTGACCGCCGTGGTCGGCGCGGTCACCGCGCGCGGCATCACCCTCTCCTCGATCACCACCGAACTGCCCAGCCTGGACGAGGTGTTCCTGTCCCTGACCGGCCATCGCGCCAGTGCCCCGCAGGACGCCACACCCACCGAGATCCGCGAGGAGGTCGCCGTATGAGCGCCGCCACTCTCACCCCGGCCGCCGTCGCCTCGAAGGCCGACGCACCCATCCCGCTGCGTGCCCATCTGCGCCACACCGGCGCGCTCATCCGCCGCAATCTGCTGTGGATCCGGCAGGACCCGGAGTCGATGTTCGACGCCATCCTGTTCCCGGTGATCTTCACCCTGCTGTTCGTGTATGTCTTCGGCGGCTCCATCGGGCAGTCGCTGGGCGGTGGTCAGGACCAGTACGTGCAGTACGTCGTGCCCGGCCTCATGGCCATGATGGGCATGAACATGGCCCAGGGCGTGGGCACCGGCTTCAACCAGGACTTCAACTCCGGTGTCATGGACCGCTTCCGGTCCCTGCCGATCGGGCGCGGCTCGGTGCTGTTCGCCAAGATCGCGGTGGAGCTGATGCGGATGCTCTTCGCCACCGTGGTACTGATGATCGTCGGCGTGCTCGTGGGCTTCGACATCACCAACTGGCCGGGGCTGCTCGCCTCGGTGGGCCTGTCCGCGGTGTTCGGTTCGGCCCTGATGTGGGTGTTCCTCACCCTCGGCGTGATCATGAAGAACGCGCAGTCCGTGCAGGCCATGGGCTTCCTGGTGCTGATGCCGCTGCAGTTCGGTTCGTCGATCTTCGCGCCGACCGCCTCGATGCCGGGCTGGCTGCAGAACTTCACCGAGTACAACCCGCTGTCAGCCCTCGCGGACACCGCGCGCGGTCTGATGGTCGGCGGACCGGTCACGCACGGGCTGTGGGTGACCCTGGCCTGGTCGGCGGGCCTCACCGCGGTGATGGCACCGGTCGCGATCCACAAGTTCCGTACCAAGAGCTGACGTTCGTCGCGCCTGTCAGACCAGGGCGGTGGCCTCCACGAGGGAGAGGCCACCGCCCTGCGCGTACGCGGCCTCGTACGCCTCGGCGTCGAGCGCGGCCCGGATCCGGGCCACGGTCTGCTCGCGCACCTCGCGCTCCGTACCGGAGGCGACGTGGCCCGGCGGCAGCAGCGCGTCGGCGGCGGCCAGGCACCGGGCGGCGTCGGCCGCACGGGTGCCGCCGTCGACGCCGGCGAGGGCCATCGCCGCGACGGTCAGGCAGATGGAGTTCAGGTGCGGAGTGATGACCTGGGACAGCGGGTCGGCGGCGTGCCGGAGCGCCGCCCGGACCCGGACCAGGCTCTCCGCGTGGCGGCCGTCGACGGCGTCCACCCAGGCCTCCTGGCCAAGGATCATGGCGTCGAAGACGATGAAGTGCGCGATCTTGAACTCCTCGCGCAGCAGCCGGAGTTGCTCGCGCGCCTCCGCGGTGCGGCCGGTCAGGCTGAGCCGGCAGGCGAGGAAGAGCCGGGCGATGGGCATGGCCTCGTGGGTCGTGCCGTCACCGACGGCGGTGACCTCGCGCAGCAGCCTCTCGCCGCGTTCCGTCTCGCCACCTTCGATGAGCACGCTGCCCAGCCGGGCGCTGAGCACCGCCGTCTGGGCGCGGGCGCCGAGGCGTTCGGCGTGCTCGACGGCCGCCCGGTAGTCGTCTGCGGCCCGTACGTAGTCGCCCTTGCGTTCTTGGGCCTCGGCGCGTGCGGAGAGCGCCTCGGCGGTGCCCCAGTCGTCGCCGAGGCGCCGGAAGATCTCCAGCGCCTCCTCCGCGTCCCGGGTCGCGTCGCCCGCCCAGGCGGTGCGGTTGGCGAGGAGGTTGGCCCGCATCTGCAGAGCTCCGGCCAGTTCCCACTCGAAGCCCGGCGTCTGTCGGCAGGTGCGGACGCAAGCGTCGACGATCTCGAGCAGCCGGTCCGCGCTGCCGGTCAGCATCACGGCGAAGAACCAGTACATGCCGGGGGTACGGCACGTCTGCGGCAGACCGGGCTCGTACACCTCGGTGATCACGCGCAGCTTCGCCTGCGCCGCCGGGACCTGCCAGGCGTCCAGCTCCGTGTCCATGCAGGAGAGATGGACGAGGTGGACACCGCGACGGGCCTCGGCGAGGAGTTCGCCGGTCAGCGGGGGCGGGGTGTCGATACAGCGCTGCCACACCGGTTCGGCGCGGCGCGGCGGCTCGGTGAAGGGGTCGGGGCCGAGGGCCATGACCTCGTGGCACCAGGTGCGGGCCTCGATGCGCAGATCGCGCATCTGCCAGTACCAGACCAGGGAGAGGACCAGGCAGAGCCCTTCCTGCTCGTCCTGTTCGGCGACGGCGTGGCGCAGGGCGGTGCGCAGGTTCTCATACTCCAGCTGGAGCCGCCGTACGGCGGTGCGCTGGCCGGGGCCGCGCAGCAACGGGTCGGTGGTGCGTGCGAGTTCGCGGTAGTACGTCAGATGCGCGCGCTCGGTCTCCTTGCGCTGCCCGGCCTCGTCGAGCCGTTCGCCCGCGTACTCGGCCACGGTCTCCAGGAGCCGGTAGCGCATCGCGCCGTCGGGCGCGGGCGCCGCCACGACGAGGGACTTGTCGACCAGCGAACCGAGCGCCTCCAGTGCGACCGGTCCGCACACCGCCTCGGCGGCCGCGAGGTCGCAGCCGCCGGCGAACACCGACAGACGGCGCAGGACGTCCCGTTCGTCCTCGTCGAGCAGGTCCCAGGACCAGTCGACGACGGCACGCAGGGTCTGCTGGCGGGGCAGCACGGTGCGGCTGCCCGAGGTGAGCAGCCGGAAGCGGTCGTCGAGCCGGTCGGCGATCTGACGCGGTGTCATCATCCGTAGCCGGGCGGCCGCCAGCTCGATGGCGAGGGGGAGGCCGTCGAGGCGGCGGCAGATCTCCGCGCAGGCCGCGCGGTCGTCGTCGACCCGGAACCCGGGGCGCGCCGACGTGCCCCGGTCGGCGAGCAGCCGAAGCGCGAAGGGCTCTGGCAGCGGTTCCACGGGGCGCAGCAACTCGCCCGGTACGCCGAGGGGTTCGCGGCTGGTGGCCAGGACCGTCAGCTCCGGGCAGCGTTCCAGGAGCCGCTCCACCAGGCGGGCGGCCGCGTCCACGACGTGCTCGCAGTTGTCGAGGATGATCAGCATGCGGCGGCGGCCGCAGTGTTCGACCAGTCGCTCCACGGGGTCGTCGTGCCGGTCGGCGGCGGCCCGCACGGTCTCGGCCCCGGCGCCGTGCAGCACGGTCTCGCGGGCGCCGATCGCGGTGAGGACGGCTCCCGGTACGGCGTCCGGGTCGTCGACGGGCGCCAGCTCGGCCAGCCACACCCCGTCCCGGGTGGCATACCGCACGGTCTCGGCGGCCTCCTGCGACAGCCGGGTCTTGCCGGCCCCGCCGGGCCCGAGCAGTGTGACCAGCCGGGCGGCCGCGAGGTCCCCCCGGATGGCCTCGATGTCGCCCTCCCGGCCGACGAAGGAGGTGAGACGGGCGGGGAGGTTGCCGGTCATGCCGGTCAGGCGGACTTCGGCGGGGGCGTCCGCGGCCCGGCCACCGGCAAAGAGGTCCGCCCGTGCCACGCCGGTGTGCTCCCGGGAGCCCGCCGAGAGGTCCAGCAACTCCGCGTGCAGCGCGCGCAGTTCGGGGCCGGGGTCGGAGCCGAGCCGGTCCGCGAGCAGCTGTCGTACGTCCTCGTAGGCGGCCAGGGCCTCCGCCGCGCGGCCCGCCTCGCGCAGGGCGCGCAGCCGCAGGCACTGGAGGGACTCGTCCAGCGGGTGGGTGTCGCACAGGGCGGTGAGCTCGGGCAGGGAGTGCTCGGCCTCGCCCAGGGCCAGCGCGGCGGTGTGCCGGGCGCGCAGGGCGTCGAGGCGGCGGGCCTCCCGGCGGGCGGCCTCCGCGGTGCGGTCGGGCAGGTCGGCGAGTGCGGGGTCGTGCCAGAGCGCGAGGGCGTCGTCGAGGGCGCCGGCCGCCTTGGCGGGGTCGCCGTCGGCCAGGGCGCGCAGGCCGTCGCCGGTGAGCCGCTCGAAGCGGTGCAGATCGATGTCGTCGGGGGCGGCGGCGAGCCGGTAGCCGCCCTCCGCCGAGGAGACCGCGTCCGCGCCGAGCGCCCGGCGCAGCCGGCCCACCAGTGCCTGCAGCGCACCGGCCGCGTCGGCGGGCGGGTCCCCGTGCCACACCTCGTCGACCAGCAGGCCCACCGGCACGGTACGGCCGGGTCGCAGGGCCAGCACGGTCAGCAGGGCACGCAGCCGCGCCCCGCCCACGGGAACGGCCGTGCCGTCGGGGCGGAGCGCCTGGGTGGTGCCGAGGATGCGATAGCGCACGGGGTCCATTGTCTCCGGTGGTGTCAGGGCCGGTCACGGAGTTCCGGCGGCGGGGCGCCCGGGACGTCGAGGGTGACGAGGACGCCGGTCGCGAGGCGGGTGAGGCGCAGCCCCGACTTCGTACGGGGTTCCTCGTGCTCGAACCACTTCGGGCAGGCGTCGACGGGGGTGAGCGACCTCGTGTGGGACACCGGTTCGAGAGTGTGCGCTCCCGGACTGTGCTCCGCGTACTCCTGGCGCACGAGACGGATGTCGAGGACCCGGCCCCGGGTCGCGGGCAGGCGGCCTCCGTGGCCCTCGAACCTGACCGTCCCGTCGTACCGGTCATGTCCCTCGTCCCGGCTCCACGCCCGGATGTCCTCGGGGTCCATGGGCGCGAGCGGCCAACTCACCTCCTCCCCCACCGAGAACGGTGTACCGCAGCACTCCATCTGCCAGCTCTCGTAGAACACCCGCCACATTCCCATGCGCCCACCCTTCAGGAACCGACTGCGCACCGCGAGACGTTTTCCCCTCATGCCCGGTACGGTCGGGCTCGCCGACCGCCCCAGTCCCCCAGGGAGCCCCGCCGATGACCTCCGCAACCGCCCGCAGCCACAGCGACCGGCGGATCAGTCCCGTCTTCCTCGGCATCCTGGCCGTCACTGCGGTCACGGGGTGGGCCACCTGGACCGGGTTCGCCGCGCAGCCGGGGCTCGCCGTGTTCCTGTTCGTGACGGCGGCCTGGATCGTGTCCCTGTGTCTGCACGAGTACGCGCACGCGCGCACCGCGCTGCACAGCGGGGACATCTCGGTCGGCGCCAAGGGCTACCTCACGCTGAACCCGCTGAAGTACACGCACGCGCTGCTGAGCATCGTGCTGCCCGTGCTGTTCGTGATCATGGGCGGGATCGGTCTGCCCGGCGGCGCCGTGTTCATCGAGCGCGGCCGGATCCGCGGGCGCTGGCGGCACAGCCTGATCTCGGCGGCGGGCCCGCTGACGAACGTGCTGTTCGCGGCGGTGTGCACGGCCCCGTTCTGGCTGGACGCCCTGGACGGGGTGCCACGCGACTTCCGGTTCGCGCTGGCCTTCCTCGCGCTGCTCCAGGTCACGGCCGCGATCCTGAACTTCCTGCCGGTGCCGGGCCTGGACGGCTACGGCGTGATCGAGCCCTGGCTGTCGTACGGCGTGAAGCGCCAAGTGGAGCCGTTCGCACCGTTCGGCCTGCTGTTCGTGTTCGCGCTGCTGTGGGTGCCGTCCCTCAACCACGCGTTCTTCGATGTGATCGACACGATCCTGCGCGGTCTGGGGATCACCGGCGACGACCGGTACTGCGGCCAGCAGCTCTATCGCTTCTGGCTGGGCACCGACGAGTACTGCGCGGTCAGCCCGTGACGGACTTGCCGTCGGCGCCCCGGCCGCGCTTAATGTAGTACCAGGTCATGTTGGACGACAGCCCCGCGAGCAGCACCCAGACGATCCCCAGCCAGCTGCCCTGGACGAAGGAGACGACCGCGGCGGCCACGGCCAGCAGACAGACGACGAGGGTGTACAGGGCGAGTCGCCGGGCCGGGCTGGGCGGGAACAACGGGGGCATGGGGGCGGGCTCCTGTCGGGGGACACTGCTGATGGCGTCCAGTGTCCCCCATGCGCCCGCCCGTCTCACACGACGGTGGCCGCGCGCTCACACATCTGTGACAGCTGCGCTCACACGTCCGTGATACGGAGTCCCGCGTGCGCCTTGTACCGGCGGTTGACGGAGATCAGATTCGCGACCAGTGACTCCACCTGGTGGGCGTTGCGCAGCCGCCCCGCGAAGATGCCGCGCATGCCGGGGATGCGGCCGGCCAGCGCCTGGACGATCTCCACGTCGGACCGCTCCTCGCCGAGCACCATGACGTCGGTGTCGATCCGCTCGATCTCCGGGTCCTCCAGCAGCACCGCCGAGAGGTGGTGGAAGGCGGCGGTCACCCGGGAGTCCGGGAGCAGGGCGGCGGCCTGCTGGGCGGCGCTGCCCTCCTCCGGCTTCAGCGCGTAGGCGCCCTGCTTGTCGAAGCCGAGCGGGTTGACGCAGTCCACGACGAGCTTGCCGGACAGCTCCTCGCGCAGGGACTCCAGGGTCTTGCCGTGGCCCTCCCAGGGCACGGCGACGATCACGATGTCGCTGCGCCGGGCGGTCTCTGCGTTGTCGAAGCCCTCGATGCCGTGGCCGAGCTCGTCGGCGGCGGCCTGGGCGCGCTCGGTGGCCCGGGAGCCGATGATCACCTTCTGGCCGGCCCTGGCGAGCCGGTAGGCGAGGCCCTTGCCCTGCGGCCCGGTGCCTCCGAGCACGCCGACGACGAGCCCGGAGACGTCGGGCAGATCCCAGGGGTCCTTGGCGGGGGCCTTCGCGGGCTGCTGTGCACTGTCGGTAGAGGTCATGCGGCGACTCTACGTCCGCCCTCGTTCGCGCACCGCGTCAGGTGAGATCCGTGACCGGCAACCGCCGGAAGGTGATCGTCTCGTACGGGCCGAAGTCGCCGGTCTCGTAGAGGAGTCCGACGGTGTCCCGGTCGACGCGGACCAGGTCGGAGTAGGCGGCGGGCAGCCCGTCGACCGTGTGGACCGGGCGCCAGGTGGTGCCGCCGTCGGTGGAGGCGCGGACGGTCATCAGGGCGCGGTCGGTGGGGTCGGCGGGGCCGGAGTAGAGGAGCAGGTCGGGGTCGCGGAGCTGGAGGACGCTCGCCTCGCAGACGGGGGCGGTGAGGCCGGCCTGCGGGCGGAACGGTTTGACGAGGGTCTTTCCGCCGTCCTTCGAGTGGGCGTCGGCGCGGTTGCCGGGGGACGGGGAGTCGTTGCGGGTGTTGAAGTAGACGCGGCCGTCGGGGAGTTCGGCGGCGGTGGTCTCGTTGACGTTGACATAGCCGTCGGTGTTCTCGTCGACGTAGCCGAGGAACCAGGTCTCGCCGCGGTCGTCGCTGAGCAGGCAGTGGCCGCTGTTGTACCTGGGCTCGTTGCCGAGGTCGGTGCCGGCGGGCGGCGCGGTGTGGTTGCCGGGGACGAGGACCCGGCCGGTGCGCAGTTGGATCGCATGGCCGGGGCAGGTGGCGTACCAGCGCCAGTCCGCCTTCTTCACCGACTTGGTGATCTCCTTCGGCTCGGACCAGCTGACGCCGTCGTCGTCGCTGTGCTGCACCCATACGCGGCGGCCGTCGGCGGCCTTCACCCTGCCGCGCAGGATGGAGTCCTCGCTCGCGGCGGCGGCCGCGCGGACGTGGACGAGCAGGATGCGGCCGGTGTCGAGGACGACGGGGGCGGGGTTTCCGGCGAGGTCGTCGCCGTTGCTCGCGGCGACCTTGAGCGGGCTCCAGGTGTGGCCGCCGTCCGTGGAGCGCTTCAGCACGATGTCGATCTGGCCGTGGTCCTTCGCGGAGCCGACCCGGCCCTCGCAGAACGCCAGCAGGGTGCCGGAGGCGGTGGCGACGACCGCCGGGATCCGATAACTGGCGTAGCCCTCTTTACCCGCGCGGAAGGGGACGGTGACTGCTGTCATCAGGCGGGCTCCCAAGCAGATGTGGGTCTCCGGTGACAGGGCATTGTCAGAGCAACGTCCCCGAGTTGGGCGAATTCATGGTGAACTTCGCGTCACGAGTGACCGGTTGCGGCAGGATGCGGTCGTATGGACGCCGTACGGGTCGCGCTGCTGCGCGAAGTACTTGCCGGGACGGAGTGGCTGGATGCCACGCGGCGGTTCGCCGGGGCGCTGCGCGGGTCCGTGGTGGCGCACGGGGGCGGGCTGCTGCTCGTGGGCACACGGGAGTACGAGCCGTGGCATCTGGCGGCCCATCTGGTGGACGAGGCCGCGTGGTCGGGCACGCCGGAGCTGGCCCCGACGCTCGTCCGGCACGACGCGCGTCCCTCGGACCCCGCGCATCTGGCGGTCGGACCGGGACGGATCGGGGCGGCACAGCGCGGCGAGACCCTGCTGGTCGTGGCCCCCGAGGAGCCCGCGCCACTGCTGGAACGGGTGCACGACGCCCGGCGGTCCGGGGTGACGGTCCTGGCCCTGGGCTCCGGCGGGAGCGAACTGGAGGCAATGGCCCACGAGTCACTGGCCGTACCGGAGGGCGCGGAACTGGACCTGGACACGGTGCAGCACCTGGTAAGCGCGGCAGCAGGCGAGAACGGGGCCTCTCCGAGGGCCCGACGGGGCTTCCGCGACCGCCTGTCACGCCTGGCAGAAACCCTGACGGCACCTCCGGCAGCGCCTTGGTGACCCGGCCCTCCCGCCGCGCCCAAAGTGTCGGCCGGCCTTGGTGGCGCTGCTCGGCCGGTGCTGTGGAAAAGCGGTTGCCGTGGTCTTTGCCTCGGTCGAGCATGGGCCCTCGTGACCGATGACGCCGATGCGACCCCGGCCGGGCTGCGGGCCCTGCTCCCCGATCTCTCTCCCTGGCGGGCCTCCGGTGACTTTCGCAAGCTTTGGATGTCGGGGCTGATCAGCAACTTCGGGAGTTTTCTCACCTTCGTCGCGCTGCCGGTGCAGATGAAGGAGCTCACCGGGTCCGCGGCAGCGGTCGGTGCGATCGGGGCCGTGGAGCTGGTGCCGCTCGTGGTGTTCGGGCTGTACGGCGGGGCGCTCGCGGACGCGCTGGACAAGCGGAAGCTGATCGTGTGGACGGAGGCCGGGCAGGGCCTGCTGTCCGCGGTGCTGTTGCTCAACGCGCTGCTGCCGCACCCCGCCGTCTGGCCGCTGTACGGCGTCGCCGCGCTCACCTCCGCCGTCGGCTCGGTGCAGCGGCCCGCGCTGGACTCGCTGTGGCCCCGGATCGTGGCGCACGAGCAGCTGCCCGCCGCGGCGGCGCTCAACTCGCTGCGCTGGACGGTCGGCGGTGTGGCAGGACCGGCGCTCGCCGGTGTGGTGGTGGCGTACGCCGGACTCGGCTGGGCGTATGCGGCCGATCTGGTGACGTTCGCCGTCTCGGTCGTCTACGTCGTGCGCATCGCCCCCTCCCCCGCCTCCCACGAGGCCGCGAAGCCGTCGCTGCGCTCGATCCTGGAGGGCGCCCGGTACGCCTGGAGCCGCAAGGAGCTGCTCGGCACGTATGTCGTCGACATCGCGGCGATGTTCCTGGCGATGCCGCTCGCGGTGCTGCCCTTCCTCGCCGACGAGCTGCACGCGCAGTGGTCGCTGGGCCTGATGTACGCGACGGTCCCGGCGGGAGCGCTGCTGGTGAGCCTGACCAGCGGCTGGACCTCGCGGATCCACCGGCACGGGCTGATGGTGGTGGTGTCGGCCGCGGGGTGGGGGCTGGCCGTCGCCGCCGCCGGTGTCAGCGGCAGTCTCTGGCTCGTCCTGCTGTTCCTGACCGTCGGTGGTGGGTTCGACATGGTCAGCGGGATCTTCCGGGCCGCGATGTGGAACCAGACGATCCCGGACGAGCTGCGCGGCAGGCTCGCCGGGATCGAGCTGCTCTCGTACTCGGTGGGGCCGCAGCTCGGTCAGGTCCGGGCGGGCGGTTTCGCCGCCTGGGCGGGTGTGCGGGCCGCCGTCTGGTCCGGCGGGCTGGCGTGCGCGGGCGCGGTGGGGCTGCTGGCGCTGTGCCTGCCGGGGCTCATGACGTACGACGCGCGGACGAACGAGCACGCGGTGCGGCTGCGCGAGCTGCGCGCCGCCGCCGTACCCGCCAAGGCCTGATCAGTCCTCGTCCGGGTCGCCGCCGGCCGGCGCGTCGTGCCAGCGCGGGTCGTTCTCCCATTCGAGGTTGCGCTCGCGGGCCGTCTCCATCGCGTGTTCGGCCTCCGCCCGGGTGGCGTAGGGCCCGAAGCGGTCCTTGGCCGGGCACTCCGGCCCCTCCTCGACCTTCTTGTGCTCCAGGCAGTAGTACCACTCGCCCGGCTTGCCGACCGTGCGCTTCTTGAACAGGGCCATGACCAGCTCCTCTCGCCAACGACATGTTCCCCCATGTCCGCTGGTTAGACTCGCTGGCATGTCTGGCCAGTCGCTGCTCGTACCAGGGGAGCTCTCTCCCACCCGTCCGGTACCCGGAAACATCCGCCGTCCCGAGTACGTCGGCAAGCCCGCGCCGACGCCGTACACCGGCCCGGAGGTGCAGACCCCGGAGGCCGTCGAGGCCATGCGGATCGCCGGGCGCATCGCCGCGCAGGCGATGGCCGAGGCCGCGAAGATCATCGCGCCGGGTGTGACCACGGACCGGCTGGACAAGGTCGCCCACGACTACATGTGCGACCACGGCGCCTACCCGTCCACACTGGGCTACCGCGGGTTCCCCAAGTCGCTGTGCACCAGCGTCAACGAGGTGATCTGCCACGGCATCCCGGACTCGACGGTGCTGCGGGACGGCGACATCGTCAATCTGGACGTGACCGCGTACATCGGCGGGGTGCACGGCGACAACAACGCCACGTACCTGGTCGGTGACGTCGACGAGGAGTCACGGCTGCTGGTGGAGCGGACCCGGGAGTCACTCGACCGGGCGATCAAGGCGGTCAAGCCGGGCCGGCAGATCAACATCATCGGCCGGGTCATCGAGTCGTACGCCAAGCGGTTCGGCTACGGCGTGGTGCGGGACTTCACCGGCCACGGGATCAACTCGTCCTTCCACTCCGGGCTGATCATCCCGCACTACGACAGCCCGCACGCGACGACGGTCATGCAGCCCGGGATGACGTTCACGATCGAGCCGATGCTGACGCTCGGGACGCACGAGTACGACATGTGGGACGACGGGTGGACCGTCGTGACCAAGGACCGGAGGCGGACCGCGCAGTTCGAGCACACGCTGGTGGTGACGGACACCGGGGCGGAGATCCTGACCCTGCCGTGATCGCGCGCCCGTGCGCCTGAGCCCGTCCTCCGCCGCCTTTGGAGGGCGGGCTTCCTCTTGTAGACTTTTACCGACAGGGCGTCGGCAAGACTACCGAGGACATTGCCCATGGACCCTTTCTCGTTCTCGACACTCATCCGCACGGCGTCCCACGAGCAGCACGTGGAGGCCGAGACCTCGACGTTCATGAGCGACCTGCTCGGCGGACGGCTCGGCGTGGCGGCGTACGCGCGGTACACCGAACAGCTGTGGTTCGTGTACGAGGCGCTGGAGGGCGAGGCCGAGCGGCTGGCCTCGGACCCGTCGGCCGGGCCGTTCGTGCGGCCCGAGCTGTACCGGCTGGCGGCGCTGGAGCGGGACCTGGCGCATCTGCGCGGGCCGAAGTGGCGGGCGGGGCTGAGGGCACTGCCGGCCACCCGGGCGTACGCGGACCGGGTGCGGGAGTGCGCCGAGCGGTGGCCGGCCGGGTACATCGCCCACCACTACACCCGCTACCTGGGCGACCTCTCCGGCGGCCAGATCATCCGTGACCGGGCGGAGCGGACGTGGGGGTTCGCGAAGAAGGGCGACGGCGTCCGCTTCTATGTGTTCGAGGGGATCCCCAACCCCGCCGCGTTCAAGCGGGGTTACAGGGAGCTGCTGGACGCGGTCGTCGCCGACGACCTCGAGAAGCAGCGGATCGTCGCCGAGTGCAAGCGAGCGTTCGCGCTGAACACGGCGGTCCTCCGGGAGCTGGGCGAGGAGTTCCCGCTGAGCGCCTAGACCGACCGGGCCTGGCGCTCGGCCTGGCGCTCGGCCTGGCGCTCGGGCTGTCGCTCGGGCTGGCGTTCCAGGAATACCCGTCCGCCCACCTCGACCCAGCCGCCCGGCTGCGGTGCCGTGAGGATCTGCGAGCCCGCGCCCTGCGTGATGTTGAGCGCTCGGCCCAGCTGCGCGGTGAGCAGCAGCGCCGCCGCGCCCGTGGCCTCGTCCTCCTCGATGCCGTCGTCGCGGCCGGGGAAGGCGCGGGCGCGGATCCGGCCGGCCGACTCGTCCTCCCAGGCCCAGGCGTAAATCCATTCGCCGGGTGACGGGACGGGCAGGGCGTCGACCTCGGCGGCGGTGGCGTAGCGGCGCAGGGTGCGCGGCGGGGCCCACTCCGGGAGCGCCTCGATCCAGCTGAACTCGCCGTCCAGCCGGGCCCCGACGGCGCCCGCGGGTGTGACCAGCTCGGGCACGTCCAGCAGCCAGGCCGTGCCGACGCAGGGGTGACCGGCGAAGGGGAGGCGCAGGGTGGGGGTGTAGATGTCGATGACCCCGCGCTCGGGGTCGTCCACGAACACGGTCTCGCTGAAACCGAGCTTCGCCGCGAAGGCCTGCCGGTCCTCCCGGTCGGGCAGCCGTGAGCCGTCACGGACGACGCCGAGCTCGTTGCCGTATCCGCCGTTCGCCGCGCAGAACACACGCATCACGTCGTAATCAGTCACCCGGGCATTGAAGCATCGCGGCACCGGCCAACTCGTCGGTGGTGTTGCACGGCCCGGCGCTTGGGGTGGGCTGTGCGCGCCGGGTCGCGATGCTGTGCGCCGGTTGTGTCGCGGCCGGCCTCCACCCGCCGGGGTTTCACCGAGCGGCCGCTCTCGGACGTCCATGACCAGCCGGGCGAGGTCTTCCCGCAGCACGCCGCTTGACTTTCTCTTTACCGTTCCTTGGGGTTTACTTTGAGCCGTCGAGATCAAGCCGTGCCTGTGAGATTTCCGTGAGAGGTGAATCACGATCTGGACGGGTAGAGGTGAGGTAAGCCTCATGTAAGTTAGGCAAGCCTCACCACACCGTTTCCGCTTGGAGCCTGCATGCGAGCCGCCCGACTCTCCGTCACCGCCGCCGTCGCCACGGCGGCCTTGACCGCCCTCACGGCCTGCACGGCGAAAAGCGATGCCAAGGACGGCGACGCGATCCAGGTGACCGCCTCCGACTCGAAGTGCGAGACCTCCGCCGAGTCGGTCCCGGCCGGCCACGTCACGCTGAAGATCGAGAACAAGGGCTCGAAGGCCACCGAGGTCGAGATCCTCTTCCCGGACGACCGGATCGTCTCCGAGAAGGAGAACATCGGCCCCGGCACCAAGTACACGCTGACCGCCGAGGTCAAGGCCGGCTCGTACGAGATCGCCTGTGTCCCGGGCATGAAGGGCCACGGCATTCGGCAGAAGCTCACGGTCACCGGCGGCGGCTCGACCGCCAAGCGTGACCCGCAGCTGGACAAGGCGGTCGCCGACTACCGCGAGTACGTCCGGGAGCAGGCCGACGCCACGCTGCCGCTCGTCGAGACCTTCGTGAAGGCGATCAAGGACGGCGACCTGGCGGCCGCGCAGAAGGCGTACGCGCCCTCGCGTCTCGGCTGGGAGCGGACCGAGCCGGTCGCCGAGTCCTTCGGTGACATCGACCCCAAGGTCGACGTCCGTGAGGACGGCCTGGAGGACGGCCAGAAGTGGACCGGCTGGCACCGCCTGGAGAAGGCCCTCTGGCAGGACAAGAAGATCGGCGACGAGGAGAAGACCCTCGCCGACCAGCTGGTGACCGACCTCAAGGACTGGCAGGAGCGGGTCGGCAAGGCCGAGATCACCCCGACCTCCATGGCCAACGGCGCCAAGGAACTGCTCGACGAGGTCGCCACCGGCAAGGTCACCGGCGAGGAGGACCGCTACGCCCACACCGACCTGGTCGACTTCAAGGGCAACGTCGAGGGCGCCGAGAAGGCGTACGAGCTGCTCAAGCCGGTCGCCTCGAAGAACGACCAGGCGCTGACCACCGAGCTCGACAAGCAGTTCACCGCGCTGAACGCGGAGCTCGACAAGTACCGCTCCGACAAGACCTCCTACGACTTCGTCTCCTACGACAAGGTCACCAAGGACCAGCGCAAGGAGCTGTCCGACGCGGTGAACGCCCTCGCGGAACCGCTGTCGAAGCTCGCCGCCGCCGTCGCCGTCGTGAAGAAGTAGGGCCGCTGCGATGACCGAGACCCAGGAGAGCACCTCTCCCACCCGCCGTTCGCTGATCGGCTGGGGCGGCGCCGGGCTCGCGCTCGGTGCCGCCGCGGCCGGCGGTGCGGTGGCGATGGCCAGGACCGGCGACGTGGACCCGGTCGCCGCCGAGGCGGGCGCCGCGGTGGAGTTCCTCGGCGCCCACCAGGCGGGCATCGCCACGCCGGTGCAGGACCGGCTGCACTTCGCCGCGTTCGACGTGCAGACCGAGGACCGCGCCGAGTTCGTGCAGATGCTGAAGGACTGGACGGCGGCCGCGCACCGGATGACCGCCGGGAAGGCGGTCGGCGAGGGCGCGTACGGCGGACTGGCCGAGGCACCGCCGGACGACACCGGTGAGGCGCTGGGCCTCAAGCCCTCGCGGCTGACGCTGACGATCGGCTTCGGTCCGTCGCTGTTCGACAAGTTCGGACTGGCGGACCGGCGGCCCGAGGCGCTGGTGGACCTGCCGAAGTTCCCCGGCGACAACCTCGACCGCACCCGCACCGGTGGCGACCTGTGCATCCAGGCCTGCGCGGACGACCCGCAGGTCGCCGTGCACGCCATCCGCAACCTGGCCCGCATCGGCTTCGGCAAGGTCGTCATCCGCTGGTCGCAGCTCGGCTTCGGCAAGACCTCCTCGACCACGCCGGACGCGCAGACCCCGCGCAATCTGATGGGGTTCAAGGACGGCACGCGCAACATCGCGGGGACGGAGACGGACCGGCTGAAGAAGTACGTCTGGGTCGGCGAGGGCGACGGCGGCAAGAACTCGGCGTGGATGACCGGTGGGTCGTATCTGGTCGCCCGGCGCATCCGGATGCACATCGAGACCTGGGACCGCACCTCGCTGCAGGAGCAGGAGGACATCTTCGGCCGTGACAAGGGCGAGGGCGCGCCGGTCGGCAAGGCCAAGGAGCACGACAAGCCGTTCCTGAAGGCGATGAAGCCGGACGCGCATGTGCGCCTCGCGCATCCCGACTCCAACAACGGGATCACGATCCTGCGCCGGGGCTACTCCTTCACGGACGGCACGGACGGGCTCGGCCGCCTCGACGCGGGGCTGTTCTTCCTGGCCTACCAGCGCGACGTGCGCAAGGGGTTCATCCCGCTGCAGCGGCAGCTGTCGGCGAAGGACGCGCTCAACGAATACATCCAGCATGTGGGTTCGGCGGTGTTCGCGGTTCCGCCCGGTGTCCGGGACAAGCGCGACTGGTGGGGCCGGACGCTGTTCTCCGAGGAGGCGTAGCCCGTGTTCTCCAACTATCTGATCGGCCTGCGCGAGGGTCTTGAGGCGTCGCTCGTCGTCTGCATCCTCATCGCCTATCTGGTCAAGACGGACCGCAAGGACGCGCTCAAGCCCATCTGGATCGGCATCGGCACCGCCGTCGCCATCGCCATGGGCTTCGGCTGCGCCCTCGAATTCGGCTCGCAGGAGCTGACGTTCGAGGCGCAGGAGGCGCTCGGCGGGACTCTGTCCATCGTCGCGGTGGGCCTGGTGACGTGGATGGTCTTCTGGATGCGGCGCACCGCGCGGCATCTGAAGAGGGAGCTGCACGGCAAGCTGGACGCGGCGCTGGCGATGGGCACGGGCGCGCTGGTCGCGACCGCGTTCCTGGCCGTCGGCCGGGAAGGTCTGGAGACCGCGCTGTTCGTGTGGGCATCGGTGCACGCGGCCAGCGACGGCACTCCGCGCCCGCTGGTCGGCGTGGCGCTCGGCCTGCTCACCGCCGTCTTCCTGGGCTGGCTGTTCTACCGCGGTGCGCTGAAGATCAACCTGGCCAAGTTCTTCACGTGGACCGGCGGCATGCTGGTCGTAGTCGCCGCGGGCGTCCTCGCCTACGGCGTCCACGACCTCCAGGAGGCCAACTGGATCCCCGGCATCCGGAACCTGGCCTTCGACATCAGCGACACCATCGCGCCGGACAGCTGGTACGGCACGCTCCTCAAGGGCGTGTTCAACTTCCAGCCCGACCCGACGGTCGTCCAGGTCGCGGTATGGCTCCTGTACCTGATCCCGACACTGGCCATCTTCCTCGCCCCAACTGGCCTCCTCACCCGCAAGACCCCACAACCGACGCCTCCGGCCGTCCACGACAAGGTCTGACAAGGCACCGAAGAACGACGGCGGGGTCGCCCGGGCCACGGGGCCGGACGACCCCGCCGCCATTCCGGCCACGGGGTACCCGCCCGCCAACCCGCCCGAGCCGGCCCACCGCGTGGCTGCTGCACCCAATCCGGACATCAGCGGCCTTCCCCGCCCCGACCGTCCTCACCGCCTCCGGGGAACCGCAGCAACCGACGCCTCCTGCCACGCACAACCACACCTGACAAGGCGCCGGAAAACGACGACGGGGTCACCCGGGCCACGGGGCCGGACGACCCCGCCGCCATTCCGGCCACGGAGCACCGCGCCCAGTACACGAACCCGCCACCCGCCCGCGGCCCCGCCCCGGTAGGGTTCGGCTCCGGGAAGGGGAAGGTGAAGGCAGCCAATGCGCAGGGATCGCAGGTCTCGTACGCTTCGTAGCGGTGACCGGAACGCACTCATAGCGGCCTCGTTGCTCGCTTTGTCGCTGACGGCGAGTGGGTGTGTGGTGGTGCACGGGGAGCGCGAGGTGATCCCCGCCACCACCAAGGCCGAGGCCGCGAAGGCGCTGGCGCGGTTCACGGACGCCTACAACCGGGCGGACCAGGCGTTCGACAGCTCCCTGGACGCGGACTATGTCACCGGTGCCCTCGGCGACATCGACAGCGTCCGGCTGAAGGCCGGCCATGCGAACAACCCCGGCGGCAACGCGGGGCACGTGCCGCTGAAGCTGTCGGACGCGAAGTTCACCATTCCCAAGAAAGCGGGCTGGCCCCGCTGGTTCGTCGCCGACACCGCCGCCAACAAGGGCGGCAGCGCCCGCTGGCTGTTCGTCTTCACCCGCGACAGCCTGTCCGAGCCCTTCCAGGTGGCGTATCTGACGCTGCTCGCCCCGGACAGCGTGCCCCAGTTCCAGACGGACAAGGACGGCTGGGCCGAAGCCGTACCGGCGACCGCGGCCGAACTGGCCGTCCGCCCGCAGGACCTGAGCCAGCAGTACGCGACGTATCTGAACAGCGGCGGCAGCGTCTTCGCGGACGGCGAGCACACCAGCGGCTGGCGCAAGACACGCGCCGAGGAGGCCCGCAAGCCGGGTCTGGCCACGCAGTACATCGACGAGCCGCGCACGAACGGCGACTACGCACCGCTGGCGCTGCGCACGAAGGACGGCGGGGCGCTGGTGTTCTTCACCACGCACCACTACGAGAAGGAGACCGCCGCCGCGGGCACGTCCGTCCCGGCCCCGAACAAGGACGTGCAGGCCCTGACGAAGGGCGAGGTCAAGCAGTCGCTGACGCTGGAGTTCGTCTCCAACGAGGTCGTCCTGGACCCGAAGAAGGGCTCGGGCGACGGCAAGGTGTCGATGCTGGGCCGCATCCAGGGACTGACGGCGGCGCAGGGCGAGTAGAAGGACGCGCCGCCCTCAGTGGCGCAGGGGCCAGGTCGCCGACGTGTGGCCGGGTTCCTCGCCGGCGTGCCGGGCGCAGGCGTCGGTGAGCACCTCGAGAAGGCTGAGCGGGTCGGGCAGCGCATGCTCCGGGCCGCGTACCCAGCGCACCGTCCGGTCGTCGTCGCCGGGCAGCCGGGCGGGCGGTACGAGCACATAGGAGCCCCGGCAGTGCCAGCGCAGCCCCGGGTGCTCGTCCATCGTCTCGGGGTGGCAGTCCAGTTCGCACGGCCACCACTCGTCCTCGTCCTCGGGCGTGCCGCGGGTGAGGGCGAAGAACAGCATGCGGCCGTCGTCGCTCTCGGCGACCGGCCCGACCTCGACCCCGGAGCCGAGCAGCCGCTCCAGCGCCTGCCGGCCGGCCTCCAGGGGGACGTCGAGGACGTCGTGCACCATGCCGGTCGCGGTGATGAAGTTGGCCTGCGGCTGATGCCGGGCCCAGCGCTCGATCTGGGCGCGGTCGGTGGTGGACTGCGTCTGCCAGGCGAACGACACCGGGTGCCGGGCGGGGGTGGGACAGCCGACGCGGTCGCAGGAACAGCGGTAGCCGGGCGCGGGGTACGCGGCGGGCGCGAGCGGCAGTCCCGCTCCGGCGGCGGCGAGCAGCAGGGCCTCACGGCCGCCCTCGTCGGCCGCGTCCTGCGGGCGGCGTCCGCGCAGCCATTGGGAGAGTTTGCCCTGCCGGCCGGTACGGCCGCCGAACGTCGCGCTCATGTATCGCCTCGCCTCGCTCTGCTGCGCACAGCATGCCCTATGCTCCCGCCTTCCCGTGCGCCGGGGTGCCTTGTCGGGACATGCCGGGCTTCCGACCTGCGATTTCCGGTCAGCGCGGGGCGAGTCCACCGAGCGCGTAGTCGACCAGGGTGTCGGTGTAGTCGTACGAGATCGGTCCGGTGCGCTGCAGCCAGCGCTGGGCGAGGGGCGAGACGAACAGCTCCAGGGCGATGCGCGGGTCCACGTCGGGCCGTACGTGCCCCTGGGTCTGCGCGGAGCGCAGCCGGTCGACGTACAGCTGGAGCTGGGGTTCGAGGAGCTTGCCGACGAACTCGCGGCCGAGCTGCTCGTTGACCACGCCCTCGGCGGCCAGGGCGCGGGAGGGCGCCTCGAAGCGGGGGTCGAGCAGTTCGTCGACCGTGGCGCGCAGGACGGCCTTGAGATCGGCGGCGAGGTCGCCGGTGTCCGGGATCTGGTACGGCTCCTGCCCCGCGGCCCGCGCCGCCTGCTCGCCGAGGTCCAGGAAGGCTTCCAGGAGGACGTCCGCCTTCGAGCCCCACCAGCGGTAGATGGTCTGCTTGCCGACCCCGGCACGGGCGGCGATCCCCTCGACGGTGGTCTTCGGGTACCCGGCCTCCGCGACCAGGGCGAGGGCGGCGTCGTAGATCGCGCGGCGGGACTTCTCGCTGCGCCGGGTGGCGTCGGGGGCGGGCTTCTTGACCATGGGTCGAGGCTAACCAGGAAGACAACCCGTTCGGCACACGCGCCGGGCCCGCCGCAACCGCACCATGGGCAGCAACAACCCCCTGCGGTACCGGAGGAGCCCGCCTTGGCCCTTTCCCGCGGCGCCACACCCCGGCGCTATCTGATGTGCTCACCCAGGCACTTCGAGGTCACGTACTCCATCAACCCGTGGATGGACCCGCGCAAGCCCGTCGACACACCCCTCGCGGTCGCCCAGTGGGAGCAGTTGCGTGACCTCTACCGCGCCCTCGGCCACACCGTCGAGGAGCTCGTCCCGGTCCCCGGGCTGCCCGACATGGTGTTCGCGGCCAACGGCGCCACCGTGGTGGACGGGCGGGTGCTGGGCGCGCGGTTCGCCCACCGGGAGCGGGCCGACGAGGCCGCCGCGCATCTGGACTGGTACCGCGCGCACGGCTTCACGCACCTCCACGAGCCCGTCCACGTCAACGAGGGCGAGGGCGACTTCGCCGTCACCGCCTCCTTCGTGCTGGCCGGGCGTGGCTTCCGGGCGAGCCCCCTGTCGCACGGCGAGGCGCAGGAGTTCCTCGGCCGCCCGGTGATCGGTCTGGAGCTGGTCGACCCCCGGTACTACCACCTGGACACCGCCCTGGCCGTCCTCGACGACGCGCGGGACGAGGTCATGTACTACCCGCCCGCCTTCTCGCCGGGCAGCCGGGAGGTGCTGCGGCGGCTGTTCCCGGACGCGCTGACCGCCGGGGACCAGGACGCGGCCGCGTTCGGGCTGAACGCCGTGTCGGACGGTCTGCGCGTGGTGCTGCCGCAGGCGGCGGCCGGGCTGTTCGGTCCGCTGCGGGAGCGCGGCTTCGAGCCGGTGGGCGTGGACCTGAGCGAACTCCTCAAGGGCGGCGGCAGCGTGAAGTGCTGCACGCAGGAGCTGCGGGAGCTACGGGTGTGAGGTGTCGTCCTCGCGCGGCGGCCAGGGGTCGCCCCAGTCGGCGTCCCGGGCCGCCTTGTACAGGTCGCCGTGGCGTTTGGTGACCGTCGTGCGGCGCAGCTGCTCCTCGGCCTCGCACAGATCGAGAAGCACCTGGCCCTTGCGGATCTGCGGGCGCCGCACCACGCGGGCGGCGGCCGGGGCGGCCGGGATGCGGGCGGCGGCGACGTAGCTGAACTTCTCGTCCTCGTACGGCAGTGAGCCGCCCTTGACCTGACGGTGCAGGGAGGAGCGGCTGACCCGGGCCGAGAAGTGGCACCAGTCCTCGCCGGGGACGATGGGGCAGGCGGCGCTGTGCGGGCAGGGCGCGGCGACCTGGAATCCGGCGTCGACGAGCCGGTCGCGGGCCTCGATGACGCGGGCGTATCCGGCGGGTGTGCCGGCCTCGACGATCACCACGGCCTGCGCGGCGGCAGCGGCCGCGTCGACGAGGGCGGCGCGGTCGGCGTCGGAGAGTTCGTTGAGGACGTAGGAGACGGTGACGAGATCGGTGCTCTCGATGGTGAGCGCCGCTCCGATGCGAGAGCGCTGCCACGTCGTGTCCCGCAGGGCCGGGTTGGCGGCGGCGAGCTCCCGGCCGAGGGCCAGCGCGGGCTCGGCCCAGTCCAGCACGGTCACCGGCCGGACCCCGTCCCAGGTCGCGCTGACGGCCCAGGTCGCCGCGCCGGTCCCGCCCCCGACGTCGACATGGCTGCCGGGCACCCACCCGGGCACGGCCTCCGCGAACGCCTCCAGCGCCGCGCGCACCGCCTCGAAGGTGGCGGGCATCCGGTACGCGGCGTACGCGGCGACGTCGGCGCGGTCCCGCAGGATGGGCGCGTCGGTCGGGGTCCGCCCCCGGTAGTTGGCGATCAGCCGCTCCACGGCACCGGCGGCCTGCTTGGGCGGGAGCCCGTCGAGCAGCCCGGCGAGAGCGGCACGGAGGTTTTCGGCTGGGGAGACGGGGACGTTCACCGTGTGATTCTCTCAGGTCTCCCGAACCGCCCGGGCCATCCGAGTCGCCGCCCTCGCCCTCGGCCCGCTGTCCGACGGGCGTCTGCGGGGATGCACCGTGTTGGCCAGCAGCACCAGGAAGATGTCCGTGGCCGGGTCCAGGATCAGCGAGGTCCCCGTGAAGCCCGTGTGGCCCGCAGCTCCGCGCCCCGACAGCTCCCCCATGAACCACGGCTGGTCGACGGCGAAGCCCAGCCCCGGCGGGGTCAGCAGCAGCTCCACGAAGTCGGGGCCGAGGATGCGCGCGGGGCCGTATGCGCCGCCCGCCAGCAACGCCCGGCAGAAGACCGCCAGATCGCGTCCCGTCGAGAACAGGCCCGCGTGGCCCGCGACCCCGCCCAGCGCCCACGCGTTCTCGTCGTGGACCACGCCCCGCAGCATCCCCCGCTCCGCCTTGGCCCACGGCCACCGCTGGTCCTCGGTCGCCGCGGCGCCCCGGCACGGCCCGAAGTCGGTCGCCGTCATCCCGAGCGGCCGGCTGATCCCCTCGTGCACGAGGAGGTCGAGGGTGCGTCCGGTGATCCGCTCCAGCACGGCCTGGAGCAGCAGCATGTTCAGGTCCGAGTAGAGGTACGTGCCCGGTTCGCCCGTCGGCTCCTCGGCCCGCAGCAGGGCAAGGCGGGCCGCGTCGTCCGGGCAGTCGTACAGCGGGAGTTCGGGGCGCAGCCCGGAGGTGTGGGTGAGCAGCTGCCGGACGGTGATGCCGTGCGCGGCGGCCCCGCGGTACTCGGGCAGATAGGCGCCGACCCGGGCGTCGATGCCGAGCGTGCCCCGCTCGATCTGCTGCACGGCGGCGACGGAGGTGAACAGCTTGGTGAGGGAGGCCAGGTCGAAGGGGGTGTCGACGGTCATCGGAACGCGGGCTTGGGGCGCCAGTTCGACGCCCCGCTCGGTCTCCGGGTCGTACGACACGTACCGCACGGCCCAGCCCGCGGCCTCCTCGACGGCGATGACCGGCCCGCGTCCGGCCACCACGACGACGCCGGGCGCCCAGGGGTGGTCGCCGGTGGTCAGGTCGTGGACCTCGCGGACGAGGTGGTGCAGTTCCTCGGCGTCGAGCCCGGCCCGTTCCGGTGTGTCGACGCGGAGTCTGGGTGCGCTCAGTTCTCCTCCCCCGGGCTTTCGGTTTCGCTTGCGCTGGGGGAATCCCCGGCTTCCGCGTCCGCAGATGTGATCCAGGGACGGCACATTCCCACGAAGCAGGCCAGAGCCACCAGTGCTCCGGCCAGTTGGACCAGCGCCATCGGTACGGCGGTGTGCTCCCCGGCGACTCCGACGAGCGGGGAGGCGACGGCCCCGACGAGGAAGGAGGAGGTGCCGAGCAGCGCGGAGGCGGAGCCGGCGGCGTGCCGGGTGCGCAGCAGGGCGAGGGACTGGGCGTTGGGGAGGGTGATGCCCATCGCGGACATCAGGACGAAGAGCGCGGCGGCGACCGGGGCCAGGCCCACCTTGCCGAGGACGCCGGTGGACATCAGCAGCAGGGCGGTCGCGGCGAGGACGGTCACGGTCAGGCCGACGGCCAGCACCTTGTCCAGGCGCACCCGGCCGACCAGCACCTTCCCGTTGATCTGTCCGGCGATCACCAGGCCGACCGAGTTGAGGCCGAACAGCAGGCTGAAGGTCTGCGGGGAGGCACCGTAGATCTCCTGGATGACGAAGGGCGAGGCGGAGATGTAGGCGAACAGCGCGGCGAAGGCGAAGCCGCCGGCGAGCATGTAGCCGGTGAAGGGGAGGTCACAGAGCAGACCGCGCATCGCGCGCAGGGCCTCGCCGCCCCCGCCTTCGTGGCGTTCGGCGGGCGGCAGGGTCTCGGGGAGCCGGAGCCAGACGAGCGTGGCGAGCACGGCGCCGACGACGGTGAGGACCACGAAGACGCCCCGCCAGTCGGTGACGCGCAGGATCTGCCCGCCGATCAGCGGAGCGACGATCGGGGCGGTCCCGGATATCAGCATCAGGGTGGAGAAGAAGCGGGCCATGGCCATGCCGTCGTAGAGGTCGCGTACGACGGCCCGCGCGATGACGATCCCGGCCGCGCCCGCGAGGCCCTGGGCCAGCCGGAGGGCGACCAGGGTCTCGACGGTGGGCGCCACCGCGCACAGGGCGGTGGCGACGAGGTAGACGGCGAGGCCGACCAGGAGCGGGCGTCTGCGGCCCCAGCGGTCGCTCAGCGGGCCGACCACCAGTTGCCCGAGCGCCATTCCGGCGAGGCAGGCGGTGAGCGTGAGCTGGACGGTCGCTGCGGGCGCGTGCAGGGAGCGGGTGACCTCCGGCAGGGACGGGAGGTACATGTCCATCGCGAGCGGGGGCGTGGCGGTGAGGCCGCCGAGGACGAGGGTGACGAGAAGGCCGGTGCCGCGGGCCGAGCGGGTGGCCGGGGTGCGGGGTACGGGCTGCCGCTCCGCGTCCGGTGTCGACGCCGCCGCCGCGTGCTCGGGCATGTGTCGTCCCTCCCCTTTTCCGGCCTCTCCGGTTTTTCGGCCTCGTCGATCGCTTTGATTGAATCGGCACCTATGCTCTCAGCTCGTACGCAGTGTCGAGGGTCACATGAGCGAGGGCGGGGCCGGGATGGCGGAGCGGAACGTGCGGTGGGGGATCCTGGCGACGGGTGGGATCGCGGCAGCGTTCGCCGCGGACCTGGTCGACCTGCCGGACGCGGAGATCGTGGCGGTGGCCTCGCGCAGCCTCGGCCCCGCGCGGGCGTTCGCCGAGCGGTTCGGGATCGGGCGGGCGTACGGCGACTGGGAGTCGCTCGCCGCCGACGAGGACATCGATGTCGTGTACGTCGCCACCCCGCACTCGGCGCACCGGGCGGCCGCCGGGCTGTGTCTGGAGGCCGGGCGCAATGTGCTGTGCGAGAAGGCGTTCACGCTCAACGCGCGCGAGGCGGAGGAACTGGTCGCGCTGGCGAAGGAGCGCGGCAGCTTCCTGATGGAAGCGATGTGGATGTACTGCAACCCGCTGATCCGGCGGCTGAAGGCGCTGGTCGACGACGGGGCGATCGGCGAGGTGCGCACCGTGCACGCCGACTTCGGGCTCGCCGGGCCCTTCCCGGCGGCCCACCGGCTGCGGGACCCGGCGCTGGGCGGCGGGGCGCTGCTGGATCTGGGCGTGTATCCGGTGTCGTTCGCGCAGTTGCTGCTGGGTGAACCGGCGGACGTGATGGCCAGAGCGGTGCTCTCGGACGAGGGCGTCGATCTCCAGACGGGAGCGCTGCTCTCCTGGGAGAGCGGGGCTCTCGCCTCGGTGCACTGCTCCGTCGTCGGCGGTACGGCGAACACCGCGTCGGTCACCGGATCGCTCGGCCGTATCGACATCCCGTCCGGCTTCTTCCACCCCGAGCGCTTCGTCCTGCACCGCGACGGCCGCGACCCGGAGGAGTTCGTGCTGGAGCCGGCTGACGGGCCGCGCACCAGCCTGCGGCACGAGGCGGCGGAGGTCATGCGAGCGCTGCGGGCCGGTGAGACCGAGTCCCCGCTCGTGCCGCTCGACGGCACGCTCGCCGTGATGCGGACGCTGGACGCGATACGGGAGCGGATCGGGGTGCGCTACCCCGGGGAGGCCGTCACGGTCTGAGCCCATGGGCACCGCCCGGGGCCGCCGCGCGAGGCAACCGTATGGCGGACATGTGATTCCGCATCGCGGACGCGACGCCTACGCTGCGGTGCCATGACTGACAAGGAATCGAGGATCGCCGTGGTGACCGGCGCCGGATCCGGCATCGGGCGGGCGGTCGCCGTGGAACTGATGCACTCCGGCTGGTCGGTTGCGCTGGCCGGGCGGCGCGCGGAGAAGCTGGCGGGGACGGCGGCGCTGGCGCCCGAGGGCGAGTCGCTCGCCGTGCGCACCGATGTCGCGAACCCCGACGACGTCACGGCCCTGTTCGCCGCCGTGCGCGACCGGTTCGGGCGGGTCGATCTGCTCTTCAACAACGCGGGCACCTTCGGACCCGGCGGGGTACCCGTGGAGGACCTGCCCTTCGAGGCCTGGCGGCATGTGGTGGACACCAACCTCAACGGGGCGTTCCTGTGCGCGCAGGCGGCGTACCGGCAGATGAAGGAGCAGCGGCCGCGCGGCGGCCGGATCATCAACAACGGTTCCGTCTCCGCCCATACGCCCCGACCGCACTCGGTCGCCTACACCGCGACCAAGCACGCACTGACCGGCCTCACCAAGTCGCTGTCGCTGGACGGGCGTCCGTACGCCATCGCCGTCGGGCAGATCGACATCGGCAACGCGGCCACCGCCATGACGGCGCGGATGGAGACGGGCGCGCTGCAGGCGAACGGCGAGACGGCGCCGGAGCCGGTGATGGACGTGGCCGACGTGGCGCGCACCGTGCGGCACATGGCCGAGCTGCCGCTGGAGGCGAATGTGCAGTTCGCGACGGTACTGGCGACGGCGATGCCGTACGTGGGCCGGGGCTGAGCGCTCCCACGCTCCGTCAACTCCCCAACCTGCACAAGCGGAATTTGAACATCCGCGGTATTGCGGCCGGTGGTGGGCTTATGCTCAACTTCCTTCACAAGAACTTCACACTTGGACCATCCAGGTTCCGCCGACCACACCGAGGGGGGAGGCGGCAGCCGTTCCACCGGACCGGGTTGGGGGTGGACCTCGCGAGGGACCGCGGGGTGCGCACCGGTGGGTGGAACGGCTGCCGCGTGGACCGGCTTCTCAGCCCCGGCCGGCGCGCTCCACGTCCGTCTTCTCCACGTCCGTCTTCTCCACGTCCGTCTCCCGCGCGTGCTTCCCCGCCGCCCTCCCGGCGGCCTTCCTCGCGGTCTTCGCCGCGTTCTTCCCCGCCCGGCGCCGCCGCAGCGCCCACGCGCCGCCTCCCAGCAGTGCCACCGTCCCGGCGCCCCCTTCCAGCAGACGCCAGGTCGACGGGCGCCCGGACGCCGAGCCCGACCCGCCCGCGGCGGCCCGGGCCGACTTCGCCTCCGCCCCGGCGCCCGCCTTCGCCCCGCCCTCACTGAGCGGCTCGACCAGCGTGCCCACCGCCTGCGCCGAACTCCCCGTGCCGAAGCCCCAGTCGAGCAGCGCGGCGGTCTCCTCGTAGACGGCGTTGCTGCCGGCGGCGGGGTGCATCACGGTGACCAGCAGGGTGCGACCGTCACGGGTGGCCGCGCCGGTGAAGGTGTTGCCGGCATGGCTGGTGTAGCCGTTCTTCACACCGATCAGCCCCTGGTACGTGCCGAGGCCCCAGGCGCCCGTCAGCAGGCGGTCGGTGTTCTGGATCTGGAAGGTCTTCTTGCCGCCCGCCGGGAAGTCGGCGGTCCTGGTGCCGCAGTAGCCGCGGAAGTCATCGTTCTTCAGCCCATGGCGGGCGAAAAGGGTCAGGTCGTAGGCGGAGGACAGCTGTCCCGCGTGGTCGAAGCCGTCGGGGCTGACCACATGCGTGTCCAGTGCCTGCAGGTCCTCGGCCTTGGCCTGCATCTCCGCGACCGTCTTCGCGACCCCGCCGTTCATATGGGCCAGCACATGCACCGCGTCGTTGCCGGAGCGCAGGAACACGCCCTGCCAGAGCTGCTCGACGGTGTAGGTGATGCCGGGCTTGACGCCGACGAGGCTGGAGCCGGACGGTATCCCGGCCAGGTCGGCGTCGGTGACCTTGTGCCGCTCGGTCCGCTCGAACTTCTCCAGCACGGTGTCCGCGAACAGCATCTTCAGCGTGGACGCGGGCGGCAGCCGCCGGTGCGCGTTGAACGAGGCGAGCACCTCCCCGCTCTCGCCGTCGGCGATGAGCCAGGAGCGGGCGGTGAGCTTCTTGGGCAGACCGGTGGTGCCCCGCGCCTGGATTCCGCCACGGGCCAGCCGGTCCCCGTCGATGATGGTCGTGGCGTGGGCGGGGGTGGCCGCGGACAGGGGAAGGGCGGCGGCCGTCAGACCGAGAGCGGCACGCCGGGTGAGCCGAGAAGAATCGCGCATCCCGGGACCGTACACCGCACTCAACAGCGGTTTCCTTGCAGGAGGCCCTCTGCAGGCCAGGAATTTGCTGTCTTATGAAAAATCGATTCCATAGCCCGCTTTCTCAGCTCTGACACACGTTTTACTCAGTGCGCCGCAAAGGTTCCTCCATAGCTTGTGGCCGCGCCCACAGCGGGCGCCAAGAACCTTCGAGGAACGGGATGTTTGGCATCTATCTCAAGCGCGAGCTGGGCCGCCGCAAGAAGGCGGCCCTGGTCATCGCACTGGGTCTGGCGCTCGGTATCGCGCTGGTCATCACCGTCAGCTCGGTGTCGGCCGGTATGACGCAGGCGCAGGACAAAGTCCTGAAATCGCTCTACGGCCTCGGCACCGACATGACGGTCACCAAGGCACAATCCGCACCCAAGGCCGGCAGCTCGCAAGGTCCGAACTTCAAGTTCGACGCCAAATCGAGCTCGAAGACCTCACAGAGTTCCGACCGGGTGATGACACAGGGCGGCCAGGCCCTGAAGTCCTCCCTCGTCGAGAAGGTCTCCGCGCAGAAGGGCGTGGCGAGCGCCGTCGGTGCCCTCTCCCTGAACGTCACCAAGGTCGACGGCTCCTTCACCCAGGGCAAGGCGCAGAGCTCCAGCGGCAGCGGCAGCAACGGCCAGGCCCAGGGCGGCCCGGGCGGCTCCACCGGCGGCAGCGGCCAGCCGCAGGTGCAGGGCGGCGGCGCCAACTTCGACGTCAACAACTACTCCGTGGCCGGCATCGACGTCACCCACCAGGAACTCGGCCCGCTGGCCTCGACGAAGATCACCTCGGGCAGGACGTTCACCGCGTCGCAGACCGACGCCAAGGTCGCGGTGGTCAGCAAGTCCTACGCCAAGTCGAAGAAGTACAAGGTCGGTTCGGCCTTCAAGATCTCCGGCACCAAGTACACGGTCATCGGCATCGCGACGCCCAGCAGCAGCGAGTCCACCACCGACGTCTATCTGCCGCTGAAGCAGGCGCAGACGCTGGCCGACGCCAAGAACAAGGTCACCACGATCTACGTCAAGGCGACCGACTCCCAGCAGATCTCCGCCGTGAAGAAGGCGATCCAGGCGAACATCTCCGGTACGACGGTCACCACCTCCTCCGATCTGGCGTCCACCGTCTCCGGTTCGCTGTCCACCGCCTCCAGCCTCGCCTCCAGCGTCGGCAAGTGGCTGTCGATCGCGGTGCTGGCCGCGGCCTTCCTGGTGGCCGCGCTGCTCACCTCCTCGGCCGTGTCCCGGCGTGTGCGTGAGTTCGGCACCCTCAAGGCGCTGGGCTGGCCCTCGCACAAGGTGACCCGGCAGGTCGTCGGCGAGTCCATGGTCAACGGCCTGCTCGGCGGCGGCCTCGGCATCGCTCTGGGCCTCGCGGCCGCCTACACGGTCACCGCGATCAGCCCGAAGCTCACCGCACAGCTCGGCAGCACCGGCGGCGGGCCGGGCGGCATGGGCGGCCCGGGCGGCGGCGGTCCCGGCCAGTCCACCGCGAGCAAGCTGGAGATCGCCCTGACCGCGCCCGTCTCGATGACCACCATCGCGCTCGCGGTGGGCCTGGCGGTCACCGGCGGTCTGATCGCCGGCGCCATGGGCGGCTGGCGCGCCTCCCGGATGCGCCCCGCCGACGCCCTGCGCAGCGTCTCGTAACACCCCCCGAGCCGGGGCGCCGCCTCCACTCCCCCCGGGACGCGGCGCCCCGCCCCCTCCTCCCTCACCCACGCCTTCGCACTTCACGGAGCACCCATGTACAGACTCACCGGCGTCACCAAGCGCTACACCCGGGGCAAGGAGACGGTGGAGGCGCTGCGCGGCATCGACCTCACCATCGAGGACGGCGACCAGCTCGTCATCCAGGGCCCCACCGGCGGCGGCAAGTCCACCCTCCTCCAGATGATCGGCGGCCTGGACCGCCCGTCCGCCGGCAGCGTCGAGCTGGACGGCGTGGACCTCGCCACCATCGGCGAGGCCAGGCTGACCCGGCTGCGCGCCGAGAAGATCGGCATCATCTTCCAGGCGTTCAACCTCATCCCGACGCTGACCGCGCAGGAGAACGTCGAGACGGCGCTGGTCCCCCTCGGCGTCAAGCCGGCCGAGCGCCGCGAGCGGGCGGCCGAGGCCCTGCGCTCGGTCGGCCTCGGCGAGCGCCTCGCTCATGTCCCGTCCGAGATGTCCGGCGGCCAGCAGCAGCGTGTCGCCATCGCCCGCGCGCTGGTCAAGCGACCGAAGGTACTGCTGGCCGACGAGCCCACCGGCAACCTCGACGAGGGCACCCGCGACGACATCATGGCCCTGCTGGAGGGCCTGTGGCGGGAGCACGGCCTCACGTTCGTCATGGTCACCCACGACTCGTCGATCGCCCGCCGCGCCCCGCGCCTGGCCACCATCAAGGCCGGACAGCTCACGCTCACCGAGCAGGGCGGCGGCCCCTACGCACGGCAGGCGTACGGCGGTCAGCAGGCGTACGAAGGTCAGCAGGTGTACGACGCCCAGCCGCAGCCCTACGTCCAGTACGGCGGCCAGGCCCACTGAGCCGCCCGCTCCCGTCGGGGCCGTTCACCTCCCGAGTATCCGGCCGACCTCGGCCAGCTGCCCGGCGGTGAGCGGCCCCTTCGCGATCGCGCCCGCGTTCTGCTCCGCCTGGGCGACCGAGCGGAACCCCGGGATCGGCACGGTGCGCGGGCTGCGCGCCCACAGCCAGGCGAGGGCGCCCTGGGCGGGCGTACGGCCGTCGCTGGTCAGGACGGAGCGCAGCGCGTCGACCCGGGCGAGCCACTGGGGGTCGGCGCCGGAGCCGTCGCCGAATCCCTGGAGCCAGGCCGGGGGCCTGCTGCGGATGTCCCCGGATTCGAGCCCGGTGTGCCGCCGGCCGCCGAGCAGCCCCATGGCGAGGGGACCGCGGTTGATGCTGGCGAGCTCCAACTCCTCGCAGAGTCGCAGGAGTTGCGGGGCATCCTGAAGCACGTTCAGGGCGTGCTGCACGGCCGTGCAGTGCTCGCCCTGCGCGAAGACGGCGGCGCGTTCGGGGTCGTCGGTGCTCCAGGCGTACGCACGGATGAGTCCCTCACGGACGAACTCCTCGCACAGGTCGCGGAGTTCGGCCGCCGCCCTGGCGGGATCGGCGTCGGAGACGTGCAGCTGGTAGAGATCGACGTGGTCGGCCCCGAGCCGGCGCAGGGAGGCCTCGAGGGCCCGGCGGGCGTAGGCCGGGGAGTCGTCGCTGCCGGTGAGCGTGCGGGTTTCCTCGTCGAAGACGTTGCCCCACTTGGTGGCGACGACGACCTCGTCCCGCCGCTTGCCGAGGGCGCCGCCGAGCACGCGCTCGCTGTGCCCGGTGCCTCCCCCAAGCTCTCAACTTCGTTCGAGCAGGGAGGTACCCCCATCGTCCGCGGTGTCGAAGAAGGTGACACCGAGGTCGAGGGCGCGGTGGATCGCCCGTACGGACTCCTCGTCGTCGACCTTGCCCCAGCCGAGCGGCTGCCCGTCCGAGTCCTGCCTCCCCCAAGCTCTAAAGGAGCAGGGGGGACCCCATCCGCCGATCGCCCAGCAGCCGAAGCCGAGCGCGCTCACTACGAACACAAGCCCTTCGAGGGCATTGTGGCCATGGGGTGTTTTGTCAGGCCTGCCCGGTCTCGAAGCGGGAGATCCGCCCGTCGTCCTCGACGATGAAGCTCCACCTGGTGCGCATCTCGCCCCAGGTGTCGTTGCTGTAGCGGGCGACGAGGGCCCGGCCGTCGCGGGTCTCCTTGTCGACTTCCATATGACCGTGGGTGGAGAAGATCTCCCGGTCGATCCAGTCGGCGAGGTCGCGGTCGGAGCCGTCGTCGGACATCGTCGCGCCGGGGGCGAGGATCTGCAGGAAACCCTCGCGGTCATGGGCGTTGACAGCGGTGACGAAGGCCCGGACGGCCGGATCGCTGAGTTTGGCTGGCTGAATCGTCATGCCAGCCAGACTCACACCGCTCCCCCGGCCCCGCCACCCGAACGGCGCCCCGGACAGGCGGCGCGGGTGTGCCGGATGCGACGGTGGATACGCGGAGGGGGCCTTGTTCCTGCTGTCCGCCTGTCCTGATGGGGAGTCACCGTGAACTGTTACGACCGACGTGATGTGGGTCTGCTGCTGCTCCGAATGGGTACCGGTGGGGTGCTCGCCGCACACGGCGCGCAAAAGCTCCTCGGCTGGTTCGGCGGGGGTGGCATCGAGGGGACCGGCAAGTTCATGGAGTCCGTCGGCTACTTGCCCGGAAAGGCGAGCGCGACGGCGGCGGGGCTCGCGGAGGCGGGCGGCGGCACCCTGCTGGCGCTGGGCCTGGCCACGCCGGCCGCGGGTGCGGCGGCGGCCGGCGCGATGGCGGGCGCGGCCGCGGTCCACGTACCCAACGGCTTCTTCGCCGCGGAGGGCGGTTTCGAGTACGCGGCGTCCCTCGGCCTGGCAGCGGCCGGCCTCGCCATCACCGGCCCGGGCCGTCTCTCCCTCGACCACGCCCTGGGCCATGTCTTCGACCGCGGCTGGATGGTCCCGGCGGCCCTGGGCGTGACGGCGGCGGTCACGGCGGTGGTGGTGGGGACGCGGAACAGCCGGGTGCGGCAGCAGAAGGAGGGGGAACAGGAGTCGTTGTTCGACGAGTAGCCGGGCAGCCATGCCGTGGCAGGCTGCGCGCATGACCGATCAGGACACGCACACGACGCACACGACGGCACCCTCCGAACTGCCCGACCTCTGGGCCTCCATCGACGACCTGTGGTCCTGGCTGGACGCGAACCGTCCGCAGGGCGGGCAGGAGGGCATGCTGCTGCGCATGCTGAAGCTGTCGGAGGAGGTCGGCGAGGTCGCCGAGGCGGTGATCGGCGCGACGGGGCAGAACCCGCGCAAGGGCATCACCCATACGTGGGAGGACGTCCAGGGCGAGCTCTGCGACGTCGTGATCACTGCCCTGGTCGCCCTGCGCACCCTGACGCCGGACACGCGCGAGGTCTTCCACCGGCATCTGACCCGGGTCACGGAGCGGTCGCCGGGGCCGGCCGCGCGGACGTCCGTCGCGCGGCCCCCTGCGACGTAACCCCTGTTACGGGACCTTCTGCTACGCGGCCTTCTGCGCGGCGAGCGCGAGCTTGCGGTGGGTGCGGACCATCATGGCGCGGGCCATGAAGGGGTGCACGCGCTTGACGACACCCCAGTAGAGCCGGGAGCGCCATGCGTTCGTCTTCACCGAGCTGCACAGGGTGACGTACTTGTCGTCGACGACGATCGAGGCCCAGGCGTCCAGACCGGCCGTGCTCACGTCCATGAGAGCCTCGCCGTCCTGCTGCGCCTTGATCGGGAAGGCATCACGCAGGATGCCCGTCCAGGCCGCCGGATCGCGCGGCATCCCGGGCAGCAGCTCCATGGCGTACGCGTCCCGGTAGTCGGGCCGGTCCACCGCCGTCCTGATCAGCCGGGCACCTTCGGGAAACCCCACGGCCACGGGCTTGTCCTTGAGCATTGCGTACCTCCATACGCTTGCGTATGGTCAACCATACGGTAGCGTATGGACATGGTGCAACGGCAGAAGGCGGAGCGGCGGCAGCAGACCAGGAAGGCCCGGCTCAGCGCCCGCGACTGGGCGGATGCCGCGCTCGCCGCCCTCAAGGAGGGCGGCGGCCTCTCGGCGGTGGCGGTCGAGCCGCTCGCGGCCCGGCTCGGCGCCACGAAGGGCAGCTTCTACTGGCACTTCGACAACCGTGAGGCACTGATCGAGGCCACGCTCGCCCGCTGGGTCGAGGCGGACACCGAGGAGATCATCGCGGCGGTGGAGACCGAGCCCGACCCGGAAAAGCGCCTGCGCCGGCTGTTCACCGAGGTCATCAAGCCGGCCAGGGCCGATCCGCTGGAGGTCTCGCTGCTCGCCAGCGCCGACCACCCCCAGGTGGCCACCGCGCTGAGACAGGTCACCGAACGCCGGATCGGCTATCTGGCCGGGCTTTTCACCGAACTGGACTTCGCCGAGGACGAGGCCCGACGGCGCGCGCTGATGGCGTACAGCTTCTATCTGGGGCACGCCCAGCTGGGCCACGCCGCGCCGACCGTACTGCCCTCGCCCGAGGAGTTCCCGGCGTATCTGGAGGCGACGATGGATGCCATTCTTCGGCGTTCATAGCCGGGTGGACGGGCGGTCATGCCGCGGTGGCCTCCGGTGTGAGCAGGCCCAGTTCGACGGCCTGCACGCCCGCCTGGAAACGGGAGACGGCACCCAGCTCCTGCATCAGCTCGGCGACGTGGCGTCGATAGGTGCGGACGGACAGGCCGAGGCTCTGGGCGGCGGCCTCGTCGGTGTGGCCCGAGGTGAGGCAGGTGAGCACCCGGCGGGCGATCTCGGTACGGCCCCGAGCGGACACCCTGCGGTAGCTCCGCGCCGGCGTCGCACTGGACCAGGCGCCCGTGAACAACGTGTCGAGAGCCCGCAGCACCATCGGCACCCGGATGGTCACGGCCTGCGGGCCCGACCCTCCGGACTCGGCACGCATCAGGGCCATCAGCGCGTCCACGATCAGCACCTCCTGGTACTGGTCCGCCGCGATCCTGACCTCGAAGGCGGGTATCCGCGCGGGCCCCGGCGTCAGATGGCGGCGGACATTGCGGTCGTCGAGAATCCCCGGCCCCCCGAGCACACGGACCCCGACACCGGCGGCGGCGATCTCGCGCAGCATGTCGAGCAGGCCGCTCAGTGCCTCCGACTTGGCCACCCGGCACGGCAGCGCGAGCGAGACCGAGCGGCGCGCGGTGGAGACCAGGCGTTCGGCGGTCCGCCGCATGCGCTCGTTGCTGGGATCGGTCACCACGGTCATTGCGCTGTGCGTGGCATTGGCCCGGTGCCGCGTCTGGGTGACCGCGTCCTCGACCAGCGCCCTCATCTGGAGCAGGGTCTGCTCCAGCTCATCCCCCTTGTTCATTCTTGCCTGTTCGTCCTTTCCCGGTCCGTTGCCGATCAGGTGTGGTCAGTTCCCGGTCGGCTCCTGGTCAGTTCTTGATGTGGCAGATCGTGGCGCCGGAGGTGACGGACGCGCCGACCTCGGCGGAGAGGTCCTTGATGGTCCCGGTGCGGTGAGCGTTGAGCGGCTGTTCCATCTTCATGGCCTCGAGGACGACGACCAGGTCGCCCTCCTGGACCTCCTGGCCCTCCTCGACCGCGATCTTGACGATCGTGCCCTGCATCGGGGAGGCGAGGGTGTCGCCGGAGGCGACCGGGCCCGACGACTTGGCGGTACGGCGCTTGGTCCTTGCCTCCGTCGTCGGGCCCGTACGGGAGGCGGGGAGGACGACCTCCAGCCGCTTGCCGCCGACCTCGACGACGACCGTCTCCCGGGCGGGTTCCCGCTCTGTTTCGGTGGGGGTGGGGGTGATGAAGGGCGGGATGTCATTCGCGAACTCGGTCTCGATCCAGCGGGTGTGGACCTTGAACGGCTCCGGGGAGCCGTCCAGCTCGGGCGCGAACGCCGGGTCCCTGACCACCGCGCGG